>NZ_JAJFZL010000001.1:3174937-3809925 GCF_020733635.1 Nocardia spumae | reverse complement strand
TCGTATCGCAGCGGCTCCGGGAGAAGAACGCCGCCTTCGACGATGCCGAGACGACGCGGCTGTACCTCGCGTGCGATCGGGCGGTCGACTGGGATCCCCACGATCCACGGCTGGATCGTCTGATCGACGATCTGGACGGCTGGCGGATCCGGCACGAACGAGACGGTGTCCCGTCCGGTCATGTGCCGATGGTCTTCTCCCGGATAGCGGAGGAGACACCGGCTTGGCACCGGATCGTCGCCGCGCTCACCCATCGGGCGCAGCGGCGCGCCGCGCTCAATACCGCCAGCGAGACGCGGCGGTGATCTGTTCGGCGGTGGCGTCGGCGAACAGCGCGATCTCACCGCGCCGGACGCTGGCGATGGTGTCGACGAGTTCGGCGCCGAACGCGGCCGCCAGGACGTCGTCGGATTCGAAGGCGGCCACCGCCGCCGCCAGGGTCCCGGGCAGCGGGTCGATTCCCCGCGCCGACCGGGTCTGCGGGTCCAGGTGGTCCGGATCGCCGGCGACGGGGTCGGGCAGCGTGGCCTCCGATCGCACCCCCGAGCGCCCGGCCGCGATCAGGCCCGCCAGTGCGAGGTAGGGGTTCGCGGCGGCGTCGAACGCCTTCACCTCGACGTTGGCCGCGCGAGCGTGTTCGCCCTCGCTTCCGCTGATGTAGCGCAGAGCCGCTTCGCGGTTCTCCAGCCCCCAGCATCGGTAGGCGCCCGCCCAGCGGCCGGGCCGCAAACGCAGGTAGCTCGCGACCGAGGGGCAGCCCAGGGCGAGCAGTCCCGGCAGATGTTGCAGGATTCCGGCGGCGAAGCCCTCACCCGCGGCGGACATGCCGAACGGTCCCGAGCCGCCGGACATCTGGTTGACGCCCCGGTGCCACACACTCATGTGCACGTGCCCGCCGTTGCCTACGGCGTCGGCGGTCGCCATCGGCCCGAAGACGGTGCGCAGGCCGTGAGCCGTCCCGGTCGCCCGGACCACCTCCCGCACCAGCACGGCCGTGTCGGCGGTACTCACCGGATCGCTCGCGGCGACCGACAGTTCGAATTGGCTCAGCTCGTACTCCGGATGGATCTGCTCGACGGCCACACCGCTGTCTCGCAACATGGTCAGCACATCGCGCAGATAACCGGCCAGCTCGCTGAGCCGGGCCATCCCGTAGGCGGGTGCCGTCGTAGCCGGGTGGAACCGGTCCGGATCGAGCGGATCGGGCCGCGCCACATTCCATTCGAATTCGATCGCGGTGCGCAGGCTCGCGCCGTCGGCCCCGAATTCGTCGACGAGACGGCGCAGCAGCAGCCGTGCGTCGCGCGGATGCGGCATGCCGCTCTGGGTGTAGCGGTCGGCGGGAGCCCATGCCCAGCCCGGTAGCGCGGCCAGCGGAGTGACGCGGTCGAGATCGGGATACAACCGCAGATCACCGGTGGGACCGCCGGCGAAATGCCCGGTCAGGATCGAGTCGTCGAGCAGGAATGCGTCGAAGACCGGCGAGGCGCCCACACCCCACGCCGCGGCATGCGAGAACCGTTGCACCGGTACGGCTTTGACACGTGCGATCCCGCTGGTGTCGATCCAGGTCACCGCCACCGCGATGATGTCGCGAGCGCTCAGGTCCGCGCTGAGGGCACCCGCCCGGATCGCCCGATCGTGGCGTTCTTTCGCGGTCAAACCTTCCATATCGGCTCCCCGATGATCAGAGGCTTGCGAGATGTTCCGGCCGGGACTACTGCAATTATTCCGGTATCGGCGCGCCCGCAGTGCCGATGTGATGAAAAGCCGGATCGATATCCGGAATCCCGCTCGGTGCACACCGGGATTGGCAGCCGCCGGAACTGTCGGTAACTTGCCGGTATGCCGGATCTGTCTGTCTTCCGTGACATCGCTGACCGTGTGAACAACTGGGGGCGCTGGGGCGCCGACGACGAAATCGGGACGCTCAATTTCATCACCGACGAGGTGGTCCGGGCCGCCGCGGCGACGGTGCGCACGGGACGGCGGGTCGGGCTGGCCCTGCCGTTGACACAGCGTGGGGTCCAGACCGGACTGGTGCCGGGGCGGGTGAATCCGCTGCACACCATGGTTGCCGTGAACTGGGAGCTGTTCGGCCCCGGTTTCGTTGCGACCAGCGATGATTCGGTCACCATGGGGCTGCAGGCAGGCACGCACTGGGATGCCCTGCCGCATGTCTCCCATAGCGGCCGCATCTACAACGGCCGCCCGGCCGATTCGATCACCGCACATCGCGGTGCGCGTTTCGCCGGGATCGACAAGGTGGCCCATATCGTCTCCCGCGGCGTGCTGCTCGATGTCGCACGGGCACGCGGGGTGGACCGGCTGCCCGGCGATCACGCCGTGTCCCCGGAAGATCTCGACGCCGCCGAGGCGATGGCGGAGGTCAGGGTGCGGGCCGGGGATGTGGTGCTGGTGCGGACCGGGCAGATGGGGCGGTATCTGGAGGGTGACCGGGACGGTTACGGTACCCCGTCACCGGGATTGTCGATGCGCTGCCCGGAATGGTTCCACGCGCGCGATGTCGCCGCCGTCGCGACCGACACCCTCACCTTCGAGATCTGCCCACCCGAGGTGGACGGTCTGTGGCTGGTGGTCCATGCCCTGCATCTGGTCGAGATGGGCATGCTGCAGGGACAGAACTGGAACCTGGAGGATCTTTCCCGGGTCTGTGCCGAGGACGGTCGCTACCAATTCCTGCTCTCGGCCATGCCCGAGCCGTTCGCGGGTGCGACCGGAACCCCGGTCGCGCCGGTGGCGATCTTCTAGTCGCCGGCGGCCGGGGCCTTGCTGGGCCGGGCGCGCTGTGTGCGGCCGCTGACCGCCGGGGTCGCCACACCGACCTCGAGGCGGACACGGTCCTGATAGAAGCCGATATGGTCCCGCATCAGCGCGACTTCCGGATAGGGGTCGTGATACTCCCAGGCGACGGGCTCGGTCCCGTCGCTCGGTCGCCAGTACCGGGCCTGCCCCTTGAACGGGCACCGAGAGGTGTACTCGTCCGGCACGAGCTGATCGAAGCGCACGTCGGCGGTGGGCACGTAGAACACGATCCCGTGATCCTGCTCGGCGACCAGCAGGCTCGCGGTCGTCTCGGCGAGCAGCCGGTCACCGGCCGTGATCCGGACCAGATTGCGGATGCGCTGCACATCGACGCGATAGTCGGGCCATTCGGCGAATCCCGACGGTTGCATGCTGTTCCTCCGTTGTCTCGGCCGGTGTCGTCAGAGAACGGTGCCGGCGGGTGCGCGCGCGGCGGGATCGTCCGGCCGGAATCCCCGCACCATCGCGTGCACACTGTAGGACGCCATCAATCGTCCGCCGGCGCTGTGCAGGCAGGCCGTATCCGGGGTGTCCCGGAATCGCGTCCGGACGAACAGTTCCGGCGGGTCGACATCGGGTATCGGTGCCGCCGAGCGGATCAGATCCGGCGCACCGGCGTCCAGCAGTAGGATTCTGACCCATCATGCCCACGGCGGCATGCGGCAGAACAGTGGCGTTCGCCGACATCCGTGAGAACGCGATGAGTTGCTTGGCGGGGAAAGTCCTGGGCGATGGTCTTCGGCCCGAACCGCGATCCCGCTCAATGCTGGGGTTATTGCGCTGACTTGCACTCCTTCTCGGCCAATGCCGCCCACGCGGCGATCAACAAATCGTAGGCGTCGACGACGATATCGTCGGGGATCCCGTTGGGGGTCAGTAGCTTCTGAACCAGAAGGCCGTCTTCGAGGGCGTGCACTATCAGCGCCAGGAAAGCGGGGGCGGCAGGAGGATGCGGTAATTCGTGGGTGATTCCGGTGGCGATGGCGTTGCGAGCGGTGAGTTCGCGTTCGGCTAGGCGTGATCGCAGTTGGGGGTTACGCAGTACATGGAGTACGAGTTCGAGCCGTAGCGCCAGCCATTCGTCGAGGTGACGGGCACGGGCGCGATTGAACTCGCGCAACGGTTCCCGGCTGGTGTGGTCGAGTCCGGCGACTTCATCGAGCTCGCGCTGCGTTCGTCGGGTGAGGAGTTCGAGTGTGAGTTCATGCTTGTCCGCGAAGTTGCCGTAGAAGGCTCCTCGGGAGTATCCGGCGCGCTCGGCTATCTGCTCTACCGAGGTGCCGTTGACACCCCTTTCGGCGAACAACTCCGCGGCGGCGTCGAGCAGCCGGTCCCGGGTCTGTCGTCGGCTCTCCTCGCGGCTGAGACGCTGATGCATATTCAACAGTGTATCCGAATACGGCTATGTATATTTCTACGTTGTGGAGCATCTTTACGAGGCGACCGCCGTGCAGGTCGCCGCAGCCGTGGCCGCGGGCGAGATCAGCGCGGTCGAGGTGGTCAGAGCGCATCTGGCGAGGATCGATGCGGTCAACCCGGCAGTGAACGCGGTAACGAACGTGCTGGCCGACGGCGCCCTCGACACCGCACGCACGATCGACCGGCGGCGCGCGGCGGGCGAAGCCGTGGGTCCGCTGGCAGGAGTCCCGTTCACGGTGAAGGAGAACATCCATGTCGCGGGCTCGGCCACGACGATGGGTGTGCCGGCCATGCGGAACCTGGTAGCCGCCGCCGATGCGCCACCGGTGCGTCGGTTGCGCGCAGCCGGGGCGATCGCTATCGGCCGAACAAACCTGCCTGATCTGACGATTGCCGGTCTGCACACAACGAGCACGCTGTACGGCGATACGCGCAATCCGTGGGATACGCATGGTCGGACGCCGGGTGGGACAAGTGGTGGCGACGGTGTAGCGGTAGCCACCGGCATGGCGCCACTGGGACTGGGCAACGATTCTGGTGGCTCCCTACGCAATCCGGCGACATTCAATGGGATCACCGCACTCAAGCCCAGCTACGGCCGATTCGCCGCGGACCACCGAATCAGTGGTCGCGAACCGACACTGGCGTCGCAACTGTTCCCGGTCGATGGTCCACTCGCCCGGTCGGTGGCGGATCTGCGCCTGGCATTCGAAGTGCTGTCCGGTGCCGACGCGCAGGATCCGCGGGCCGTTCCGGCACCGCCCGACGGTCCGCCGCTCAGCGGTCCCGTCACAGTCGGGCTTGTGACCGATCTCGACGGTGACCGAATGCATCCCGACGTGCGCGCCGGATTGGCCGATGCGGCAGACGCATTGACCGATGCCGGCTACCGGATCGAAGAAGTACAGGTACCCGCGCTGGCCGAAGCGCTGGAGGTCTATTCCGGATTGATCAGCACCGAATTCTCTTTGGTCTGGCCCACACTGCAGCCGCTGCTGAGCAAAACCAGCCGCCTGCACATGGAGCTGATGATGGGTCGGCAACCACCATCAGACCTGCCCCGCTACATCCAGCTGACCGCCGCGAGGCTGGGTGTGCAGCGTGTATGGACGCAGTTTCTCGACCGGTATCCGCTACTGCTCGGACCGGTTTACACCGAATTGCCGCCACCGCCATCGGTTCCGGTCGACGCAGACGAACAGCAGCGAATGATGAACCCGTTGCGGTTGTGCACCGCCACCACCCTGGTAGGAGTTCCAGCGGTAGCTGTTCCGGCTGGTGTTATCGGCGGGCTACCTCAGGGCGTTCAGGTCATCGGCCGAATGTATAGGGAAGACCTCTGTCTGGCCGCGGCAAGCGCCATCGAGCAACGCTTGGGAGTGCCGACCCCGATCAACCCGACAGCGGCCGGTGTCCGATCGCGTTCGCGCGCGTGAATGGACTCGCCCTTATTCGCGGGTGGCGGGGGATCGTGCGCCGATAGTCCCCTAGCGTGCCCGGACTTCAGTGACCACGCCAACCGCAGCAGATCGTCGTAGCACATACCACTCCGCTGCCCAGGTCAGGATGTCATAGGAGATACCGGACGCTTCGGCCATGTTCGTCAGTCCGAGGTTGGTGGAGTAGGCCAAAGGACCGCGATCAGATTCCGTTTCAACCGGCCTGCGGGCTTGCTTGTCACCGGCATGGGCGAAGCAGTCCAGGTAGCCGGTGCGTTCGTCCAGCTCGATCAGCAGAGCGTCCGCCACCGCGTGGTGACGGACCACGCATATAGTTATATGCGCATCGATGAATCTAACTTTGCGCGTGTATGCCGACAGTGCCGTGGGTGGGGGAGGGTATATGCGGCAGGAGGGTCACCCCCCAGGGGAGTGCGCGTGCGTGAAACGGCGGGTGCCGGCCGGAGACAGGAAGCGAAATACGCAGGCGGAGAATGCGGCCGCCCGCATCATTCGGTCATCGCAGATCGACGCCTCGCGTCTTCGATCTGCATTCAATATTGGTACGTTGATATGCGCATCTACGCATGTGTGACCGATCACCGTATCTCGCGGTCACAGCACACCTCGCGGTCGAAAACAGCACAGACGCCGAGGGGCCGGATCGAACGCGATGCTCTTCGGGGCACGCCCGGGGGCGTCGCCGCCGCTGAGACCGGTTGAGAAAGAGGGACTTTCGGCCCTGTAGGCGGGCTCGCGTTACTGGCACTGTCGGGTTGTCAGTGACGGAGGGTGCGGCATGGCTGCGTGTAGACGGTCTGCCGTTCGCGTTCTTCACCGATTCCGACAGCGGCCGGGGCAACTGCGTTACCGCCGCCACGATCGCGACCTCGCCCTCGGCACCCCGACCACGATGCAGAAAGGTGAACACCGCAGTGAGCGTTCCCTTGACCCAACGGCAGATTCTCACCGAGCTCGAACCGGTGGCCGAGTCGGCAGTGAACCGGCACCTGAGTTTGGCCAAGGACTGGCATCCGCACGACTACATTCCGTGGGCGGAGGGCCGGAACTTCGCCCTGCTCGGTGGAATCGATTGGGACCCCGAGCAATCCCGGCTGTCGGAGGTAGCGAAAGCGGCGCTGGTGACGAACCTGCTCACCGAGGACAATCTGCCTTCCTACCACCGTGAGATCAGCGCGAATTTCGCGCAGGACGGAGCGTGGGGGACATGGGTGGGGCGGTGGACGGCCGAAGAGGCCCGGCACAGTATCGCTATCCGGGACTACCTCGTCGTCACCCGGGGTGTGGACCCGGTCGCGCTGGAGCGGGACCGGATGCGGCACATGACGGACGGGTTTCATGCCACCGGCGACGTCGGCGCCACGGATGAGCCGGGGTTTCTGTATTCGGTGGCGTACGTGTCCTTTCAAGAACTGGCGACCCGGATCAGTCACCGCAACACCGCCGACGCGTGTGGTGATCCGATCGCGGACCGGATGCTGCAGCGCATCGCCGCCGACGAGAACCTGCACATGATCTTCTATCGGACCCTGTGCGGGGCCGCACTGGATCTGGCGCCCGATCAGGCGATCACGGCCATCGATCTCATCGTGCGCAATTTCCGTATGCCCGGAACCGGCATGCCCAATTTCCGGCGCAACGGCGTGCTGATGGCCAAGCACGGCATCTACGATTTGCGCCAGCATCTGGAGGAGGTCCTGCAGCCGGTGCTCCGTCAGTGGAACGTGTTCGACCGCAACGATTTCGGGCCTGACGGTGAGCAGGCCCGGGAACGTCTGGCCGATTTTCTCGACGACCTGGAAAATGTGCGGCTTCCTCGATTCGAGGAACACCGGGACCGTGCGCTCGCTCGTGCGGCCGCCCGGTGCACCGGGTGAGGCACTGACCGACGCGCGATCGGATGTCGGGATGAACTGTCCGCCGATTCTCTGGCGGTAGGCGGCCGCCGCTTCGACGCCGTCTCGCGCGATGGGCGGGGCCGGCGGGTGTGCGGGGACGAATTCTTCCGCCAGCCGGGAAGATGGGTGTCGCCGGCGCCGCCGATGATCTGTAATTCGTCGATGACCGATTTCAGCCCATTCAGTCCCGGTCCGATGCTGGCGGGCCGGCGCGCGGTGGTCACCGGTGGCGCGGCGGGGATCGGTGCCGCCGTGGCGCGGGCGTTCGCCGCGCACGGCGCCCACGTTCTGGTCGCCGACATCGAACCGGTCGGCGTGCTCGAGTTCGACGGTGCCGCGGGTGGTTCCCTCACCGATGTCGTCTGGGATGTGCGCACGACGCCGTGCCCGTCCGTACTCGCGGAGCACCGGCCGGACATTCTGGTCAACAATGTCGGCCACCATTTGCGAGCACCGCACACCTTCGCGACCGATTCGCCGTCGCTGTGGGATGAACTGCACGACATCAACTTCGCGCACGTACTGCGGGTGACGCGGGCGCTGCTCGAGGGGATGATCGAGCGGGGTGCCGGGTCGATCATCAATCTCACGACGGTCGAGGCCCATCGGGCGATTCCCGGCCACGCCGTGTATTCCGGGTACAAGGCGGCGTTGACAGGGTTCACCCGGTCGCTGGCGGCGGAGGTGGGTCCCCGCGGTATCCGGGTCAACGCGATCGCTCCCGACCTCATCGAATCGGTTCAGGTGCCCTACTCGCAACTGGTTCCCGAACAGGACCGGTCGCTGTGGCCGATCTGGTCGCCGCTGGGTGGTCCCGGACAGCCGCGCGATGTTGCCGGGGTCGCGCTGTTTCTCGCCTCCGACCTGTCGCGTTTCGTGACCGGCGGGACTGTTCATGTCGACGGTGGCACCCATATCGCCGGCGGCTGGGTCGCGCGCCGCTCCGGCGGCTGGACCAACCGTCCCCGCAATCCCTGACTCCTGTCGAAAGGTATGTGTTCATGAAGATCCTGATCATCGGCGGCACCGGCATGATCGGTGCGCACGCCGCGCGGCATCTGCGCGACTGTGGTGACGAGGTCACCGTCGCGGGCCGTGGTCCGGTCGGCGACGATTCCGCGGTCGCGGGTTTCGCGCTGCTCACGGGCGATTACATTGTTCCCACCTTCACCCCGGAGCAGTTGGCGCCGTTCGACGGGATCGTGTTCGCCGCGGGGCAGGACGTGCGGCACAAGCGGGCCGAGGACGATGCCGAGCGGTTCTGGGAGAACACCCAGAGCCTCGGTGTTCCCCGCCTCGCCGAGCTGGCCAAGCGGGCCGGTGTGGGCCGGTTCGTGCAGGTCGGCAGCTATTACCATCAGCTGCGACCCGACCTCGCCGAGCGCAATCCCTATATCGCGGCGCGCAAGGCGGCCGACGACGGCGCGCGGGCGCTCGCGGACGAATCGTTCAGCGTGTGTACGGTGAATCCGCCGTCGATCATCGGTGCCGTGCCGGGGGCGTCGGCGCGCCGTTACCGTCGAATGGTGTCATGGGCGGCCGGGAACGAGCCGGACATCCCCGATTTCGCTCCGCCCGGCGGCACCAATTACATGTCCGCGGCATCGTTGGCGCAGGCGATCGGCGGCGCGCTGCGCCATGGCGAACCGGGTGCGGCATATCTGGTGGGGGATCAGAACTTGTCGTATCGGCAGTTCTTCCAGTTGCTGGTCGACGCCGCGGGCGGTGGGCGTGTCATCGGCGAACGTGACGAGCCGCACCCGTTGCAACCGGATGCCTCCATCATCCAGGGGCGCGGCAACACGCTGGCCTACGAACCGGGGGGCGACGTGGTGGATCGGTTGGGTTTCGCTCGCGACGACTGTGTTCGGGCCGTGAAAGAGCTTGTCGACGTGGTTGTTTCGGCCTCGCGCTGATGTCGCGGCGCCTGTCGTGGCATGTGGGCGGGGTCAGACGGTGACGCTGATCTCGCCGGGGTTGGTGGTGATGGTGACGACCACGGTGCCGGGACCGGTGTCGGCCAGGGCTCGCTTGTAGCCGTGGTCGGTGGGGAAGGGGCCGATCGATTCGGGCACGGAGGAGACGGTGACGTCTTGGGATCCGGTGGCTCCGGAATCGACGTTTCGCCATGTCATGGTCGCGGTCGTCGCGCAGGCGGGGTCCTGGCGATCGGCCCGGAACATCACCGCCACCGCGACGCCTTCGGCGTTGGTCGGCAGGGGGGCGACGGATACCTCGGTCCGGACCGTGCCGGCGCATCCGGGCGACACCTCCACCCGGGTGTCCTCGAAATCACCGGCGGTCTGGGCGCCGGCCGATACCGCGAACGGGAGCAGGGCCGATGCGGTCAGTGCGCCGAGAACCAACGGACGCAGAAGCATTCGCACGACGATTGTTTCCTCTCTGGGGGCTTCGGCGCCGATTACCCCACGGCAGGGTCTCGGTAAACTCGGTCGGCGGGTGCGCGGTGGGTGTTCGCGCGGTTTCGAGGTGGATCGACGAGCCCGGCGTCGACGGTCGCCGTCGAGGCCTCAGACTGGTCGGTGATGAAACTTCCCGAACTTCCCGATCTGCCGGTTCGCGGCGTTCTCGATCGCCTGGTCGCCACGCTGATCGACAGCGGTACCGCTGTGCTGGTCGCGCCGCCGGGAACCGGGAAGACGACGCTGGTGCCGCCGGCGCTCGCGGCCGGTTTTTCGGGTCGGGTGCTGGTGGCCGAGCCGCGCCGGCTGGCGGCTCGGGCCGCCGCGGGGCGGATGGCGGCACTGCTGGGCGAGCAGGTGGGCGAAACGGTCGGTTATTCGGTCCGGGGCGATCGGCGAGTGGGGCGGCGGACGCGGGTCGAGGTCGTGACATCCGGTCTGCTGGTGCGGCGATTGCAGGACGATCCCGAATTGGCGGGGGTCGATGTGGTGCTGTTGGACGAATGTCACGAGCGGCATCTGGACGCGGATCTGCTCCTGGCGTTGTTATTGGACGCCCGGGCCGGGTTGCGGCCGGATCTGCGGGTACTGGCCACGTCGGCGACCGTCGCGGCGGACCGCCTGGCGGCGTTGCTGGGCGGGGACGGCCCGGCGCCGGTGGTGCGAGTGCGGGGCCGGAGCTATCCGGTGGAGGCGACGTATCTGCCGTCGTTGCCGCGGGAGCGGATCGAAGCGCAGGTCGCGCGTGCGACGCGTGCGGCGCTCGCGGACAGCGAGGGCGATGTTCTCGTGTTCTTACCGGGCGTGGCCGAAATCCAGCGAACGACAGCTCTGCTGGCGGACCTGGACGGCGTGGATGTGGTGGCGTTGCACGGCAGGCTCTCGGCCGCGCGGCAGGATGCGGCGCTGCGGCCCGGTGCCCATCGGCGGGTGGTGTTGTCCACGGCGGTGGCGGAGTCCAGCCTGACGGTGCCGGGTGTGCGGGCGGTGGTGGACTCGGGATTGGCGCGGGTTCCGCGTATCGATCGGGCGCGCGGATTGTCGGGGCTGGCGACGGTGCGGGTGTCGGCCGCGGTGGCCGAGCAACGGGCCGGCCGGGCCGGGCGTGAGGCCGCGGGACGGGTGTGGCGATGCTGGCCGGAGTACGAGCACGCCACGCTGCCCGCGTATCCGGAGCCGGAGATTCGGACGGCGGATCTGACCCGGTTGGCGTTGGAGCTGGCGTGTTGGGGCACCGCGGACGGGAACGGCCTGAATTGGTGGGATGCTCCGCCGCCGGGTGGTTTGCGTGCGGGACGGGATGTGTTGCGCGCGTTGGGTGCCACGGACGAGGACGGTGTGGTGACCGAGCGTGGCCGGCGGATGGCTCGGATCGGGCTGCATCCGCGGCTGGCACGCGCGTTGCTCGACGGTGCGGTCGTGGTGGGTGCGCGGGCGGCGGCGGAGGTGGTCACCGTCCTCGACGACGATTCTCATATCTCGGGGGTCGATCTGGTGGCGGGTCTGCGGGTGCTGCGGCGGGAGCGGCCGCCGCGCTGGTTGCGGGAGGTCGAGCGACTGACGCGGTTGGTCGACGGGCCGGAGGGGGTCGATGATCCGGCTTTCGTTGTCGCGCTGGCTCATCCGGAGCGGCTGGCGCGGCGGCGGGGCCGGGATTCGGCGAGCTTTCTGATGGCCGGCGGCACCGCGGTGACGGTGCCGCCCGGTTTTGGAGTCGGTGACGGGCAGTGGCTGGCTGTCGGTGTCGCGACGCGTGATCCGGGGCGTTCCGAGGGGTATGTCCGGTTGGCCGCGGTCGCGGATGAGCAGCTGGCTCGCCGGGCCGCGTCGAACCTGCTGAGCACCGCCGAGGAGGTCGATTGGATCGACGGTGACGTGGTCGCGCGTCGGATCGAGCGGTTGGGTGCGATCGTCCTGGCGGAGCGGACCATTCGAGATCCCGATCGCGGGCTGCTGGGGGCTGCGGTCCGGCGCGGGCTGACCTCAGTGGGGTTGGGTCTGCTGTCGTGGGATGCGGAGGCGATCGGTCTGCGTCAGCGGCTGGACTTCCTGCATCGCAGCCTCGGTGCCCCGTGGCCGCCGGTCGACGACGAATCGCTGCTCGCCGTCGCCGACACCTGGCTCGGTCCCGAACTCGACGCTGCCCGTCGTCGCGCCGATGTCGAACGTATCGATGCGGGGCAGGCGTTGCGCCGGGTGTTGCCGTGGCCGGATGCGGTCGCAATGGACGATCTGGCGCCGGAACGGCTCGTGGTTCCTTCCGGTAGCCGGGTGCGTGTCGATTATTCGGCCGACTCGCCGGTGCTCGCGGTGAAGGTGCAGGAGGTGCTGGGGTGGGCGGAGGCGCCGCGGCTGGCCGGCGGTCGGGTGCCGATCGTGCTGCACCTGCTCTCGCCCGCCCGGCGTCCGGTGGCGGTGACCGCGGATCTGGCTTCGTTCTGGCGTACCGGCTGGGCGCGGGTCCGTGCCGATCTGCGCGGTCGTTACCCGAAACACGCCTGGCCGGAGGATCCGACCACTGTGCCCGCGCACCGCGGTACGGCCCGCAACGCCGGTGGTGAGCGGTCGAAGTCCGGGCGCTGAGTCCGGTGTGGGGCCGTTGGTGTGGACGTCGGTGGGGGAGCGGGTGGAATCAGCGGTCCGGGTGTCGGTGTTGATTCGTAGAGTGGCAGCAACGCAGCGCCGAGCAGACAGACAGGGACTCATGGCCGAGCAACTGACGATCATGGCGGTACACGCCCATCCCGACGACGAGGTCATCAGCACCGGTGGGGTGCTCGCGCGGTGTGCCGCCGACGGTATCCGGACGGTTCTGGTGACCTGCACCAATGGCGAGCAGGGTGACGCGCCCGGCGGGATCAAGCCCGGCCGGCCCGGCCACGACGCGAGTGCGGTACGGGCGCAACGACTCTCCGAACTGCGGGAGTCGGCGGCACTGCTGGATATCGAGCATGTCGAGTTGCTCGGTTATCGCGATTCGGGGATGGACGGCTGGGATGGCAACCAGGATCCGGAGGCCTTTCGCAACATTCCCGTCAAGCAGGCGGCCGCGCGAGTGGCGGAGCTGATGCGGCGCTACCGCCCCCAGGTGGTGGTCACCTACGACGAGAACGGCAACTACGGCCATCCGGACCACATTCAGGCCAATCGGGTGGCGCGGGCGGCGGCCGCCGCGACCGATATTCCGGACAAGCTGTACTACACGGCGATTCCGCGCGAAAGCTCCTCTGAGATGTTCACGGCGCTGCGGGAGCGGGGCCTGATCGATGTCGAGCCTCCGCAGGACTTCGGTACGCCGATGGAGTTGATCACCACGGTGGTGGACGTGGCGGGTTTCGCCCAGCGCAAGGTCAAGGCGCTCGAAGCGCACGGCAGCCAGGGCGATAGTGTGCCGTTTCTGCGGATGCCCGCCGATCTGCAGCAGATGATCTTCGGGACCGAGAGCTTCGTGCGTCATTTCAACCGTGTGCAGGGCGCGCCCGAGCGCGAAACGGATCTGTTCGCCGGGCTTCGCTGATCTGTGGCTGTCCTGGTGGTGGCCGCGCCGTGATCTCCTCTACGCCGACATGTTATGTCGATGGGCGATGAGATCGACTGTCCCACAGTATCGTTGGATCTAGCGCGGTGGCCGTTGAGGTCCGGTGCTCCTGCGCAGCGGGGTGCGGCGCCGCTCGGTGTGGCTTCGGTTGTGCCGGTGGGTGGAAAGGGCGGGGAAATGCCTCGAGACATTCTGTTGGCGACGAGGCGTGTGGTGGCGGTTGTGGCGCTGCCGCTGGCCGCGACGGCCGTTTTCGCCGGGGGCGCCGCCGCTGGTCCCGGGTCGGCGGCGGGTCCGGTCGCCGGTATTCCGCTGCAAAGTCAGGACACGGCCACCAATCCTGATGCCCTGATTCCCGACCCGGTGCTGAACGGTTCGTCCGCGGGTGCTTCGGTCGGTTCGGCGGTCGGTTCGGCTGTGGGTGTGGCGACGGGCTCGGCGACCGGTTCCGCCGGTTCACTGCTCGGCGCCGCGATCGGTGCTCTGGTCGGTGCGGCGAACCCGGGTGTGGTGCCTCAGGTTCTGCCCTGACCTGCGCCGGTCGGTCGGTCGCGGAATCCGAACCGTGTGGTGGACAACGTAATTTCGACGCGGGTGCGGTTCGGGTGACGCGTGGTGATCCGATGCGGGCCGGGGCTCGCGCCGGAGCGGCGGCTGTTCTCGATTGCCCATCTGCGCCCGGTGCCTATGTTGTGATCGTGTGAATGCCCGTACAACCGCCGTCACCGGGTGGATCATGGTGGGTGTCAACGTTGTCGGTGGAGGGGGAGCAGGGGTGGCCGATTCCGGCGATGACATGAAGACCGCTGAGGAACCTTCAGAGGAATTGCCGGAGGAGCCGTTGGAGCGGCCGCCGACCGGGCTGCCGGCGCCGCGGTCGAAGGATCACGAAAAGACGAGTTGGCGCGCCGGAATCGACATGCCGGTCACGCTGGTCGCCGCCACTGTGACGCTGGCGTTCCTGGTGCTCGGGGTCGTGTTCCCGGACCGGATGGAGATGGTGGCCGAACAGGTCTACGCGGATATCTCGAGAGAGTTCGGCTGGGTGTTCGTATTGTCGACGGCCGGTTTCGTTTTCTTCATCCTGTATCTCGCGTTCAGCAGATACGGGCGGGTGAAACTCGGTGGCCGCGAGGAGAAGCCGGCCTACTCGACGTTCTCCTGGATCGCGATGATGTTCGCACTCGGCGTGGGTATCGGCCTGATCTTCTACGGTGCGTACGAACCGGTGACGTTGTGGGCGCAGCCGCCACCGGGCGGGCCCGCGCCTCGCACCGATCAGGCGGCGGTGGTCGGTATGCAGTATTCGATCTTCCATTGGGCGTTGCATCCGTGGGCGTTCTTCGGTGTCGCCGGTCTCGCATTCGCCTATACGACGATCGGCAGAGGACGGCCCTCACTGGTGAGCGCCACGTTGCGGCCACTACTGGGTAGGCGTTCGGAGGGGCCGATCGGGCGAGGCATCGACACCTGGGTCGTCATGACCACGACCGTCGGTAACGCGGTGACGCTCGGGCTCGGCACGCTGCAGATCATCGCCGGGCTCGGATTCATTTCGAGCATCCACAGTTCTACGCTGGTCCTGACCGTGGTTGTCGGGTTGCTCACCGCGGGATTCATCGTGTCGGCGGTCGCGGGTGTGGACAAGGGCATCAAGCGACTGGCCGATCTGAACACTCTGATCGCCATCGCGCTCGCGCTGTTCGTCCTGGTGATCGGGCCGTTTCGGTTCATTCTCGATCTGCTGTCGGAAGCGTTGGGCGGCTACCTGTTCAATTTCGTGCCGATGTCGTTCCAGACCGGGGCCTTCGCGGATGGTCGGTGGATGCAGGACTGGACCATCTTCTTGTGGGCGTGGGGGATCTCGTGGGCGCCCTATGTCGGAAGTTTTCTGGCGAAGATTTCCCGGGGCCGCACGATTCGCGAGTACGTCTTCGGAGTGTTGATCGCGCCGAGTCTCGCCACGATCGTGTGGTTCGCCATTCTCGGTGGCGCCACGTTGGATCTGCAGTTGACCGGTAAGCGCGATATCGCGTCGGTGGCATCGCAGAGCGCCCAAGCGGCGTTCTTCGAAGTTCTGAACGCGTTTCCGCTGTCCACCGTCACCAGTGCGGCGGTGGTCGTTCTGGCCGGGGTGTTCTTCATCAGTGGCGCCGACGCGGGTGCGATCGTGCTCGGCACCTTCTCCTCGAAGGGTGTCGATGAACCGAAGAAGTGGCTGGTGGTCGCGTGGGGACTGCTCGTCGGCGCGGTCGCGTTGGCGCTGCTGGTGATCGGTGGGCTGGACGCGCTGCAATGGGGGGCGATGATTGTCGCGTGCCCGTTCGTGCTGGTGCTGGTCGCGATGTGTGTCGGGCTGGGGCGGGAGTTGCGTGCCGATGTGGAGTCCGGCCGGGCCACCATGGTGGGTGCGCGCGCGTGGGCGGGTGGCGCCCGCGCATCGGATCCTCCTGGGTAGCGCCGTCGAGCACGGTGAACGCCTCGCGGCGCCGAGGCTCGAAGTCGACGGCGTAATCCAGCGCGTGGCACGTAATCCAGCGCGTGGCAAGGGATTACGTCTATCTCGGTGTCCGGAGGGGAAGTGGACGTCGCGGCGAGCGCGGTGTCATCGCGTGTTCACCTCGTCTGGCGGCGCGCCACCACCGCTGTCCGGAGTTGATGGCACGCCGGATCTTTCGCACCGCGCGCAGTTGCGTGAGCAGGTGCAGCTGATATCGCCACGGCATTTGCATCCCGTGGCGGGCCGCCATCGCATAGGCGAACTGCACGGCGTCGCGGTCGAGATACCGGTCGGCGTGTTCGAACCAGACCATGCTGGTACGGGCGGAGGCCTGTATCGGGCGCATTGCGGCACGCCGCTGCGCGTCGTAGTTCTCCAGCGCGTCGGCGAGCTGGTCGTGCTCGTACAGGTTCTGTGCGAGC
Organism: Nocardia spumae; assembly: GCF_020733635.1. NCBI lineage: Bacteria > Bacillati > Actinomycetota > Actinomycetes > Mycobacteriales > Nocardiaceae > Nocardia > Nocardia spumae. The sequence continues at coordinate 3,793,439 of NZ_JAJFZL010000001.1, read as the reverse complement.
ACGACGGCGTCGACGATTGCCAGCCGGGTGCCCGAACCGATGGTGAAGTGCGTCGTGTGCGCGGCGTCGCCGAGCAGCACCACATTGTCGTGATACCAACGTTTGTTGGTTACCTCGGGAAAGCGGCTCCACGTTGCGAACTCGCCTCGTGTCTTGCTGATCAACGAGTGACCGCCGAGAGGGTGGGTGAAGATGTTCTCCAGAACCCGCAAGTTCTCGAGGTTGTCCAGGGAATCGAATCCCAGTCCGTGCCACGTCCGTGGTTGGCACTCGACGATGCAGGTGCTGATTCTGTCGGCGACCGACGGGTAGGCGTGGAACCAGATCCAACCGGCCGAAGTGTGTTCGAAGGCGAAAGTGAATCGGGTGAAGACCTTGTCGGTGCCGAGCCAGATATATCGATTCTCGCCGAGTGTGACGGATGTGCCGAAACAGTGACTGCCCAGCTGCCGTAGCCGGCTGTTCGCACCGTCTGAGGCGACGATGAGGTCGGCGTCGTCGAATCCGGACAGATCGTGGACCTCGCGCCCGTGCAGGATATCGACGCCCAGATCGCTTGCCCGCCGGGAGAGTACGTCGAGCAGTGCCGCGCGGCCCATGCTGAACCCGTAGCCCCCGAAATACGCGGTCTGGCTGTCTCGCACATGGATTGCCTGTTCTCGCCATACGACCGAACCGGCACGCAGCGCCTGGGCGCTGTCGGGGTCGTTGCGATACAGAATGTCGAGCAGGTCGTCCCAGTACACGACGCCCCAGCCATAGGTGGACCCGGCCGGATGGTGGTCGATCACCGTGATGTCGTGGGCCGGGTCGCGCCGCTTCATCGAAATGGCGAAATACAACCCGGCCGGTCCGCCACCGATACACACGATCTTCATCTGGTCACCCGCTCCGGCCCGGGTCGGTCGAACCCGGCTTCACGTGATCGGCACTCGAGGCAACCGAGCCCGGCACGCCGTGCGTGTCCGGGCTCGGTCGTCGGCACTAGAAGCTGCCCCAGCCGCCGAGGAATGGGTTCCACCAGCCGGGGTTCCATCCCCAGCCACCATTGCCCCAACCACCGTTCCCCCAACCACCGTTCCCCCAACCACCGTTCCCCCAGCCGCCGTTCCCCCAGCCGCCGTGACTCCAGCCGCCATTGCCCCAACCACCATTGCCCCAACCACCGCCGTGACCCCAACCGGGGCTGTCTACGCGTTGGGTTGCGGACGTGGACGTCGTTGTTGGCGCGGCAGTCGCATGGGTCGCGGCGGCGACGACCGGAACGGCGGCAGCTGCCGCTATACCGGCGGCGGCTGCCAACCGAGTGAACTTCGTGTGTGAATTCCTTCTCTTGATCATGATTGGGCTCCAGATAACAGTCCCGACCTGGTGAAATTCTACGCGTTCCGCTGAACTTCAGCAGGCATTGAATATTCCAGGTACAATGCTCGCCACATTCCAGGCCGTTGCCCGATACCCGGATGTCCGTGTGCACTCCGTGACCGATGTTCTCGGCGCCGCACGAGCCGAGGGATTCGGCCGGCTCGGGGCACGAGCCCGCAGCGGCGTGGAATCCATAGGGCGACTGGGCGTTTCGGACATCGTCGCGACCCGGAGGAATCGATCGTCGCGCGACGGTTGTCGAATTGGCCGAGGCCGGCCACCATCCGATGATGGATCAGCCCCTTCCGCTCGTGGCGACCTTGCGTACCGCCCTTGCCCAGTGGGATTCGACTCGTCCGGCACCCCGCCGGACGCCCTCGCCCTGCGCCGGCCGGGGAGACCGACCGGAATAACACCCCTGCCCCCATCGTTCGACGTCACATGCCGAAACCCTTCTCCGAAACCGAGCGTCAAGAGTTCCTCGCAGGCAAGCACATCGGCGTTCTGTCGGTCGCCACGACCGACGGGCGTCCGCCCGCCACCGCGCCGATCTGGTACGACTACACACCGGGCGGCGATATCCGCGTCAATACCGGCGCCACGCGGCGCAAGGCCCGGCTGATCCGGGAGGCCGGCGTGGTAACCCTGACGGTGCAGCGCGAAGAACTGCCCTATCAGTACGTCATCGTCGAGGGCACCGTTGTCGACGCCGCTACCCCCTCGCCCCGGGACGCGCGGGTGAGTATCGCTACCCGCTACCTGGGCCCCGAGGACGGCCGTGCCTTCGCCGACAAGATGGACGGCAACGACTCCGTCCTGTTCACCATCCGCCCCGACCGCTGGATCAGCCAGGACTATTCGGGTGATCTCTGACCGCGCCCGCTGAGCGAAAAACATCGCGGGTGGGCATCCTCGATGTCGGCTCGGGGCCGGTCGAGGCCGGGACTGTTCGGTCGCCTCTTCGCGCGCGGCACCCCGGCGGGTTCTCGCTCATCCGAGTGGCAGGGAGCTGAGGATCGGGACGAAACCCCAGTCCATCATGCGTTCGGCGTCGGCTGTCGTGGCCGCGGGATCATCGGGTGAGCTGTTCAAGACCACACCGATCAGCCGCTGTCCGCCCCGGGAGGCTTCGAACAGCAGGCAGGTGCCGGCGGCGTCGGTGGATCCGGTTTTGATTCCCGTGGCGCCCGGATATTCACGCAGCAGCCCGTTGGTGGTTTCCCAGACGTGGTCCCGGTTCGCGGGACCGGCGGGCTGGTGATAGATCTGTGATTTGACGATTTCCCGGAAAACCGGGTGGCCCATCGCGTTCCGGCCGAGTCGCAACAGGTCCGCGGCCGTGGAGTACGTGGAGAAATCATCGGGGACGGGCAGGCCGCTGGGGTCGGTGAAGTGCGTGTTCACAAGTCCCAATCGCTGCGCGGTGGCGTTCATCTTGGCGACGAAGCCATCCTGGCCGGGGCCGTAGGCGTCGGCCAGGGCATAGGCGGCGTCGCAGCCGGAGGGAAGCATCATGGCGTACAGCAATTGGCGAGTGGTCAGCACTTCGCCGGCAGCCAGGCCGGCGCTACTCCCGTCATTGGCGGCGGCATAGTCGACCGCCGCCTGGGGCACCGTGATCGGGCGTTCGAGATCGCCGGACTCGAGCACGACCATCGCGGTCATGACCTTGGTGATACTGGCGATCGGGACACGGGCATCCGGCTGTCGGGCCCACACGATCACCCCGGTGTTGGCTTCGGCCAGTGCCGCCGTCGGCGCCCGCACTCCGTCCGGTTGCGCACTCAGTGGAAAGGGAGGCTGAGCGTGGGAGATGCCGGAGACCGACACGGGTGCGGCGAGGGGAGCGAATACGGCCAGTAGCCCGACAACGGCCGCCGGCAGTACGCGGGCATAGGGTCGCATCGCCACATTGTGTCGGCTGAACACATCGAACTGTGGGATTTGCGGCCCGAGGCGCGGGATCACCCGGAACTACTCGGGGGTCGCAGTGGCAGCGGTATCGGGCACGAGAGCACCTTCCGATCGGGTATCGGCGTGCATCCCGGGGCGGGTATCGACGAAATCTGCAGGGCTGCAGGGCTATTCGCGATCCGGTGTTGAGGGGTCGACCATCGCCGCGGCGTCATCGTTCTCGGGCCGTGCCGCAGTACGACCGGATTCGAACGCGCCGGACCGGGGCCGAAGGCCGCCCTTCGATTCCACCGTTGAACCAACTGTGATCACCGGCCGGCGCGGTGCGAATACCGGCACGGCAGGGTGAGGATGCGTAGGTTCAGGGGCACTTCAGAACTTGGCATACCTGGATGAAGTGGTCGCGCCGGACGGTTTTCCCGTTGGAACCGCCGTTGATGATCTGCGAGACGGGGTCGATGCTCGCGGGGTCCTGGGGGTGGGCGTTGTCGGCGGCGGCGTTGAGGTTGTGGCTGGTCCAGTACCACGCGGCCGTGGCGAACGCGTATCTCGGATCCGCCACCAGCTCCGGGTGGTTGACGAAGTCGACACCCAGTGCCTGGCTCGCACGCTCGTAGTTGTGGCGGCCGGTGAGTTGGAGTCCACCTCGACCCTTGTATCTGGGTCCGTCACCGGGTTGTGTGTTGCCGAGATCCGCCCGGCCGTTGTAGTCGTCGCCGTCGCTGTACTCGGTCAAGGTGGCGAAACCGGCTGTTTCCTGCCCAACCTGAGCGAGGAATGCGGCAGCGCGCTGCGGTGTGTCGATACCCGCTGACGCCATCGCACTGTTGATCTGCGGTAGCCATGCGGTGACATTCGCCTGATCGGCGCCGGGCAACGCCGCTGGTGCCGCAATAGGCTGGGGGGCCGGCGCCGGGGCCGGGGCGGGGGCTGGGGCGGGCGCCTGACCTGCTCCAGGCGCGCCCGTTGCGGTGACGGGAGTCGACAGCGCGTCCAGCGCGGCCGCCTGTGCGGTAGACGGCTCGCGACCGCCTGCGGTGGTGACGATGGTCGCGACCGCGGCGGCGGCCAGGGTCACGGTGCCGGCGGTGCGGGCGATCGAGGTCACCGACTTGCGACGTGCGGGTGTTGAAGACATGCGGTCTGATTCCTGTTCTCGACTGTTGGGCCGTGTTCGGGCACGCAGCGGCACCGCGCTGCCAGGCGGGATCGGAACGAGCTCGCCTCTGCGCCGTGTGCTGTGGGGATGACTTGACCCGGAACGACCGAACTGCTGCGATGCTGCGGGCGCTGCGATGTGCCGCGCCTCGACCCGAGTCGGGCGCGCGTCCTGCCGCGATCAGTCCGCCAACCGGGTTCTCACGCCCGAAGGCGCGGTCGAATATGGCGACGGTTTCAATTGGGAGACACGAATTGCGATTCGCATTACATATTCGAACCAGATAAGCCGAATATATTTCAATACGATAACGCTAGGGCATCACGGCGGCAACGATGGAGCCTTCGAGGTGGGGTTGCCCCAACGGTCTAGTGCCGACTTTTCGCACCTCTGACCGGCACATCTTTCTTAAACTGTGTCGCTGCTCACAGTTGGCTATTCTGTATTCCAGATCACGTATGTATCACGAACGCTGTTATGTGTTCGAGTTGTGCGGGCTTGTTCGACGGCCTCGTTGTATTGCGACAGCCGAGAGAAACCGCCGTTTCTGATCAGGACCGCGATCCGGTGCGGAGCAGGCTCCCCGCCGGATTGTGGCGACGCCTTGCGGGTCGGATCGGTTGTTCGCGAAACATGTTCAGCGCCAGTGTGTTTCCACTGATGGATCCAGACGTGTGCCCTGCAGGCAGGCCCGGATCCGGAAGTCGGCGCAGATCTGTTCAGGGACCACTGGGCGAAATCCATACCTGCTGCCGCTCGCGGTCCTCGGAAGCTCCGGCAGGTGCGGGCGCTGATCGAACGGTCGTCACCGGGTGACGAGGGGCCGCGTGGGCTCGGGCACCGCACTCGACGCGACCGACGCGGCTATGTCCACCGGTTGGTCGACCAATCGGCAACATCGCGTCCCACGCGGGCGGAAACCGCCGATCGCCGTTCGGTGTCCGCGGCTGTGGTCGTCTACCCAGGGCTCGCATCGCAACGACGCCGACGCCATGACCTGTGTAGGCGCCGGGGCGGCCCGCGCTGGGGTCCCTGGGAACCTGCCCGCGCTTCGGGGCGAGTGGCGGCTGTCCGGTACGCGATTCGACCGCGGAGGTAGGGCGCTGAGGCCCCCTGGAGCATCAGTGGAGTTCGCCGACCCCCGCAGGGCTTCGCGGCGGAAGGGCCGAATCCGCGCCGACCCGAGAAATGACGAAAGCCGTTGCGTTGCAACGGCTTTCGTTTCGAACTGTGTCCGGAGGGGGACTTGAACCCCCACGCCCGTTAATAGGGCACTAGCACCTCAAGCTAGCGCGTCTGCCATTCCGCCACCCGGACCGGTGGTGCTCAGCAAGGTTAACGGATCAATCCGCAAGGTCCAAATCACCGGTGTTCGTGCAGGTCCCGGGCTGCTGAGCGCCGCCTTCCGGAGGGTTAGTTCGTCAACGCCTCGAGTAGTGCGGCACGCTGACGTGAACCCAGGCCGCCGATACGACGATCGACCGGAATATCGGCCTCGTCCATGAGCTTGGCGGCCTTGACGGGGCCGATACCGGGCAGGGCCTTGATGACCGCGGCGACCTTCGTTTTCTTGACCAGGTCCTCCTTGTCGGCACGCTCGAGCACCTGGGCCAACGAGACCGAGCCCTTGCGAATCTGCTCGATCAGTTCCGACCGCGCCTTTCGGACCGCGGCCGCCTTGGCCAGCGCTTCGGAGCGTTGCTCGGCGGTCATGGTGGGAAGTGCCATGTCTCTAACCTTTCACTCGTTCGCTGGAACCTCAACGGCACCGATTGAACATCACCGGCGGCCCGGTGATGGGTCGACACACCGCGAGGATAATCCCGGTTCGACGGTGGCGTCAGGGTTCGAGCACCCCAGATGCGGGATATTTGCCGTGCGGTCGCAGCGGTGCGGGCTGCCGGTCGTCGGTTCGAATCGGTCCCTGCGGGCGGGCGTCCACCGGATCAGCCCCGCAGGCCCTCCACGATCCGGGCGAAGGCCTGCTCGCCGTAACCATCGGCGACTTGCTCGTCGATCAGGGCTTTGACCGGCCGAAGCACGTCGACGGCTATTCCGGCCTCGCGCCCGGCCCGCACGATCGCATCGAGGGCGGCCTTGTTGAAGTGCAGGTTCTGCACCGAGGTGCGGTAGTCGCCGCTGTCGATGAACTGCGCTTGCCACGGCAGTGAGCCGGTCATCGCCGTCAGCCATGGAACCGCGCGTTCGGCGAATGCCGCGGCGCCGACCCCCGCCGAGCGCAGCATCGCCGCGCCGTGCGCGAAGCCCGCGAACATGGCGTACATCGCCGCCAGCAGGGCGAAATCGTGGGCCGCGGCCAGGCCGGGGTCGGCGCCGAGGAATTCGGCGGACCCGAACAGCTCGAGGACCTGCTGTGCGCTGTCGAAGGCCGCGGCGTCGCCGCTGTAGAGGATCGAGGCGGCGGGGCCGCCGATCATGTCGGGGACGGCCATGATGCCGCCGTCGAGAAAGGCGATGTCGTGGGCGCGGGCCCAGCTCGCCAGTTCCCGTGACTCCCCGGGGGTGGTGCTGGTCAGGTTGACCACCGCGACGTCCGACAGTTCGGCCGCGATCGGATCGAGCACGCTGTGCACGGAGGCATGGTCCAGCAGGCACACGATGACGAGGTCGCTGCCGCTGATCGCCGCCGCCGGAGTCGCCGTGTGACGGGCGCCTGCGGTGACGAGATCGGTGTCCTTGCCGGCGGTGCGGTTCCACACCGGGACGCGGTGGCCGGCGCGCAGTGCGGCGCCTGCCAGCGCCCGCCCCATCGCGCCCAGGCCGAGTACGCTGACTGTTCGCTGGTCGGGCATATCGGGTCACTCCTTCGGATGTTCGGATCGGGTGGCGCGCCACTGCTGATCCTGGCCCGTATTGTCCTGCGCGCCAAGTACTTACTAATTTGTGCAGTACTTACCGGCGGGTGTGTGAGCAGGTGGAAGGCGTATGAGCGAACGGCGAGGTCCGTATCTGTGCGGGATCGATGCGGCGATGGATGTGGTCGGCGGCAAATGGAAGGCCCTGATCCTCTGGGATCTCGATACCCACGGCACCCGCCGGTTCGGTGAATTGCGCCGGGGACTGCCCGGAGTGTCGGAGAAGGTGCTCATTCAGCAGCTCCGCGAACTCGAACAGGACACCATCGTGCATCGCGAGGTCTACCCCGAAGTGCCACCGCGAGTGGAGTATTCGCTGACTCCGTTCGGAGCGGAGCTGAATTCCGCGCTGGCCCCGCTGGGTGCCTGGGGCCGGGCACGCATGGACCGCATCGGCGCCGAGCAACTGCCGCATCCGCCGTGATCCGGGGCCTCGATCACCGGTGGAGGCGTCGCCGCGGCGCTACCGGCCCTGATCCGGGCGGACCAACCCGCTGCGATATGCGTGGACGACGGCCTGGATCCGGTCGCGGACCTGCAGTTTCGCCAGAATCCGGGAGACATGGGTCTTGACCGTCTCCTCCCCGACACCGAGGGCAGCCGCGATTTCGCTGTTGCTGCGGGCGTCGGCGAGCAAGGCCAGCACCTGCTGTTCGCGGGCGGTGAGGGAGTGGACCGGGGGCGGCGCGGGGGCCAGGGTGCCGGCGAACTTCGGGGCGAGCCGGCGCGTCATCGACGGATCGATCACCGCGTCACCACGCACCGCCACCCGGATCGCGGCGATCAACTCTTCCGGAGGCAACGTCTTCAACAGGAATCCGCTGGCACCGGCCTGCAGGGCCCGGGCCAGGCTCTCCTCGCTGTCGTAGGTGGTCAGCACCAGTACCCGGGTGCCACCGGCGGCGACGATGGCCTCGGTGGCGGCCAGGCCGTCGAGTTTGGGCATCCGGACGTCGAGGATCGCGACGTCGGGGCGCAGCCGGGCGGTTTCGCCGATCGCGCTGCGACCGTCACCGACCTCACCGACACAGTCCAGGTCTGGGGTGGCGTCGAGGACGGCGCGCAGGCCGGACCGGAACACCGCGTGATCATCGGCGATCAGGATCCGCAGCGGGCCGGTCACGACGATGTCCCCGGCAGGCGCACCGTGACCTCCCAGCGCTCGGCGGCGGTGCGGCCCCATGACACGGTTCCGCCGAACAATTCCGCGCGCCGCCGGATGCCGTCGAGTCCTCGCGGCACAGCGGCGGGCGGGCGCTGTGGTGCGTCGTCCACGTGTCCGGCCGCACTGGTGCCGGGATTCGATCCGACGTCCGGGATATCTTGTAAGGCAACCGGATTGGACTGGGTGACGACGACGCCGCCGGTATCGGCGCCGACGGTCAGCTCGGCGGTGCCGGTGCCGTGGCGCAGTGCGTTGGTGAGCAGTTCCTGCACGATCCGGAACACCGTGATGTCGAGCGAACGCGGCAGTGCGGTCTCGGTGGTCACGACCGATACCTCGAGCCCGGCGGCGCGGACCCGGTCCACGAGATCGTCGATATCGGCCATTCCGGGCTGACGATCTCCGCGATCGTCGCGGCCGTGCAGCAGGTCGAGCTGGCGGCGCAGATCCACCATGGCCGCGCGGCTCTCCGACTCCACCGCGGACAGCGAGCGTGCGGCCGGATGCTCGCCGGTGGTCGTGCCGTCCAGTGCCATGCGGGCCGCTCCGGCGTGTATTCCGATGGCGCTGACATGGTGGGTGATGACGTCGTGCAGGTCACGGGCGATGGCCGCGCGTTCGTCGGTCAGGGCGCGTTCGAGCGCGGCATGCTGCTGCTGGCGGGCCAGCCGCTCCCGCTGCTCCAGTTCGGCGATATAGGCGCCGCGACCGGCGGTGTAGCGGCCCACCAGCCAGGGCACCAGGCCGCCGGAGATCGCGGCGGTGAGCAGCAGCCGCCAATCGCCGGTCACCGAGCCGCGCGAGATCAGCGGTGCGCCGACCGCGCCGGACATCAGGATCGGCACCGTGACCAGAGATGCGCGCCCGGACATCCACGCACCCGCGCGATAGCCGGCGACGAGGAATCCGACGTCGGCGATCCGGAATGTCAGCCCGTGCCGGTGCAGCAGCCAGGACACGATCAGGCGCAGTGCGACCTGGGCGACGGCGACGATCGCGGCGGTACTGGGCGGTGCGGCGAAGGCGAGGTCGACGGCGATCATGGCGGCCAGCGCCAGGCTCGCCGATGCGGGGGCGACGGTGAAGATGCCCGACAGTGCGAACACGACCGCGTCCACGGCCGCCGCGACCACCGCGACCGCGACCGACTGGCGGACCAGCGATCGCCGGACCGCGACCAGCTCCCCGGCATGTGGTGTGGCCGTGTCGCCGAGGGAGGTGCCCCGCCGCAGCGTCGAGCTCACTGTCCGCCGCACCAACACCTGGGCGACGATACCGGCGTCGCGGGGCGTGCGAGTCCCTCGCGCGGGGGACCACTCGTCCCTCGCCGGCCTGATGTTCGCGCCGGTCGCCGCCGTTACCGTCGACATGGGCCGGCCGGCCGGAGGTAATCGTGGCGCGGGCCGGATCGGATCGGGACAGGGAGTTCGGATGAACAACGCGCACCTGGCGATGTATGCGGTGCCCGCTTTCGTGGTGTTGATGCTCGTGGAGTGGTGGGCCGCGCGCCGCGACCCCGACCGCGTGCCCACCGGTCGCTACGACCGTGAGGTGGCCACCAACTGGGCCACCTACGTCTTGGGGCAGGTCACCAAACCGCTGCTGCAGTACGCGCTGCCGTTCTCCGCGGTCGTCGTCGCGGCCGCGGTGACACCGTGGCAGTTGTCACCGGGGGACTGGTGGGTGTGGGTCCTCGGCCTGGTGGTCACCGATTTCTGCTATTACTGGGCGCATCGCGCCGATCACCGGGTGCGGTTGTTGTGGACGGCGCATTCGGTGCATCATTCGAGCACCTACTTCAATCTGACGACAGCGATCCGGTTGCCGTGGTTGAACCCGATCGCCTCGACCGTGCGCGGGCTGGCATGGGTTCCGGCGGCGCTGCTGGGCCTGCCGGCGTGGATGATCTTCCTGCTCATCAGCCTGGGCCTGCTGTACCAGTTCCCGATTCACACGCAGCGGGTCGGGACGCTGTGGGGCCCGGTGGAATTCGTGTTCAACACCCCCGCTCACCACCGGGTGCACCACGGTGCCAATCAGCCCTATATCGACACCAACTACGGCGGTGTGCTGATCGTCTGGGATCGGCTGTTCGGCAGTTTCGCCGCCGAATCCGAGCCGATTCGCTACGGCTTGACCCACAACATCGACACCCGCAATCCCGTGAAGGTGAACTACCACGAGTTCGCGGCCATGCTGCGCGATGTGCGCGACGCTCGCACCTGGCGCGGGCGGCTGGGCTATATCTTCGGGCCGCCCGGATGGCGAGAGGACCGCAAGGCGCCCACCGGACAGACGTCCGGCCTGACCAGCGCTGTCGCCACGCCCCGGTGAGACGTCGGCGGGCCTGCCGTACACGGCCGGTGTCAGTACTCCACGACGTCGGTCTCGGCCTCCGCGGGGGCGGACCGGCGGCGCGCCCACAGTAACGAGAGGTACACCACGGTGGTGATCACGACGATATGCGCCGCGAACATCACCAGGAACGGCAGGACGAATCCTTCGTCGGTGAGCGCGCCGCGTGCGCTCACGCAGTAAAGCGTGTAGTTCACCGACGTTCCGTCGGAATCGTGGAAGGTGTCCGACACCACCATCGGGTCCGGATGGGCGGGCGAACAGAACAGCGGCGCGGTGAGGCGGGCCTCGCCGGGCCAGATCGCCAGCGGCGATACGAAGCTGACGAGTGTTCCGGCGCCGACACCGGTGGCGAGCGCGGAGGTGAGTGGTCTGGCCATCGGTCACACCTGCCGGATCCGGAGAAACTCACCGGCGGAGTCGAATTCGGCGATCATGTCCGAGCGCGGGGAGAAGACGTCGGCGACGATCCGGATGTCGTGGCCGAATCTGGCCACCACGATCACCGGGACGGTGCCGTCGGGAAGGGCGCTGCGGGCGCGGGCGGTGTCGACGATTGATTCGAGCCGGGTGAGGCCGGGTACCTCGCCGAGGGTGAAGCATTCGCCGTCGAGGTCGTCGAAGGCCGACACGCGTACCGGTCGCGGTGGGCTCAATGCGCCGAGCAGGTAGGTGTAGTCGTCGAGTTCGTGGGGGCGCTGCGGAGATCGGATGCGTAGGTGTACGGCCGGTTCGCGCGCGCCCGAGCCGTCGCGGTCGGCGAGGAATCGAGTCACCGAAGCCGGCTGATCGGCCAGTACGAGCCGGAACCGTGTCGAGTCCGGCGCGGCCAGCAGCAGCACATCGGCCTGAATATCGCTGGTGCCCAGCCGGTTTCGCAGGGCCTGGAACGCGGCGGCGGGCAGGGCGCCGACCAGTCCGCCGCCGCGGGCACGGATCTGCTGTTCGAAGGTGTCGCGTTCCACGGCGCCGACGCAGCCGCAGGTGATCATGACCACCGAGCACACCGCGGCTATCAGCCACCTACGACGGCGCATGCCGGAATGATATGTGCCGGCACCGATATCCGCGCGCCCGATATGCGAAGAACCTGCTCGTCCCGGCCGGGATTCGATCAGCGAGATCGCAACGCGATCCGGGCCCGGCGGGCGTGGCCGGGCAGCACGGCTGCCGGCGCGAGGTGTGCCCAGGCCCGGTCAGCGCGTGGTTTCGCGCGCCCGAGGGGGTCGGGCGGGATTCACCGGTTCGTGGCGCGTGGTAGGAAAGGGGCGTGACAGCTACCGGTGAATCCCGCCCGTCGCGCTCCCGCGCGGAATCCGAAGTGGTGGAATTGGTCAGCACGTTGATCCGCTTCGACACCTCCAACACCGGAGTGCTGGAAACCACCAAGGGTGAACGCGAATGCGCGCAGTGGGTGGCCGATCAGCTGCAGCAGGCCGGGTACACCACCGAGTACGTCGAGTCGGGTGCGCCCGGGCGCGGCAATGTCTTCGCCCGGCTGCCCGGTGCCGATCCCAGCCGCGGCGCGTTGATGATCCACGGACATCTGGACGTGGTCCCCGCCGAGGCCGCCGACTGGAGTGTGCATCCGTTCTCCGGTGCGGTCCGCGACGGCTACGTGTGGGGCCGTGGCGCGATCGATATGAAGGATATGGTCGGGATGATGCTGGCGGTGGCGCGCCAGTTCAAGATCGAGGGCACGGTGCCGCCACGCGATCTGGTGTTCGCCTTCCTCGCCGACGAGGAGAACGGCGGCAAATGGGGGTCGCAGTGGCTGGCCGACAACCGGCCGGATCTGTTCGACGGGGTGACCGAGGCGGTCGGTGAGGTCGGTGGCTTCTCGCTGACGGTGCCGCGCCGCGACGGTACCGAGCGGCGGCTGTATCTGGTGGAGACCGCGGAGAAGGGCCTGGGCTGGATGCGGTTGCGCGCCAAGGCCCGTGCCGGGCACGGCTCGTTCCTGCACGACGACAACGCGGTGACCATTCTCGCCGAGGCGGTGGCCCGGCTCGGTAAGCACACCTTCCCCCTGGTGCTGTCGGATTCGGTGGCCGAATTCCTGGCCGCGGTGAGTGAGGAGACCGGGATCGAATTCGATCCCGACAGTCCGGATATCGAGGGCCAGCTCGCCAAACTGGGCACCATCTCGCGCATCATCGGCGCCACCCTGCGCGATACCGCGAATCCGACGATGCTGCGCGCCGGATACAAGGCCAATGTGATCCCGCAGACCGCCGAGGCCACTGTGGACTGCCGCGTGGTACCGGGCCGTCAGGCCGCCTTCGAACGTGAGGTGGACGAGCTCATCGGTCCCGATGTGGAGCGGGAGTGGATCACCAAACTCGATTCCTACGAAACCACATTCGACGGTCATCTGGTCGATGCGATGAACGACGCGATCCTCGCCCACGATCCCGACGGCCGCACCGTGCCGTACATGCTTTCCGGTGGTACCGATGCGAAGGCGTTCGCGCGCTTGGGTATTCGCTGTTTCGGTTTCGCGCCGCTGCGATTGCCGCCGGAGCTGGATTTCTCGGCTCTGTTCCACGGTGTCGACGAACGGGTGCCGGTGCCGGCGCTCGAGTTCGGCGCTCGTGTGATGGAGCATTTCCTGTTGCACAGCTGACGATTCGCTCGACAAGCCGAAAGGACGGTTCTCGTGCCCGACTATTCCTACAATCCGTATGCGGCGTTGCCGCGGCTGCCCGAGTTCACCCTCACCTCCACCGACGTCACCGACGGACAGCCGCTGGGTAACGAACAGGTCAGCGGCGTGTTCGGCGCGGGCGGCAAGGATATCTCCCCGCAGTTGTCCTGGAGCGGATTCCCCGCCGAGACCAAGAGTTTCGCGGTCACCGTCTACGACCCCGACGCACCGACCGGCTCGGGTTTCTGGCACTGGGCCGTCGCCGATATCCCGGCGTCGGTGACTTCGCTGGAATCCGGTGCCGGCAGTGCCGGTGAGGGCAGTGAGGGTGGCGCGCTGCCCACCGGCGCGGTCCAGTTGCGCAACGACGGCGGATTCGCCGGATTCGTCGGTGCGGGCCCGCCGCCGGGACACGGTTACCACCGCTACTACGTGGTCGTCCATGCCGTGGATGTCGAATCGCTGGGTGTAGGGGCGGACGCGACGCCCGCGTTCCTGGGTTTCAACCTGTTCTCGCACGCCATCGCGCGGGCCACGCTGGTCGGCACCTACGAACAGAAGTAACCCGGCATACCGGGCGGGTGGTCTCCGATGCCATCGGAGACCGCCCGCCCGGCAGGGAAACGGTGGTGTACCCGCCCGGATCGGCCGGTCACATGTTGTGCACGCCCCGGGGCGCCGGGTCGGTGTAGAGGTCGGCGATATCGGCGGCGTATTCGGCGGCGATGGGGGAACGCTTGAGCTTCAGCGTGGGGGTGAGCTCGATGCCGCCGGGCTCCCAGGCCCGCGCGAGGATGCGGAAGCGTTTGATCTGCTCGACGCGGGCGAGTTTGGCGTTGCCGGCGCCGATGGCGGCCCGGATCTCGTCGACGATCTGCGGATGTGCGGCCAGCGTCTCGAGATCGGCGTCGGGAATGTCGAGCGCCTTGGCGCGCACCGCGGCGGTGTCGGGGTCGAGTACCACCAGTGCGGCGATGTAGGGGCGTGCTTCGCCGATGGCCACGATCTGGCCGACCAGTGAGGAGGCGGCCTTCGCCGAATTCTCGATATTGGTGGGGGAGATGTTCTTTCCCGCCTCGGTGATGATCAGTTCCTTCTTGCGGTCGACGATGGTGACATAGCCGTCACCGTCGATGGTGGCGATATCGCCGGTGTGCAGCCAGCCGTCGTCATCGATGGCCTCACTGGTCTTCTCGGGCATCTTGCGGTAGCCGTGGGTGACGATGCCGCCTCGGATCAGCAGTTCGCCGTCGGCGTCGAGACGGATCTCCACCCCGTCGGCCGCGCGGCCGACCGAACCCGGGCGCGGTTTGTCGAGTTCGGTGAAGGTGCCCACGCCGGTGGTCTCCGACATGCCCCACACCTCGCTGACCGTGAAGCCCAGGCCCAGCAGGAATTCCAAGGTCTCGGGCGGGATCGCGGCCGCACCCGAGGAGGCGACGGTCAGCTCGTCCATGCCGAGGGTGGCGCGCAGTTTCGGCAGCACCAGCGCATCGGCGATTTTGTGCTGGGCCACCAGCAGCGGTCCGCCGGTGCCACCGGCCAGGCGGGCGCGGGCGGTAGCGACGCCGACGCCGACGGCCCACTGCGCCAGTGCCTTCTTCACCGGGCCGGCCTCGGTGGCGATCGCGGCATCGACACCGGCCTTGATCTTCTGCCACACCCGCGGCACACCGAAGAAGATCGTCGGCCGGGCATCGGGCAGTGCGGCCGCGATTTCGCGCGGATCCGGCACACAGGTGAGGGTGACGCCGGTGAACAGATTGAGGCAGTGCCCGGAGATCCGGTCGGCGACGTGCGCGGCGGGCAGGTACGACACCGCCCGCGCGTCGATGTCGGCGACCAGTGCGCCGTTGGTGAGTGCCACGATCTGGGCGACGATATTGGTGTGGGTGATCTCCACCCCCTTCGACGGCCCGGTGGTGCCGGAGGTGTAGATGAGGGTGGCCAGATCATCGGGCCGCACCGCCTGCCAGGCGGCGTCGAAATCGAAATCCTCGGCCGGATCGTTCTCGACCTGATCGAGGGTCAGCCCGCCCTCGGGGGCGGCGCCGTCGACGACGATCACGTGCGCGAGTCGCACTCCCGATGCGCTGATCGGGGCCAGGAAGGCCTGTTCGGTCACGACCACGGCGTTCTCGGCGTTTCCGAAGACGTGCGCGATCTGTCCGGGAGAGCTGGTGTTGTACACCGAGAACGGGGTGGCGCCCAGATGCAGGATCGCGGTGTCGACCAGATTGAACTCGGGCCGGTTGGTGAGCATGATGCCGACCGTGTCACCGTGTCCGACTCCGAGTTTCGCCAGGCCCGCCGCGATAGCGCGCACCCGCTGCGCGTATTCGCTCCAGGTGATCTGCGCAGTGCCCCCGACGGTCCGTAGCGCGACCTGATCCGGGCGTAGCGACGCGGTCTGCTGGAAGGCCTCGGGCACGGTGGTGATCGTGGTGCCGTTCTGGTGGGTGAAAGCGATCTCTGCTGTGGTCATATCCCTTGTTCCCGGTCAGTGCACGACCATCACGCCCGTGGGCGTGATGTGGATCACCCATCCTAAACGTGAAATCGGACATTCGGGGAGTGCTTCCGGCCGGTAGGAAGACCGGCCTCGAGCGCGGGAATCGGACGTCCGGCCGCGGCGGTGACCGGGCCGGTGCGGGTCAGGTGCGGGTGGTGTGGGCTGCGCCGACGGCATCGGCGAGGCAGGTGTATCCGCCCGCGCGCAGGCGGGCCGCCAGGCCACGGTGCAGTCGTCGTGTCCAGAACGGGCCGCCGTAGATGAATCCGGTGTATCCCTGCAGTAGCGATGCCCCGGCGAGGATGCGTTCGAAGGCCTGGTCGGCGTTCTCGATACCGCCGACCGAGATCAACGTCAGCCGGTCTCCGACTCGGGCGTACAGCCGCCGCAGCACCTCGAGGGAGCGATCGGCGACCGGTGGGCCCGACAACCCGCCCGCACCCATGGCGGCGACCTCGGCCTCGGGGGTGGCCAGGCCGTCGCGTCGAATGGTGGTGTTGGTGGCCACTATTCCGGCCAGGCCGAGTTCGACGGCCAGATCGGCGACCGCGTCGATATCGTCGTCGGACAGATCGGGTGCGATCTTGACCAGCACCGGTTTGGGCTCCGCGCCGGCGGCGACACTGTCGAGCACGGCCCGCAGCAGCGGGCGCAGCGATTGCACGGCCTGCAGATCCCGCAGTCCGGGAGTATTGGGGGAGCTGACGTTGACGACGACGAAGTCGGCCAGCGGTCCCAGCAGGCGGGCGCTGACGGCGTAGTCCTCGGCGGCGTGTTCGGCCTCGACGATCTTGGTCTTGCCGATGTTGGCGCCGATCGGCACACCCCCGGCCCGGCGGGCGGCCAGTCGCTGCGCCGCGGCGGCGGCGCCGTGATTGTTGAAGCCCATCCGGTTGATCAGCGCGTGGTCGGCGGGTAGCCGGAACAGCCGCGGCGCCGGATTGCCCGGCTGGGCCTGCGCGGTGACGGTGCCGATCTCGGCGAAGCCGAAACCCAGTGCGCCCCAGGCGTTCACACCGCCGGCGTCCTTGTCGAAGCCGGCGGCCAGGCCCAGCGGCGCCGGGAAATGCACGCCGAAGACCGTGGTGGACAGGATCGGATCGGTGGCCGCGGTGAGTGTGCGGGCCAGCCATCGGGTCGGCGGGAAAGCGGTCGTGAGCCGGATGACGGTGAACACGAGGTGGTGGATACGCTCGGGCGGCACCAGGAACAGCAACCGCAGGAATAAGGAATACATCCCTCACATCCCCGTTTCGGTCACGGGGAAGCTGGTTTTGCGCCGCCGCAACAACACTCGCCGGCTGCCGTCGGTGTAGGCCCGCACCCGCGACAGCTCCCAGCCGCCGAATTCGGCCTGGATGGCCAGGCGCATCGACGCGGTGACCCGATTCACGTCCGGGGGTAGTCGTAGCGGCACGTACTCGTATTCTCCTTCGTCGCTGGTCTCCTCCCATTCCGAGGGGAGTGACCTTCTGCGCTGGGCGCGGTGTGCGGCACCGGCCGCGGACTCGTATCGAGGCGTTCGAGCCATCACTGACCTCTCTTCCTCTGGTCCGCACCGATGCGTTGCAGACCGTCTCCGGTTGCCGACCCGACGAACATGTCGCCGGTGCGGCTGTCGATCGTCAGCGAATTGGGCTGTCGCACCGTCGCGAAGCGACCCACTTCTTCCGGTATACCGGTCGACAGATCGAAACCGACCACCTCGTTGCTTCCGGTGAGGGTCAGCCACACAGTGTCGGACCGTTCATCGTAGGCCAGCGCGTACGGCGCGGCACCGACCGGGAAGCGCTGGCGCAGCAGCAGCGGATCGGCGGTGTAGACCAGCAGTGCGCCGCCGGAGGTGTCGGTGGCCAGCAGGCGTCCGAAATGGTCGCTGATCACGTGGGTGGCGCCGAGTCCGGCTCGCAGCGCCAGGCCGGGACGATTGCGGTCGAGATCGAGTTCGGTGAGGCTGGTCTGATCCAGATCCAGGGTCGCGATCGCGGTGGAGGTCGTGGCGATGGCGTCGACGGCACCCAGGCCGGAGACGGTGCGGTTCGGGTGGCCGTCGGGATCGAGGAGTTGCACGCGGCCGCCGTCGAGCCCCACCGCCACAGCGCCGTCGGCGCGCCGGGTCACCGTCCGTGCCTCACCGTCGACGGCTATCGCGCGCACACCCGCGGTGGCGATATCGACACGCAGCACCTCCCGGCCCGCGGCCACCAGCACTTCACCGGCGGCGCCGGGCGCGATGCCGGTCGCCTTGGCCGGCAGGGTGATCGCGTGCACGGCACCGGGATCGGCGGGATCGACGATGCGCAGGCTGAGCCCGGTCGGATCGAGCGCGGCCAGCCGTCCACCGCCGGGCACGGTCACCAGCGCCCCGATCGGGCCGAAAGGGGTGACGGTCCCCCGCACGGGTGCGGCGGCGGGTGCCGGTGCCACGGCCGCGGTTCCGGGCGCGCCGGCCGAGGGGGCGGAGGTGTCGTCGCTGTGGGACGAACATCCGGCGAGGAGCGCCACGGCACTGGCGACGGCGAGTGCGGCAGACACTGCCGACCGGTTCCCGCGCATGCTCCGAACTCCTTCGTGGCGATACTTATGCGTACTGCTTCATCTGACCATGATCGGACACTCGGCCCGCTCACCGGGGTGGTTCCGGCGTGGCATGCGCCTCACCCGTTACCGTGAACACCTACCCGACAACGAACCAGGGGAGCCTCGGTTGGAAACAGACCACACGTCTGAATTCACACTTGAAGATCTAACCGTAGGTCCGTTCGCGCACGGTTTCGGTACGACGGCCGAGGGACAACCGTTCGCCTTCCGGACGGTTCGCGCCACCTTGACCCTCGAGATCTACCGCAGCGATGCCGAAACCGATGTGCCCGGACCCGAGGATGTGGTGGCCATGGTCGAAGCCGCCGTCACCGATATCGACCTCGACGACGCGCGCAGTGTGCGCGCGCTGGTCCGCGACCTGGTTCCCACCGCGGTACCGGTGTCCGAGCAGCGCGGCGCCACCACCACCGTGCGTGCCCTGCTGAACCGGTTGAGCGCGGTCATCGAGGGTCGCTGACCTCCCGTGCCAGACTGTAGGAACCACCGGTTACTTTCGACACCTTCGAGGACGTAATGGCATTGCGACGCACGGTCTACGGCGCATTCGGAATCACGATGCTCGCGCTGACGATCGCCGCCTGTGACACCGGCCCCGACGAGGCCTCGGTGGACGCGGCCCGCTCCTCGGCCTATGCCGCGCTCACCTCGTCGGCACAGGTGGCCGCGTCCAGCAGCGCCAACCGGCCGCCGATCCCCACGGCCCCCGAGCTGGACGCGCAGATCAAACGCGCGCTGGACCCGTCACTGCCCGACAGTCAGCGCACCGACCTCATCGAGGACGGCGCGGCGTTCACCGATGCCATCCCCGACATGTACAAAGCGCTGCACGACAATCCGCGCGCTGTCTACGGAGTCGTCGACCCGGTCTTCGACAATCACGACGGCACCCTGACCGCCACCATGCGGCTCGACAAGGACGGCTCCGGGGAGAACGTGCGCACCACCATCGTGCATTTCGTCGACAACGACGGTAAGTGGAAGATCTCGCGCAACGACCTGTGCGGAATTTTGCGTTCGGCCGACTACCGCACCCCGGCCTGCGGCTGATTCGCGCATGCTCGAAGATCTTCTGCTGCGCTGGGGCAGGTTCGTTCATCGGCATCGATATCTCGTCTTCGCGATCTTCGTCCTGATCGTCGCGATCTCCGGATTCTTCGGCCGCGATCTGGGATCGCGGCTGACCCAGGGCGGCTGGTTCGACGAACACAGCGAATCGGTGGTGGCCTCCAAACTCGCCGATCAGACCTTCGGCCGCGATACCGACGCCGATGTCATCGTGCTCTACACCGCGCCCGACGGGCACACCGTCGACGATCCACCGATCCGCGACGCGATCACCGCGGCACTGTCGGGGCTGCGCGACCGCTACCCGGACCGCATCAAGAAGATCGACAGCTATTTCGACGGCTCGATGATGGGCCAATTCGCCGACGCCTCGCGCACCCACGCCTTCGCCAGTATCGGCCTGTGTGGCTCCGACACCGCCACGGTGGACAACTATCTGGCCATCCGGGCCGACCTGGGTGCCAGTGGCCCCGGCGCCGGACCGGGTGGCACGACCGTGCAACTGGCCGGGCTGCAGCCGGTGGTGGAAGGCATCAATATCGGCATGCAGGACGATATCCACCGCGCGGAGCTGATCGCACTGCCGGTGGTGGCGATCCTGCTGTACTTCGTCTTCGGCGGGGTGGTCGGGGCGCTGCTGCCGGTGTTGATCGGCGGGATGACCATTCTCGGCAGCCAGGGCATCATGCAGCTGCTCACCGATCACATCGATGTCAACGTCTTCGCCAGTGCGGTGGTCACATTGGTCAGCCTCGGGCTGGCCATCGACTACGGGCTGTTCGCCGTGACACGATTCCGGGAAGAACTGGCGGCCGGGCGCAGCGTGGAGGAGGCCACCGCGCGCACCGTCGCCACCGCCGGGCGTACGGTGCTGTTCTCCGCGGCGATCATCGCGGTCAGTCTGGCCGCGCTGTTCATCTATCCCAACGGGGTCCTGCGATCGGTGCCCTACGGCGGTATCAGCTCGGTGCTGCTGGCGGCTGTGTTGTCGGTGACAGCGTTGCCCGCCGCGTTGAGTATCGTGGGCCGGCGCATCGATCTGTGGGGCTGGCACCGATTCGCCGGAGTCCGCAACGCCGAGCAGATCGACAACGGATTCTTCTCCAAGCTGGCGCTTTTCGCGATGCGCCATCCCGCCAGGGTGATCATTCCGGTGGTGGCGGGTCTGCTGTTCCTGCTGATCCCGTTCCGCAACATCGAATTCGGCGGACTGTCCGAGCGATATCTGGCCGCCGACAATCCGGCCCGGGTGGCGCAGGAGCGATTCGACGCGCTGTTCCCCGAATTCCGTACCGAGCCACTGAAATTGGTGGTGGTGGGCGCCGATCCGCAACAGTTGTCCGACATCAGATTCCAGGCCAACTTCACCCCCGGGCTGACCGGCCCGTTCGAGGCATCGGCACCGACCACCGACGGCATCAATGTGCTCTCGACCGGCCTGGTGCGCAAATCCGGCGCCGACGACGCCATCGCCGCACTGCGCGCGATCGCGCACCCACCCGGGGTGGAGGTGATGGTGGCCGGTGTGCCGGCGCTGGAACGCGACGCCATCCACGGACTCATCGCCGGACTGCCGCTGCTGGCCACGATCCTGGCGACCGCCGCGCTGGTGCTGATGTACATCGCGTTCCGTTCCCTGGTGCTGGCGCTGAAGGCCGTCCTGATGAGTGCGCTGAGTCTGGGTGCGGCACTGGGCATTTTGACCTGGCTGTTCGTGGAGGGGCACGGGGCCGGACTGCTCGGCTTCACTCCCGGGCCGCTGATGTTCGCGGTGCTGGTGCTGATCGTGACCGTGCTGTTCGGACTGTCCACCGACTACGAGGTCTTCCTGCAGTCTCGGATGGCCGAGGCCCGGGCGGGCGGGGCGCCGCCGGCCGAGGCGATCCGCTACGGTATCGCCCACACCGGTGGTGTGATCACCTCCGCGGCCGCGATTCTGATCGTGGTGACCGGGGCATTCGGCTTCTCCGATCTGGTGCTGATGAAATACATCGCCTACGGCATGATCGCCGCACTGATCCTCGACGCCACGGTCATTCGCATGCTCCTCACTCCGGCGGTACTCAAACTGGTGTGGCGGTGAGGCCGTGAGTGCGGTCAACCGGGGCCCGGCGGCGCGCGGCCCTCAACCGCTGGAAGCCGACAGTGCGCGGGCGCACCGAGTTTCGGGACCGACGGGCTGACCCGGACGAAATCTACTGACCGGCACGGTTTTACGAGCTCGCGGTCCCGCCGATGCCCGATCGGTGCCTCAGCGGCGCACCGGCAGGATCAGCTGCGCGCCGGTGACGGGGTGGTCGACGACCTCGATGGGGTGGCGATACACACTGGTCAGCAGGTCGGTGGTGAGGATGTCGCGCGGGCCCCCGACAGCGGTGAGACGCCCCTCGGCCAGAACCGCTACCCGGTCGGCGTAGGCGGCCGCGAGGCCGAGGTCGTGCAGCACCACGACCACCGCCGCGCCGGCGCGGGCACGGGCCGCGGCCAGCCCCAGCACCTGTTCCTGATGGCCCAGATCCAGGGCCGCGGTCGGCTCGTCGAGCAGGACGGTCTCGGTGTCCTGGGCCAGTACCCGCGCCAGTGCCACGCGGGCTCGCTCGCCACCGGACAACGCCGGGAAGGGGCGGGCGGCGAGGAATTCGACATCGGTGGCGGCCATGGCGTCGGCCATGATGCGTTCGTCGGCGTCCTGGCGGGCCGTGCGAGCCCACGGGGAGCGGCCCATCGCGACGACCTCGCGCACGGTGAACGGGAATCCGACGGTGTGGTTCTGGGGCAGGACCGCGCGCCGCCGGGCCATATCGGTCGGTGTCCAGTGCGCCAGTGGCTGCCCGTCGAGTTCGACCGTGCCGCTGCTGGGTTCGAGTTCCCCCGACAGCGCGGCCAGTAGTGTCGACTTGCCCGCGCCGTTGGGGCCGACCAGCGCGAGAACCTGCCCGGCCACGACCTCGAGATCGACACCGTCCAGGACCGGGCGACCCTCCCGGATGACGCCCACACCGTGTGCGGCCAGGGTGACCGCGCCGGGCGTCGCGGGTTGTGGAATCCCGTGGGCGGGGCGCAGTGCCCGCACCACCGCGCGCACCCAGGTCCCCGGGCCGGACCGAGCCGGCGGGGACGGGGCTGGGACGGTATCGCCGCGGGCCGGCACCCGGACGGTCTCGGACACCTCCGCGGGGCCGGCCGGTCGCTCGCTCATGCCCAGCCTCCCGAGCGAGCGCGGGTGCGGCGCAGCAGCCAGAAGAAGAACGGCCCGCCGACCAGGGAGGTCAGCATGCCCAACGGGAGATCGGCGTTGTGCACCAGCGTGCGGGCGCCGATATCGGCGGCCAGCAGCACCACCGCGCCGAGGATCGCCGACAGCGGGATCAGCACGCGGTGGGCCGGACCGACCAGCATGCGCACCACATGGGGCACGATCAGGCCGACGAACAGGATGATTCCGGTGAACGCCACCCCCGCGGTGGCGAGGATGGCGACGACCACGATCACGTTGCGGCGCAGCCGTTCCACATCGACGCCGAGATGGCGGGCCGCCGCCTCGCCCAGGGCCAGCAGGTCCAGCCGCGGTGCCATCAGTACCGCGGCCACGACTCCGACCGCGGTGAGTGGAGCGACGACCGTCACGGCCTGCCAGGTGGCGCCGTTGAGGCTGCCCATCTGCCAGAACACGATCTGATCGCGCGCCGCCGGGGAGGCGGTGAACAGCAGAAACGACATCAGCCCGCCGGCGAAGGCGTTGACCGCGACACCGGTCAGGACCAGCGTCACGGTTTCGGTCCGCCCCCGCGAGCGCGACAGCAGGTACACCGCGAGAGTGGTGCCCAGGCCCGCGACGAACGCGCCCGCGGCCACCGACCAAGCGGCGACGAACGCGCCGCCGACCACGATCACCACACCGGCGCCGACCGCGGCTCCCGCCGAGACACCGATGACACCGGGCTCGGCCAGCGGGTTGGCGAATACGCCCTGCAGGAGCGCACCGGCGGTGGCCAGGGCGGCGCCGACGAGAATCGCCAGCACGACCCGCGGGAACCGCACCTGCCACAGCGTCACCTCACCGGCGGGATGATGCGGCATCGGACCCCAGTCGAGCCCGATGCGGTGCAGCACACTGCCGGCGACTTCCCATGGTGTGGTCGGCACCTGGCCGACCGCGGCCGAGATCAACGCGAGCGCGATCAGCAGGGCGATCGCCACCACGAACACGATCGTCACCCGCGACCGGCCGCGTCGGGCGGATCCGGCGGGCGGGGACGTCGCGGCGGCCACGGCGGTCCGTGGCCGGGGCCCGGTCGCCGGCGCGGCCGGACCGTGGTCGCCGGTCACCCCGGGCGGGCCGGCGTCGTGATCGGCGCGGGCGCTTCGCTGTCGCGCCGCATCGGCACTGCGGTGTGCGGCCACCGGCTCGCCGCCGGCCGAGGCGGAATCGCTCACGCTCATGCGGGCCGAGTGCCGTAGACGGCCTTCGACAGTGCCTCGAGGACGTGGCCGGTTTCGGGGCCGAAGCTGAGCAGGACCGCGTCGGACATGTCGACGACACGGTGGTTGCGCCCGGCGGGGGTCTGCGCGACGCCGGGCACCTTTTCCAGCCCGGCGACGCCGCCGACCGATTTCAGCCCGTCCGACATCACCAGCAGCACATCGGGTGCGGCGCCGATCATGGCCTCGCTGGTGATCGTGGTGAACGGTTCGCTCAATCCGGCGGCGGTACCGGCGTCGACGCCGCCGAGGGCGGTGACCAGCGAGTCGGCGCCGGAGCCGGGCCCCGCGAGCATGGTGATCGCGGTGCTGCGCAGGTAGACGAACCCGATCTTCAGCGGTGGTGCGTGCTCGGGTACCGCCGCGGTGGCGGCGGCGATCTCACCGCGGCTGCGTTCGGCCAGTTTCACGCCCTGCTCGTGCACGCCGAGCGCGTCGGCGACGGCCTGGATCTGCGGACCCACACCGTCGATGGTGCGCTGCGGATCGAAGTAGACGACCGTGATGCCCAGCGCGCGCAGCTGGTCGCGCATGGTGGGGGTGGCGCTGGTGGGGTCGGTGAGAAAGACGGTGGGCCGCGCCGCCGCGACCGCCTCGACATTGATACTGCCGTTGCCGCCGGCGACATTGGGCACCTCGCGTACCGCCGGGAACGCCGCCGAGGTCGACCGCCCGACCAGTTTCGGGCCCAAGCCCAGGGCCCACACGGTTTGGGCGAGGGTGCCGTAACGGTCCACCGCGACGATGCGGTCCGCGGAGGTGACGGTGACCTCGGCGCCGTCGTAGGAGTGCACGGTCACCGGGAGCGCCGGTGTGGGTGGCGGGCCGATCGGGGCAGGGTCGAGGTCGGCGAGGGTGGCGGTCGACGGACCCCGCTGATCGCCGGTGCCGCCACCGCTGTCGCCGCAGCCGGCGCCCACGGCGATCACCAGGACGGCGCCCAGCAGCGCGATCAGCGATCGGGTGGCCGGGCGCGTGGTCACCGCGGTATGTCCCGCCGCGGAGATGGTGCGAGCCGAACGGACACGGTCGAGACACCTCATGTAGGCAAGCCTAAGTGGTCGCGGGAACGGGCTGCCACCGGCCTGTACGGCGGCGTCGGCACGGGCGGGTCTCAGATGCCGCTGACGTCGTCGAGCGCGGCGGCGATGGCGCGCGGAAGTTCGAGGGTCTCCGCGGCCAGCACTCCGGTGAGCTGTCCGATATCGCGGGCGCCGACGATCATCGAGGCGACACCGGGGCGGTCGCGGATCCAGGCCGCGGCCACCGCGAGCGGTGAGGTGCCCAAGCCGTCGGCGGCGGTGACCACCGCGTCCACGACACGGGTGGCGTGTTCGTCGAGGCGCTCGCGGATCTCGGCGGCGGTGGCCTCGTCGGCTCCGCGCGAATCCGCGGGCACACCGTCACGGTACTTGCCGGTCAGGATTCCCCCGGCCAGTGGGGAGGAGGCGATCAAGCCGACTCCGTGATGGGTGGCCGCGGGCACCAGGTCGTATTCGGCGCCGCGCGCGAGCAGTGAGTACGAGGCGTGGGTGGCCACGATGGGGGCGGCCGCGGCGAGGGTGGCCAGCTGCCAGGCGGTCAGGCCGCGCGCGCCCGCGTAGCGCACCTTGCCCGAGCGCACGGCGTGGTCGAGGGTCGCCGCGATCTCGTCGAGGGGAGTGTGGCGGTCCCAGGCGGCCACGCACCAGATATCGAGGTGGTCGGTGCCGAGTTCGGCCAGGGTGCGGTCGAGCTGGCGCATCAGGGTGCGCCGGGAGGCGTCCACACCCCAGTGCAGGCCGGCGGCCGGACCCCCGTCGGGATCGGTGACGCCGGGGGTGGGGACGAGCCCGGCGCAGCCGCTGATCACCAGATCGTCGCGCGGGATGAGTTCACCGACGAGTTCGCCGAGCATGCGCTGGGCAGCGCCGCCCTGGTAGACCGGGGAGGTGTCGACGAGCGTGCCCCCGGCCTCGACGAACGCCACCAGTTGCGCCGCCGCGTCCTCGGCGTCGGTTTCCCGGCCCCAGGTGTGCGTGGCCAGGCCCATCCGCGACACCCGCAGGCCACTGCGCCCCACCGCCCGCTGTTCCATCACCGCACCACCCCAGCTCTTGTCACAGTGCCCGAGCCTAGGGCCACAACCGGTCCCGGATACGGATACCGCTCGCGAACCGCCGGAGGATGCGAGCAGCGCCACAGTGCCACGAGGTACGCGCATCCTCGGGCCCGGGCCGCGGTCCCGATTCCTCCGAGGGCGAAATACCTTGTTGTACAGGCATGTTCGGTGTTCTACCGGGGTTCTCGAGGTGGTGGGAATGTGACTGCGCGAGCCGATCGGGCGTGATCGCCTAGTCTGGTCCCATGACGGTGATCCTGCTGCGGCACGGGGTGTCGACCTCCAACACCGCGCGCACGCTGGCCGGTCGCAGCCCCGGAGTGGAGCTCACCGAACGCGGTGCCGAACAGGCGCTGACGGTGGCAGAACGCCTGGCGCCGTTGCCGATCGAGCACATCGTGCACTCGCCGCTGCTGCGGTGCACGCGCACGGTGTCGCCGCTGGCCGACAAGCTCGGTATCGACGCCGAACCCGACGAACGCCTGCTCGAGGTCGATTACGGTGAATGGACCGGGCGGCCGCTGTCGGAGTTGGTGAGCGAGCCGCTGTGGAAGGTCGTGCAACAGCACGCCTCGGGCGCGGTGTTCCCCGGTGGTGAGGGTTTGGCGCAGGTGCAGTACCGGGCGGTGGCGGCGGTGCGTGCCATCGACGCCGATCTGGCCCGGCGCCACGGTCGAGACGTGCTGTGGGTGGCGTGTACCCACGGGGACGTGATCAAGTCGTTGCTCGCCGATGCCTTCGGTATCCATCTCGACGGATTCCAGCGCATCGTGGTCGAACCGGCGTCGATCAGCGTGGTCCGCTACACCCCCGCCGGCCCCTACGTGTGGCGGGTCAACGACACCGGAACCGACCTGTCCGCGCTGGCCGCGGTGCACCAGCAGTCCGAGCAGCGGGCCGGGCCCGTCCCCGGCGGTGAGGTGGATGCCGCGCCCGAGGCGGATAATGGGAATATTGCGGATCCCCCCGATTCGGGGAGCGAGCGTAATCAGTGATGCAGTCGGTTTCAGGAGGTGCAGATGGCCCGAGCGATCCATGTGTTTCGCACCCCCGACCGTTTCGTCGCGGGAACCGTCGGTGAGCCAGGAGATCGAGCCTTCTATCTGCAGGCCGTGCAGGAACCTCGTGTGGTGAGTGTGCTGCTGGAGAAGCAGCAGGTCAAGGTGCTCGCTGATCGGATGGGGCTGTTGTTGGACGAGGTGGCCCGTCGCTTCGGCGCGAGTGTGCCGCCGCAGGCCGAGGACGTCTCCGACATCGCCCCGCTGCAAATGCCGATCGATACCGAATTCCGGGTCGGCACAATGGGGTTGGGGTGGGACGCCGATGCCGGCGCGGTGGTGGTGGAGTTGCTGGCCATCACCGAGACCGAAGTCGACGAGTCGGTGGTGCTCGACGACACCGAGGAAGGTCCGGACGCGGTACGGGTGTTCCTGACCCCGGAGCAGGCTCGCGAATTCGCGTTGCGCTCGGCGAAGGTGATCGCGGCGGGTCGGCCGCCGTGCCCGCTGTGCGGGGAACCGCTGTCACCCAACGGCCACATGTGTGTGCGCACCAACGGTTACAAGCGCGGCGACATCTTCGGCGCGACCGATCTGGAGGACTGAGTAGCGGTGACCACACGCGCGGCGGCCGCGGACGAGGGTGCGGCCCGCGACGGCCTGTGCACGGGCGAGTTGTCGATCATCGGCCGGGTCACCACCGCCAGCAATCTCACCCTGGTCTGTGAGATCGAGTCCGCCGGCGCCGGTGAGCCGATGCGGGTGGTGTACAAGCCGGTACGCGGTGAGCGGCCACTGTGGGATTTTCCGGACGGCACTCTGGCCGGGCGGGAGGTGGCCTCGTATCTGGTGTCGGCCGCGCTGGGCTGGTCGGTGATTCCGGAGACGATTCTGCGCGACGGCCCGCTGGGTCCGGGCATGGTGCAGCGGTGGATCGATACCGTCGACGCGGCCGCGGTGGTGCCGGATCGGCTGGATCTGGTGGATCTGGTGCCCGCGGGTGCGGTGCCCGACGGCTTCCGTGAGGTGCTGCGGGCGGTCGACGGCACGGGAGCGCGGGTGTCACTGGTGCATGCCGATGATCCCCGGTTGCGCCGGATGGCGGTGCTGGATGTGCTGCTCAACAACGCCGATCGCAAGGGCGGCCACGCGCTGGAAGGGGTCGACGGCGGCGTGTACGGGGTCGATCACGGTATCTGCCTGCACAGCGAACCGAAGTTGCGCACCGTGCTGTGGGGATGGGCCGGGGAGCCGGTGGGCGAGGATCTGCTGGATGATATCGCCGATTTCGCCGAGCGGTTGCCAGGGCCGGTCGCCGCGGAGCTGGCCGAGCACATCACCGACGCCGAGATCGAGGCGCTGGGTGTTCGCGCGCGGGATCTGCTCAACGATCCGGTGCTTCCGCAACCGATCAGCTCCCGTCCGATTCCGTGGCCGGCGTTCTGATCCGGCGCCGGTGCCGGCCGCGGCCGACTTCGGCGTGCGGCGCGCGCAACGGTTGACTTCATCGCGGTATTCGGCCTCCGCCGAGGTCGGATATGGTGGCCGGTTCGTAAAGGAAGGCCCGCTGGACGGGGGCGGCGGGCACGACGGCGGCCCGCACCCTTACCCTCGAATCATGCAGTCCTGGTCCGAAATCTCCGTTCCCGCCGTCCCCGGATCCGGACCGCCGTTGCGGTTGTTCGATACCGCCGACCGGCAGGTGCGCCCGGTGACACCGGGCGCGACCGCCACCATGTACGTCTGCGGCATCACACCCTACGACGCCACCCATCTGGGGCACGCGGCGACCTATCTGGCATTCGATCTGGTCAACCGGATCCTGCGCGACGCCGGCCACGAGGTGCACTATGTGCAGAACGTGACCGATGTCGACGATCCGCTGTTCGAGCGGGCCGAACGCGACGGCGTCGACTGGCGTGACCTGGGCGCCGGGGAGATCGAGTTGTTCCGCGAGGATATGTCGCAGCTGCGGGTGCTACCGCCGCGCGACTACATCGGTGCGATCGAGTCGGTCGGCGAGGTCGTGGAGCTGGTGGACAAGTTGCTGGCCTCGGGTGCGGCGTATGTGGTCGACGATGCCGAGTTCCGTGACATCTACTTCCGTCACGACGCCACCGAGCAGTTCGGTTACGAGTCCGGCTACGACCGGGCCACGATGGAGCGGTTTTTCGCCGAGCGCGGCGGCGACCCCGACCGTCCCGGTAAACGCGACTCGATCGACGCGTTGCTGTGGCGGGCGGCGCGACCCGGTGAGCCGATGTGGGCGGCGCCGTTCGGGCAGGGCCGTCCGGGCTGGCACATCGAATGTGCGGCGATCGCGTTGAACCGGCTGGGGCCCGAGTTCGACATCCAGGGCGGTGGCAGCGACCTGATCTATCCCCATCACGAGTATTCGGCCGCGCACGCCGAGGCGCTGGTCTCCCATCGCCGCTTCGCCCGCCATTACGTGCATGCCGGGCTGATCGGTTTGGACGGGGAGAAGATGTCCAAATCGCGCGGCAATCTGGTGTTCGTGTCGAAGCTGCGGCGGGCGGGTGTGGATCCGGCCGCGATCCGGCTGGGGTTGTTCGCCGGGCACTACCGCACCGATCGGCAGTGGTCGGATGCGGTGCTCGACGAGGCGCAGGCGCGGTTGACGCGCTGGCGGCAGGCGGCGGCGCTGGAGTCGGGTCCGGTGGCCGAGGACACCGTCGCCCGCCTGCGGCAGCATCTGGCCGATGATCTCGACACCCCGAAGGCCCTTGCGGCCGTGGACAACTGGGTGCAGCAGGCGCTGGAGTACGGGGGCCCGGACGCCTCGGCGCCCGGACTGGTGAGCCAGGCGGTGGACGCGCTGCTGGGTGTCCGGCTCTGACAGCTCGAATTCGACACGGCAGGGTCCGCGGCCACCGACGGCCACGCGCCGATCTTCTCGGCCGGCGGATGCGCAGCGCCCATCGCGCCCACCGACAGCCCGGTCAGGGCCGCCGCGCGCGGGGTTACGGCGGCCCGGCGCGGGCGCGGCACCGAGCGAGTTCCGGCCTGTAACGCGGGCCACAACTCTTTGACGCCTCGAAAGAGTTGATGATTAATTGTCTCGAGACGCAACAAGGAGGTTGTCGGTGTCGCCATTTCCGGGATCGGACCGAATCCGCGCCGCGCGCAGCGGATTACAGGCGGGCAGCGCACTGTTCTCGGCGGTGCGCAAAGATCCCCGCATCGCACGGGACCTGGTCACCGGACTGGTCGCCGCCCGGCGCGGACACGGCGCCGGTCCGTCCGGCGCCCCCACGCCGGCGGCCGTGGACGACGGCTATATCGCCCCGGCCGGGTTGTCCGATTACCCCAAATCCGCGCACGCGCGCCGCGTGATCGCGGCGGCCCCGCAGACGGTGGTGGCCTACCTGTCGGATCTGCACCGGCTGGCCGACTGGTTCAGCCTGCACGCCGGGTGGCGCGGCCAAGCGCCGGGCGCGGCGCGCGAGGGACTGAGTTTCGTCCAGCAGGCACTCGTGATGGGAATCCCGGCCGAATTGCGCTGGACGGTCGCCGCGGCCGGCGACTCCGGATTCGAATTGCGCGGTGAAGGTCCGCAGGGGGTGCGGCTGGCGTATTGGCTCACCGTCGCCGGATCCGGGGAGCGCTCGACGGTGTATTTCGATGCCGGACTGGGCGGTGCTCCGGTGGAGGGGCCACTGGGCGCCTCGGTGGCGCGCAGCCTCGGCGAGGCGATGGAGCAGTCGCTGGATCGGCTGCCGGACGCGATCGCCGCGGCCGGGCCGCTGCGCCGGGCCGCGCAGCCGATCCTGCACGCCGCCTCGGGCACCGAGATCGATCCGCGCACACCGGTACTGGTCGGCGTCGGGCAGATCACCCAGCGCACCCCCGATCCCGGCTACGGCGATCCGGCCGCACTGGCGGTGACGGCACTGCGGCGCGCCGCGGCCGATGCCGGTGCGGGCGAGACGCTGCTCAACCGCGCGGACGCGGTGTTCGCGGTGGCGTGCACCTCGTGGCAGTACCGCGATATGGCGGCGGTGGTCGCCGAGCGTCTGAGTATCGCCGGGGTGGAGACCGCGCAGTCGAGCCCGTTCGGCGGGGACGGCGGTCAGCTGGTGATCAACGAGGCGGCGGCCGCGATCGCCGCCGGCGACTACGACACGGTCCTGGTCACCGGCGCCGAGGCCGGTGCCACCCAAGCCGCCGCCCAGCGCGCCGGCGTCGAGCTGTCGTGGCCGCGGCAGGGCGCCGACGTCACCCCGAACCGGTCGATCGGCATCGACAAAGCCGCCAACAACGAAGCCGAGACCGCGGCCGGACTGATCGCCCCGATCAATATGTACGCACTGCTGGAATCGGCGAATCGCCACCGGCTCGGCCGTGGCCGCGCCGAACACGCCGAGGCGGTCGCCCAGCTGTGGTCGCGGCTGTCGGCGGTCGCGGCCGGCAACGAATACGCCTGGCAGCCGGAGGCATTCGACGCCGAGACGATCGCGGCAGCGACCCCGGACAACCGGATGATCTCCACCCCGTACACCAAACTCGAATGCGCCAACCTCACCGTCGATATGGCCAGCGGCATCGTGGTGTGCAGTGCCGCGGCCGCGCAGGAAGCCGGAATCGCGCAGGACAAATGGATCTTCATCCACGCCGGCGCCTCCGGTCACGACGAATGGTTCACCACCGAGCGCGCCGAACTGGCCGCTTCGCCGGCGATCGCGACCCTGGGCCGGGCGGTGCTCGACCACTCCGGCATCGGCGTCGAGGCGCTGTCGCAGGTCGACCTCTACGCGTGTTTCCCGGTGGCGGTGCAGATCGCCGCCCGCGAACTCGGTCTGGCGATCGACGATCCGGCCCGGCCGCTGTCGGTGACCGGCGGGCTGACCTTCGGCGGCGGTCCCGGCAACAACTACGGCGGCCACGCCGTGGCCACCATGGTGACGCGGCTGCGCGCCGAGCCGGGCACCTACGGGCTGGCCAGTTCGCTGGGCTGGTATGTCACCAAACATGCGCTGGCCGTGTATTCGTCACTGCCGCCCGCCAAGCCCTACCGGCATCTGCGCCCGATCATCGACACCCCCGCCGCACGCCCGGCGCGCGGCAGCCACGACGGGCCGGCGGTGATCGAGGCCTACACCGTGCCCTACGGGCGCGACGGCGAGCCGGAGTCGGCGGTGCTGAGCCTGATCGAGCCCGCCGGGGCGCGCATTCTGATCCGCACCACCCAGGACGATCTCATCGGCGAGCTCGTCGACGACGATCTACTCGGACTGCCGGTGACCGTATCCGGCACGCGGATTCGCGTCGAGGGCCGCGAACCGGTGGCACTGCCGGCACCGCCGCCGGCGCCGGTGCTGGTGGAGCGGCGTGGGCCGGTCACGATCATCACGCTGAACCGGCCCGAGGTCCGCAACGCGGTGAATCTGGCCACCGCGCTCCTGCTGGAGCGGGCCCTGGACGCCTACGAGGCCGACCCGGACGCACAGGTCGCGATCATCACCGGCGCGGGCGGATACTTCTGCGCCGGAATGGATCTCAAGGCCGCCGCCCGCGGGGAGACCCCGATGACCGAGCGGCGCGGCCCGCTGGGCATCACCGCGAAACCTCCGGTCAAACCGCTCATCGCGGCTGTGGAGGGGCCCGCGCTGGCCGGTGGCTGTGAGCTGGCGCTCGCGGCGGATCTGGTTGTCGCGGCCCAGGATTCGACCTTCGGCATCCCGGAGGTCAAGCGCGGACTGGTCGCGGTCGGCGGGGGTGTGCTGCGGCTGGCGCAGCGGTTGCCGCGCGCGGTGGCGATGGAGCTGGCACTGACCGGAGATGCCATCGGTGCCGACCGTGCGGCCGCCCTGGGCCTGGTGAACGAGGTGACCACCTCGGGTAACGCACTCACCGCCGCCCTGGAACTGGCGCGGCGGATCGCGGTCAATGCCCCGCTGAGCCTGGCGGCGAGCAAACGCATCATCGACGAGTCGCCGGACTGGGCCACCGATATCGCGTTCACGCGTCAGCTGGAGGTGTCCGGTCCGGCGCTGTCGTCGGAGGATGCCGGGGAGGGTGTGCTGGCCTTCGCGCAGAAGCGTGCCCCGGTGTGGAAGGGCCGCTGAGGCGTGGGCGTAGCGGGCGTCGCCGTCAGGCGGTCAGCGCGGTGTGCGCCGAGGCGTAGAACACCGATTTGATCGAGCCGAGGGTGGCCTGGTCCTTGGCCCCCAGCGGCGCCAGCAACTCGATCGCGGTGTGTACGTGCGCGCCGGCGGCCGCGGTGGCATCGACCAGGCCGCACCGCTGTGCCTCGGCGCCGCCGAACCGGCGGCCCGTCAGCACTGCCGCGGTGATCGCTCCCGGCGCCAGTTTGGCCTGCACGAGTGCGGCCAGGGCCGGGGTGAACGGCACCCGGATGTCGACCTCGGGGAAACAGAAGTAGCCCCGGTCGGCGCGCATCACGCGCTGGTCGTGGGCCAGAGCGAGCATGGCGCCGGCGCCGAACGCGTGGCCGGGCAGCGCCGCGACCGTGGGCAGCGGCAGGGTCAGCACCCGCGCCATCAGCGCGTGCACCCGCTCGACGTACCACGGTGCGCGCTCGCCGTTGGCGGCCAGCCAGTCCAGATCCAGTCCGTTGGAGTAGAACCTGCCGGCGGCGGTGGTGACGACCGCGGTCGCCGCGTCGGCGACCGCGGTGTCCAGGTGCGCGTCGAGCGCGTCGAGAAAGTCCGGGGAGAAACGATTTTCGCCGTCGCCGAGGTCGATGACCGCGATCGAGTCACGGTAGCCGAGGGTAGGGGACACGGAGGCTCCTTCAGGGGTGGGGTGGTGTGGTGGCGGTGACGGCGGCGCGGACCGCCGCGCGCAGCCTGATGCGGGTATCGGGGTCGGTGACGCGGTCGCGGGTCAGCAGCAGCGCGGTGGGCAGATCGACGACGCAGGCGGTGACGACATCGACCGCGCGCGCGTCGCGACGGCCCCACAGGCGCTCGGACAGCGTGCGCAGCAGCGCGATCAGCGCGCGTTGCTGCGCGCGGACCTCATCGGCCACGGCGTCGGGCAGCTCGGTGGCCAGCAGCTGGTCGTGACGCAGCACGGTGAGCAGTCGCGCCGAGGCCGGATGGCGTTCGGCGAATACCGCGGGAGCCTCGGCCGCGCCGACGACGGCCGCGATGGCGGCGTCGGGACCGGCTCCGGGCGCGGTGTCGACCAGTTCGCGCTGGACGTCGAGGAAGCGGCGGGCGGCGCGAATCCACATGCGCGCCACCAGTTCCGCGCGTGATCCGAAGCTGTGGTAGATCGCGCCGTTGGACATGCCGCTGGCGGCGGCGACCGCGCGAATCGTCACGGCCGCCACCCCGTCGGCCACGGCGAGTGCCTCGGCACGGTCGAGGACGGTGTCGAGATCGTGAATCCGGGGGCGGGGCACCACTCGACAGTAACAGAGCAACTGCTCTATTATTGGGTGGTGTGCGCCACATGCTCTGCTCGCCGAAGCACGGGCAAGCCACACCCGCCGCCGGTAGGGTCGCGACCATGCCCGCCGACTCGACATCGGAACGATTTCCCACGGCCCTGGTTCTGGGCGGAGGTGGACCCGTCGGCATCGCGTGGCTGGCGGGCCTGATCGTCGGATTGCGCCGCGCCGGAATCGATCCCGCCCGCGCGGACCGCATCGTCGGCACCTCCGCGGGCGCGGTCGTCGGAGCGGTGCTGGCCGCCGGCGGCGATCTCGAGGCACTGGGCGCCTCCCGCCCGCGGACCGTCGCCGGCGCGGCGCCGGATATGAGCCGGCTGGGTGCGATCTTCGCGCTGCGCGCCGCCGGCGGCGACGCGCGCGACAACCGGCGCCGGATCGGCGAACTGGCGCTGGCCGCCGAAGTCGGCGAGCCCGGCGCCCATATCGACCGCATCGCCGCGCTCGCCGGTGCCGGTGACTGGCCCGCCGCCGATCTACGTGTCACCACCGTCGATATCGGCACCGGCGAATTCCGGGTCTGGACCCGCGACAGCGAGGCGAGTCTGGCGCAGGCGCTCGCCGCCAGCACCGCGGTACCGGGAGTGTTTCCGCCGATTCCGATCGCCGGGTCCCGCTACATCGACGGCGGGGTGCGGTCGGCGCTCAACGCGGATGTGGCCACCGGCGCGGACACGGTGGTGATCATGGAGCCGCTGGCGCACCTGTTCCCCCGCACCCGCGCCGACCGCGCGCACGGCGCCGGTCGCGAGATCTCGATCGTGCCCGATGCCGAGACGGTGCAGATCTTCGGCGCCGACGTATTCGATCCGGCCGCGCTGACCCCCGCCTACGCCGCCGGACTGCGCCAATCGGCCACGGCGGCAACAAGTCTGACCGAGTGCGGACTCGACGGCTGAGGGCCCGGCTCCCGCGCCGAGCGCGCCGCCCGATCAGCTGCCGACGGCGCCCAGCCCGTGCTGGGGCAGCTCCGGCAACGCGGTGCGATACAGCCAGCTGTCCCACAGCTCACGCAGCGAGACCTGACTGTAGTGACCGGCGAGGTCGGCGAAATCCTCGGTGGTGACACTGCCGTGGCGATGGCGTGCGGTCCAGTCGCGCAGCAGGGTGAAGAACGCGGCGTCTCCCAGGCGCAACCGCAGGGCGTGCAGGGTCAGCGCACCACGCTTGTAGACCCGGTCGTCGAACATCGAGGCCGGGCCCGGATCGCCGACGACGATGTCCTGCGGGGAGCGAGCCAGATTCTGGCGGGCCGCACGCGCCTGCTGATCGGTACTGGGCCCACCGGCGGCCTGCGACCAGATCCACTCCGCGTAGCAGGCGAAACCCTCGTGCAGCCAGATATCGCGCCACTGCCGCACGGTCAGGCTGTTGCCGAACCACTGGTGGGCCAGTTCGTGCGCGATGAGCCGCTCCGCTCCGCGCTGCCCGTCGCAATGATTGGCGCCGAAGGTCGACAGTCCCTGCGCCTCCACCGGGATCTCGAGTTCGTCATCGGTGACCACCACGGTGTATCCGGGGAACGGATACGGCCCGAACCGGCGCTCGAATTCGGCCATCATCTGCGGCTGGCGCGCGAAGTCGTGGTCGAAGCGGCGCCGCAGCCGCGGCGGCAGCACCGCCGTCATCGGCACCTTCACCCCGCGACCGGTATCGATGCGGTGCGAACGGTAGGGCCCGATCGAGATCGTCGCCAGATAGCTGGCCATCGGCTCGGACTGCTCGTAGACCCACGTGGTCTGGCTGGCCTTGGTGGTGCGTTCGGTCAGCACCCCGTTGGCCACCGCGTGGTAGGGCGAGTCGGTGGTGATGGATATGCGATAGCTGGCCTTGGAACTGGGGTGGTCGTCGCAGGGGAACCAGGACGCGGCGCCGTTGGGCTGGCCGGCCACCAGCATGCCGTCGGTCAGCTCTTCCCAGCCGACCTCACCCCACGGCCCGCGCACCGGCCGCGGCGTCCCGCCGTAGTGCACGACGATCGACAGCGCCCCGCCGACCGGAATCGGTGTGGCGGGGGTGACGGTCAGCTTGCCGCGGCTGTGCAGATATTTCGCGGGCTTGGCGCCGTTGACGAAAACCTTGGCGACACTGAGCGTCTGCGTCAGATCCAGCGCGAAACGGGGCTGCACCGCGGTGGTCACCGCGGTGATCGTGGCCTTGCCCGACAACCGGTTGGCCGCCACCCGGTAGGCCAGCTCCAGTTCGTATCGCGACACGCGGTAGCCGCGATTGCCGTTCTGCGGCAGATAGTCGTCGATCGCCACCGCGCCACCGCCCTTGCCCGTCTTCACGCCGACCCACTTTCACTTCCCGCCGTGCCGCGAATCCGGCCACGGCGCAATCGGATTGCCCTGCCATCGCGTCGACGGCGGCACCGTGTCACCACGCATCACCAGCGACGCCGGCCCGACCGTCGCCGCCGCCCCGATCCGGGCTGCGGGCAACGCCACACAATGCGGTCCCAGTGTCGCACCGGGTTCCAGGGTCACGGTATCCATCGACATGATCCGATCATGGAACAGGTGAGTCTGCACGACACAGCCCCGTTCCACGGTCGCGCCGTCACCGAGACCGACCAGATCCGCCTCGGGCAGCCAATACGACTCACACCACACCCCGCGCCCGATCCGGGCGCCGAGCCCGCGCAACCAGATGTTCATCACCGCGGTGCCGGTGGCCGCGCGCGCGAACCACGGTGCGGCCACGGTTTCGACGAACGCGTCGCACACCTCGTTGCGCCAGACGAACGAACTCCACAGCGGATGTTCCACCGCGCCGATACGGCCCACGATCAACCATTTCGCGGCCACCGCCAGCGCGCCGGCGACCGCGCCCGCCACCAGCAGCACCAGCCCCGAACACAGCGCGGCCAGCCAGTACCCGGGCCCCGACGCCAGCCACGCCAGCGCGAACAGCACCGCCAACCCGATGCCGAAACTGAGCACGACCGGAATCAGCCGACACGTCTCCACGACGGCACGAGCCAATTTCAGCCGGGCCGGCGGATCGAAGGTACGACCGGTATCGGAATCATCGGCGGTGCGCCGCAACCGGACCGGCGGGCTGCCCAGCCACGACGATCCGGCCTTCGCCTTCTCCGGAGCCGCCGACAACACCGCCACCAAACCGTTCTTCGGCACCCGCCGTCCGGGTGCGGTCATCCCGGAGTTACCCAGAAATGCCCGCTTTCCCACCTTCGCGCCACCGATGTGCATCCAGCCGCCGCCGAGTTCGTACCCGGCGATCATGGTGTCGTCGGCCAGGAAGGCGCCGTCGGCGACCTTGGTGAATTTCGGCAGCAGCAGCACGGTGGAGGCCTCGACCCCCTTCCCGACGCTGGCGCCCAGCAGCCGCAACCAGACCGGGGTCAACAAGCTGGCATACAGCGGGAACAGGAAGGTGCGCGCGGAATCGGTGAGCCGTTCGGTGGCCCAGGCCTGCCAGCCGACCCGGCTGCGCACCGGGTGGTAGCCCTCGGTCAGCCCGATCGACAGCACCCGGATCGAGACGACGGTGACCGCGGCGAACACCGCCAGCACGATCAGCGCGGCCACCGGCAGCATCGCCATCGCATGCCCCAGCGCCCCCGCCAGGGTGGTCTCGTCGCGGACCCACCAGGCCAGCAGCAGCCCACCGGCGGCCAGGGCGAGCACCGGCAGCGCCGACAGCAGCATCGAGGTCACGCCGAACACCAGCACCCATGACAACGCGCGCGGCGGTGTGGCGGCGGGCCAGCGATGTTCGGCGGGCCCGACCTTCACTGCGGGCGATCCGGCCCAGCACTGGGCGGCCTTCACTTTGCCGAAGACCGCCGAACCGGGTTCGACCACGGCGTTGCGGCCGATCACCGCGCCCGGCAGCAGCGTAGAGCGTGAACCGATCACCGCGCCGGAGCCGACGCGAATCTCGCCGATATGCACGATATCGCCGTCGATCCAGTACCCGGCCAGGTCCACCTCGGGTTCGATACTGCATCCGTCGCCGAGTTCGAGCATGCCGGTGACCGGCGGCAAGGTGTGCAGATCCACCCCGTTGCCGATCTTGGCGCCCAGCGCCCGGGCGAACGGGACCATCCACGGCGCCCCGGACAGGTTCTCCGCACCCGCGGCCTCGGCCATCCGCACCGCCGTCCACAACCGCAGATGCACCCGCCCGCCGCGCGGATAGGCGCCGGGCCGCACATCGTGGAGCAGCAGGCGGGCCCCGGCCACACAGATCGCCATCCGCCCGGGCGGGGAGATGAACAGCACGAATCCGGCCAGCGCCCACCACCACGACAGTCCGGGCATCCACGGCAGCGCACCGAACCGGGAGGCGATATTGGTGATCACGCCGAGCCAGGTCACCCACTGCAGCCCGGTCAATGTCGTCAGCGGCACCGACGCGAGGAGCTGGAACCACTGCGCGCTGCGCGGAGTGGGCGCCACCGTGCGCTCGGGTGCCTGCTCGGCGGGGGCGGCGGCGTCGATCAGCTCGGCCAGCGCGCCCAGGCGCGGATGATCGTAGAGATCGGCGACCGTGATTCCCGGTATCCGCGCCCGCAACGCGGTGACCAGTTGCGCGGCCGACAGCGAGCCGCCGCCGAGGTCGAAGAAATCCGCGTCCAGCCCGGTCACCTCGGCGCCGAGTACCGAATTCCACAGTCCCGCAAGCCAATGCGCGGTGCCGGTGAGTCCGGCGCCGGGTTCGCCGTCGGCGCCGGGCAGCGGCCACGGCAGCGCCGCGCGGTCGACCTTGCCCGAGGTGCGCACCGGTAGTTCGCCGAGTATCGCCAGCCGCGGCACGAGAGCGGCGGGCAGTCGTTCGGCGAGCAGTTCCCGCGCCCGCGCCACATCGAAGTCGTCCACCCCGCACGACAGGTAGCCCACCAGGATCGGGGTGCCGGCCGCGGTGGTGCGGACCGCGGCCGCGGCGGCGGTCACTCCGGGCAGATGTTGCAGCGCCGCGTCGAGTTCGCCGAGTTCGATCCGTCGTCCGCCGACCTTGACCTGGTCATCGGCGCGGCCGAGGAAAATCAGTCCCGCGGGATCGTTGCGCACCAGATCCCCGGAGCGGTAGGCGCGCTGCCAGCCCAGCGTGGGCATCGGCGCGTACTTCTCGGCGTCCTTGGCCGGGTCGAGATAGCGGGCCAGGCCGACACCGCCGATCACCAGTTCACCGGAGTCGCCCTCGGCGACCGGTGTGCCCTCGGCGTCGACGACGGCCAGATCCCAGCCGTCGAGCGGTAGCCCGATCCGCACCGGCGGCGTTCCGCTCAGCTGCGCCGCGCATGCCACCACCGTCGCCTCGGTGGGGCCGTAGGTGTTCCACACCTCGCGTTCGCCGGTGCCGGCGAGGCGTTCGGCAAGCTCCGGCGGGACCGCCTCACCGCCGAAGATCAGCAGCCGCACCGCGTCGAGCGCTTCCGGCGGCCACATCGCGGCCAGCGTCGGCACGGTGGATACGATGCTGATGCCGCGACGCACCAGCCACGGACCCAGATCCATCCCGCTGCGCACCAATGCGCGCGGAGCCGGCACCAGGCAGCCGCCGTGGCGCCATGCCAGCCACATCTCCTCGCACGAGGCGTCGAAGGCGACCGACAGCCCGGCCAGCACCCGATCACCCGGGCCGATCGGCGCCTCGCGCAGAAACAGCCGCGCCTCGGCGTCGACGAAGGCCGCGGCATTGCGGTGGGTGACCGCGACCCCCTTGGGGGTGCCGGTGGAGCCGGAGGTGAAGATGATCCACGCGTCGTCATCGGGCTCCGGGATCACCCGCA
This sequence comes from Nocardia spumae, assembly GCF_020733635.1. Lineage (NCBI taxonomy): Bacteria > Bacillati > Actinomycetota > Actinomycetes > Mycobacteriales > Nocardiaceae > Nocardia > Nocardia spumae. Next base: position 3,752,997 of record NZ_JAJFZL010000001.1, on the reverse strand, counting down.
CATCGGCCGCGCTTGCCGCGCACGCGGATTCGGCCCGATCGCCCGCGGCGGTGATGCCGTCGGCGGTGACGACGGCGGCCACCGCGGCCTCCCCGAACACCAACTCGGCGCGTTCGTCGGGATCATCGGCGTCGACCGGCACGTACGCGGCGCCGGCGTGCAGCACCGCGAGGATCATCGTGTACAGACGGGCGGTTCCCGACGGGACCCGGATGCCGACCCGGTCACCGCGCGCGATTCCGGCGGCGCGCAGTTCGGCGACCGCGGTATCGATCTCGTCGAGCAGTTCCCGGTAGGTCAGGACCTGGCCGCCGTCGTCGAGTGCGGCGGCGTCGGGGTGGGCGTGGGCGGTCTCGGCGAGGATGTCGACCAGCGTGCGCTCCGGGGCCGCCGCACCCGAACGCCGCAGCGGCGAGGGGATAGCGGCCTCCAGGACCGCCGGCGCGGGAGCGGCCGTGTTCCCCTCGTCGTCAGGCGAGGGCACCGGCGACCGGTTCGATGCTCCGGCATCCGATTGCGAACCGACGATCACGTTCTGCCTACCTCTCCCACACCCGCTGATCCGACGTTCGGTTGTCTCACATCCGGGTTACCGGTGAGCGAACATCAGCTGTCCGATCGGCCCGTGTTCCGTATCGTGCGCGGGCGACATCATCGCCCGGTCGGGCCGCACCATTGTCCCAGCGCACACCGCTGACCGCCGGCGCGGGTGCGGTCGGCGTGTTCGCCCGGAATATGCCCGACCGTGACAGGGTGCGGCGGCCCTTATTCGACGCCGGAGACGGCCACCGCGACAGCCGGGTCGCGCCTGCGCGCCGACGAGACGGCCGCCGCGATCGCGGCCAGCGGCAACGCGGCCACCAGCGGGATCACCGCGGCGTCGTAGTCCGGCGTACAGGCCGCGGTCACATTGACGGTGGTGTGAGCGAGGACGGCGACGCCGACCCCGCCGCCGCGATTGTGCAGCCACACGATGATCACCCGGGTCGCGACGGTGCCGGCGAACCAGCCCGCGACCCACATCACACCGTGTCCGACCTGCGTCAGCGGCAGCAGATGCCACAGTGCCCAGTAGAACCCGAGGATGAGTCCGGCGGCGGGCGTGCCGATCCGGTCCTGTAGCGGATCGGTGGCATAGGCGGTCCAGCCCAGCTCTTCTCCGATGGACGCGATCGCGAACGCCACCGCGAGGACCGGGATCGCCACCGGGGACACCGGCAGACCGGACCCGGCCGCGCCGACAGCGCGCGCGAACGCGTAGGCGAGCGCCGCGACCACGACGAACAGTCCGACCGAGGTCACATACCAGCGCGCCTGCGCTGGTGGGCTGTCACGCACTCGGCGCACCAGCCGCCACGCCGCCGTGCGCCCGCCCCCGCGCCATGTCAGCACGACCGCGACAGTGCCGGGGACCACGAACATCAACGCGCTCAACGGCAGTCGCAGCGCCCCCACCCGAATCTCGCCGAACGCTCCAGCGAGATACAACGGCAACGACAGCAGCGTCACCGCGACCAGAAAGGTCAGTGGCCGGCGCGAGAGATCGGTGGGCACCGGACCACCCTAGTGCCGTCCGGGTGGGCCAGATCAGCTGTCGACGTGGACGTGCGGGCGCTGATGCGGGTCGGCGACCGCGCGGCGCAGGATCTCACGAGTCACCGGCGCCACCTCACCCTCACCGACGAACAGGAATTTCAGCAGGTTCAGCAGCGGATTGCCTTCGGTCCATTCGAAATACACGTGCGGGTTCATCCCGGTGCGGTCCCGGATCGCGAGCAGGATGGCGGCGATCGAATTGGGCACGGCGGCGGCCTCGACCGACAGGATCTTGTAACAGTCGATCTCGACGGCGCCCACATGCAGATCGGTGGAGAATTCCGACGCGTCCTTGACGATCACCTCGAGGAACAGGATCGGGTCCTTGGCGGGGATGTGGCTTTCCACCCGCTGCTCGGTTTCCTTCTGGCGGTATTCCTCGGGTGCGCGATCGTCGACGTCGTCGAGATCGTGGGTGACGATGCGGATCGTGCCCGAGGACGCGATCTTGTCGATCAGCCAGGCCGCCCGATCGTCGAAATCGACCTCGATCGCTCGCAATTCGAACGCGCGCCGTGCTCGCGACACGAACGACACCACGATGATCGCGATGATGAACAGCGACGCCAGCTGCACACCCTCGGGTCGTTCGACGATATTGGCGATCGTGGTGTAGACGAAGACCGCCGCGACCGCGCCGAATCCGAACGTCTTGCCGCGTTGATGTTTCCGGGCCGCCGACAGCGTCACCGCGACCGCGGCGGAGGTGATCAGCACCAGCACGCCGGTGGCGTAGGCGCCGCCCTGGGCGTCGACGTCGGCGTCGAAGTACCAGGTGATCCCGAACGCGATCACCGCGAACACCAGCACCAGCGGCCGGGTGGCGCGCGCCCACTCCGGTGCCATGCCGTAGCGGGGCAGATAGCGCGGTACCAGGTTCAGCAGCCCGGCCATGGCCGAGGCGCCGGCGAACCACAGGATGGCGATGGTGGAGATGTCGTAGACGGTGCCGAATCCGTTGCCGAGGTAATCGTGCGCCAGATAGGCCAGCGCGCGGCCGTTGGCCGAGCCGCCGGATTCGAATTCGCGCTCCGGGATCAGCACGACGGTGATGAAGCTGGTGACGATCAGGAACGCACTCATGATCAGTGCCGCGGTGGTGAGCAGTTTCCGGGCGCCGGCGATGCGCAGGACCGGCTGGTCCTCGGTGTCACCGGGTCCGCCCTTGATCTGCGGCATCACCGCCACACCGGTTTCGAATCCCGACAGGCCCAGTGCCAGTTTCGGAAATACCAGCAGTGAGATGCCGATCATCGCGAAGACGCTGCCGTGCTGGGCGGTCATGGCGTGCCCCCAGTCCACGACCAGGTGCGAGGCCGTGATCACTTTCCACACGCCGACGACCGCGACCACGAGATTCAGTGCCAGATACACCCCGACCAGGCCGATCGCGATCCGGATCGCCTCGGCGAAGCCCTTCAGGAAGATCGCCGCCAGCAGCGCCAGCAGTGCGAGGGTGATCGCGGTGGCATGTCCGTGCAGCGCCTGCGGCACGAACGGGTTCTCCACGATGTGGGCGGCGCCGTCGGCGGCCGACAGGGTCATGGTGATCACGAAGTCGGTGGCGGCGAAGCCGAGCAGCACCAGAATGAACAGCTTGCCGGTCCAGCGGGGCAGGATGTCGGTGAACATCGCCAGCGAACCACCGCCGTGCGGGGATTCGCGCGCCACCCGCCGATACACCGGCAGCGCGCCGAGCAAGGTCAGCGCTACCAGCACCAGCGTCGCCAGCGGGGACAGCACACCGGCGGCCAGCGCCGCGATTCCGGGTTGATATCCGAGGGTGGAGAAATAGTCGACGCCGGTCAGGCACATCACCTGCCACCACGACCGCTGATGCTGCTCCTCGGCCTGCTTGACCATCGGGCCCGGGTGTCGCGAATACCGGTCCTCGTCGGCTCCCCGCAGTAACCATTCCGTCAACGCCGAACGCGATCGTCCGGTGGTGGCAGCGGTCACGTGGTCCCCCTCGGGAGCTCATCTCCGGTCGATCCGGAATCGGGCAACATCCGCGTCAATGTACGCGGGCCGCTAATGTACGTGGGCCGCTGCCGCCACACCGCACACCGGATCTGCCGACCCTCAACATAAGCGACATAACGGACAGTATTTCCGGCAAATGCGGCGCAATACCGGCCGGTATCCGGCCTGGGACCCGCCGGAACGAGACTGTGAGCGGAGTCACCCACCCCGATATCATCGCAGGTGGACCACACCTGCCGCCCAGGACCCGCCGCCCACGCTCCGTTTGGCGAGCCGACGACCGGGTACCCGAGGACTTCGTGTTCACGTCGCGCGATGGCGGCCGGGCACCCAGCAATCGGATAACCAGGTCAGGAGGAGCGCGCGTGAGCACCAGCCTGCCGCCCGCCCAACAACGACGCTCGGTCGCCGCCGCGGCGATGGGTAACGCCACCGAGTGGTACGACTACGGCGTCTACGCAGCCACGGCAACCTATCTCACCGACGCGTTCTTCCCCGGGTCGTTAGGCACCCTGGGCACCCTGCTCGGATTCGCGATCTCCTTCGTCCTGCGACCGGTCGGCGGCATGGTGTGGGGCCCGCTCGGCGACCGCATCGGCCGCAAGGTCGTCCTGGCCACGACCATCCTGCTGATGGCCGCCGCCACCGGCTGTATCGGCCTGCTGCCCACCCACTCCGCGGTGGGCATCCTCGCCCCGATCCTGCTGATCCTGCTGCGCGTCGTGCAGGGCTTCTCCACCGGCGGCGAATACGGCGGCGCGGCCACCTACATCGCCGAATCGACCGATGAACGCCGCCGCGGATTCCTCGGCAGCTTCCTCGAATTCGGCACGCTGTGCGGATTCGTCGGCGGCTCGCTGGTGGTGCTGATCATGCAGGTGCTGCTGTCCGACGACGCGATGGAGTCCTGGGGCTGGCGGGTTCCGTTCCTGCTGGCAGTGCCCCTGGGCCTGATCGGCTGGTACCTGCGGAGCAAACTCGACGAATCTCCGGTGTTCACCGAGGTCGCCGATCACGAGCGCCCCGAAGGGGGCCTGCGAGTGCTGCTGCGCGACTACCGCCGTGAACTGCTGACCATCGCCGGACTGGTGGTGGCGCTCAACGTGGTCAACTACACCCTGCTCGCCTACCAGCCCACCTATCTGCACACCACGCTGGGCATGAGCAACGACGCGACCACCGCGATGGTGCTGGTCGGGCAGATCGCGATGGCAGTGGTGCTCCCGGTATCGGGCGCGATCTCCGACCGGGTGGGGCGGCGCCCGATGTGGCTGGTGTCGCTGATCGGATTGGCGGTCTTCGCGATACCGATGTACTGGCTGATGGGTCAGGGCGCGGCGTGGGCGATCATCGGGTTCGTCGTACTCGGTCTGCTCTACGTCCCACAGCTGTCCACCATCTCCGCGACGTTCCCGGCGATCTTCCCCACCCAGGTCCGGTACGCGGGATTCGCCCTCGGCTACAACATCTCTACCGCCGCGTTCGGTGGTACCGCGCCGCTGATCAACGAATCGGTCATCGATGCCACCGGCTGGCATCTGTTCCCCGCCTACTACATGGTCGGTGCCTGCCTCGTCGGACTGGTGGCCTGGTGGTTCCTGCGCGAAACCGCGGGAGTGTCGCTGGCCGGCACCGAAGTCCCCGACGCCGACGACGACCCGGTCCCGCAACCCAGCTGATCCCGCCACCCGGGCGGGTTGCGACCGCTGCCGCGCTCGTGTGTGATCGAGCGCAGGCCTGCGGCGGCAGGCGCTCGATGGGAAGGGAAGACAAGTCCATATGCGCCCACTGGAACCCGGTGATCCGGCGAGCATCGGTCCGTACCGGATACTCGGTGTGCTCGGCGCGGGCGGAATGGGCCGGGTATATCTGGGCCGCAACGCCGGTGGCCGTACCGTCGCGGTGAAGGTGGTTCGCCCCGACCTGTCGGGCGATCCCGAATTCCGCACCCGATTCCGCCGCGAGGTCACCGCCGCGCGGCGGGTCACCGGCGCCCATACCGTTCCCGTGCTCGATGCCGACGCGGACGCCGACCGCCCCTGGCTGGCCACCGGATACGTGGCCGGACTGTCACTGGGCGAGGCGGTGGAAACCTTCGGCCCGCTGCCGGAATACGCGCTCGCGCCGCTGGCCTCCGGATTGGCCCGCGCCCTGCTCGACGTGCACGCCGCCGGCGTCGTCCATCGCGACCTCAAACCATCCAACGTCCTGCTCACCGTCGACGGCCCACGCCTGATCGACTTCGGCATCGCCCGCGCCGTCGACGACGGCACCTCCCTGACCGGCACCGGACAGGTCATCGGCTCACCGGGTTATATGGCGCCCGAACATATTTCCGGCCGATCGCCTGTCGGACCGGCCGCCGACATCTTCGCCCTCGGTGGTGTGCTGGTGTACGCGGCCACCGGCCGTGGCCCGTTCGGCTCGGGCGATTCGATCACCATGCTGTGGCGGGTGATGCAGGAACCGGCACGCCTGGACGGCGTCCCCGACACCGTGCGCGCACTCGCGGCCGCCTGCTTGGACAAACAACCCGGCAACCGCCCGGCCCTCACCCGGATCGACAGTCTCGGCCCCCCGGCCGTCCGGTTGCCCGCCCCGATCCTCGAATCGATCAGCCGCCAGGCGGTGATGCTGCTCGACCTCGACTCGGCACCCGTCCCCGCCGCCACGGTGACCACCGCGCCGCCGAACGCGCCCACCCCCGCCCGGCAACCGGCCCCGCCGCCGCCGAACACCCCCGAACCCGTACGGCCGCAGCGAGATCCGTCGCGACGGCGCACCGCCCTGGGCATCACGGCCCTGGTGCTCGTGCTGGTGGCGGTCGCCGCGATCAGTACCGTCCTCACCTTCCGCAGCGCGACGACCGGCCCTTCGGCCACGACCACCGGCGCTGAGACCACCGCCCCTGAGACCGCCGCCGTGGCCACGGCCGACAGCGACGTCACGACATCGGCGGGCGCACCCGAGGTCACCGAGCAGGCGAGTGCGCACACCGCCCTGCCCGACGCGTTCACCGGGACCTGGCGCGGCACCGCCACCGACGGCCTGGCCACCTACGACATCCTCCTCACCCTGCACCCCGGCGCGGTGGGCACCCCGCTGGGCACCGCCAGCAATACCGGCCACCGCGGCGGCATCACCTGTCAACGCACCGAAACCCTCACCGCGGCAACCTCGACCAGCATCACCTTGCGCGCGCACCTGGTCTCGGGCGCCGGCTGCATGGACGACAACCAGCCCTCCACCCTGACGCTGCACGGCGACGGCACCGCCGCCTACTCGATGACCGGACCGATCGGATCGATCACCGGAACCCTGACACGTCGGTGATCACGGCCGGGGCACGTCGAGCACCGCCACCGCCGGCTCGCTGAGACTGCCCAGGTACAGCCGACCATCCGCCTCAGCGACCCCGGTGACCATCGAGTAGTCGTCACTGTCGCGCTGCAGATCGTGCACGAGCGCACCATCGAAACCGAACGCCTGGACCCACGTGGTGCGCGCCGGTGCGGGCTGCAGCGCCGCCGGCACCGCCCGCACGATATGGCGCAGCACGCCCGGCAGCGGAAGTAGCGTGTCCAGCAACCGGTTTCGCGGTGTCACCAGCGCCACCCAGACCAGCCCGTCGCTGCCCAAGCCCAGATTATCGGGGCAGCCCGGCAGATTCTGCACCAGGTAGTCGGTGGTCCGGGCGCGCGGGCCGTCGAGGTGGTAACGCGCGATCCGGTACGCGGCGGTCTCGGCGACCAGCACCGACGAACCATCCGGCGCGAGCACGATCCCGTTGGCGAACTGCAACCCGTCGACCAGGGTATCGACCCGGCCGTCGGGGGTCAGGCGAAACAGGCGCCCGGTCCCCGAATGTTCGAGGATGTCGCCCATGTAGTCCTCGAGCGGATACCGCCGGGTCGATTCGGAGAAGTAGACGGTTCCATCCGGTGCGGCGACGACATTGCTGGTGAAGGTCAGCCGCTGCCCGTCGACCCGATCGAGCACCGTCTCGATGGTGCCGTGCGGCCGGTCCAGGCGAAGCAGTCCGCGCTCGGCGTCACAGATCAGCACCGACCCGTCGGCGCCGGCGTGCAGCCCCAGCGGCCGCCCGCCGGTGTGGCCGATCTCCTCGACGGCGCCGGAGTCCGGATCGACGGCCAGCACGGCACCGGAGGCGATGCCGGTGAGCACCCGGCCGTCGGCGGCGATCACCACATCCTCGGGACCGGGACCCGGCAGCGGCACCAGCCGCGGTGGCGGCATCGGCGGGTCGCTGACGGGGTGACGAGCGCGGTCGGGCGCGGGCGGGGGAGTCCAGCGATTCGGGCGAAACGGCATGGCTCACCCTATCCAGCACACCCGCTGCAGCGGGGAATTCGAGTGAATCGAGGCGATGCCGCAGGGGCCGCTCGCGGTCAGCCGAAGGTGATGTCCTCACGCGACCAGAAGGCGCGCATGCTGGTGATACGGGCGTCTTCGTCGAAGGTCATCACATCGATGGGTTCGATGACGGTGGTGCGGTCACCGGATCCGGTGGTCACCCGGAAGCCGAACGCGGCACTGTCGCCGGCCACCCGCACGGTCAGCAATTCGGTGGCCACCTGCGCCGAATCGAGTGCGCTGTAGAACTTTTCGATGGCCGCGCGCCCGGTGTGCGCGGGTGAGCCCACCGGATCCTCGACCGTGGCGTCGTCGCTGTAGAGGGCGGCGATATCGGCCGATGTCCCGGTGGCGACGGTGTCGAGATAACGCTGAATCGCCGAGCGGATCTGCTGTGCTGAAGCCATCGGCCGACCGTAGACGCGATCGCCGCCACCGGTGCCCGGTCCGTCCCGGTCACCGGGAGGGCCGCCGACGAGTGCCGGTCATCGGGACGCGATGTGCTCCGGCGGCGCGGGCGTCCCTACCGTCGAATGCGGAGAGACTGGTCTCCGGCGAAAGGTAGCGACTGTGAACCCCGAGACGTCATCGTCACCAGGGAATATCGGAAACGGCGTCGATGTGGTGGTGGTCGGAGCCGGCATCGCCGGCCTCTACGCGATCCACCGTTTTCGCAGCCGCGGACTCACGGTGCAGGCGTTCGAGACGGCCGAGGGGGTGGGCGGCGTGTGGTACTGGAACCGGTATCCCGGCGCGCGCTGCGATGTCGAGAGCATCGACTACTCGTACTCGTTCGACGACGCGTTGCAGCAGGAATGGAACTGGAGCGAGAAGTACGCGACCCAGCCCGAGATCCTCGCCTATCTCGAGCACGTCGCCGATCGTTTCGATCTGCGCCGCGATATCCGATTCGGAACCCGGGTCACCGATATCGTGCTCGACGAGACCACATTGCGCTGGCGGGTCCGCATCGACACCGGCGCCGAGGTCTCGGCACGCTTCGTCGTGCTGGCCACCGGGCCGCTGTCGAATGCGAACACGCCGGCGATCGAGGGGCTGAACAGTTTCGCCGGACGTCTGCTGCACACCTCGAGCTGGCCGCACGACGGCGTCGACCTCACCGGCCAGCGCATCGGCGTGATCGGCACCGGTTCGTCCGGTATCCAGGCCATTCCGCACCTCGCCGAGCAGGCCCAACGGCTGTTCGTCTTCCAGCGCACCCCCAATTACAGTGTCCCCGCGGGCAATACGGCACTGGACGAACACACCCGGCGGGCGCAGAAGGCCGATTACGCCCGGCGGCGGCGACTGTCGATGGCCAGCGGCGGCGGCTCACCGCATCAGCCGCACCCCAAGCTCACCCTCGAGGTGTCCGAGGCCGAACGGCGGGCGGCCTACGAGCAGCGCTGGCAACTGGGCGGGGTGCTGTTCAGCAAGACCTTCGCCGATCAGATGGTGACCATGGAGGCGAACGACCCCGCCCGCTTGTTCTGGGAGGAGAAGGTACGCGCGCTGATCGACGATCCGCGCGTGGCCGAGCTGCTGATTCCCCGCGATCATCCCATCGGCGCCAAGCGTATCTGTACCGACACCGACTACTATCAGACCTACAACCGCGACAACGTCGAGCTGGTCGATCTGCGGTCGACGCCGATCGAGCGGATCGACGCCGCGGGCGTGCACACCGCCGCCGCGCACTACGAGCTGGACACCCTCGTGCTGGCCACCGGATTCGACGCGATGACCGGATCGGTCGCGCGGATGAACATCGTCGGCCGCGGCGGCGAAACCCTCAACGAGGCATGGAGTGAGGGCCCCAAGACCTACCTGGGGCTCGGCATCGCGGGCTTTCCGAATCTGTTCAACCTCACCGGTCCCGGCAGCCCCTCGGTGCTGGCGAATATGGTGTTGCACTCGGAACTGCACGTGGACTGGGTGGCCGATGCCATCGGCTTCCTCGACAGCACCGGCGCCACCGCACTCGAGGCACGCCCCGACGCGGTATCGGACTGGGTCGCCGAATGCGCCGACCGTGCGGCGAGAACACTGATGCCGCAGGCGAATTCGTGGTATCTGGGCGCCAACGTACCGGGTAAGCCGCGGGTGTTCATGCCGTTCGTCGGCGGGTTCGGCGTCTACGGCGACATCATCGCCGCGGTGGCCGCCGCCGGTTACAAGGGATTCGACGTCATCGATGGCGTATCGGCGCGGCGGTAACCGATAGCCGTCAGCCGCCGGTGCCGTCCTCGGGTCCGGCGGCCTCGCCGATTCGTTCGTGCAGGCGCGCACGGATCTGTTCCGGTGTGTAGGAACGCCTTTGCCGCTCCGCCCGCACGATCACGACTCCGGTGGCGGCGACGCCGGCCGCTCCTGCCAAACCGAGTACCTTCCACCAGCGCATGTCCCTAGGCTACTGGGTATGGCGGGTAGGAGTATCGCTCTCGAGCAGGCTGTCGAGCTCACGAGGACGGGGGATCTGTGGTTGTTTCGCGGCAGTTCGGCCGCCGACAGGGCCATTCGGATGACGACGAACAGTCCCGTAAATCATGTCGGAATGGCCGTGGTGATCGATGATCTGCCCGTGCTGATCTGGCATGCCGAACTGGGGAAGGCATTGCCCGACATGTGGTCCGGTAGCCGCCACCGCGGGGCGCAGCTGCACGATCTGCGCGATGCGGTGCTGGTGTGGACCCAGCGCTACGGTCAGCGGGCCTGGTTGCGCCAGCTCGATCGGCCGGTGACCAGGGAGATGGAGGACAACGCGCTGCGGGCCATCGCGCGCTTGGACGGCGTGCCGTTTCCCTCCACCTCGACGCTGGCCGCGCGCTGGTTCAGCGGAAGGCTCGCCCGGGTGCGGCGCACGCCCCGGGCCGAATCCGGTGCCGTGCCCGGCCAGGACCTGCGCAGCGCCTACTGCGCCGAGATCGTCGCCTCGACCTATCAGGCCATGGGATTACTGCCGCAGCGCCGCGCCAATTGGTATGACCCGGGCCGATTCTGGAGCGGGGACACCCTGCGCCTGCAGGACGGCTACCGCCTCGGTGGTGAGATCCCGGTGGAGGTGCCAGGATCGGCGCCGTGATCACGGCGCGGTCCTGGACCGGCCCACGATCACCAATCCGCCCGTCACCGGCACTGCCGGGCCGGCGACGGGCGCGCCACGCTCGGCCAGGATTCCGCGGCGGTGGCGGTCGGTCCGGGCCGAGCCGCTAACTGGCCTTGTTGTACGCGGCGATGATGTCGGCTTGGATTCGGCCACGGCTGGATACGTTGTAGCCGTTGCTTTTCGCCCATTCGCGAATCGCGCCGGTCTGCGCTTTGCCGGCGGCGGTGCGGGCGCCGGTGGCGTTCTTGGCCCGAGGGGAACGGCCCACTTTGCGAGCGGACTCGATCCATGGTCGCAGGACCCCACGCAACTTGCCCGCGTTCTTGCTCGACAGGTCGATCTCGTAGGCCACGCCGTCGAGACTGAACGACACCGTTTCCTGGGCTTCGGATTTGCCGTCCAAATCGTCGATCAGTTCGACGATGATCTTCTGTGCCACGTGGTAGATCCTCCATAGTTGTCGAAATGCGTTGACCGACAGGGAAGAGATGATGGTGGAGTTCAACATAGCCGACGTCTTCGAGGCGGTGGCCACGGCGGTGCCCGAGCGGACCGCGCTCACCTATGCGGGCGAGAACCTGACGTACGCGCACGTGGACGGCCGGGCCGACCGGGCGGCGCGACTGTTCGCCGGGGCCGGTATCGCGGCCGGAGAACATGTTTCCCTGTTCCTGAAGAACAGCGTCGAACATGTCACGAGCATTCTCGGCCTGATCAAGATCCGGGCGGTGCCGATCAACGTCAATTATCGGTACACACCCGCCGAGCTCGAATACATCTTCGTCGATTCGGATTCGGTCGCGGTCGTGGTCGAACTTCCCGAACATCAACGCGTGCTGGCCGCTCTGCTCGGCTCGTGCCCGCTGCTGCGCACCGTCGTCGTCATCGGCGCGCTCACCCAGCAGCTGCGCGACGCCGCCGGGGCGGCATCGATCGCGGTGGTGCTGTTCTCCGACGCGCCGGCACTGCCGGCCGGCGCGGAATTCGCCCCGCGCACCGGTGACGACCTCTACGTGCTCTACACCGGAGGTACCACCGGATACCCGAAGGGGGTGATGTGGCGCCACGACGACTTCTTCCGCAAACCGCTCTCGGGTGGCAACCCCTACGGCACCGACGACCGCCGGAGTCTGGACGAGGTCGCCGCCGCCGCCGAGGAATTCCCGGAACTCGCCTTTCTCATCGCCGCGCCGCTGATGCACGGGGCGGCGTTGTTCTCACTGTTCACCTTTTTCACCCTGGGCGCCCGAGTGGTGCTGATGCGAGATTTCCAACCACGCGCCGTGGTCGAAGCGATCGAGCGGGAGTCGCTGCAGGTGATCTTGATCGTCGGTGACGGTATGGGGCTGCCGCTGGTCGACGAGATGGAACGACGCAAGGACGATATCGATTTCAGCTCGCTCCACTCCATCACCTCCGGCGGCGCGATCTGGTCGGTCGGTGTGCGGCAGCGGATGCTCGCGGTCAAACCCGATCTGCTGTTGCGTGACAATTTCGGTGCGTCGGAGACCGGCAGCGACGGCGCCTTCACCGTCGACGAGACCGGTAGCCTGCGAATGCCCCCGTCGCGCAACCTGATCGTGGTCGACGAGAATCTCGACGAACTGGCGCCGGGGTCGAAGCAGGAGGGCTACATCGCGCGCATAGGCAACATCCCGCTCGGCTACTACAAGGACGAGGAGAAGACCGCGCGTACTTTTCCGACCCGCGCCGACGGTACTCGGCTGGCGGTGCTGGGGGATATGGGCCGGGTCGAATCCGACGGCAGCATCGTATTTCTCGGCCGTGGCTCGCAATGCATCAACACCGGCGGTGAGAAGGTGTTCGCCGAGGAGGTCGAGGCGGCCCTGCACGCCCACCCGTCGATCGCCGACGCCCTCGTGGTCCCGGTGGCGGACGAGCGCATGGGCCAGCGGGTGTGCGCGGTCATCGAGATCTACCCCGGCGCGGCCCAGCCGACGCTGGCCGACATCCAGCAGCACTGCCGAAAGACCCTGGCCGGTTACAAAATCCCCCGGTCGATGGTGCGAGTGGACGAGGTGAAGCGGACACCGGCGGGTAAAGCCGACTACCGCTGGGCCGTCGCGGTGGCCTCGGCCTAGGGATCGAACCGAGTCCGCCCGCGAAACAGGGCGGCGCACTGCCGTTGTCGACGACTACGCCGCCACCATGCGGCGCACGGCCGCGGCGACTTGCTCGGGCCGCTCGGCGGGCACGATGTGCTCGGAATCGGCGTCCTCGAATCGTCCGCCGACCTGTTCGGCGTAGCGGCGCTGGTACTCGCGCACGGTGTCGAAGTTGCGGGCCTGAAGCCGGTTGGCCCGGCTCGCGGAGATGACGATGACATCGCATTCGGGTAGTTGTGGTGGCCGGCTTCGAAATTCGCCGATCGCGGTGGCGACAGCCGCTATCTCACATCGGGTCCGCGCGATGCCCGCGGGGGAGAAATCCTCCGTCAGCATGGTGGTGTAGGTGTCTGCGGGGAACATGCGACCGTAGGATCGGGTCGCGATCCGCATGAGGGGGCGGCAGCGCGCGAGGGTCTGTTGCACGGCCAGAATGCGATCGGTCTTGCTGACCGTGGGTCCCCAGTCGTCGTAGCACGGCGCGGCTTCCGGGGTGGGGTCGATCAGCACGAGCCCGGCGGGTCGGGGCGAAAGGTTCTCGATCGCACGGCGCGCGATCAGACCACCCATGCTGTGCGCCACCAGGATTACTCGGCGCGGTGCCAGTGCCGCGACCAACGCGCTGAGAGTAGCCGCCATCTCATCGATGCTCTGTCGCTGTTCGATCCGGCCGCTTCGCCCACGCCCGGCGCGGTCGTAGGCGACCGTGCGCACGGAGTCCGCCAGTGTCGCGACAACCGGATCCCATAGCGAGCGCCCGGCGCCCGCGCCGGATTCGAAGACGACGGCGGTATCTCCGGTACCGGACTCTTCGACGTAGATCTCATTGCCGCACACCGTCATCCGACGCCCTGACTCGAACCGCATCACACCGTCCTTCTGAACAATACCAATTATGGAAACGGTACCAGAAATGGGATAGTTAGGGGTATGGACCCCACGAACTTGCTGCTCCACCCAGTGCGGCTACGCATCGTGCACGCGCTATCGGGTGGGCGACTGCGCAGTGCCAATGAGTTGTGTGCGCGGCTGCCGGATGTGCCCAGGACGAGCATCTACCGGCAACTCGGCCTGCTGGTGGACGGCGGCATGCTGGAAATCGGCGACCAGCAGCGAGTACGCGGGGCCGTAGAACGCTACTACCGCCTGCGTACCGACCGACGTCCGATCGGACCGGACGCGGGGAAGACGATGACCCCGGAAGCCCACCGTCGAGGATTCGCGGCAGCGATGGCGGTACTGATCGCCGAGTTCAACGCCTATCTCGACAGGCCGGGTGCGGACCCGTACGCCGACTCCGTCGGCTACCGGCAGGGCACACTCTGGCTCACTGACGACGAACTCGCCGCCATGCTGGCCGCGCTCGGTGAGATCGTCGCCCCGCTCGCCGAGAACAAGCCGGGACCGGGACGCAAACCCTATCTGATCAGCCCGATCCTATTCCCCAGCGACGGACCGCCCGCCGCCGGCTGAGCAGCCCGGCGCCTTCCGTGTAGTCGCGCACAGAGTCACGGCCGCCGAGTCGGATGCGCGGTCTCGGTCCAGGGATGCGAACCCGCTGACACTCGACAACGGGCGGACCAATCCAGCAGTTATGAAACAACTGCCACGCAACGCCTTACGCGCCGATACCACCGAAGCGGGTGTACACCTGCTACGTTCCGGCTGGAGTCGCGGATATACCGGCCCCGCCCCGATCAAGGGACACGGCCCGCACCGGTACGTCTTTGAGCTGTTCGCCCTCACCGACCCGATCACCACCGTGGCCGGCAAGTCGGTCGCCGCGGCGAAACCGCGCGCGGTACTCGCCGCAGCCACCGCCACCGCCCGCATCGACGGATTCTTCGAGCGCGGATAGCAATACCGGGCGACTCTCACCAGTAGACCAGCCGCATCCGAGCACAGCCGCGCCATCGCCGGCCACACCCTGTGGCGTCTTTCCGTAGGTACATACGGGGGGTTCTGGGCGACTACCTAGTGCCTACCGATGCGGACAGTGTGGACAGCAGGCAATATTGCGCCGTCAGCCGAAAACTGAACCGGCTGTTCCGAAATCGCGGTGGTGAACGAAGATGCACCCGACCCGGCACACGCCCCGGCATCGGGCGTGGTTGCCGCAAGAGATCAATGAGATCCAGTGGGACGGCACGGTCATCGCATGTCACCTCTCTCGCAGTAAGGACGGTCCATGACCCAACAGCGCTGGATTCTGGCCTTCGACGCCTCATGCGGAACCTGTCGAAACGTCTCTGCCGTGGTCGGCGAGGCCTGCCAGGACAGGATCGAGATACGGTCACTCGCCGACGCCGACGTGACACGGTGGCGGGAGCGCGCGCTCGGGGCCGACCCCGAATGGGCGCCCACGCTGCTGCGGGTCGACAGCGCCGGCGAGCAGGCACGGGCCTGGACCGGCAGCGCGATCGCCATCCCGCTCGCCCGCCGGCTCGGGCTCGCTGCCACCATCCGCGTCGTGCATGCGCTGGGCAGGCTGCGCCGGCGCGCCAACGGCGCGGCGAGTGAACTCCCCGGCGCGCCTGCGGGCACAACCGCGATCGGCCGTGCGCAGTTCCTGCGGCTCGCCGGCGGTGCGGGCGTAGCGGCCGGGCTGATCCTCACCGGCAACGTGCCCGCGTTCGCCGCGAAAGAGCACGAATCCGCGCAGGCCTGGGTAGACGCCCACCGAGACAACCTTCCCCGGGCGTACGAGCATGTCGTCGAATACCCCCTCTCCTACCGGCGGCAAATCTTCAACGCGCATACCCCTGAGGTGCGCAGCACCCTGTGGACCGATCACATCGATCACGTCCGCCGTCAGCACACTCACCTCACCGCCGCGCAGCGCGACGTCCTCGACCGCGCCTCGGCGCTGTTCGGCAAGGAATCGACCTTCGACCGGCGCCACCGCGCCACGGTCGCAGACCAGCTGGGGAATTTGAAGAAGGCCGCTATCGATGCCTTCGGTCTCGACCGCGCCTACGCCGCCATCGGCATGCTCGGCCCCTCCACACGCACCGAGATGACGGCCAAGGCCGCCGGGAACGCCTGCCCCTGCGCGACCAACGACGGCTGGTGCAGCGACCTGCACTGCTATCCCGCCACCGACTGCGAGATCACTCGCGGTGGCTGCGGCACCGCATGGACCGAACCCTGCGACGGCCGCTGCAGCTGAGCGGGCTCAACAGGCCCGCGAAATCTATTGCGGCGGCCTATATTTCAGTGAACGTGTGACTGCCAATCGGCGGGCACCCGCCCGGCCGGGCCCGGCACCGGCTGATCCTCGGGGTGACTGGTCGGCGCCGCCAACTCCGGCCCTTCGCCCACAGCGCCATCGCGATAGTCGTAGAACCAGTCCTCACCCGGCTCGTAACTCTGGATGACAGGATGGCCGGTGCTACGAAAATGCGCGGTCGCGTGCTGGGCGGGGGAGGAGTCGCAGCAGCCGACATGCCCGCACTGGGCGCAACGGCGCAAATGGACCCACCAGCCGCCCGCCGCCGAACATTCGGCGCAGCCGGCGCCGCTGGCGGGCACCTCGACATCGATCACGGAACCGGAATCGGTCATCGCACTCGTCCTTTCCGGGACGCGACAAGTGATTCGCCACGCCGCGGGCTCGCGGGTTCGGTCTGCAGATCGAACGCTACCGCGCCCACGCGGCAAACAGGCCCTGATGCCGAGGTAAAGCCCCACGCCGCGCCGATCAACTCCGACTCAAGGCTCATACCGGGACTTCGGCGCCCTGATCCTCACGGCAGTACTCGGCATCGCCTGCCCCTCATCCCTGCTCGGACGCCTGACGCGCTGAACCCACACCGCCACCACGGCGCTCGTCATCGAGAAAACACCGGCATCGGCACCGCGTCGCCTGCCGGCCACCGGTGCCCTCACACGCGATCAGCAACCCCGCGTCCACGGCACTGCGACACCGGCCCGACACCGGGTCGTGAACGATATTCGAATGCCCGCACGTCGAACACAACCGGCGCTTGACCCTGCGCGGCACCAGAATCACCAGCAGCACCACCGAGAACGCGACCGTGACACCGACGAACCGCAGCATATGTGGCCAATCCATGTCACACCTCACAATCCGACGTAACCGTCTCGGGCAACCGAACTCAACGCCGCCGCAGATGCATGCCGTAGGGGACCGCCTCGAGCAGAGTCACCGTCATCGACGCGCCACTGGGAATCCGATACGACCGCACCTGCCCCGGCCGCGCGCCCGCCAGCGCACTACCCAACGGCGAATCCAGGGAATAGACCTCCAACTCCTCGGTATCGGCCCCATCACGGCGACCCAGCAGAAACGTCTCGGTCTGCTCATCGTCGAATCGGACCGTCAGCACCATTCCGGGCTCGGCGATACCGTCATCGGCCGGAGCCCGGCCGACCACCGCGCGATCGAGCAACTCCTCCAACTCCAGCCGCCGCATCCGACGACCGGCCGCGGTCTGCCCGTCCACATCGCCACTGCCGTGCGGCGCCGCCCGCAACTGCGCCAACTCCTGCCGCAGCCGCTCATACGCGTCTTCCGTCAACCAGACGCCTTCGATTTCGGTCATCTCATTCTCTTCGTCGACCCGCCAACACACCATCACCCGAACCACAGCGCGGCACACCGACGCCGCACCCGGGATTCACCTACAGATTGACCCGCCGACGCACCCACTATGTTGTTACAGACGCACAATCTGCTTCACCACCGTTGTAATTTTCCAACACCAACAACAGCCACTCCGCACTCGGAAAGGACCCGTGATCAGCACCGATGGTCAAACTGGACCGCCTGATCAACATCTTGAGCCGATACGGAGCCCGACTCCACGGGCCCGCCGCGGCCCGCACCATCGAAATGCACAGCGTCGCCGTCCACGACCCCATCCGGCCGCACTCGGCCACCGGCGACGTCTTCCTCGCCGTCGGCGCCGCACACCTGACCGAGGCACTCACCCTCGCCGCCGAGGCCCGGGCGACCGTGATCGTGGCCCGCACCACCGAAACCCCGAACGAATACATCCGCCGCACCCTTCAGGACTCCGGATCCGCGCTGATGCTCGTCGACCCCAGCGTCTCCTGGAGCCAGATCGCCTCCGTCGTCTACGGCCTCGTCCTCGAAGGCCGCGAAACCGAGTCCGGCCGCGGCCCCAGCGATCTGTTCGCCCTCGCCGACACCATCTCCGCATCCGTCGACGGACCCGTCACCATCGAAGACCAACTCTCCCGCGTGATGGCCTACTCGACCGCACCCGACGACACCGACCCGGTCCGATCCGACACCATCCTCGGCCGCCGCATCCCCGAACACGTGCGCCTCTACTTCGAAGGCCAGGGAATCTTCGCCCACCTCGCCGCATCCGATGCACCCCTGCACATTCCGCCGTCACCCGAACACGGCCTCCACGGGCGCACCGTCGCCGCCGTGCGAGCCGGTCGCGAACTCCTGGGCTCGGTCTGGGTTTCCTGCCGTGAACCACTGTCGCCCAGCCGGGCCACCATCCTCCGAGAAGGTGCACACACTGTCGCTTTGCACCTCCTGCGTTCGCGCGTCAGCGCCGACCTGGAACGCCAAGTCGAGTCCGAACTCGTCATCGAACTGATCGAAGGCAGCCCCGACGCCGACGCCGCGATCGGCAAACTCGGCATTCCCGCACAGAACCTGCGCGTGATCGCGCTACAGGCACACGCCCAACAGGAACGCAACGCCGGCATCCTGCTCGCCTTCGAACGCGCCACCACCGGATTCGGATGGTCACGCGTCGGCCGCAGCACCCTGTTCGGAAATACCGTCTACACACTGCTACCGGCCGGCGCCGATCCCGCTCCCGCCTATCGGTGGATCGCCGATATCGTCGGCAGCCTGCCCGCCCACATCGACGTCGTCGCCGGCATCGGCGGGGTGGCCGACGCACGCGATGTACCCGCCAGCCGCCAGGAAGCCGACGAATGCATGGCGCTTCCGGCCACCACGCCCCGCGAACCGCACTGCTACGACACCGCCTGGGATCGCGTCCTGATACAGCGACTGAAGTCGGTCGCCTCGACCGGCCGGCTCCCGTCCCGCGACCCGGTCGCCCAACTGGCCGAATCCGACTCACTCAACGGCACCCATCACGTATCGACCGTGAAGGCCTGGCTCGAAGCACACGGCGACCCCAACGCCGCCGCCCGCACACTCGGCGTCCACCCCAACACCGTGCGACACCGGATGCGGCGATTGCGCGAACTGCATGTCCTCGATCTGGACGATCCGGAGAAGCGGACAGCCATGCTCATCGCACTGTCGATTCACACCTGATGCCACGGCAACTGCGGTAGGACGGGAACCCTCCCATTTAAAACGTCACAGTGACGTTTACTGGTCGACAGTCGGGGGGAGGGGCGACAGGGGAGATGGCTCGGTCGGCGTCGAATTACTCGACCGACCGCCGGATCTCTCGATGGAGGTGCGCGGCGAGTGGTGATACTGCCGATGTGCGGCCGATCGACAGTGTGGGTGTGCGCGCAGTCGTGATCGCCGGGTGCCGACTGCCGCAATGGTGATCGGACCGTCCGGGTGACCTGCGATCGGGGGTCGTCGAGTATCAATACGTCACTGTGACGTATTGATACTCGACGACGGGGCGTGAGCCTTGGGGGGCACTGGAAAGGCTCGACAGCGCCGATGGACATTTTCCCGTGAATGGGCAGATTCGCCGAAAAGTATCGAGATGCGGCTGGTTCGGTTCATCGGATCGCGGAGACATGTCACCGGCGGGATGATGGGGCTCGCGATGTCGGGCCTCATGGCCCGGCGAGCAATGCCCGGCACGCCCGGGTGGCCGATCGCGCTGTAGCGCAACGTCAACGAGCGCCTTCGGCAGCTGTTCCACTGCGCCGATAATCTACATTATGTCAAGTAATCTCCGATGGGCTCCTCACCCGGTGTGGTCTCATCCGTCCAGCCGGTCATCGAGGATCCGGGCGATCTCCGCGACCGCCGCCGGTTCGGTCATGGCCAGATGCTCCGCGTCGATATCGACGTTGACGATCTGCCCGCGCACCACGTCGGCCCAGCCACGGTGGCCCGCCGCATCCTCTCTCCGGTCCTTGGCCGCGGTGAAATACAGCATGTCGGCATCGACCACCGGCGGCTGCCAGACACTGGCGGCGCTGATCGACAGGTTGTAGGCGTCGGTCATGCGTTCGATCGTGGCGCCGTCGATGTGGAAACCGTCGCCCAGGTGCTGCGAGATCAACTCGGCGGCCTCCTCGGCGGTGGCGCCGGCATCCACGAAGTCGATACCCATCACCGGACCGAGGTTGCTGATCAGTTCACCGGCCGTGACCGTGAGCACCTCCGACGGGGCGATGCCGTGAGCCTCGGCGTCCAGCAGCGCCAGCAGCGCCACCTCCTCGCCGGCGGCGCGGATTTCGGCGGCCACGGCGTGGGCGAGCTGACCGCCCAGCGACCACCCGAGCAGGTGATACGGGCCGTGCGGCTGGACCGAACGGATGGCCTCGACATAACGGCGGGCGATGTCCTCGAACGACCTCGGTCCCGGCACTTCCCCACCGATCTGCGGCGCCTGCAGGCCGTAGATCGGCCGCCCCTCGGCCAGGTACTCGTCGAACGGCCGGTAGCACCACGACAATCCGGAGGCCGGATGGATGCAGAACAGCGGCGGTTTGTCACCGGTGGTCCGGATCGGTAGCAGCACCTCGAATCCGAGCGCCGGCGCTCCGGTCGGCCGCTCCCCCGAACGCATTCCCGATTCGATGCGCTTGGCGAGATCGGCCGGGCAGGGATCGGACAGCATCCAATTGACCGGGACGTCGAAGTGCAGCTCCCGCTTCAGTTCGCTCACCACCTGCACCGACCGCAGCGAGTTGCCGCCGAGCGCGTAGAAGTCGTCGTCGACTCCGACCCGGGCGACACCCAGGACGTGTTCGAAGGCGCGAGTGATCTCCTGCTCGACCCACGACTCCGGTGCCCGGAACTCCCCTACCTCGGCCACCGGCTCGGGCAGCCGCTTTCGATCCAGTTTGCCGGAGGCGGTCAGCGGTGCCGTGTCGAGAACCATGATCGTGCTGGGCACCATGTAGTTGGGCAGTTCGGCGGCGGCGTGCGCGAGAACCGCGGCGGTGTCGATGGTGGCTCCGGCGGCGGGCACCAGGTATCCGACGAGTTGTGCCGCGGCGTCGGTGGAATGGACCACGGCGACCGCTCGGGCGACATCGGCGCATTCGGCGAGTACGGTTTCGATCTCGCCGAGTTCGATGCGCAGGCCGCGTAGTTTGACCTGGAAATCGGTGCGGCCCAGGTATTCCAGTTCGCCGTCGTGCCGTCGCCGTCGCACCAGGTCTCCGGTTCGGTACATGCGCCCACCGGGGCGGTGCGGGTCGGGTACGAAGCGCTCGGCGGTCAGACCGGGGCGGGCCTGGTAGCCACGCGCGATCTGGAAGCCTGCCAGATACAGCTCCCCCGCCACCCCGGGTGGCACGGGGTTCAGCCGGGCATCGAGGACGTGCGCTCGGGCGTTCCACACCGGCATTCCCATGGGCACGCTGCCCGTGTCGGCGTCGCTGACGTGGTGCGAGGTCACGTGGACCGTGAATTCGGTCGGCCCGTACAGGTTGTGCAGCTGGGTGGAGGGCAGTACCCGGCGGACGGCGGACACGGTGTCGGCGCCGAAGGCTTCGCCACCGATCAGCAGCGCCCGCAGTGAGGTCATGGCGTGGACGGGTTCGGTCTCGGCGAAGACCGCGAGCATCGACGGTACGAAGGATGTGATCGTAACCTGTTCCGCCGCAATGGTTTCGGCGAGGTAAGCGGGATCGGTGTGGCCGTCGGCGCGAGCGATGACCATCCGGGCGCCGACCGACAGTGTCGCGAACAGTTCCCATACCGACACATCGAAGGTCGCCGGAGTCTTCTGCAATACCACATCGGCGGAGCCGAGTGCGTATTCGTCGCTGAGCCAGCGTATCTGGTTGACCGCGGCGTCGTGCGGGACGGCGACGCCCTTGGGGCGGCCGGTGGAGCCCGAGGTGAACAGGACGTAGGCGACGTTGTGGGATCGCAGTGGGGTGAGGCGGTCGCGGTCGGTGACGGGGCTGTCGTCGAAGTCCGACAGTTCGAGTCCGTCGAGTGTCGTCAGCTCGACGACGGGGGCCGCGATGGCGCGCATGTAGTCGATACGATCGGCGGGCAGGTCGGGGTCGATGGGGATGTATCCCCCGCCGGCGGCGTGGACCGCGTACAGGGTCGTGACCTGGTCGAGTGAGCGTCGCATCCGCACGGCGACCAGTGATTCCGGGCCGACGCCGCGGGAGATGAGCCAGCGAGCGAGCTGGTTGACGCGGGCGGCGAACTGGGCATAGGTCAGCGACAGATCGCCGTATGTGATCGCGATGCGGTCGCGGTATGCCGGTACCGCGTCGGCGAACAGGGCGGTGAGGGTGTCGTGCGGGTCGAGGGGGTGTGCGGTCGAATTCCATCGGACCATCACGTTGTCGCGTTCGGTGTCGTCGAGCAGATCGACGTCGAGGACCGGTTGGGAGGGGTCGGTGGCCAGTGCGTTCAGGAGGCGCAGCAGGCGCTCGACGATGGTGGTGGCGGTGGCGGGGTCGAACAGATCGCGGGCGTAGGTCAGGGTGCCGGTGATGCCGGTCGGGTCGCCGGTGTGGTCGTAGGAGTCGGACACGGTGACCTGCAGGTCGAACAGGGAGGTGCCGATGTCGGCTTCGACGGCCGACAGGGTCAGCTCGGGCAGGTCGAACTCGGTGGCGGTGAGGTTCTGGAAGGCCAGCAATACCTGGAACAGCGGGTGGTGAGCGTGGGAGCGGGCGGGGTTGAGTTCCTGGACGAGTCGTTCGAACGGGACGTCGGCGTGTCCGAAGGCGGCCAGGTCGGTGTCGCGGACCTGGTCGAGCAGGTTGGTGAACGACATGTCCGGGGTGAGGCGGGTGCGCAGGACGAGGGTGTTGACGAACATGCCGACGAGGTCGTCGAGTTCGGGTTCGCCGCGTCCGGCGTACGGGGTGCCGATGGTGACGTCGTCGGTGCCGGCGAGGCGGGCGAGGACGGCGGCCAGTGCGGCGTGGAAGACCATGAACAGGGTGGTGTTGTGGGCGCGGGCGATGTGTTGCAGGGTCGCGTGCAGGTCCGCGTCGACGGTGATCGGGACGGTGGCGCCGGCGTAGCTCTGCACGGGTGGGCGGGGCCGGTCGGTGGGCAGGTTGAGCAGGGCCGGTAGGTCGGCCAGTTGTGTTGTCCAGTAGTCGATTTGTGAGCGCAGCAGCGATTGCGGGTCGTGTTCTTCGCCGAGGACGGTCCGTTGCCAGATGGCGTAGTCGGCGTATTGGACCGGTAGTGGCTGCCAGGTGGGCGCGTCGCCGGCCAGGCGTGCGGAGTAGGCGGCGGTCATGTCCTGGGCCAGTGGGCCGAGAGAGGAGCCGTCGCCGGCGATGTGGTGGACGACGAGGGCCAGGACCCAGTGGTTGTCGCCGAGGTCGAACAGCCGTACCCGGATGGGCATGGTGTCGGTGACGTCGAACGGGGTGGTGACGAGTGCGGTGATGGTGTCGGCGAGTTCGGTTTCCGGGAGGCGGGTCACGGCGATGGGCAGGGTGGCCTCGGGGGGTGTGAGGACGTGCTGGGTGGGCTCCCCCGCGATGGCCGGGTAGACGGTGCGCAGTACTTCGTGGCGTTCGATGACGTCGCCGATCGCGGCGCGGAGTGCGTCGATGTCGAGGCGTCCGGACAGCCGGATGACGATGGGGATGCTGTAGGCGGCGGTGTCGGGTTCGAATCGGTTGAGGAACCACATGCGCTGCTGGGCGTAGGACAGTGGGATGTGTGGTGGGCGGGGCTGTTCGGTGAGCGCGATGCGCTGGGTGTCGGTGTGTGATTCGGCGCGGGCGGCGAGTTTGGCGACGGTGGGTGCCTCGAAGATCATCGAGACGGGTACGCGGGTGTCGAGTGCGGCGCCGATGCGGGCGGCGACGCGGGTGGCGACGAGGCTGTTGCCGCCCAGTTCGAAGAAGTTGTCGTCGGCGCCGACGGTGCCGGTGAGGCCGAGTACTTCGGCGAAGACGCCGGCCACGATTTCTTCGACCGGTGAGGCCGGGGCGCGGAAGTGCCTGGTTTGCAGGACGGGTGCGGGTAGTGCTTTGCGGTCGAGTTTTCCGTTCGGTGACAGGGGGATGTCGTCGAGCAGCATGATGGCGGCGGGGACCATGTAGGCCGGTAGTGCGTCGGTGAGTGCGCTGGTGAGGTCGGTGCTGGTGACGGTGGTGCCGGGTGCGGGGACGACGTAGGAGACGAGCATCGTGGGGCCGGTGCCGTCGCGGTGCGGGAGGGTGGTGGCGAAGGCGATGTCGGGGCGTGCGCCGAGAACGGCGTCGATTTCGCCGAGTTCGATGCGGAAGCCGCGGATCTTGACCTGGAAGTCGTTGCGGCCCACGAACTCTATGTTGCCGTCGTTGTTCCAGCGTACGAGGTCGCCGGTGCGGTACATGCGGTGTCCGGGTCCGGCGAAGGGGCAGGCGATGAAGCGGGTGGCGTTGGTGGCGGTGCGGTGGAGGTAGCCGCGGGCCAGGCCGGGTCCGGCCAGGTAGAGCTCGCCGACGACGCCGGTGGGTACGGGGTGGAGCCGGCTGTCGAGGATCAGGGCTCGCATGTCGGGTAGTGGGGTGCCGATGCTGGGGCGTTGTCCGGGCCGGATGGGGGTGGTGGCGGTGGCGAGGACGGTGGTTTCGGTGGGTCCGTACAGTACTCGGAATTCGCGGGTGCCGTTGCTGTCGGTGCCGGCCCAGCGGTTGATGAGTTCGGTGGGTACTTCTTCGCCGCCGGACAGTACGACGCGTAGGTCGTCGAGGCCGGTGGGGTCTACCGAGGCGAGGGCCGCGGGGGTGACGAAGGCGTGGGTGACGCGCTGGGTGCGGAGCAGGTCGGCGAGTTCTTCTCCTCCGTAGGTGCCGGTGGGTGCTACGACGAGGGTGGAGGCCTCGGCGATCGCGTAGAGGATTTCCAGCAGTGAGGCGTCGAACGACGGTGACGCGAAATGCAGGACGCGGGAGTCGGGTTCGAGGCCGTAGTCGGTGCGCTGGGTGGCGGCGAGGTCGGCGAGGCCGGTGTGGGTGACGGCGACGCCCTTGGGGGTTCCGGTGGATCCGGAGGTGAAGACCACGTAGGCCAGGTTGGTGGGGTGTAGTGGGCGTAGCCGGTGGGTGTTGTCGATGGGGCCGGCGGGGTGGTCGGTGAGGCGGGTGGTGGTGTCGGGGTCGTCGAGCACGATCCAGTTGGTGGTGGCGGGCAGGACGTCGCGGGCGGTGGTGACGGTGACGCCGAGTGCGGCTTCGGAGTCGGCGACGATTTGCGCGATGCGGCCCGCGGGGTAGGCGGGGTCGATGGGGACGTAGGTGGCGCCGGTTTTGACGACGGCCCACCAGGCGAGGACGGATCGGTGGGAGCGTGGTGCGGCGACGAGTACGGGGGTTTCGGGGCCGGCGCCGTGTTCGATCAGCAGTCGGGCCAGCTGGTTGGATTGTTCGTCGAGTTCGGTGTAGGTGAGGTGGGTGTCGGTGGTGAGGACGGCGATACCGTCGGGGTTGCGGTGGACGGCGTCGGCGAAGATTTCCGGTAGCAGTGGTGGTTCGGTGGGGTGTGCGGCGTGGCGGCCGATGGTGGAGACGAGGGTGTCGTGTTCGGTGGGGTCGAGCCAGTCGAGGTCGCCGATCGCGGTGGTGGGCCGGGTGGTGATGGCGTGGAGTATGCGGAGCAGGCGTTGGCGGAATCGGGTGACGGTGGGTTCGTCGAAGAGATCCAGCGCGTAGGTCATCGTTCCCGTGATGCCTTGTGCGGCGCCTGTTTCGGTGTAGGAGTCGGCGAGGATCAGTTGCAGGTCGAATTGGCACATGCCGGTGTTGACGTCGGAGCGGGTGACGCAGACGTCGGGTAGTGCGACGTCGACGTCTGCCATGTTCTGGAAGGCCAGTGCGACTTGGAAGAGGGGGTGTTGTGCGGTGGATCGTTGCGGGTTGAGTTCTTCCACGATGCGTTCGAAGGGGACGTCGGCGTGTTCGAGGGCGGCCAGGTCGGTTTCGCGGGTGCGGGCGAGCAGGTCGGTGAAGGGTTCGCCGGTGTCGATGGGGGTGCGTAGGGCGAGGGTGTTGACGAACATGCCGACGAGGTCGTCGAGTCCGGGTTCGCCGCGTCCGGCGACGGGGGTGCCGATGACGATGTCGTCGGTGTCGCCGAGTCGTGCGAGCAGGACTGCGAGGGCGGCGTGGACGACCATGAACAGGGTGGTGTTGTGGGCGCGTGCCAGTTCCAGCAGGCGGGCGTGCAGGGGTGCGTCGATGTCGAGTGGGATGCGGTCGCCGGTGAGTGTGGCGACGGCGGGGCGGGGACGGTCGGCGGGCAGGTCGAGGTGGTCCGGGCAGTGGTCCAGGGTGGTGCGCCAGTAGCGCAGTTGGGCCGACATCAGTGAGGTGGGGTCGTCGGCGGCGCCGAGGACTTGGCGTTGCCAGAGTGCGAAGTCGGCGTACTGGACGGGCAGGGGTTGCCATTGTGGGGCTTGTCCGGTGAGGCGGGCGGTGTAGGCGCTCATGACGTCGCGGGCCAGGGGGCCCATGGATTGGCCGTCGCCGGCGATGTGGTGGACAACGAGGACGAGCATGTATTGCCCTTTGTCCTCGCCGTTGTCGGCACCGAGGCCGAACAGTCCGACGCGGATGGGTACCTGGGTGGAGACGTCGAATCCGCGGCG
Organism: Nocardia spumae; assembly: GCF_020733635.1. NCBI lineage: Bacteria > Bacillati > Actinomycetota > Actinomycetes > Mycobacteriales > Nocardiaceae > Nocardia > Nocardia spumae. The sequence continues at coordinate 3,726,058 of NZ_JAJFZL010000001.1, read as the reverse complement.
GATGAATTCGCCGAGTGTGGGTGCGATGGCGTCGGTGGCCAGGTGGGCGGTTTCGACGGGTATCCGGGTGTGGTGGAGGACGAGTTGCCGTGGTTCTCCGGCGGTTTCGGGGTAGATGGTGCGCAGGACTTCGTGGCGGGCGACGACGTCGTCGAGTGCGGCGGTGAGGGCCGCGGTGTCGAGTTGTCCGGACAGTTGCAGCATCACGGGGATGTTGTAGGCGGCGGATTCGGGTTCGAATCGGTTGAGGAACCACATGCGCTGTTGGGCCAGCGACAGTGGGATGGGGTCGGGGCGCGCGGCGGGGGTGAGTGCTACGCGGGTGCCGGCGCCGAGGGTGCCGGCGCGTTGGGCGAGGCCGGCGACGGTGGGTTCTTCGAAGACGGTGCGTACCGGCATGCGGATGTCGAGGGCGGCGCCGATGCGGGCGACGACCAGTGAGGCGCTCAGGGAGTCGCCGCCGAGGTCGAAGAAGTCGTCGTCGGCGCCGACGCGGTCGAGGTCGAGGACTTGTTCGTAGGCGCGTGCGACGACGCCTTCGAGCCAGGTGGAGGGTGCGCGGAAGCGCCGGGTGGGCAGGTCGGGCTGTGGTAGCCGGTCGCGGTCGAGTTTTCCGGTCGGAGTGAGCGGTACGCGGTCGAGGAGGATGACCGCGGCGGGCACCATGTAGGACGGAAGTGCGTCGGCGAGTGCTGTTTTCAGGTCGGTGCCGGTGAGTTCGGCGCCGGGTGCGGGCACGATGTAGGAGACGAGGAAGGCGGGGCGGTCTGCGTCGGTGCGGGGCACGGTGACGGCGAAGGTGATGTCGTCGCGGGCGCCGAGAACGGCGTCGATTTCGCTGAGTTCGACGCGGTTGCCGCGGATTTTGATCTGGAAGTCGTTGCGGCCCACGAATTCGAGGTTGCCGTCGGTGTCGCGGCGCACGATGTCGCCGGTGCGGTACATGCGTTGTCCGGGGGTGCCGAAGGGGCAGGCGAGGAAGCGGGCGGCGGTGAGTGCGGTGCGGCCGAGGTAGCCTTCGGCGAGTCCGGGGCCGAACAGGTAGAGCTCGCCCGCGACGCCGTGTGGGGCGGGGCGTAGCCAGGTGTCGAGGACGGTGCCGGCGACGGGTCCGGCGGGGGTGCCGATGGTGATGGGCGCGTGGGGGGTGAGCGGGTCGCTGGCGGTGGCCCAGATGGTGGTTTCGGTGGGTCCGTACAGGTTGACCATGGCGCGTTCGCGGGCCCAGCGGTCGACCAGTTCTCGGCCGACGGGTTCGCCCGCGGTGGCGAGTACGCGCAGGGTGGTGAGGTCGTCGGCGGGCAGGGTGGATAGTGCCGAGGGGGTGAGTACGGCGTGGGAGATCTGTTCGCGCTGGATGAGGTCGGCGAGTTCGGGGCCGCCGTAGATGTCGGGTGGGGAGACGACCAGGCGCCCGTGGGAGCCGTGGGCCATGAGGATTTCGAAGAGGGAGGCGTCGAAGCTGGGTGAGGCGACTTGCAGCACGGTGGAGGTGTGGTCGACGCCGAGCAGGCGTCGTTGTGCGGCGACGAGGTCGGCCAGGCCGCGGTGGGTGACCAGGACGCCCTTGGGGGTTCCGGTGGATCCGGAGGTGTAGATGAGGTAGGCGGTGTGGTCGGCGGTGATCGTGGCGCCGCGTTCGTGGTCGGTGATCGCGGTGGCGGGGATGGTGTCGAGGGCGCGCTGGGTGTCGGTGTCGTCGAGGGGCAGCCATGGGATGTGGTTTGGGAGCCGGTTGGCGGCGGCGGTGCTGGTCAGGCCGAGTGCGGCGCCGGAGTCGGAGAGCAGGAAGGTGATTCGTTCCGGTGGCAGGTTGGGGTCGATGGGGACGAAGGTGGCGCCGGCTTTGGCGGCGGCCCAGACGGCGATGATCGCGTCGAGGGAGCGCGGGAGTGCGCAGGCTATGACGGTGCCGGGGGTGATGGAGCGGCCGAGCAGCAGGCGGGCGAGGCGGTTGGATCGTTCGTCGAGTTGCCGGTAGGTGAGGGTGTCGGGGCCGCAGGTGAGGGCGGGGGCGTCGGGTGCGGCGGTGGCCGAGGTGGTGAGGATGGCGGCGAGGGTGTCGGGGATGTGGTGGCGGCCGGTGGTGGGCCGGGCGGGTTCGGGTTCGTCGGACGGTGTGATGCGGCTCAGGCGGGCGGTGGGTTCGGTGGCTATGCGGCGCAGCAGGTCGACGAAGCCGTCGAGGATGGTGCGGGCGCGGTGGGTGTCGAATTCGTGGTCGAGGTAGCGCAGGGTGATGGCGAGTCCCTGCGGGTTCGTGGGGGTGGACGGTTCGGGTGGTTCGGTGTGTTCGGGTGCGATGACCAGGCTCAGTGGGTAGGGGGTGGCGTCGACGCCGGTGATGTCGTCGACGCGCAGTCCGGCGTCGTCGACGAGTTGTTGGAGTGCGGTGCGGTCGACGGGGAACGATTGGAAGGCGATGGCGGTGTCGAACAGTGCGTTGATTCCGGCGCTGCGGTGGATGTCGGGCAGGCCGATGTAGTGGTGGTCGAGCATGCGGGCGTGTTGTTGCTGGATGCGGGTCAGTAGTTGCCGGAGGGTGAGGGTGGGGTCGAGTTGGACGCGGACGGGGATGGTGTTGAGGAACATGCCGAGGGTTTGGTCGACCAGTGCCAGTTCCGGTGGGCGTCCGGACACGGCGGTTCCGAAGATCACGTCGGTGTCGCCGGTGAGGGTGCGCAGGTTCAGCGCCCAGGCGGCGGCGATGGCGGTGTTGAGGGTGACGGCGTCGTCGGCGGCGACTCGGCGCAGTTGTGCGACGTGTGTGGCGGTGAGGTGGGTGCGCACTTCTGCCGCGGAGACGTCTTTGGTGGCGGCGTCGGCGCGGGTGACGCGGGTGGGTTCGTCGACGTCGGAGTATTCCTGTGCCCATGCGGCTTTGGAGGCTTCGAGGTCCTGGCGGGTGAGCCATGCGAGGTAGTCGCGGTAGGTGGGGGCGGGTCCGGCGGTGTCGGCGTGTGCCGGTGTGGCGTAGTTGTCGAGTAGTTCGCGCATGAGCAGTGGCATCGACCAGCCGTCGAGGATCACGTGGTGGTTCGTGATCAGCAGGCGGAAGGTGTTGGGGCGCAGCCGGATCAGGGTGAATCGGATCAGTGGTGGGGCGGTGAGATCGAATCCGTCGGCGGCGTCGGCGGCGGCGAGCCGGTCGGCTTCGGTGGCTGCTGCCGCGGAGGCGCCGAGGTCGATTTCGCGGAATCGGACGTCGGCGTGGTCGACGACGATCTGGCACGGTCCGGCGCTGGTGTCGGCGAAGGCGACGCGCAGGATGTCGTGGCGGTCGACGAGGGTTTGGGCGGCGTGGCGCAGGCGGGCGCCGTCGAGGGTGCCGGTGAAGTCGATGGCGGTCTGGACGGCGTAGTTGTCGCCGGCGTCGGGGTTGTAGGTGGAGTGGAAGTGGATTCCGGCTTGCATCGGTGACAGCGGCCAGACGTCGGCCAGGCTGTGGTAGCGATGTTCGAGTCGTTCGACGTCGGCTTGGGTGAGGGTGACCAGTGGGAAGTCCGAGGGACGGGCGGGGCGGCCTTCGGCGCGGTGCGGGGCGGGTTGCCGGGGGGTGGGGTCGATTCCGGCGGCGACGGCGTCGTGGACGATGTCGGCCAGTGCGGCGACGGTTTTGCGTTCGAAGACGTCGCGTGGGGTGAGGGTGAGCCCTGCTTCGCGGGCGAGGGCTACCAGGCGCATGGAGACGATGCTGTCGCCGCCGAGGGTGAAGAAGTTGCTGTCGGCCCAGACGGTGTCCAGGTGCAGGACCTCGGCGAAGAGTTTGGCGATGATCTGTTCGTCGAGGGTGGCCGGTGGCCGGCCCGCGACCTGTTCGGATCGGAAGGCTATCTCCCGCAGTGCTTTCCGGTCGATCTTGCCGACCGGGGTGCGTGGCATCTCGTCGAGTTCCACGATCGCGGTGGGGTTCATGTAGTGCGCGAGTGAGGTCTCGAGCTCGGCGTGCAGGGCCTGCGGGTCGAGGGTTGTGCCGGGGGCGGCGACGACATAGGACACCAGGACCGGTTCGCCGGCGGGGCCGCGCTGGGCGACGGTGGCGACACCGGCGACCGAGTCGTGGCGGGCGAGGTGGGCGTCGATCTCCCCCGGTTCGATGCGCAGGCCGTGGATTTTGACCTGCTGATCGCTGCGGCCGAGGTATTCGAGTTCGAGGCCGGCGCGGGTGCGGATCCAGCGCACGCTGTCGCCGGTGCGGTAGAGGCGTTCGCCGCGTGGGGATTCCGGGTCGGCGACGAAGCGGGCGGCGGTGGTGCCGGGCCGGCCGTAGTAGCCGCGGGCGACGGCGGGGCCGCCGAGGTAGAGCTCGCCGGTGACACCGACCGGGACCGGTCGTAGCCACATGTCCAGGACCGAGACGGCGAGTCCGCGGATCGGGCTGCCGATGGTGACCGGTTCGCCCGGGGTGAGGGCGTCGGAGCCGGTGGCCCAGATGGTGGCCTCGGTGGGTCCGTAGTGGTTCATCAGCCGGCGGCCGGGTGCCCAGCGGGTGACCAGGTCGGAGCCGGTGGCTTCGCCGACGACCGCGATCGTGTGCAGGGTGGGCACGTGGGCGGGGTCCATGGTGTTGAGTGCCGAGGGGGTGATGACGGCGTGGGTGACCGTGTGGGCGGTCACGAGGTCTTCGAGCGGGGTGCCGGCGTAGACCTCGGGTGGTGCGATGACCAGGCAGCCGCCGTTGCCGTGTGCGAGCAGTATTTCCGACAGGCAGGCGTCGAAGCCGGGTGAGGCGACCTGGAGGACCGCCGAGGTGGTGTCGACGTCGAATGCTTCGGTCTGCTCGGCGACGAGGTCGGCGAGGCCGCGGTGGGTGAGGTGGACGGCTTTGGGGGTGCCGGTCGATCCGGAGGTGTAGATGAGGTAGGCGGCGTGGTCGAGCCGTACCGTGACCTCCGGGGTGTCGTCGGGTTCGGGCGGTGTGTCGGTGGTGTCGGCGATGAGCCAGTCGATGTCGTGTGGAAGGTGTTGTGCGACTGTGTCGACGGTGACGCCGAGGGTGGTGTGGGCGTCGGCCAGCAGATCGGCCAGGCGGGTGGCCGGGTTGGCGGGGTCGAGTGGGACGAATGCGGCGCCGGTGCGTGCGACCGCCCAGATCGCGACGGCGAGTTCGATGGAGCGGGGCACGACGACGGCGACGAGCGTTTCGGGCCGGGCGCCGTGGGCGGTGAGCCGGCGGGCGAGTGTTTCGGCGCGGTCGGCGAGTTCACGGTAGGTCAGTGTCGAGGTGCCTGAGCGCAGCGCTGTCGCGTCCGGGTATTTGCGGGCGGTGTCGGACAGGATGTCGCGCAGGGTGCGTTCGGGGGTCGGGGCGCTTCCGCATTGGGCCCGCAGCAGTTCGGCGCGTTCGGGGCCGCGGGTGGGGGTGATGGCGGCGACGGTGCGGTCGGGGCGGGTGGCGATCTGGGTGAGGATCAGGTCGAATCGGTCGAGCAGGGTGGCCGCGGCGGCGTTGTCGAAGCGGTCGGCGGCGAATCGCAGTGTGACGGTGTGGGTTCCGGTGTCGCCGTCGAGGCCGGGCCGGGGCGGGGTGACCTGCAGGCTCAGCGGATACGGGGTGGCGTCCTGGGCGTCGATGTCGACCAGTCGCAGGCCGGCCGTGTCGAGGGTGCCTGCCAGCCGATCACGGTCGAGGGGGTAGGACTCGAGCACGGTGACGGTGTCGAACATGTCGGTGAAGCCGGTGGCGCGCTGCAGTTCGGCGAGGCCGAGGTGGCGGTGGTCGAGGGTGGTGGCCTGTTCGGACTGCACCCGGGCCAGCAGTTCGGCGATACCTTCGCCGGGGTCGATGCGCACGCGCACGGGCAGCGTGTTGATGAACAGTCCGATCATGCGTTCCACGCCGGGCAGCTGCGGCGGCCGGTCGGTGACGGTGTTGCCGAAGACGACGTCGGATCGTCCGGTGACGACGCTGAGCAGGACTGCCCACGCGACCTGCACGGTGGTGTTGGCGGTGACGCCGTGGGAGCGGGACAGGTCGAGGATCGCGGCGGTGGTTTCGGGGGCGAGGTTGCGGGTGATCTCACCGCCGGCCGCGGGTGCGGTCCGGTCGGGACGGCCTGTGACCAGGGTGGGGGTTTCCATGCCGGCGAGCATGTGCTGCCATGCGGCGACGGCGGCGTCGTGGTCTTGTGCGCGCAGCCAGTTGAGGTAGTCGCGGTAGGTGCCGGCGGGCGGGAGGTCGGAGGTGTCGCCGTCGCCGATGTAGAGGGTGAGCAGTTCGTGGATCAGCAGCGGCATCGACCAGCCGTCGAGCACGATGTGATGGTTGGTGAGCAGGAGCTCGAATTCCGTTGTGCCGGTGCGGATGAGGTGCAACCGCAGCAGCGGCGGGCGGGCCGGGTCGAAGGGGCGGGAGGCGGCGGCGGACAGCCGTGCGCGTTCGCGGGCGCGTTCACCGGGGTCGCCGATTTCGGTGAGGTCGCTGTGCTGCCAGTCGGCGCGGACACCGCCGACGACGAGCTGGCGGGGTCCGGCGGCGCTCTCGACGAAGGCGGTGCGCAGGCTGTCGTGGCGATCGACGAGGGCCTGCGCGGCGCGTTGCATCCGGTCGGCGTCGAGCTCACCGGACAGGGTCAGGGTGGCCTGCACGGTGTAGCCGTCCTCGCCGGCGGTGTCGTAGACGGCGTGGAACAGCAGTCCGGATTGCAGCGCGGTCAGCGGCCACACGTCGGTGGTGGTGGGGTATTCCAGTAGCCACCGGTCGATATCGTCCTGGGTGACGGTGACCAGCGGGAAGTCGGAGGGGGTGAAGCCGCCGGCGGTGTCGGATTCGATGTGGGTGGCCAGCCCGCGCAGTGCCCGCACCCACAGCGCGGCAAGTTCCTCCACCTCGTCGACGGTCAGGACCTCGGTGGCGAATTCCCAGGTCGCGTCGAGTTCGAGTCCGTCGGGTCCGGGTTCGGCGATGGCGTTGACATCGAGCACGGCGGGCAAGGCCATGCGCGCGTCGCCGGTCGCGGTCAGGGATGTGAATTCGGTCGTGGGGGTCCACGGGCCGGAGTGTTCGTGGACGCCGACGCGGCCGAGGTAGTTGAACGCGATCTGCGGTTCGGGAGTGTCGCCGAGCTCGTCGCCGCCATGCGGGTCCAGGCAGCGCAGCATGCCGTAGCCGATGCCGTTGTCGGGCACCGCGCGCACCTGTTCCTTGACGCGTTCGATCGCGCGCCCGGCGGCGGGGCCGCCGGCGAAGGCGTCGTCGGCGTCGATGCCGCGCAGATCGAGCCGCACCGGGAAACGGGTGGTGAACCAGCCGACGGTGGCGCTGAGGTCGGCGCCGGGAACGGCGTGTTCTTCGCGCCCGTGGCCCTCGAGGGAGATCAGTTCGGAGTCCGCGGCGCTGCCGTGGTGGTGGCGCCACTGTCCCAGCGCCAGGGCCAGGGCAGCCAGCAGCGGATCGTTGGCGGTGCCGTGGAAGCGTGCCGGGACGGTGGTCAGTACGGCGTCGGCGACGTCGGCGGGCACCCGGACCTGGATGCGGCCGGCGGTGGCGGCGGTATCGCGGCGGGGGTCCAGCGGCCGGGTACCGAGCAGTTGTTGTCCCGGTGCGAGTACTTCGGCCCACCGGTCGAGTTCGCTGGCGCGCCGGTGGGGCGCCTGGTCGACCAGCCCGTGGTGCCAGCGGCGTACCGAGGTGGTGGCCGGGGCGAACTGCACGGCGGCGCCGTCGGCGATCTGCTGCCAGGCCTGGGCCAGATCGGCGAGCAGGATCCGCCACGACACGGCGTCGACGGCCAGGTGGTGGATCACCAGCCACAGCAGGTCGGGGCCGCGGTGGGCGGGGTCGCTCATCCAGACCGCTCGGACGAGGACACCGTCGGTGGGGTCGAGCCGGTCGGCCGCGTCCTGCAGGACGGCGTCGATTTCGGCGTCGTCGCGTCGTTGCAGCCGCACCTGTCGCAGCGCTGCCTCGGCGTCGACGGTGTGCGCGGGCAGCACGTCGACGTAGGGGTCGAGCGACTGCGCTCCACGCAGCACCGCGCGCAGCATGTCGTGGCGGTCGATCACGGCCTGCAGCGCCCGCACGAGATGGTCGCGTTCGAGGTTTTCGGGAAGTTGCACGAGGGTGGCCTGGGCGAAGCGATCGAAGTGGCCGCGGCCGATCATCGCGTTCATGATCGGCGACAGCGGCATGGGCCCGGCTCCCCCGCCGGGTAGTTCGGGGAGTTGCGCGGCGGCGCCGGCCTCGGTCGCGGCACCGGCCAGGCCGGCGACGGTCTTGTATTCGAATACGTCCTGGGTGGAGAAGCTCACGCCGAGGGCTTTGGCGCGCGCCACCAGCTGGATCGACAGGATGCTGTCGCCGCCGAGGGCGAAGAAGCTGTCGTCTGCGCCGACCTCGTCGATGTCGAGCACCTCGGTGAACAGGTGCGCGATCTGGCGTTCGCGCGGTGTGGAGGGCGGGCGTCCGGCGGGGGCGGCGCCGAAGGCGGGGGCGGGCAGGGCGTCGCGGTCGAGTTTGCCGAAGGCGTTCACCGGCAGGGCGTCCAGCGGCATGATCACCGCCGGCACCATGTGCGGCGGCAGTGTTTCGCGGGCGAACTGCTGCAGTTCGAGCGGGTCGAGGCGGTGGCCGTGCAATGCCACGACGTAGGAGGCGAGCACGGTGGCGCCGGCGGTGTTGCGGACCGGCACGGTGACGGAGATGTCGACATCGGGGTGGGCGGTCAGTGCCGCGTCGATCTCGCCGGGTTCGATCCGGTATCCGCGGATCTTGACCTGGAAGTCGCTGCGCCCCAGCAGTTCCAGTGTCATCGCCGAGTCCTCGCCCACCCAGCGCGCCATATCGCCGGTGCGATACATCCGTTCGCCGGAGGCGCCGTGGGGGTCGGCGACGAAGCGGGCCGCGGTTTCACCGAAGCGGTGGTTGTAGCCGCGCGCCACCCCGGGTCCGGCCAGATACAGCTCACCCGCGGTGCCTTTGGGCACAGCTTGCAGCGTGCGGTCGAGCACCATGGCCGAGACGCCGCGCAGCGGGCCGCCGACGGTGAGGTCACGGTGTGCGGTGATGGTCGCGCTGGCGGCGGTGACGGTGGTTTCGGTGGGCCCGTATTCGTTGAACATGGTCACGGTCGGGGTCCACCGCTCGATGACGTGTGGCGGGCACACGTCTCCCCCGACCACGACCACTCGCAGGTCCTCGAGCGGGCGTGGGTCGACGGTGGCCAGCATCGCCGGGGTCAGCGTCAGGTGGGTGACGTGCTGGTCGGCCAGCAGCCGGGTCAGCGGTTCGCCGCCGATCATCTCCGGCGGCACGATCAGCAGGGTCGATCCGTTCGCGAAGCAGATCAGGAATTGTTCCAGGGAGGCGTCGAAACTCGGTGACAGGGCGTAGGAGATCCGCGCGCCGGAGTCCACCTCGCAGGTTTCGGTGCGGTCGGCGATGAGGTTGGCCAGGCCGGTGTGGCTGACCTGCACGCCTTTCGGGGTGCCGGTCGATCCGGAGGTGTAGGTGATGTAGGCCAGGTTCGACGGCCGCAGCGGCCGGGTCCGTTCGGCGTCGGCGATCGGATGGTCGGCGAGCTCGTGGCATGCGGTGACGGTGTCCGGATCGTCGACGACTACGGCGCGCACCGTCTGCGGGAGCCGGCCGCGGTGGGCGTCGACGGTGATGCCGGCCTGTGCGCCGCTGTCGGCGATGATGTGCTCGATGCGTTTGGCCGGATACTCCGGATCCACCTGCACGATCGCGGCGCCGGTCTTGGCGACCGCCCACGCGGCGGTGACCGATTCCACCGAGCGGCGCAGCATGATCGCGACGGCGGTGTCGGGGCCGCATCCCAGCTCGATCAGGTGGCGGGCCAGCCGCGAGGAGCGGGCATCGAGTTCGGCGTAGGTGAGGCTGGTTCCGGGTGCGGCGATCGCTTCGGCGTCGGGGTGGCGGCGGGCGCTGTCGGCCAGGATGTCGGGCAGCATCCGGGTTTCGACGCCGCGGGGTCCGCGCACGGGCAGCAGCGCGGCTTGTTCTCGTGCGTCCAGCAGCGGTAGTCCGCTGATCCGGTGGCGGGTTCCGCGGGCGAGGAATTCGTGCAGGAACATCAGGAAGCGCCGGTGGTGGTCGGCGAGTTCGTCGTGGGTGTAGATGTTCGGGTTGCCCTGGAAGTCGATGTGGGTGCTCTCTTTTCCGGCGCTCGGGTAGATGTTGACGAACAGGTCGGCGGTGGGGCCGGAGGTGAGCACGTTCAGCCGTCCCACGGTGTCGCCCAGTATCACGTCGTTGTCGACCATCATCAGGTTGACCGCGGGCCCGAACGATGCCGCTTCGTCGCGGGCGATGCCCATGTCGTGGAAGATGTCCTCCTGCCGATAGCGCTGGCGGCGCAGGGCGCTGGTGAGTTCGCTCTGCACGGCGTCGATCAGTTCGCCCGCGTCGCGGCTGCCGACGCGCACCCGCAGCGGGACCACGTTGGCGACCATGCCGCCGGAGCGGCGCAGCACGGCCGAATGCCGGCCAGACACCGGCAGGCTCAGCAGTACTTCCTCACTGCCGGTCATGCGGGCCAGGTAGGCGGCGAAGGCGGCGACGATGATCGGGGTGACGCTGGTGGCGCGTTCGGCGACGACGGCGTCGAGCAGTGTGGCGGTGGCCTCGGACATCGGAGTGCCGACCACTGCCGGATGAATGGTGGGTTTGCTGATGCGTCCGGCCAGGCTGACCACCGGTGGCGCCCCGGCCAAATGTTCGGTCCAGTAGGTGCGATCGTTGTCGAAACGTGTCGAACCCCGATATGCGAGGTCCTGTTCGGTGATTTCGGATAGGTCTTTCGCCCCGGTCGGCGTCGCCTCTTCGCCTCGGATCGCCGCGTTGTACAGCTCGATAATTCGTTGCAGCATCGTGACCGCGGCGAATCCGTCGAGCGCGATATGGTGAGCGCGCTGATACCACAGGTAGTGGTCCGTGCCGACATGGAAGACGACGCATTTCATGAGCGGGTCGTGCAGCAGATCCAATGGCGCGGAATAATCCTCGGTCATCAGCCGGTGCGCGGTCGCCACGGGGTCGGTATGGCGGCGCAGGTCCATGACCGAAACCGGTGCGCCGCGCAAGGAATCGACGAATTGGCACGGCTCGCCGTCGACCTCGATCATGTGCAGATGTCCGGAGCCGAATTCGACGCTGGCGATCCGGCAGGCCTCGAGGAGCAATTCCGTATGCAATTCGCCGACGATCTCGACGTATTGCGCGACCGAAATCGGTGACGATCCCGCGAGATGCTGGGCGAACCAAATTCCGCGCTGCGCCGCCGTCAGCTTGAAGATGTCGCCCGGTCGCGACTCCACGAAGCCCCCCTCCAGGGAAATCGCGCGAAATCCCTGGTCCGCTACCTGGTGGCCGTTCGCATCCGAGGTGGAAGAACCGATCCGCGGTGACTCCGACTCGCGCCCAGCGCCGTCGAAGTTGCTCTTGAATTGGGTCACCGGACCTCCATCGATTTTGTTACCTCAGGGCAGTCGCCGAATATTTCCGGAATCCGGTTTCTGCGGTAGAAATTGCCGTGCTGTCCGTTCGGAGGGCGCGCGTTGTCGACGCGGCTGGACAGTCGTCGCGCTATAGGAGATTTGCATTGGTAACGAAATATGCGGGTTGAAGCGGAAAGCTTCAGCCCGCGCGTTTGCGCCTGAGCCGAAGGGCTCGCAGCCGCTGCACGGCGAACTCTCCGCCGCGCCGGTTTCCGAAGGTATCGCCTACACCACTGCCGCGGCCGCTGTTCAATGCGCCCGGTGCAGTGACAGACCCCCCGGGCGGGTCCGGCTCGGCGAGTCGATTACCGACATCGTTGACATTCATCGGAGTCACCGATCAACCTTCCGGTACAAGACGTACCTCACCTCTGTGTGTAGTACTTGATTCGGTGACCAACTCGTCGTGGATAAAAGAAATTTCGCGCCACCAGGCCGTTTCGTGGCCGTTGCGCGGTCGCGCCGCCGAATATTCGGAATGTCACTGCCGCCCCCATGGTGGTGACGTGGGGATATCGAAAAGCCGTTACGAAAACGAGGCGCCGGAGGGAATCGGATATCGAATCGGTCACCGACATCAGGAGTCACAGGAATCACACATGACCGGGGCCGGCGGCCGGCCGCGTCCGGCGGCGCGGGCGGGTGCGCCGCGGCGACCCGGCCCCGGCGGAAATTCGGTTCTCAATTCCGCACCTACCGGTTACTTGAATGAGTCATACTTCGGACTGTGTCCACCACGGCGGATTTCGAGCGCATGCTGCGCCGGGCCGCGCTGCGGGTCACCGCCCCGCGGATCGCGGTGATGACCGCTGTGCACGAGCATCCGCATTCCGATACCGACACCATCCTCGGTCTGGTCCGAGTCACCCTGGGCACGGTGTCTCACCAGGCGGTATACGACGTCCTGCGCGCGTTGACCGAGGCGGGCCTGCTCCGCCGGATCCAGCCGATGGGTTCGGTGGCCCGCTACGAGACGCGCGTCGGCGACAACCATCATCACCTCGTGTGCCGCTCGTGCGGTGTCATCGCCGATGTCGACTGCGCCGTCGGCACCGCGCCGTGTCTGACCGCGGCCGACGACAACGGCTTCCTGCTCGACGAGGCCGAAGTCATCTACTGGGGTCTGTGCCCTGCTTGCTCCCCGTCGTCCACGTCTCGATCACAGCCGTGATCACAGCCCGATTCACTCACTCGGAAAGGAAATACCGTGCCTGAGGAACATCCGCCCATCGCCGAGGCCAATACCGAACCCCCGGAGAGCGGTTGCCCCGTCGTGGGTCGCATGAAGCCCCCGGTCGAGGGCGGCGGTAACCGGGACTGGTGGCCGGAACAACTGAATTTGAGGATCCTGCAGCACAATCCGGCCGAGATCAATCCGCTCGGCGCGGATTTCGACTACGCCGCGGAATTCTCGACGCTGGATCTGGCCGCGGTCAAGGCCGACATCGTCTCGGTCATGACCACTTCGCAGGACTGGTGGCCCGCCGATTTCGGTCACTACGGTCCGCTGTTCATTCGCATGGCCTGGCACGCCGCGGGCACCTACCGCATCGAGGACGGGCGCGGCGGCGCCGGCGCGGGCATGCAGCGGTTCGCCCCGCTCAACAGCTGGCCCGACAACGCCAGCCTGGACAAGGCGCGCCGGCTGCTGTGGCCGGTGAAACAGAAGTACGGCCGCAAGCTGTCGTGGGCGGATCTGATCGTCTACGCCGGCAATGTGGCGCTGGAGTCCATGGGGTTCGAGACGTTCGGTTTCGGCGGTGGCCGGGTCGACGAATGGGAACCCGAAGAGGTCTACTGGGGCCCGGAGCTGGAGTGGCTCGGCGACGAACGCTACTCCGGCCGGCGTGACCTCGAGAACCCGCTCGCAGCGGTGCAGATGGGTCTGATCTACGTCAATCCCGAAGGGCCCAACGGCAATCCGGACCCGCTGGCGGCAGCCATCGACATCCGTGAGACCTTTCGCCGGATGGCGATGAACGACGTGGAAACCGCGGCGTTGATCGTGGGCGGGCACACCTTCGGCAAGACCCACGGTGCCGGTCCGGCCGATCTGGTGGGACCCGAGCCCGAGGCCGCCCCGCTCGAACAGATGGGACTGGGCTGGAAGAGCGCGTTCAACACCGGTGTCGGTAAGGACGCGATCACCAGCGGTATCGAGGTGACGTGGACGCCCACCCCCACCACATGGGACAACAGCTTCCTCGAAACCCTCTACGGCTACGAGTGGGAGAAGACCAAGAGCCCCGCCGGCGCCTGGCAGTGGACTCCGAAGGACGGCGCCGGTGCCGGTACCGTGCCCGATGCCTTCGATCCGGCGACCACACGCGCACCGGCGATGCTGACGACCGACCTGTCGATGCGCGAAGACCCCGTCTACGGCCCGATCACCCGGCGCTGGCTCGACCACCCCGAGGAACTGGCCGAGGAATTCGCCAAGGCCTGGTACAAGCTGATCCACCGCGATATGGGACCCAAGGCCCGGTACCTGGGTTCGCAGGTTCCCGAGCAGACGCTGCTGTGGCAGGACCCGGTTCCGGCCGTCGACCACGAGCTGATCGGCGCCGCCGACATCGCGGCGCTCAAGGCCAAGATCCTGGCCTCGGGCCTGAGCGTGCCGCAACTGGTCGCCACCGCGTGGGCCGCGGCGTCCTCGTTCCGCGGTAGCGACAAGCGCGGTGGCGCCAACGGTGGCCGCCTGCGCCTGCAGCCGCAGAGCGGTTGGGAGGCCAACGATCCCGATGAGCTCGCGCGGGTGATCCGCACTCTCGAAGGTGTGCAGGAGGCGTTCAACGCCGAGCAGAGCGGCGCTGTGCGGGTGTCGTTCGCCGATGTGGTGGTCCTCGGCGGTGTCGCCGCGATCGAGAAGGCCGCCGCGGACGGCGGGTTCGAGGTCTCGGTGCCGTTCGCGCCGGGTCGCGCCGATGCCACCCAGGAACTCACCGATGTGGAGTCGTTCTCCCACCTCGAGCCCAAGGCCGACGGCTTCCGCAACTACCTGGGCAAGGGCACCCGGTTGCCGGCGGAGTATCTGCTCGTCGACAAGGCGAATCTGCTGACCCTGACCGCGCCGGAGATGGCGGTCCTGGTCGGTGGCCTGCGCGTGCTGGGCGCGAACCACAAGCAGGCGTCGCTGGGTGTGTTCACCGCCAACCCCGGTGTACTGAGCAACGACTTCTTCGTCAATCTGCTCGATATGAACACCGAGTGGAAGCCCTCCCCCGCCGACGACGGCACCTACGTCGGCTCGGACCGGGCGACCGGCGCACAGCGGTGGACCGCCAGCCGGGTCGATCTGGTGTTCGGATCCAATTCGCAGTTGCGCGCGATATCGGAGGTCTACGGCACCGACGACGCGAAGCGTAAGTTCGTCGACGATTTCGTCGCCGCCTGGACGAAGGTGATGAACGCGGATCGATTCGATCTCGGCTGATCACCGGGACCGGATGCCCCGTGGACCGGATCGGGTCCACGGGGCATTCTCGTGTCGCGGGATGTGTGCCTGTCGATGGCGGCCGAGCGCGGCAGGCGACGGATACAGTCACCGCGAGACCCCACGGGTGCAGGAGGCGACGTGACCGTTCCGCTGCTGGCTTGGCTGGGCGCGCTGGCGTTGATCGTGGCGTTGCTGGCAGTCGACTTCGTCTTCCATGTGCGCGGCCCGCATTCGCCGACGCTGTCGGAGTCGGCGGTGTGGTCGGCGGCCTACGTCGGGGTGGCGGTGGCGTTCGGGTTCGTGGTGTGGGGGTTCGGCGGTTCGGAGATGGCCGTGGAGTACTTCGCCGGCTACATCACCGAGAAGGCGTTGTCGGTGGACAACCTGTTCGTCTTCCTGGTGATCTTCTCCGCCTTCCGCGTCCCCGCCGCCGCCCGGCAGAAGGTACTGCTGGTGGGGATCACGATCTCGCTGGCGGTCCGGACGGGATTCATCTTCCTGGGAGCGACGCTGATCAACCGGTTCGCGTGGGTGTTCTACGTCTTCGGCGCGGTGCTGCTGGTGACCGCGGGCAACATGCTGCGGCCCGAAGGTGAGGACCCCCGCGCCGGTGACGGCGTGATTGCCCGGATCACGCGAAAACTGTTGCGCACCACAGATTTCTACGACGGCGACGCGATCACCACCGTAGTGGGCGGCCGTCGCCGCCTGACCCCCATGGTCTCGGCGATGATCGTGATCGGCGGCACCGACGTGCTGTTCGCCCTGGATTCGATTCCGGCCATCTTCGGGCTGACCCAGAACGTATTCCTCGTATTCACCGCCACCGCGTTCTCCCTGCTCGGGTTGCGGCAGCTGTTCTTCCTGCTGGAAGGATTGCTCGACCGGCTGATCTATCTCGGTTTCGGATTGGCCGTGGTGCTCGGATTCATCGGCGTGAAGCTGATCCTGCACGCGTTGCACCACAACAGCCTCCCCTTCGTCAACGACGGCGACCCGGTGCCGGTGGCCGAGATCTCCACGGTGTGGTCGCTGGTGGTGATCGTGGCCGTGCTCGTGGTGACGGTGGTGGTGTCACTGTGGAGCCCCGCCGGGCGGGCGCAGACCGCGGTCGCCGGCGCGCACCGATACGCGATGCGATACCTGGATCTGGGCTACGAGGCCGATCAGACGCTGCGCGAGCAGACCTACGCTCGGATGCTGGCCGACGAGCGGGCGATGGCCGAACTGCCGGACAAATATGTGCGCCGATTCCGCGCCGACGACCTGACAACGCAACTCCAGCGCGCGCATGCCGTGCACGAGGACCGGATGGCGCGCATTCGCGCGGGCCTGCCCCTGCGCATGTGAGAGCCTCGGCACCCGCCCCGGAACCGGCCAGGGCGCCGCGGCTTCGATGAGAGCCGTCAGTTCGCGATGCGGGCTCGGATGCCGTCGAGGAGGAACTCGAGACCCGTACGGAAGGTTTCGTCGGCGTCCAGGTGAGCGCCGTCGCGAACGACCGTGGCCAGTGCGGGAAATCGGCCGGTGGCGAAGGTCCGTTCCAGATAGGGCCCGAATGCGGACTGCCATTGCCGCTGGTCCATTCCGGTCGCGCGCTCGGCACGCTGCTCGGTGATCTCCCGGCGCACCGCGCCGATCACATACGCGTTGACCGCGTCGACCACCGGCATGACCAGGTCCACGCCGACCTCGCCCATCGCGGCCACCACCGCCTCGCCCCTGGCCAGCGCATGCGGCCCGAGCTGAGGCCGCCCGCCGATCAGATCGGCCAGCCATTCGTGCCGATGAGCGGCCTGCCGGGTGGTTTCGGCCAGCGAGCGCAGCACGTCGCGCCAGCCGTCTCCGGCCGGGCGGATCTCGGCGTAGACCGCATCGACCATCAGATCGAGCAACTCCTGCTTGGTGGCGATGTAGCCGTAGAGCCGCATCGGCCCGACATCCAGCGCCGCGGCGACCTTTCGTAGCGATACCGCCGCCAGCCCGTCGGCGTCGGCCAGCCGGATCGCCGCTCGCACGATCCGCTCCCTGCTCAATGGGGCCGGCGCCGGTCGATCCGGCGGCTCCGGCCGCTCCCACACCAACATGGCGCTGACGATACAACGCATCCGGCGATACAGTGTATTGATCAATTCGGTGTATTGAAGGGTGACCATGACCATCGCCATCGTCGGAGCCGGACTGGGCGGCCTGGCCCTCGCCCGCGTGCTGCACGTGCACGGCATCGACGCCGTCGTGTACGAACGTGAAACCTCGCGCGAGGCCCGCGGCCAGGGCGGTATGCTCGACATCCATTCCGGGCAGCATGCGTTGCGCGAGGCCGGGCTGATCGATCGGTTCTTCGCGATCGCCCGCGGCGAGGGGCAGGACATGCGCCTGCTGGAACCGGACGGCACCTTGCTGCTGCAGGAGGACACCCCCGACGACGCCCCGCTCGCACGACCCGAGGTCGACCGCGCCGATCTCCGTGACCTGCTGCTGGATTCCCTGCCCGACACAACGGTGCGCTGGGGGCGGTCCGTCGCATCCGCCGACAACGGACTGCTGCACTTCACCGACGGCGGCAGTGCGACATACGACCTGCTGGTCGGTGCTGACGGCGCGAACTCGCGGGTCCGCGGACTGCTCACCGACGCCCGCCCGGCGCATACCGGCGTCAACGTCGTCGAGGTCGGCATTCCCGACATCGACCACACCCACCCCGACCTCGCCGCGATGGTCGGGCGGGGCACCTACTGGGTGCTCGGCAACGGACTGTCCCTGGCGGCGCAGCGCAACGGCGACGGTCGCGTCCGCATCGGCCTCAGCTTCTACCACACCGCCGAGGACTGGTTCGCTACCAGTGCGATCCCGTTCGAGGACCCGGCCGCCGCCCGCGCGCGGCTGATCGAGCTACTCCCCGGCTGGGATCCGCGGTTCACCGCGCTGATCGCGGCCTGCGACGACACGGTCGTCCCGCGATCGATCACCACCCTCCCGGCGGGCCTGACCTGGCCCGCGAACCCGCGCGTCACGCTGGTCGGCGATGCCGCGCATCTGATGCCGCCGGTAGGTGAGGGCGCCAACATGGCATTGCTCGACGGCGCGCTGCTCGGACTCGCGCTTGCCGCGCACCCGGACGACCGGCGCGCCGCCGTCGCGGCATACGAACGCGAGATGTTCGAACGCACCAGCGCGGCCGCCCGGATGTCCGCGGACATCCAGCAAGTACTGATGGCGCCGGACGCCGCCCGGAAGATGCTCGCATTCTTCCAGCCCGAGAAGGGGGCCGGCCAAGGTACGGCGGATACGTGACCTCATCTACGCCCACGCGGGAGCGGTGCCCGGCGCTGGTCACGAACGCTGTGATCGCCTGGACCACAGAGTATTACGGGCTCGCCGGTTTCCCGGAATCACGGTTTCGGCGTCGCGCCACGAGACTCGGATCGGCTCGACTGCCTGTTCTCCACGCGCCGGCTCGATTATCTGGGGCAACGACGACGCTCCGGCGGGGCTGCCGAGCACGTGGCATGCGGCAGATTAGTACGTTCCCCGGAGGTGCTGCGGCGGTTCCATAGCGGCTCTTGGCTTGGATGCCGAACCCGGGTACCTCAGTTCGGCGAGGAGAGCCGACGGTCCGGTCGAGTGCATGGGTTGTCAGAGATCCAGAGTGAGAGAACCGCTTTCTGCTCTCGACACACACAGCAACATCATTCCCGCTTCGCGGTCGGAAGTGCTGAGCATGGTGTCGCGATGATCGACCGTGCCTGCGACGACGCGCACGCGGCACGCTCCGCAGAAGCCCTGTCTGCACGAGTACGGCGTGCGGGAGTCGACCTCGAGCACGGCTTCCAACGCGGTCTCGTGCGCATCGACGTGCACGACCTCGCCTGAACGAGCGAGTTGGATGCGGAAAGGGCGTCCATCGACGACTGGTTTCGGTGAGAACCTTTCCGAGTGCAGCTCGACGCCCGGGGCGTCGCGAACGCGCGCGGCGACCATGTCCATCAATGGGATCGGACCACAGCAGTAGATGACATCGCCGGTGTGTAGGTCGACCGGTAGTAGGTCATCCGCGGTGGGAAGTCCGTGGTCGTCGTCGGTGCGTACGACAACTCGCTGGCCCAAGCGCGCCAGCTCGTCGAGAAAAGGTAACGCGCCCCGGTTCCTGCCCACGTAAACCAGTGTCCAGTCCAGGCCCATGTGTTCGGCCTCGCGAACCATGGGAAGGATCGGCGTGATCCCGATACCGCCGGCGATGAATCGGACGCGTCCGGTATCGGCGACTCGTACGGGTTCGATGAACCCGAAGGCGTTTCGAGGACCCCGAACATGCACGACGCTACCCACGGGCAGGCGGTGTAGCTCACGGGATCCGCCGCCGCCGTCGGGTACTCGACGGACGGCGATGCGGTAGCGATGACGGTCGGCGGGGTCCCCGCACAACGAGTACTGGCGGATGCGACCGGACGGCAGCTGGATATCCAGATGCGCGCCTGGATACCACGCCGGCAGCTGTGCACGGCGAGTTCCGCCGAGGGTGAGGGCGACGACGTCGTCGTCGCCGGCGACGACGTCCCGCTCGCCGACCCGCAGTGGAAACAGGCGGTTGTTGACCGCAGGTGTCGGGTGGCGGCGGCTGTGGGTAATCGCTGTCCAGCGGACTCGCAGTTCGAGCAGTGCCTCCAATGAATCCAGGAGGCGATCCGGGCGATCTCGGCCCCAAGGGTTCGGCGGGCGGGTCTGTGGGACAACCAGTCTGGGCGTGCCGCGCATGGTCACGACTGAACCCGCTTGGCCGCCGGGGATTGCGCGATGTACGCCAGTGCCTGCGCTGTGGACCCCACCGATTGCGGGTCGAATCCGGGGACGAAGGTCGACAACCCGCTCCAGGTCCACGCCGCTACGCCCGGTAGGAGCCCGCGGTTCATAGCGCTGAGCAGCCCGAGCATCAACCGTGGGTAACCGATGTTCGGTGTGGACGGGTCGTTGCGGCTCAGATACATCGCCCCGCGAGCCAGCAACGCCAGGAAGAACGGCCAGGTGATGATCATCGACGCGCCTCGCCGGAGGTATCCGACACCGAAGTAGCGGGCCACATCGTGGGCGACGCTTCGGTGCTCGACTTCCTCCGCGCCGTGCCAGCGGTACAGATCGAGCATTTGCGGATCAGCCCCGAATCGCTCGAGGTCGGCATTGAGCGCCCAGTCCCCCATGAAGGCGAACATGTGCTCCGAGGACGCGGCTATACCCAGACGCTCGATCAGGCGTTGCCGGCGCAGCCGCGGTCCGTCGCTGTCACGAGCACCCAGGATCCTGCGAAACAGGTATTCGATGGATTGCATGAACGGTGCCGGGTCGATGCCGTGGGCGGTGAACACTTGCCTCATTACCGCGTCATGGGCCTGTGCGTGCTGTTGCTCCTGCCCCATGAAGCCGAGCATGTCCTCGCGCAGCTTGTCGTCACGCACGTCAGCGAGCGCTTCGTCGAACGCCTGGATGATCATTCGCTCGCCTTCCGGGATCACCAGATTCAGCGAGTTGAGGAAGTAGCTGGCCACGGGCTCGGAAGGGATCCAGATCAGCGGCGCCCCGCGCCAATCGAATTCGACCCGCCGGGGCCGAATCGCCACGGGCCCCGGCGGATTCGCCGGAATCGTTCGAAAGCTGGGGAGTATGCCCATCATCCACTCCTTCGTGGGACTACCGCGTGACATTCATAAGTACGCACGAGTTCTTATAAAGAGGATGGAGGCGCCATATGACTTTGTCAACATGTGGTCGGGCGGCGCGGTCCGGGCGCGAGGACTCGCCACGGTGGCGCTGGAGGAGGTTCTCAGCCGAGCACAGCGAGCACGAAGCTCGCCATCGCCCCTTCGAGATCGGGAAGATCGGAGGTGCGATCAGCGGCGACGTAGCGATAGAACAGCTCGTGGCAGCCGCCGATCAGCGCCAAGTACGTGGTCTCGGGCAACGCCTCGCGCGCGGATCCGAGGCCGGCGTCGATGTGCAGGCGTCGCAGTACGTCCGCGAGGATGTCGAAGTACTCGTTGCGCTTGGCGAGTCCGGCCGCGCCGGAGATCGGAAGCTCCAAGGTCCACGCGCGCGTGAACTCGGGTTCGGCCGCGCTCACACGCAGATACGCGCGCAGCACGGCGCGGATCGACGCCTCGAAATCGGTCTGATCGCCGGTTTCGGCACCACTGGCCGCGACCACTGCCGCGACGGTTTCGATACCGGCGTCGATCGCCGCGATCAAGCAGGCTTCCTTGCTGTCGAACTGACGATAGAACGCCTGACGCGACACTCGCGCACGACCGACGATGTCCGCGATCGTGGTTGCGGCGAAGCCGTTCTCGGCCACCGCTGCGATGGCCGCACGAAGCAGTCGCGGGCGCTGCGCGGCCAGCACGTCATCGGTGACCATCCGGCCCCGGCCGCGAGGCAGACCCGGCAGGTCTTGGTCGAACGATCCCGCTAGCGTTCCCACCTCACGACCATAACAATCCGGCGCCAGCGCCTACGAGCACAACGGCAAGTACGCAACTCGCCGGGCGAATGTTCCTGCACTGCACCATGTTTGCGGTTCACGGCCGCACGCGACCGAACCGGTCATCGTGGCCCGCGGCGGGTGCTCACGTCCGGCGGCGAGTAGTGAACAGCCCGAAGACGTATCCGACAATGTGTATGTAACCAATCGTTGCAGACAGTTTCCCGGGATGTGTATCGTCTCGGCGCATGCGACCGAACATCCTCTGGCGAACCGTGACACCAGCGGCATTGCGGATAATGCCCTGGATCTCCCGGCCGGCGGTCCGCGCGACAGCGCGCCCGTTCACGCGACCGCACATGCTCGCGCCACACGTCGGCGGGCGTCGTTACGGATGGACGCATTACGGGGTGATGATCCCGAACCTGCCCGAGCCGCACCGATACTTCAGCACCATGGTGATCGCCGGACTCCCGGGCGCGACCGCTCTGGATAACGACGACGCGGTCACTACCACTCCACGCGACACGGTTACCGTATCGGCGTCGACCGCCGCTCGCGGAGCGGCGTTCTACCAGGCGTACTCGATGACCGAGCAATGCCGGCTCGAAGACGACGGATCGCTCCTGGACTTCGGTGGCGATGTCGTCATCGAAGGCACCTATCCCGACTTCCGTGTTTCGGTGAAAACCCAGGACTTCAGCGCTGACCTGCAACTGCGCGCGACCGGCCAGGTGGCCTGGTTCATGCGCTCACCGGTCTACGACCACCTGAGCCTGTGCGTCGAGTACGACGGCAGCATCACCGTCGGCGACGACCGAAGCGACGTGTCGGGAGTCGGCACCTTCGAATACGCCGCATGCGCAGGTCTGCACGGGCTTGTCGACCGCACCCTGCCCCCCGCGTCCAAAGCCCCGATCGACTTCTTCACCTACCAAGTGATCGGCGTCGACGATCACTCCCATCTGCTGCTGGTCGACGTACACGCCACCGGCCAACCTCTGCTGACCGCTGCCTATCACCGAGCGATCGGACAACCGACGTGGGTCACGCACAAGAAGGTTCGATTCGAGGTCACCGAATATGCCACGGAAACAACCATCGACCCCTACGGCAACGCCATGCGGCTCCCCGTGAGGTTCACCTGGACCGCAGGCGACGACCTGCTCGTCCACGGCACAGTCGACTCGCCACCGCGTTTCGGAGTCGGCCGCGGCTACATTCTCGGCTACCACTGCCACGGCATATTCGGCGGTGAGACCTTCGACTCGCGTGGCTATATGGAGTACATCGACAAGGAAGCCGTAAATCGAGCCGCGGCAGACTTCCTCGCCTGACTCACAACAGCCCGGACTCCCAACAGTTGAATCCCGTACTCACGGGCGTGCCGATACGTCGGCTGGCACAGATGAGCACAGCCGGTTGATCTTCGACGGCCAACCACTGGCCGCTCCGGTCGGCGCGCCACACGGCCGGCAAGAGGCTGGAGTCAGGATCGGCTCCCGCCAAAGGTTTATTCCAACAACAGGATGGCTCGAGGGTGTGCGACCGAACTATCCAGCTTGTCCTCTAACGACGCGCTTGCCCGACCGTCGTGAGATCGCGCTCCGTCGGCTGCGAGGGAATCCGACCTGAGGCCGCCATGTCGAAGGCCGACAGGCAGCTTGTGCCACAGCGTGTAATCGGCATTACAGGATGACGACGAGAAGGTCTGGAGCGCCGGGGCCAGGGGTCGGAAGGGGGTGTCGCGGACCCGCAGCGGCCGGTAGCCGGTCGGGCCGAGCTGGGCGAGTTCGCCCTCGATGTCGACCTCGATCGCGCCGAGGAAGTTGATGTTGGCGCTGTGCGCCGGGGAGATGTGGGCCAGGACGTCGTCGTCGATCCGCTGTCCGGCCCGGCGCATCTGCTCCACGGCCAGCCCGTAATACTCTGTAGTCCAGGCGATTACCGCGTCCGGGCCAACGTCAGGCATCAGGCTTGTTCGGCCTGCTGGCCGAGGTGACGGGCCCGGATCATGCCCTCGTGGGCGTAGAGCACGTCGCGGCGCAGCGCGTGCAGCGACTCGCCCTTGTTGAGCTGACGGGAGATCTTGCGCCGATAGTCCGGATCGGAGAGGTATTTCGCGGCGTAGATGGTGCGGCGGAGCGCGCCGTACTCTTTGGGCGCGGCCGCGAGAGTGTTCTGGCGGCCCGAGGCCGAGAGCTTGCCGACCAGCAGAGAAGCGGTGGCATGACCGAACTTCAACGAACCGGCCAACCGCCGCAGGTCATCCCAGTGCTCGGCGATCAACTCCAGGTTCAGCCTACGGGTCAGCAACGGCCCCACCTGCTGCGAGCCCCGCGCCGAAGCCGAGGCCCGGCCCACTGCGGCGACGGCAGATCCGTTGTCTTTTCGGCGGTTACTACCGGAACCTCTCGAAGTCGCCACGGAGCTGATCCGCAAGCCGATCCGCCACCGGAACACCACGATGTGACGGCTCCACCTCTGGAGCCCCGTGACACCGGCGGCCGTCGCTCGAGCAGTTCGGGCCGGCGCCGCGCCGGGGCCCCGGCGGTGCGGGTCAGTCCGGCAGCCAGTGCAGCTCGTGTGCCAGGGTTTTGGCGACGGTACGGATACGGCGGTGTAGTGGTGACTGCACGCGCGGGAGGACCAGGTGGATCGTCAGGTCGGGCGCACCCCGCAGCGGTCGCCACGTGAGACCGGCCGATGACACCGTGACCGCGGCTTCACCGGCCGGGGCGAGGGTGAGCCCGTCGCGTAGGTCGCGCTGAGCCATGTCGAAAGAGACTGCGGGCGTGTGGAATCGAGGGTTCAGCCGGGTATCGCGGAACAGTGCGGACAGCTGATCGTGGATCACGGGGTTGGCCACGCGGTCGGGCACTCTCAGCGGATACGCGGCCGCAGCGGCGATCTCGATCTCCGGGTGTCCGGCCAGCGGATGATGCTGTGCCAATTGAACCCCGACGCGCTCACGCCGCAGCAGGAATCGGCGCACGCCACGACCCGGCTGTTCACCGCGGGTGATCCCCGCATCGATGCGGCCGTCGGCGACCGCGGGAGAGATCTCCGGAGTCGCCATCGGGACCGCGCCGACCTCGAGTCCCGGGCTGCCGTGAATGAGCCTGTCCACCAGGGCCGGTGCCGTCTCGGCCCCCGTGCTGAGGCTGTATCCGATGCGCAGCGTGCCCAGTTCACCGGCCCCCGCATTCCGGGCGATGTCCCATGCCCGGTCCAGCGCCGCCAGCGCGGGCGGCGCGGACTCCGCCAAAGCCGCACCGGCCGTGGTCAATACGACGCTACGCGTGTTACGAACCAGCAGGCTCGTACCGAGTTCCGCCTCCAATCGGCGCATCCGGGCACTGAGCGCCGGCTGGGCGATACCGATCCGCGCGGCCGCGCGGGTGAAGTTCAATTCCTGCGCCAGCACCAGAAAGTACCGCAGGCTCACCGTATCCGGCGCCACATGCCCTCCCTGCCGATTGATAACGATCCGTTCTGAGCCTATCCCGTCCCGGTCTTTCCCTCGACCACGCATCAAGCCCTAACCTGCGCATATGACGATTCAACCGACCGTGGTGCCGGACACCGCACTCACCCGCACCGCCGGCGATACCGGAGGTAGTCGTGCATAAGCTGGTGGTCCTGTATCCCGAGCCCGTCGACCCCGACCACTTCCGCGACTACTACGTGACCAACCATCTTCCACTGGTCAGGAAGTGGCCCGGCCTGCTTGCGTGGCGCTACAGCTTCGACGTGGCGGCGACCAAGGGAGAAGCGCCGTACTTCGCCGTCTTCGAAGCCGACTTCGCCGACGCCGCCGCCATGGCCGCGGCGCGGGCGTCGGCGCACGGCCTGCGGGCGGCCGCCGATGTCGTCAACTACGCCACCGGCGGTGTGGTCGTCATCGACTATCCGGTGCAGGAGGGCTCCTGAACCCGTCCGAACCCCGCGTGTATATTCCAGATCAGCTATATTGCCGATATGGCATCTACGTTCGAGGCGTTGGCCGAACCGCGGCGTCGCGAGATCCTGGATCTGCTGCGGCAACGTGAACGCCTGGTCGGCGAGCTGGTCACGGAGTTGCGGCTGGCCCAGCCGACGGTGTCGAAACATTTGAAGGTGTTGCGCGGCGCGGGCCTGGTGGAAGTCCGCCACGACGCCCAGCGCCGCTGGTATCGGCTGCGGCCGCAGCCGCTGTCGGAAATCGACCTGTGGCTGGCGCCGTACCGGCGGCTGTGGGAGTCGAGTCTCGACGCCCTCACCCGCCATCTCGACGTGATGGCCACCGAGGAGGAATGAGCAGCAATGCCCACCGACGACTCATCCGCGGAGCTCACCACCATCGATGGTGTGCCGACACTGCGGTTCGAACGCCGCCTCGCGCATCCGCCCGAGCGGGTGTGGCGAGCCGTCAGTGAACCCGCCCAACTGGCGGCCTGGTTCCCGGCCGCGGTGGAGACCGAATTGCGTCCGGGAGCGCCGATGCGGTTCACCTTCGGCGACCAGGCACCCGTGGACGACTCGTGGGACGGTGAAGTGCTCGAGGTCGATCCGCCGAAGGCGTTCATGTTCCGCTGGAACCGCGATGTGCTGCGATTCGAGCTGATCGCCGAGCCGCCGGGCTGCCGACTGGTGTTCACCCACGCGCTCGGGCACGGAACGCTCGGACGGCTCGGTGCGGCGCGCACGGCTGCGGGCTGGGACGGCTGCCTGACCGCGCTGGCGGCCGTACTCGACGGCGTCGACCCCGGCTCGCCGCAGGAGCGCTGGCTGACGCGGGCGCAAGCTTATGTCGAGAAGTTCGGCCTGGGCCGTGGCCGCGCCGAGACCGACGCCGACGGCCGCACGCGATTGCGGTTCACCCACGATCTGGTGCCGCAGACCGCCGAGGGAGCGTGGGCGGTCCTGGTCGAGCACAGCCGACCGCGGGTGGGTGCGATGCCACCGGAACGGGCGGCCAACCCCGTGATCGAGCCCGGTCCGCTCACCGCGGCGCAGCCCCCCGGCCTGCTCGAATACGAGGCCACCGTCGACTCGGTGCCCGCGGGCCGGGTGCGCTGGGAGATCATCGCCGATCCCGACACCGGGACGCGCCTGGAACTGGTGCACACCCTCCCCCACGATCTGGGCCCGCAGCGGGCACGACTGCTGGCGGCCTGGCAGGTGCATCTGGAGCTGTTCTACGCCGCCAACCGCGGCGAGATCCGCTGTCCGTGGCCGGCGCAGCGGGTCACCGATCTGACCGCGACCTACGCCGACGCCTGATCCGCGTGCGACCCCGTGCGCAGCGGAATCCTGCCGTCGAGCACCGTCATCAGCCCGATCGCGCCACCCAGGCCCAGGATCACCCAGGCTATGGCGTGCAGTCCGGCGTCGGTGGTGGCGGGTCCGAACGTGAGCGCGATGAGACTCGAGGAGAAGATCGCCCCCAGATAGGCGAAAGTGCGAAACAGCCCGGAGGCCACCGCGACCTGATCGCCCGGCGCCTGCACGTAGAGCGTGGCCTGATTGGCGAATCCGCTGAATCCACTGGCCAATCCGAACAGCAGCGACATGGCGATCAGCACCGGCACCGGTGAGGTGTGAGTGATGAACCGCAGCATCACCCCGGTCGCCGCCAGCGCGAGGCCGCTGGTGATCAGCGGCCATCGGATCCAGCCTCGATTGGAGACCAGCCGTGCGACCACGATGCTGATCGCCGACAGCGGCAGCAGGATCAGCCCGACCTGGGAGGCGCTGTAGCCCGCCGCCTGTTCCATCCACTGACTGGTGCCGTAGAGGGCGGTGTAGGTGCCCAATGAGACCACCGCCTGGCGCAGATAGGTCCGCAGCAGATCACCGTTGCCGACCAGCATGCGCACATCGATGAGCGGACTGCGGGCCCGCCGCTCCCAGCCGATCAACGCCGCACCCAGCACCAACGCCACCGGCAGCAGCGGCCACATCGGGGTCCGCAGATCCGACAGCAGGATCAGCACGCTGATCACGGTGCCCGCGAACAGCACGATGCCGACCAGATCGACCGCCGCCGCCAGCGACCCCCGCCGCCGAACCGCCGGCTCATCACCGGGTACCCCTTTCAGAGTCGTGATCAGCGCCGTCAGCGCCAGCGGGATATTGACGAAGAAGATCGCGCGCCAGCCGAACACCCCCGCCAGCACACCGCCGAGCGGCAGGCCCACCACCGTGGTGACCTGGGCCGCGATGGAGAAGTTGCCCAGCACCCGTGCCGGGACCCCGGTACCCGCGGCGTCGGCACGGTGCCGTACCAGCGCCATCGCGGTCGGAAACGCCGCCGAGGTGCCCACGCCGATCAGAGCCCGCGAGATGACCAGGAAGGCGAATGCCGGTGCGGCCGTGCCGATGACACCGGCGACGATGAGGACGATCAACCCACCGACGAAGACCCGGCGCGGCCCGAACAGGGTGGCCAGCTTGCCCATCGTGGGCTGCATGACCGCACTGCACAGGTACAGCACCGAGATCAGGACGGCCGTGGCGCCGGGACCGCGATGGAAGTCGACGCCGATGCCGACCAGGGCGGTGGCGATGGTGGAGGTGTTGATCGGGTTGAGGGTCGAGCCCAGCAGCAGCGGCCCGGCGAACCGGGCGGGAAACGGATCGCTGGGTACGGCCGCGGTATCGGTGGGTGCGGCTGTCACGCGCGCGCCGCCAACAGCCGCAGCACGTCGTCGGTGGTACCGGTTTCGGCGATACGGCCGAAGATGTGGGCGATGCTGTGCTCGTGCCGCTCGCTATCGGAATCGGTCATGGCGTCGACCGGAAGGGTGACGTGAAACCCCTGCTCGTGGGCATCCCGAGCCGTCGATTCCACACCGGCGCCGGTAGCGATGCCGATGACGACGACCTGGGTGACGCCGTCGGCGCGCAGCCGGTCGGCCAGTCCGGTGCCGGCGAAGGCGCTGCGCGCGTACTTCGTGACCAGGATGTCGCCGGGCTGCCGATCGAGTTCGGGGATCAGGGTGGCCCAGTCCGCCGGCAGATCACCCGACGCCGTGGCCCCGGCGTCGGTACGCCCGGGCGGGGTACCCGCGACATTGACCAGCACGACTGGCAGATCGCGGTCGCGGAAGGCCTGTGCCAGCGTGGCGGCACGAGTGACGACCGGCTCGACCGGATGCGCCAGCTCCCGGCTCACGATCCCCTGCTGCAGGTCGATGACGATGAGGGCGGTGGCGGGATCGACAGCGGTAACGGGCATAGCGAATTCCTTTGCTGGTACACGGTTTTCGTCGCGTCGCCGGGCGGCGGTGCGCATGACGGGTCGGCGCGGATCCCGTGCCGGGATCGCGCTGCGGCGCTTCGAGGTGATCGGGCGGTATCCGGTCAGGTGGAACGGGCGATGCGTTCGAGGAGGGTGACCGCCGCGGCGAGCTGATCGATCTCGGCGTCGCTGAATTCGGCCTCGATCACCCGGGTGAGCCAATCCTCTTTCGCGCGACGGCCGGTGGCGAACTCGTCCCGGGCGGCGGCGGTGAGGTCGAGGACGGTCTTGCGGCCGTCGGCCGGATCGGGCCGGCCCGCGATCAGTCCCGCATCTTCCAGTGCGCGAACGATTTTCGCCATCGACTGCGGACGCATACCGGCCGCTTTGGCGAGTTCGGTGGCGGTGGCCGGACCGCCCTGCTCCAAGCGGATCAGAACCGAACTCTGTGACTTGGTGAGATCGGTGCCCTCGGCCTGCGCGCGCAATTGCCGTAGCAGCCCACTGACCGCGACGCGCAGATCACCGGCCACGGCGGAGGCTGTCGGCGCGAGTTCTCTGCTCATGCCTCCACGGTACATCTTATGCAGCCAGCTGTACAGCTGGCTGCATAACTTCGCGATCGTCCGGTTCGTCTTCTCGCTATCGGGCGGGGATCGGATTCACGCCGAGGGGCGCAGGCTGCTGAGCACCCGGATCGCATCCGACAGCGGAATCATCCGGCCGGGCTGCTCGGACAGCAATCCCATCTCGATGTACTGGCGGATCAGCATCGACGGCGTGATGCAGTGTTCGGCCGCCGCCTCGCGCAGCCGGTCGCGCAGATCCTTCGGCAGTTTCAACGACGTCGTGACCATGCCGCGTTCGATCTCCGCGCCGGTGGGGGGCAGCGCGGGCGTGGCGGCGTCGTCGTCGAAGACCAGCCCGTCCACGATCGTGCGCGGGTCGGTGCCGGGGTCCGGTTCGAAGGTGTCGTTGTCGCTCATCGGTTCGCCTCCCAAGCCGTGAATTCCTCGAGCTGTTGCGAGCGCATCTGTGCGGCCATGAGGATTTCCCACGTGCCTCGAGACTGTATATCCCGGGTGCGCGAGGGCGGCGGCAGCTCCCGGAGCAGCACCACCAGCGGCCGGCCCGACTCGGTGCGTCCCCACACGGTCGTGACCGGCAATCCCTCGGCGGTGCGGGCCGGGCGCGGCCAGCGCTGCGACGAGTACAGCACCTCCATCACCTCCCAGGGCGCCACATCCGCCCGAGCCAGGAAAGAGTGGACTCCGATCCACCACGCGTACTCCACGCGGACACCATAATACGCGGGTATTACTCAGACGGGAATCGGTGTCCGGCGCTGTGGGAGCACGATCGTGCGATCGAATGCGGTCGGATGTGCGGCGGCGTGATCCACCGCCGCGTTCGTCTCGTCGAGTCCGAAGGTCGTCACCGTCTGCTGCGACAGATCGAGCCGGCCGCAGCGGATCAGCTCGATCAGGCGCGGGACCGCGGTCCGACAACCCGATCGAGCTGGGCGTCGAGGTCGAACGCGGCCTCACGCCGCTGTTCTGGTCGCATGCACTCCCTTACCGCGAGGTCAAGCTCGACATGAACACTCGCCTCGCCCTCGGCGGATAGATGACGCCCCCTACCCGATCGAGTAACCAACTCTGGTCGACTTCCCAGCCAGGGGCAGTGGCTAGTTTGTCGACATGGTGACAGACCCGGTGTGGGGCGGCTTGGAATCGGTGTCGTGGGCAGAGCTGGGTCATGCCTATGGATCGGCCGAGGATGTGCCGGAGCTATTGCGCCGACTCCAGGGCGCCGAAGGCGAGGCAGCGGAGGCGTTGCGGGAGCTGTTCGGCAATATTTGGCATCAGGGCACGGTCTACTCCGCGACTGCGCACGCGGTGCCGTTCCTGGCTCGATTGGCCGGGGCCGGCATCCAAACCCGTGGTGTCCTGGATCTCTTGGCAGAGATCGCCGCCGGCACTGGTGAACGAGGGGGTGCCGAACCCGGTGCCGCTCGACACGCAATCGCACAGCAATGGCCGCTACTGCGCCCCTTCGTGGACGACGCCGACGAGCAGACCCGACGTTCTGCGCTCCACATCATGATCCGGACACAACCCGCCGAACTGGTTTTGCCCTTGTTGCTCGAGCGGTGGGAGGTCGAGACCGAGCCATCGCTACAGAGTGACATCCTCACTGCTGCAGGAAAGCTCGACGACCCGCTGGCGCGTGAGCTGGCGATCGCAGCGTTGGGACCGGCCGAAGCCCCGCAGACGCGCCTGCGCGCGGCGACAACCTGCGTCGCGGCTGGCATGCCATGGGAGGGTGAGGTTTACGCAGCCGGAACCGCCTGGCTCACCGATGACTCGGTGCACAACATCATCGGACAGCTGAACGACCACATCACCGGCCTGGTGGACGCCCTCGTTGATCACTGTGACATCGCGACCGCCACGGACCTGATCACCCTCGCGCTCACCAGCTCGGGCCCTTCCGCTGAGTTGATCCGGCGTCGCGGCATGTCCGAGGCCGAGCGGCTTTGCGCCGGATTCCGCAGCGCCGCACCGGCACTCGCACCCGTGCTGGCCACGGTGGTGGCAGAAGGGTTGGTGGATGAGTATGCCAGGCGTTGTGCAATAGATCTGCTGTGCGCGTTCGGCCCGGAGTCCGCCCCGGACGTGGCCGACACACTGGCCACACTCGCAGGACACCCGGAAAGCCCAGTGCTTGCCGATCGAGCAGTGGCGTGTCTGGTGCAATGGCGAGATCCACGGGCCACCCTATTGCTGGCCCGCGAGTTGGCCACACGGCCGGAAGCTTTGTCCCAGATGGCCGAGGCGTGCGCGTCGTTCGAGTTATCGGTGCCCTTGCTCGATGCGATCCGGAACCGGCTCTCACAACTGGCCGAGCCACCCTCATCCTCCGACAGCCTCGTCTCAGGCGCCTCTCGGCACAACGAGCTCATCAACCTGTTCCGGATCCTTGGCACCTGGGCGGCACGCGCCCACATCGCCGGACCCGAGGTAATCCACCTCCTCACCAGTGGATCGTTGAGCCGTATTCAAGCAGTGGCCGCACTCACCGCGCTCGCCGCGATGGGCATCGAACCGCGACGCACCGCTGACATGCTCACGCAGTTTGCCACCCAGAAAACCGGCTTCAGCACCCTCGATGCGGCAACCGCACTGCACGAACTGACCGGACGCGCCGAGCCCCTGCTGACAGCCATCGAAACGGCGGTCCAGAAAAGCCCTGTCGCACGCATGGTGGCAGACGCTGGCCTGGCACTCGCTCCCTCCGAACGGCTGGTGACCGCATTGGCAAACAAGGTGGCTCAGCCGCCGGCACTGGACGCCCCCGCATATGTACTCAGCGAGCATGTGCAGATCGCGCGGCTGTGGGTGCATCATGGCGGTGAACCGACAGCGGTTCTCCCAGTCCTGACTCTGGTGCTGCACCTACCTCCTCGGACCGACCTCTGGACAGTGATCGACGCCGCAAACCTGGCCGCACGAATCGGTCCAGCGGCCGAACAACTATTCCCCGCGCTGGTTCCATTGCTCGATTCCGCCCCACTCCGCCCAGCCGCAGTCCGCGCACTACTGAATATCGCCCCAGCCCAATACGACACCGAGACAGCCAGAGCCGAACTGATCGACATGATCGTGGCAGACCTTCCGAAAACCGCCTCCCTCTACCAGCAACAGCCCATCGAGCTGCTCGAAGAGCTGGGCCCCTCAGTCTTGACCCCTGATGTCGTGAATACGTTGCGGCAGCTCGCCGTACAAGACCGCAGGATGGTGAAGGCCAATTCAGCCCCCGAATCGATTCAGAACGACGAGTCGTTCCGCCTCAGCATTCTCGCGATCATCGCTGACCAGACCCCACCCAAGCCCTGATTCACTTCACTGCCCCGAAACTGTCACGAAGTGCAAGGTTCGAACGGTGTCATTGGCGTAGTGGTGTTCCGTAGGCCGATCGGCTTACGGAACAGCTTCGGATGCCGTCACGACATCGACCTGCACGCCTCGGATGGAGTTGATCAGTACAACAATCGCCATCGTCGGTGCCTCCTGTCGGATGCTGCTCACCCGATAGGAGGCACCGAGCACTGCGCTATCCGCCTGCGTGTGGGGCGCGTGCGGCGGAGGATCCTTCTCGGAGGACCTCTCCGGTGAGGTTGCGGTTGGCCTCCGATCCCAGGAACACGATCAGGCGGGCGACATCGTCGGGATCGGACAGTCGCCGGGTCGGTGTGCCCGCGGCCCAGCGCCTATGCCTTTGGAGGCTCCGGTCACCAGTACCACACGGCCCTTCATCCCTGTATCCATGTTTCTCCGATTTCCGTTGTTTCCGGGCTTGCGAGCGAGCGCCCGAATGAAGTTGTCGCAGGAGCTCAGCTCGACGGTTGGAGCCGTCGGCCGATCGAGGTGGCGAGCGCGGCAGCGGCTTTCAACGCGGCGGCTCGCGAGGTCTGGTGAGCGTCCTTGAACTCGGCGAGGAACGGGACGTGCAGTGCGTTGGTCAGTTCCGTATGGATGAAATGCAGATCCGTGAGCCCGAGTGTCTCGAAGTAGGCCCGCAGGTAGGGCTCTTGGTAGTCGTACGGTGCACGTGGTGTTCCCGGCGCGTATGAGCCGCCCCTGGCGGTGACCACGACGGCGGCCCGCCCGGCCAGGGGCAGCCAGGGAAACGAGATCTGGTCGATCCACGCCTTGAGCGTCGAGGGGACTGAGAAGTTGTACATCGGGCTCGCGATCAGCAGGACATCGGCGGCGAGCAGTTCTTCGATGAGTGGCCGGCTCACCGCCCAACTTCTCTCCTGCGCCAGTGTCCGCACCACGTTCGACATGCCGGTCAGCTCTCGGATTCCCGCGGCGGATGCCTGGATCGCGATCTCGGTGCGGGCCTCGTCGACCGGCGGCACGGGATCGGCACCCAGATCCCGGTAGGTGTAGTCACCGCCGGGGTGTCCGGTGCGCCATTCGGCGGCGAACACTGCCGAGACTTCGCGGGAGAAGGAGTTCCTTCTGGGACTGGTATCAATGTGCAGGAGATGAACCATTACGCCTCCGGGAATATCAAATTACATAGCCGGACATATAATAGCCGACTGTATAATAGTCGGCTATGGAACCGCTTCCGCGTGGATCGGGCCGCGACATCGCTCGCGACGTCGGTCCCATCGGCTACGCTCTCGCTCTCGCCGCGCGCGTGCACCGGGTCGATCTGACGCATCGCCTCGCCGAGCTCGGGCTGCACCCCGGCCAAGAACTCATCGTTGTCGACCTCCATGAGAATCCGGGGTCGACGCAGGCCGAGTTGGTGGAGCGCATGGGTATCGAGCAGCCCACCGTCGCCAAGGCCATCAGCCGTATGGAGCGTTCCGGCTTCGTGGAACGGAGCCCCGACGACTCCGACCGGCGGGTGATCCGACTGCGTCTGTCCGCGCGGGGACTACAGGCGGTCGATTCGGTGCGAGCCGCGTGGCGCGACGCTGAAACCGTGGTCACCAGGCATCTCAGCGGGGCCGAACGCCGGCAACTTGTGAGTCTGCTGCAACGGGTCGGTGAAGTGTGATTGCGGGACACCGTGGCCAGAACAGGGGTGTCGCGCACCTCCAGAACCCCCGAACTACGCGGATTGCAGGTGTCAAAGGCAAACTGCGCGAATACATCTCGCGCTGAGCCTGATCTCGGTCACCGAGGGGGTCGGTCAGTTGTTCAAGAATCCGCCAAAGTGAGACGGCTGTTCATGTTCAGCTTGACCTCCCCATATCCTGGATCATCAGGACGTTGACATAGACCAGGGCGGCCTGGCAGATCCGCAGGCACAGCACACTCATTTCCTGTTCGTCGCGCCGGTTGGACGCGATTTCGGAGGTCTTGCCGTAGTAGATGATCGAGTTCCCCGACCGCGCAGACCGCGTCCAGCTTGGCGATTTCGGTCAGCATCGTGTTCAGGCTGACGTCGCCTGGGTCCGACCGGATCGCCGCCAGCACCGCCGGCCCGTCCTCGGCGTCACCGTCCAGGGTTTCCTCGCCACCGCCGACCGGTGCGATCAACGCCAGCAGCCGCGCTCGGACCGGCTCCGGCAGTCTGACGTTGACCTGCGTGAACAGCAGTTCCTCACCGCGGTGCAGCGCCGAGCGCACCATCCGCTCGATCCGCCCGGCCGTAGGTGGCTCCACCTTCACCTCGCGCAATCGCGCCAACAGGTGTTCCCGAACCCGTTCGCCACTGGGCTCACGCCGGGGCACGTGCTCGACCAGCCACCCCACGATCTCCTCGGCGTCGCTCACACTGCATTCCCGATACCCCAGCGACTCCCGGATCTGCGTCCGGTGCGCCTTGCTGGTGCGGCCCGTGAAGTCGTAGAACGCGATCTCGGTTCGCTCCACCCCTACCTGGCGGGCAACGTCATCAACCGCGGCGTCAGGGATTTCGGCACACCCACGCCGAAACCGGCCCCGCTCGGTATAGAACCGCAGCATCAGCCCGAATCCGAGCGTCGCCGCACCTCGCTTCGTGGCGACCAGGTCCGGTTCCTTGCCCAGCAGCGTCCACCGGTCGATCAGCTCGTCCTGGTCCAGCTCCCTCATCACGCGCGAAAGCTACACCGCACCAACGGGTTCGCAACCCCGATTCACGCAGGCTTCATGTACCTGGTGACACGATCCTTACCAGCACCCAACTGGCCGTGATCACCTCACGTCCACCGCACCTGCCGCCCGACACCGAACTACCGCAGCTGGCCGTCGACCATCTCACCGACGTGGAACTGCTGGTGGCCGCACCCGCCGATCGGTTCGCCGGGCGCAGCACGGTCACCGTCGACGAACTCTCCGGCGCCGCGTGGATCGCGAGCCCTGCGGCCGGCACGGAACCGCTGCTCGGGGTGTGGCCGGGTCTGCCCGGCCGTCCTCGCATTGTGCATCGCGCCCGCGACTGGCTCACCAAACTGGCGCTGGTGGCCGCGGGCTGCGGGCTGACCACGGTGCCCGCGGGACTGTTCTCCGCACCGCCGGACGGGGTGGTGTGCCTGCGCGTGGTCACCGGTCCGCACTGCCGCGCCGCCGCTGAAATGCGCCGAGTCTCGCTGATCCGCATGCCCACCGCACCCACGCCGGCGATGTCGGCGGTGATCGAAGCGCTGCGCGACAGCGCGGCCGCCGTCGGCGCACTGCCGCGGTAACGGGTCGGCGATGTGCCGGTGCGGACAGGTTGCCCGCCCTCCGCGCTCAGCGCGGGCGGACCGGCTGTGTCAGCGCTCTCGCTCCAGTTGGGCGAGGCGGGTGAGGACGGGCAGCGCGGCCGCGAGTGCCCGGCGCTCGGCCGGGCTCAGCTGGCGAACCGTCGGGGCCAGATGTCGAACCCGGTCGTCGTGGCGGCTCTGCCGCACCCGCCGGCCCGCCTCGGTGAGGTGCACGATCACGGCCCGGCCGTCGCCGGGATGACGGCGGCGCAGCACCAGCCCGTCGCGCTCCAAGCGTGCGATGAGTTGGGTGATACCGGGCTGGGTCATCTGCTCGGTCTCGGTCAGATCGGTCAGCCGCACCGGTCCCCGCTGAGCCAGGGTGTCGAGCACCGACAGGGTGGTGAACGGCAGTTTCTCCCGCATCGGGATGCGGATGTAGACGCGGTTGAAGTCCTCGATCGCCAGGGCGAAGGTGTCCACGTCGAAATCGTCGATGTCGTCCACGCGGCCAACTATATCCGGAACTTATAGAAGTTGCTTAAATAAGTTGCTTATGTAAAGTGTGGGCATCCCACGGCGCAGGAGGCCAGATGAGCGACAGCACCCGCGATCCCCGACCGTTCCCCTTGACGCCGACCGAGATTCACGTCCCCGACAACGTCCTCTCCGACCTGCGGCAGCGCCTGGATCTGACCCGGCTGCCCGACGATGTCGGCAACGACGACGGGTACTACGGCGTGCCCCGCGGCTATCTCCAGGAACTCGTCGACTACTGGCGCAGCGGATACGACTGGCGCGCGGCCGAAGCCCAGATCAACATCTATCAGCACTACCGGGTCGACATCGACGGAGTGCCGGTGCATTTCATGCGCAGGCCCGGCGTCGGGACGAATCCGACGCCGCTGATCCTGACGCACGGCTGGCCCTGGACGTTCTGGCACTGGTCCAAGGTCGCCGACCAACTGGCGGATCCAGGAGCGCATGGCGGCGATCCGGCCGAGGCGTTCGACGTGATCGTCCCGTCGTTTCCCGGCTTCGGATTCTCCAGCCCCTTGCTGAACCGCCCGGATCTGAACTTCTGGAAGGTCGCCGACCTCTGGCACACACTCATGACCGATGTCCTGGGCCACCGGAAGTACGGTGCCGCCGGGTGCGACGTGGGTGCGCTGGTCACCGCGCAACTCGGCCACAAATACGCCGACGAGTTGTATGCCATCCACATCGGATCCGGGTTGAAACTCACCCTGTTCAACGGTGACCGCGCCTGGGACTTCAGTGGCGGACAACCGATTCCCGAGGGCGTTCCCGCCGAGGTACGCGCGCGAATCGTGGAGCTGGACAGCCGCTTCGCCGTCCACCTGGCCGCACATCTGCTCGCCCCCAGCACCCTCGCCCACGCCCTGTCCGATTCCCCGGCGGGGATGCTGGCCTGGATCCTGGAACGGTGGTCCGCGTGGAGCGACAACGGTGGCGATATCGAGACCGTGTTCAGCCGAGACGATCTTCTCACCCACGCCACCATCTACTGGGTCACCGGCACCATCGGTACCTCGATTCGCCTCTACGCCAACAACAATCGCTACCCGTGGACTCCGTCCCACGACCGCTTGCCGGTCGTGCAGGCGCCCACCGGGATCACCTTCGTCGGCTACGAGAATCCGCCCGGCATCAGCACCGCCGAGCGTGTCCGGCACTTCCGCACCGGCGATCGTGCCCGGTGGTACAACCACGTCAACCTCACCGTCCACGATCGCGGTGGCCACTTCATTCCCTGGGAAATTCCGGATCTGTGGACCGCCGACCTGCGCCGCACCTTCCGCGGCAGGCGATGAGCGCGCCACCGCCCGGTCCCGGTTTCGCCGAAAGCCGGGTGTCTCGCCGGCTCGACCCCTCAAGATCGTGAGGTGTGACGGACGAGGAGGGTTACGCGCCGATGGACAACGACATCGACCTCACCGATCTGGACCGATTCGTCGGTGGGTTCCCGCACGACGTCTTCGCCCGCCTGCGCGGCGAGGCGCCGGTCTGGTTTCATCCGCCCACCGCCCACACTCCGGGAGGTGACGGCTTCTGGGTGCTCAGTCGCTACGCCGATATCGTGCGCGCGGCCAACGACGCTGCCACTTTCTCCTCCGAGACCGGCGGCGGCCGCGACGGCGGCGGCACCACCCTGGAGGACATGCCGCTGGGCTTCGCGGTCGGTTCGTTACTGAACATGACCGACGATCCGCGGCACGCGCAGGTCCGAAAACTATTGGCGCCCAGCACGACACCACGCGCCCTGCGGGCCATGGAGGACGATCTGCGCCGGCGGGCAATCGGCATCGTGGACGCGGCACTCGCCCGCCGCGACTGCGACTTCCTCGTCGACGTGGCCGCCGAGCTTCCCCTGCAGGCCGTGGCCGAGCTCGCCGGGGTGCCGCAGGCGGATCGTCACGAGCTCATGGACTGGGCCGATGTCACCCTCGACTACGACGAGCGCGAGGTCGGCCAGCTCGACGACCGGCTGACGCGAGCGCAGGCCCGCATGTTCGCCTACGGCACCGGGCTGCTCGAACGCAAACGTGCCCGGCCGGGCACGGATCTGCTGTCGATCGTGACACACGCGCGCATCGACGACGAGCCCCTGACCGAGAACGAGCAACGGATGTTCTTGAGCCTGATCGTCGCCGCGGGGAGCGAGACCACCCGCAATTCCATCGCCTTGGGGATGTCGGCCCTGAGCGAAGACCGCCGGGCGTGGGAACGGCTGCGACACGATCGACGTCTGCTCCCGTCCGCGGTGGAGGAGATACTGCGGTGGGCGTCATCGACGCCATACAACCGGCGCACCGCCACCCGCGACGTCGTCGTCGGTGATCAGCACATCAGCGCGGGTGACAAGGTGACACTGTGGTGGACCTCGGCCAACCGTGACGAGACGGTCTTCGACCGCCCCGACACCTTCGACATCAGCCGCGATCCCAATCCCCATCTGGCCTTCGGGCGGGGCGTGCATTTCTGTCTCGGCGCCGCACTGGCGCGGATGGAGATACGGGTGCTGTTCGACGTCCTGCTGGACCGCGTCGAAACCCTCACGCTCACCGGGCCCGTCGAATACGTTCGCAGCAACAAGCACACCGGCGTGCGCCACATGCCGGTCACCATCGACCCCCGCTGACATCGATCGCCGTGTGCGAGCGCGCTCATGGTGATCCGAGCGCTCGACAGCGGCGGTCGCCAGGCGTGTCGGATGACATCCCGATGGGATGCACTCAGGAGGCCGCTGCCCGCTCGATATCGGGTGTCCGGTAGAGATCTTCGGGAACCTGGGCCAGCTGTGACGAATGCACGCGGGGGCCGAGGCCGTAGAACTGCTGGAAGCTCATGATCAGTGGCCGCCAGGCGTCCGGGTCGATGCGGTCGGTCGTGTTCGCCATCCGGATGTCGTCGTGCACATGCACGCGCTGGACCCGTACCTCGATACATGTCACGTGGCCCTCCTGGCGCGGATCGTCGGCCGCCAGCGGATGCACGGCCTCGACCACGGCCTCCATCGCGACCGGGCATTCAGCCACTCGCGGCGGCGAAACTGTTTCCGACGCGGCAGGTGTCAGTCCGGACGTGCCGAATTTGTCGGGCTCGTAACGGTATCCGCGCTCGCGCTTCAGCTCCGGCAGCGGGTTGCTGCCGGTGGTCAGCGCCAGCCTGTCCACCGCCGAGGCCAGCGCGTCGGAAGGCAGATTCAGCACGCACTCTCCGGTGCGGATCATGTTCTGCGGCGTCTTGGAGCCCGCGCCCAGTCCGAGCACGGCCCGCCACCCGAGCCAGAAGACCGACGACATCGGCGATAGATTCGCACTGCCGTCCTCGTTCACCGTCGAGATCAGTACTACCGGCGTGCCGAAGTAGAGAATGCCCGGCTCGATAGCGGTGTGAGTCATCGTCGTGGTAGTCACGCGTCCCAGTCTGTCGCCGTCCGGGGAGGCTGTGCTGGCGGATTCCGGACCGAGCATTTGAACCGACGGCCGCGACGGCTACCCGTCGGCCTGCTCGGCGGCCACGATCTTGCGGTAGACCCGCCGGTCGTAGCGCAGCGGCCGGGGTACCAGCCGCCAGGTCGTGCGGATCGCACCCGACAGTGCCCGCAAGCCCAGCTCGTCGCGCCGGCTCCACTCGATGCCGAGGATCTCGCGTCCACGCTCGGGCATGAGCGCGGCCAGCAGCCACACATTGAATTCCATGAACGGCCGCCGGATCACCGTCCACACCCACTGCGGAACCCCGGGCACCGGCGGAATCGGGATGACCGCGGACCGTAGCGCGAAGTCGGTGGTCTCGTTGGCCTCGAGCTCTTCGGCCAGCATCTGCGACCAATACGCCTGGAACTCTTCGTAGGTCCCGAATACCGGCTGCATGGACAGCCCGTAGCGTTCCCACCAGGTCACGCTCTCGGCCCACAGTTGCTGCTTCTGCGCATCGGTGAGCGGCGTGCCGAAGTGCTCGTTCATGGTCATGACGGCCTCGACGAAGGTGACGTGCGTCCACCAGAAGATGTCGGGGTTGAGGGCGTGATACCGCTGTCCGTGCTGGTCGACGCCTTTGATGTCGCGATGGTAGTCGCGCACACGCGCCGCAGCGTCGGATTCGGGCGGATCGTAGATCGAATCCTCGATCCGCGGCACCGAGCGCAGCAGTCGATCCCACGGGTCGTCGAAGAAGTTCGAATGCTGTTGCAGCGCCGCGGAAACGGCGGGGTGCATGTTCTGCAGGGTGCCCGAACGCCCGAAGAACAGTTTGAGGCGGCGGTCGCCGAAGTACTCCCACAGCAGTGAGCCGGGCCCCAGGGGCGCTCCCTCGGGCACGGTGGTCGACGGTTCGGTCTGTGCTGCGCCGCTCACGGCAGGGCCTCCATGTCATCGGAAAACAACTGCCGAAGAGTGCAACATATGATCTCTCTTTGTCGCAAGACTATGCGACATATTTTGTCGTTCTGTCGCACAGTGGGTAGTATCCGGTCAGGAGGTGCGCTCGGTGGAATCCCCGTTGTCGCTGCAGGCCCTGGTCACAGCTGTCGAACCCGACGACGCCTTGGACATCCGCATCAAAGAGGCCGCCCTGGAACAGTTCTCACTGGTCGGCATTCGTCGGACCAGCGCCGACGACATCGCCAAACGGGCCGGCGTGAACCGGGCCACTCTCTACCGGCGGATGGGCGGGCGCGAGGAGATCACGCGGGCCGCGCTCTCCCACGAGGTGCGCCGCACCCTGGCCGAGATCGAGGCCGGTGTCGGCGATATCGCCGATCCCCTGGAACGGCACACCCGGGGGTTCATCGTCACCGTCACCACCCTGCGCGACCATCCACTGCTGCGCCGGCTCGTCGCGGTGGACCGCGACGAGGTGCTCGGATGGCTCACCCTCGAGGCCGGCGACATACTGCGCATCGCCACCGCCTTCGTCACCGAGCAGGTGACCACGAGCCGGGCGCAGCTCGGCCTCGACGCGGGAGAGCCGGCCGAGTTCTACGCCACCACCATCGTCCGGCTCATCCACTCTCTGGTGCTGACGCCGGACGCGCCGCCGCTGCTGGACTCCGAGGAACGGCTGCGCGACTACGCGATCCGCTATCTGGAACCGCTGCTGACCGCTACCTGAAGCCGACCGGGCCGAGCCACGGCGCATGCTCCACCGCTGCCGCTCGGGTACGCCGATCGGTGTGGGTCCGCGCGCCAGTGCGATGTAAGGGCGATGCAAGGCGCCGGTGTCAGTGTCGGGGACATGACGTGGCACAGCGGCCGTCGAGCCGAGGGGAAAACGATTCTGGTGACCGGCGCCAGCGCCGGTATCGGATACTTCGCGGCCGAGCAACTGGCGGCCGAGGGCGCCACCGTCGTACTGGGCTGTCGTGACACCGCTAAGGCCGATCTCGCGATGCGCGCGATCCGGGCGCGGGTTCGGGACGCTCGCATGCGATCGGTGCGCATGGACCTGGCGGATCTGTCCTCGCTGCCTGCGGCGGTGGACGCCCTCGGCGTGGACAGCCTGGACGCGGTCGTGCTCAATGCCGGAGTGCTCCTGTCGGGCCCCGAACGCCGCATGACCGCTCAGGGACACGAATTGATGTTCGCGACAAATCATCTCGGGCACTTCGCGCTGGTCGCCCATCTGGGGCCACTGCTGGCCGCCGCGCCGCGCAGCCGGGTGATCACGGTGGGCAGCTTCGCCGCGCGATCGGAACGGCTGGATCTCGCCGATCTGCAGTCGGAGCGCGACTATCGGTCCAAACGCACCTACGGGCGATCGAAACTGGCGCAGATGCTGTTCGGTTTCGAACTGGATCGCCGGCTGCGGGCACGCGGCGCCGACACCGCCGCAGTCGTCGTCCACCCCGGCGGCGCCCTGGACGCGCTGACCCCGTCACGGCCGCCGTTGTTCGTCCGCAGCACCACCCAGCGTCTGCGCGCACTGCCCGCGGGCATCGTCGTGCAGGGTAAGCAGGCGGGGGCCGAAAGTAGCGTCCGAGCCGTCCTGGACATCGAGATCACCGGCGGGCAACTGTGGGGGCCAAGGGTTTTCGGTCTTCGCGGACGACCACACCGCGAGACACCCCGCGCGCATATGACCGACCTCGATACCGCCGCCGCGCTCTGGACCGCCAGCGCCGCCCTCACCGGGGTGGATCCACTGGAGCGTCCGGCTACGCCGGTCCGGCCTTTCCCGCCGCAGCCCATCCGTCCCGAGTCAGCAGCTGGGACCCATCGATGAATGCGGGTCGATCCTGACCGGCCCGCCGAAGATCAACCGGCAGAACGGATGTCGGCCCCTCACCGGGTGCGAACCCGGCGTGTGTCCAACACCGCCGCCAAGCCCTCTCGCAGGTCGTCGACGAAATACCCGGGAACCTCCAGCGACGGGAAATGTCCCCCCGTTTCGGGCGAACTCCATCGGACGATCTGTCGGTACCGCTGCTGTGCCCAGGGGCGCGGGCACTTGTCGATGTCGCGGGGATACATGGTGATTGCCGACGGGACGTCGACGCGAAGTTCGGGGTCGAGTGAGTTGTGGCTTTCGTAGTAGATGCGGGCCGCCGAGGCGCCGGTCCGCGTCAGCCAATACAGGGTGACGTCGTCGAGAATCCTGTCCCTGGAAATCGTCTCGAACGGGCTGTCTTCGGTATCGCTCCACTCGGCGAACTTGTCGAGGATCCAGGCCAGAAGCCCGACCGGTGAGTCGACGAGCGAATAGCCGATGGTCTGCGGTCGGGTCGCCTGCTGCTTCGCGTACGCCGCGCGATGACGCGTCGGCGATCCGCCCCAGAAATCGCGGGTCTCCTCGGCCCACTCGCGCTCGACCGCCGTCAGCCCGTCCGTTGTCAACCCGGGCGGCGCCTCCGCGAACGTGGTGTGGATGCCGAGCACGTGCTCAGGGAACCTGCCGGCGAGAACCGTGCTGATATTCCCTCCCCAGTCGCCGCCGTGCGCGACGAACGTGCGGTAGCCGAGCCGTCCCATCAGTTCCACCCATGCCGCCGCGATCTTCTCGGTTCCCCATCCGGTGGTGGCCGGTTTGTCGCTGTAACCGAACCCCGGTAGCGATGGGACCACGACGTGGAACGCCGGCGCGTCCGCCCTGGCCGGATCTGCCAGCTCGTCCACGACATCGATGAACTCGGCGATGCTGCCCGGCCAACCGTGCGTCACGATCAGCGGAGTGGCATCCGCGCGCGTGGATCGGCGGTGCAGGAAGTGGATTCCCAGACCGTCGATCCTCGTGCGGAACTGGCCGATTCGATTCAGGCGCTCTTCGAACGCCCGCCAGTCGTACCCGGTGCGCCAGTAGTCCACGACATCGACGAGGTCGGCCAGGGGAACACCCTGCTCCCATCGGCCGGGGCCGGGCGCGGCGCGATAAACCGTCTCGGCCTCCGGCAGCCGCGCCGCGGCCAATCGCGCGCGTAGATCGTCGAGCTCGGCGTCGGGTGCGTGGGCTTCGAATGCTCGCACGTCACCGGTTGGGCGGGGCATGAGACCTCCTGGCCATCGGGGAAACCGGCCGCGGTCTTTCGAGAACCGGCTAAGACGGTTCTAACATGTCCTGATATCCGCGTGCAACCGGCTAAGGTGGTTCCATGCCTGCTGGGTTCCCCGACTTTCGCCTCGGCAGCGTGCTGGCGACCAGCTTCACGGCGACACTGACGGAGCGTCGCGGCGACGCTGTGGAGCGCATTCCCACCCCGCAGCGACTCGTCGACTGGCTGGCGGTGAACGGCCTGGCCGTGGAGTCCTGCACCACCGCCCAACTCGAACTCGCTCGGGAACTGAGGGAATCGATTCATGCCGCCGCGACAGCGGCCGCGCTCCGAGACGCTCTTCCCGCGTTCGCTGTCGGAGTCATCAACGACTGCAGCAGTCGAGGTCGGGCGGCGGCCGTCCTGACGCCCGAGGGCAAGCGGCAATGGCGACTGAGCTC
This sequence comes from Nocardia spumae, assembly GCF_020733635.1. NCBI lineage: Bacteria > Bacillati > Actinomycetota > Actinomycetes > Mycobacteriales > Nocardiaceae > Nocardia > Nocardia spumae. The sequence continues at coordinate 3,681,822 of NZ_JAJFZL010000001.1, read as the reverse complement.
GGGCTCCCGCGTAGCAGATGCCCTGGGTGTGATAGCCGCCGACGCGATCAGCATCATCGCGGGCGAACGGGACGGACGATTGGCCCTGTGCGCGTCGCCGACCTGCCGAGCCGCTTTCTTCGACACCAGCCGAAGCCGCACCCGCAAATGGTGTGACATGAATACGTGCGGGAATCGTCAGAAGAAGGCGCGCTTCCACGCCAACCAGCGCAAGAACGCCGCGGGCTGACGTGGGTCGGGCCTGCCCATCACCGGATCGTCGGCTTCATGGCGATGCGGTCAGGGTGTGAGCACGATTTTGCCGTGGGTGTGTCTGCGTTCGAGTTCGGTGTAGGCCTGACGAACCTGTGTCAACGGGTAGACGTTCGCGATCGGGACTTCGAGGTGCCCCTCGGCGATCAGGCCGGCCAGTTCGGCGAGGACTTCGGCGCCCGGCCTGCCGTTGGGCCCGGGTTCGGTCTTGACCCCGTGCTTCGCGGCTGCCGGGAAATCGATGAGGGTGTCGATCCGCTCGACTGCGACGCCGAGCCCGAGGGCACATTCGACGTAGCCGTCGCCGTAGGTGTCGATGAAGGCATCGATGCCGCCCGGTGCGGCCGCCTCGATCCGGTCCGTGACACCGTCACCGTATGCGACGGGGATCACGCCGTGTCGTCGCAGCCACTCGTGGTTGCGCTCGCTCGCCAAGCCGATGACCGTGGCTCCGGCACGGCGCGCGAGCTGAACGGCGAACGAGCCGACCCCTCCGGCGGCTCCGGAGACGACAACGGTCTCGCCCTGCTCGAGCTGTACGGAATGCACCGCCCCCCATGCGGTTACGCCGGCAATGTACAGGCCGCCCGCCACCTCCCATGGGACGTTGGGCGGTTTGGGGGTGAGGTTGTCGACGTCGACGAGGGCCAGCTCGGCCTGGGCTGCCCGCCGGTCGGTGAAGCCGATCACCTCGTCGCCGGGCGAGAATCGGTCGGCTCCGGCGCCGATCTCGACGACGATTCCGGCGAGATCGCTGCCCTGCCCGGACGGAAAGGTCGAGGCAAAGATGTGCGTCATCGCGCCGGTGCGCAATGCCGCCTCACCGGGGTTGATGCCTGCCGCTCGCACCTGGACGAGGACCTGCCCTTCCCCGGGCACGGGCCGGTCGACCTCGTCGATCCGCAGGACGTCGATTCCACCGAATTCGTCGTACCTGACTGCCTTCGTCATCGTTCTTCTCCTGCGGAGTGCCATGCGCGGCCGACTTCGGGAACGGAAACGGTTCGCACGGGAGTGCCGGTCACCAGGCCACCGTTCCCGCGTCGTCGAAGAATCCGCCGGTCGGTCCGCCGTCGGGCAGGGTCGCGAGGCGAATCGCGATGGCCGCACCCTGTTGCGGAGTACGGAGGCCGCGAAAGCCGTTGAGGTCGGTGGCGGTGAAACCAGGACAGCCGGAGTTGATCAAGATATCGGTGTCGTTCAGCTCCTTGACGTATTGGATCGTGACGGCGTTGAGAAACGTCTTCGATGCCATGTATGCGGTGATGGCAAAAGAACCGATCTCGGTACTGGGCAGACCCGGCGTGGTTTGCAGGGTGAGCGAGCCGACACTGCTGGACATGTTGACGATGCGCGGTGAGGCCGAGGCGCGCAGCATCGGCAGCATCGCGTTGGTGACGCGGATGACCCCGATCACGTTGGTTTCCACAACGATTCGCACGGTCGCGGGATCGACCGTGGTCGGCGTCTGCGGCGAACCACCGGTGATCGCGGCGTTGTTGACCAGAACATCGAGCCCGCCGGCACGGTCGGCGATGAATTCGGCTGCCGCGGCCACACTGTCGTCGTCGGTCACGTCGAGCGGCACGCCGAACGCATCGGCGCCTGCCGCGCGCAGCGTCTCCACCGCGGTGTCGCGGCGTTGCCGATCCCGCGCGCCCACTCCGATTCGCCAGCCGAGTGCGCCCAACCCGGCGGCGATCTCGTATCCGATTCCCTTGTTCGCGCCGGTCACCAGCGCGATCGTCTGTTCACTCACACCGCTGAGCTTGCTCCGGCTCCGGGGGCGGCGTCCAAGACCGATCGGGTGGGCGGCGATACCGCACGGGTATCGGTCGTGGTGAGCGCCGGATACCATGCCCTGATGGAGACGCGGGAGATGCGATATTTCGTCGCCGTCGCCGAGGAGTTGCACTTCGGGCGGGCGGCACAACGGCTCGCGATCGCGCAACCACCACTCTCGCGAGCCATCCAGCAGCTCGAACGGCGGCTCGGAGTCGTCCTGCTGCACCGCGCCGCTCGCGCGATCACCTTGACCGAGGCCGGGTCGGTACTGCTACAGGAGGCCCGGCTCGCTCTCGAAGCGGTCGAAGCCGCCGAGCGCCGTACCCGCCGCGCCGCCGCCGACCGGCCCGGTGTGGTGCTGGCCGTCAAGGCGGGAGCGTCCAAGGAACTGTTGTCGAAACTGCTGCACGCCTACGCCGCCGAACCGGGCGCCGTGGCGGTCGAGGTGATGCTGTGCGGACCCGGCGAACCGGAAGCCCTGCTACGCACTGGGCGAGCCGATGTTGCTCTGCTCCAGCGGCCGTACGACACGACAGCCGGATTCGACACCGAGGACCTGCACACCGAACAGCAGGTCGTGGTCCTGCCCGCGGGTCATCCCCTCGCCAACCGGACGCATATGCCGCTGGCCGAGGTCGGCACCCTGACGAACCTGCCCCTGCCGCGCTGGCCCGGACGGGATGGCAGCTATCCGGACGGCCCCGGCCCGCAGGTGCGCGACCATACCCAGTTACTCCAACTGATCGCGCTCGGACTGGCCTGCGCCGTCGTGCCCGAGTCGCTGCGAACCCAGCTCCGCGACGACCATGCCGTCGTGCCCGTGCCGGACGCACCGGCCGTCACGACGGTCATCGCTTGGCCACCGCACAGCAGATCCAAAGCCGTGGCCGACCTCGTTCACACCGCGACACGCCTGTGAAGAAATCGGTCCGCGGTGCCGAACGTGGCGACGCGCCTGTTGTCATCCAGCACGATTTTTCGCGCGCCGGGGCCGTGCGGCCACCACCTCGGACGCCACCTCGAGGAAGTTCGGGTCGGTGACGGCCGGGACCAGGATGAATTCGTCGCATCCAGCGCGCTCCGCGCCGTCGAGAATGCCGGCGAGCACCTCGGGACTCGACGCGCGCGCCGACGCGGCGACCATGTCGGCCAGGTCGGGTCCGAGGAAGCCGAGGTAGCGAGCGGTGAAGGAGTGCAGCGCCTCGGAGGCATCGGTGACGCCCAAGGCGGTGAAACACCCGCTGACCTTGCGCGGGGTCGTCGTACGACCGGCCTCGGCCCAGCACCGGTCGGCGAGTTCGCCTGCCTTGGCGATCTCCTCGGCGTCGCCCGGGATGCTGAAGCCGGAGATCCCGTCGGCCCACCGCGCCGCCCGACGCATCGCCTTGGGCCCCATCGCGCCGGCGAGGATGATGGGCCCGCCCGGCTGCACGCACGCCGGCCCGACCGGGTCCGCGCCCTCGAACGGGGGCTCGCCGGCGAGCAGTGACTTCAGCTCGGCGACCTTGTCGTCGAGCCGCTGGTGCCGCCGTGTGAAGTCGGCGCCGAGAGCGCGGTAGTCGTGCTCGCGACCGCCGACGCCGACGGCTACCTCGAAACGGCCGTTCGCGAGCTGATCGAGGGTGCCGATCTGCTGGGCGACCATCGCCATCGGGTGCTGGGGAAGGACCCAGAGGTTCGCCAGCACCCGCACTCGCTCGGTGACCGCGGCGCAGGCACCCAGCGTCGCGACCATCTCCGGATTCGAGAACGTCACCCGCTCACCCACGGAAACGCTCGAAAACGGGCCCGCGTCGATTCGCCGAGCCCAGTCGAGCGTCGTACCCGGTCCGTAGCCGGGAGCCATCTGTGGAAGTGCGACACCGATCTTCATACGGCGACCCTCTCAGACCCACCCGGCCCCGGTCACGCGATCCGGCACGCTTCAGTGGCGCGTTCTCCCATCGGCCGCGGCCTCGGGAACATCCGCTTCCACATCCCGACCGATACCGTGCTCGCACCGCGCCGTCGCGCTGTCTGCGCGGCGCTCATTTCACCGGACAGCACCGACAACACCACCCGCACACCTCGTCCTCGGCGGGATCATCCACCGCCGGGACCTCGGGACCGGGTCGGCGGCGCCGTGGCTCGGTGTGCTCGAAGCGTAAACCGAGCAACCCTGCCGAGCGGTTCCGTTCGCCGGAGGCGGTAGTATCGAACATATGTTCGCATCGAACAAGGAGCGGTCGGTATCCAGGCGGGACCGGGCGGCGATTCTGCATGCCGATCTGGACTCCTTCTATGCCTCGGTCGAGCAGCGGGATGCGCCGCAGTTGCGGGGGCGTCCGGTCATCGTGGGCGGCGGGGTGGTGCTCGCGGCCAGTTACGAGGCCAAGGCGTACGGGGTGCGCACTCCGATGAACGCACGTCAGGCGCTGCGGCTGTGCCCGCATGCCGTGGTGGTCCCGCCGCGGATGAAGGCGTACTCGCAGGCCAGCCGTGAGGTGTTCGCGATCTTCCGCGACACCACCCCCGAGGTGGAAGGTATCTCCATCGACGAGGCATTCCTCGATGTCGGTGGACTGCACCGCATTTCGGGTGCCCCGGTCGATATCGCGGCCACCTTGCGGGCACGAGTCCGCGCCGAGGTCGGGTTGCCCATCTCGGTCGGGGTGGCGCGCAGCAAATTCCTCGCCAAGGTGGCCAGTGCGGTGTCCAAACCCGATGGGCTGCTGCTGGTCCCACCCGACGGCGAGCTGGAATTCCTGCATCCGCTACCGGTGGAGCGGCTGTGGGGCGTCGGCGAGGTGACCGCGCGGACGCTGCACGAACACGGCATCGTGCGGATCGGGCAGCTGGCCGACACCGATCCGATGGAACTGAGCGGCCTGCTCGGGCGCGCCGCCGGCCGGCACCTGCACGCGCTGGCATGGGCGCGCGATCCCCGCCGGGTGGACACCGGGCGGCGGCGCCGCTCGATCGGCGCACAGCGGGCGCTGGGCAACCGGCCGCGCTCCTCCGCGGAAGTCGAGGCCTACCTGCACGGACTGGCCGATCGCCTCGGCCATCGATTACGCGCTGCGCACCGAATCTGCCGGACTGTGGTGCTGCGCTTGCGATTCGCCGATTTCAGCCGCGCCACCCGCTCGCACACGCTGGCCGCGGCCACCGACGACGGCGAGACCATCCTGCGTGCGGCCCGCACCCTGCTGGCCACCGCGCAACCGCTGATTCGCGAGCGCGGTCTGACCTTGATCGGACTGGCGCTGACCAACCTGCAGAACTCCGACCCCCGACAGTTGGCGCTTCCCTTGGAGACCCGCGCCGAGACCACCTTGGACGCCGCGCTGGACGCGGTGCGTGACCGGTTCGGCGCCGGCACTGTCACTCGCGCCGCCCTGCTGGGCCGAGGCGAGGGGCTGTCGATGCCGCTACTGCCCGACTGAGCGGTCGCCCACCGAATCCTCCGGCAGCAGTCCGCGCGCCACCAGATCGTCGAACAACGCCTGGTCGACCGGCGGTACCTCGTCGCGTTCGGCATATCCGAACCACGCGATCTCCGCGATTTCACTGCTCGGGGTGAGGGTGCCGATGTAGTCGGCGGTATAGCAGGCCATGCGCACCGAAACCGTTGTGTCGCCAGGTAGTTCGGCCTCGTAGGTGCCGACGTGGCGCGCCGATTCGGGAATCAGAGCCACCGTGAGCTCCTCGTCGATCTCCCGCAGCAAGGTCTGCAGGTCGCTCTCCTGCCCCTCGCGCTTACCGCCGGGAATGTAGAACTCGTGCTTGCCGCACGGCCGCGCGCACAGGATCCGCCCGTTATCGATCAGCACCCACGCCACGGTATCGATGAGCCGGCGCGACGATTCGATCCGCATTCGCGCAGCCTACCTGCGCGCCGACGACGCCGACGGCGGCCCGCGCGAGCGGCCGTGATAGACAGAATCGAACTCGTGAGTAGGAAAGAGTGGTGCGATGCCGGACAGTGTGCAGCCTCCTGTGCGCCCCGCCGAGTTGATCGCACAGCGGTTACGGGCCGGCACCGCGGCCGGTGCGCACGGTGACGGCGCCCGGCTGGCGCTGGTGATCGAGGGCGGCTCCGCGCGTGGCGCCTACTCGCACGGCATGGTGATGGGACTCGAGGAGTTCGGGATTCTGGGGTGCTTCGACGCCGTCTACGGCGCGTCGGCGGGTGCGCTCAACGGAGCGTGGTTGCTGTGCGGGCGGGCGGTCCGGGCTCGCCGGGCCTGGCACGCCGATGTCGTGCGCCGCGTCATCTCACCGGCCCGGGCGCTGCGCGGTGGCCCGGTGGTGGATACCCGTTATCTGGTGCACACCGTCTACGAGCGCATCGTTCCGATGGATTTCCCCGCGATCCTGACCAGCGCGGTGACTTTTCACCCCATCGGCACCGATATCGCCGACGGGCGCGCGGTCGATCTGCGCCCGCACATCCGCGACACCGGCTCCTTACAGCGCGCACTGCGGGCCAGCACGTGTATGCCGGTGCTGGCCGGGCGTCCGGTAGCGCTGGCCGGTAGCCACTACGTCGACGCGGGTCTGTCGGAGTCGGTCCCGATTCACACCGCCCGCGCGCAGGGCGCCACCCACATCGTGGTGTTGCGCACCCGTCGAGAGGACGAAATCCCCAGCGGTCCTTCGCAATTCGAACGCAAGGTGGTGGGCCGCGTACTGGGCGGCTACGGTCCCGGCGTGGTGCGCAGCTGGGCGAACCGTTCGAACCGCTACGCCGCCGACGAACTGCTGATGGCCACCGATCCCTCGTTCCTGCAGATCCGACCGCCCCTGGGCGCTCCCGACATCGGTCGCGTGGCCCGTGATTCGGCGGTGTTGTTGCGAGCACTGGACGTGGGCCGGGCCGCGACACTCGCGGCCCTGCGCCATGCCGTGGCCGCCGGCGGTGAGCGTCCGGACGAGGTCACCGCCTGAGCGCGATCACCCCAGGCGCAGCTCCGCGCGGCCGGTCGCCCGGGCGACCTCGGCGACCTCGGCGTTCAGCAGATCACGGTCAACTCCCCCGCCGGCGTCGAATATGCTCACCTCGATCCGATCGTCGACGATCTCCCACGTTCCGCCGATACGCCCACCGACCAGCACCAGGGCCGAAATCCACCCGGCCGTGCGGCTGACCCGGGCCCGATGTTCGGCGGGCAGCAATGCCGTGTCACCGGTGCCCGGTCCCAGCACGTACTGATCGAACGGCCCGAGCAACCGCACCTCGGGGGCCGGATCGGTCGCGGCCAGCTCCGCGGCGTCGGCGGTGCGGATCCAGGCTCGCCGCCCCTGCACGTCGACTTCCGTCAACCGGTCGCCGAGATCGGAGAACCATTGCCGCACCGTCGTTTTGCGCAGGGCGCCACGAATCAGCCACGCGTTGAACGCTTCCGGGGTGCCAGGACCGTAAGCGCCCAGATACGCGTCGATCAGCCGCGGCGCGGCGACGTCCTGCGCGGGCAGTCCGGTCCAGCCCGGTACCCCCGCGGCCGGTGCGGTGAAGGTCACCGAAGTGCCGCGCACCGGACCGTGGCACAGCGCGCCCTGCCAGGCCAGGGGTTTGAGCACCGCGCCCCAGCCGGAGTTCAGTTGCTCGGCCATCGCGGCGAACCGGCTGTCGCGCAGTAACGCGGCCACCAGCTCGGAGCGGGTGAGCACGGCGCCGTCGAGTCGTTCGGCGACGGCCTCGGTCAACGCCCGCATCTCGTCCGGTGTGGCACCGAAGTTGCGCTGCCAGCTGGGTTTCTCCCAGGTTCGCGCGGAGGCGAGCAGGGCCAGTGCCGCCGCCGCGGTATCGGGGGGCAGCGCGTGCAAAGTGCCGCGCATGGCCCAGGTCTTCATCAGCTCACCGGACTCGAGCGCGGCGGCCACCGCGCCGGGTGCGCCCCGGTGTCGTAGCGCCACCGCGGTCTCCGCCGCGGATGCCACCTGCGCCTGCACCCCGGCCAGCCGCTCGGCGACCTGCACCGCACCGGCCGCGTCGCGGCGGTCGACGAAGCCGCGGCGCATCCGCCACGCGAACACCTGATCCCATGTGACGTCCATCGCACCTCCACCTACCCGATCGCCGCGCTCACCTTACGTCCACACCCCGACACCGCCGCGCGAGCCAGCGTGAGGCGGCCGACACCTGTCGGCATTCGCGCTGCTCGGCACGTAGTATCGGCAGTCCGGCCGGCCGCCGATGACCGTGGCGCCGCACGGTCGTCCTCCGTTCCGCACGTCGAGCACGACGTCGGGGGCCACCTCACAATCCATGCACTATCCTGCATATATTGCTAGCCTGTTGCCGTGACTCCGAACTCCGAAGACTCCCGTGAGCCGTTCTGGAATCTGGAGACCCGGCTGGCCTCGGTCCTGCTGATCCTCGCCGGATTCGTCGGCGCCGCCGCGTACACCCACTCCCAGGGCTACTTCGTCACCTTCATGACCGGTAACACCGAGCGGGCCGTCATCGGCGGTTTCCTCGGCGACTACACCCTCGCCGCCGGCGCCTTCGCGCTGATCGTGTCCTTCCTCGCCGGTGTGCTGGTGGCCTCGCTGTGCCGCCGGCACTGGTGGCGCAACCATCCGCACGGCGCCACCATGCTGGCCACCGCCGCCCTCACCGGCGCCGCGATCATCGACACCATCCTCTATCGCCACGACACCGATCTGAGTCTCGTTCCGATCCTTCTGGTGGCCTTCGCCATGGGTTCGCTCAACACCTCGTTCGTGAAGAACGGTGAGGTATCGATTCCACTGACCTATGTCACCGGCACCCTGGTCAAGTTCGCCCAGGGCGTGGAACGCCATATCGCCGGTGGCACCCACCGCGAATGGCTGGGCTACGCCGTGCAGTGGCTGTCGTTCGCGCTGGGCGCCCTGATCGGCGGACTCGTCGGACTGGTCGTCAACGGCGGCGACATGCTGTACACCGCGGTCATCGCGTCCGCGATCGTGTCCGCCTACACCTGGCGAGCCGATCTCGGCCTGGTACACCGCCACACGGCGTCGTCGGAATGACGTGCGCGTGCAGGACTATTCGCGTGAGCCGGGGCGCTTGTCCATCAGCCGGAGGATCAGCGGTGCGAAGATCAGCTGCATCGCCAGATCCATCTTCCCGCCGGGCACCACGATGCAGTTGGGCCGCGACATGAACGAGTCGTGCAGCATCGACAGCAGATACGGAAAGTCGATCACCTTCGGATCGGCGAATCGGATGACCACGAAACTCTCGTCGGCGGTCGGAATGCTGCGCGCGGTGAACGGATTGGACGTATCGACCGTCGGCACCCGCTGAAAATTGACGTACGTGCGGGAGAACTGCGGGCAGATGTAGTTCACGTAGTCGGGCATGCGCCGCAGAATGGTGTCGATGACCGCCTCACTGGAATATCCCCGTTCGGTCTTGTCTCGAATGACCTTCTGAATCCACTCCAGATTCACGATCGGCACCACGCCGACGAGCAGATCCGCATATCGGGCGACATCGATGTCACCGGCGATCGCCGCACCGTGCAGACCCTCGTAGAACAGCAGGTCGCTGCCCGGCGCCAACTCCTCCCACGGGGTGAAGGTGCCCGGCGCGAGACCGTAGGGTTTGGCCTCGGTCTCGTCGTGCAGATAGCGGCGCACCAGCCCGACCCCGGACTTGCCGTAGTCGCGGAACAGGCTTTCCAGCTCCGCCAGCAGATTCGCATCCGGACCGAAATGTGAGAAATGCAGATTCAGAGCGGCTTCGGCATCGGCCATCGCCTGCTGCATCTCACCGCGATCGTAACGGTGGAACGAATCGCCCTCCACGATCGCGGCATTGATGCCCTCCCGGCGGAATATCTCCTGAAATGTGCGGGTGACACTGGTCGTTCCGGCGCCGGAGGATCCGGTGATGGCCACCACGGGATGTTTGCGCGACATGACAACTCGATTCGATCCGGTGGCATCGCTCAATGGCGCGCCGGGCGAAACAGGGTACGGGTGCCGAACAGCGAGGCGTCGAACGGCGGGCCGGCATCGGGTTCGCGGTGATAGCGCTCGATCCGGCGCACCTCGTTACGCGATCCGAACACCAGCGGAATCTGCTGATGCAGTTGCCCGGGAGCCACCTCGAGCACCCGTTCGTGGCCGGTGGTCGCGGCCCCACCGGCCTGCTCGATCACGAAAGCGATGGGATTGGCGCCGTAGAGCAGCGACACCCGGCCCGGCCGCTCCGGATCGCGAGTGTCGTAGGGATACAGATACACCCCGCCCCGGGTCAGGATGTGGAACGCGTCGGCGACCAGCGAGGCCACCCAGCGCATATTGAAATCACGCGACCGCGGCCCCTCCACCCCGTCCAGACATTCGTGCACATACCGCCGCACCGGACGCTGCCAGAATCGCTCGTTGGCGGCATTGATCGCGAAACCCGAGGTGTCCTCGGGAATTCGCATCCGCGGATGGGTCAGCACGAACGCGCCGATCTCGCGATCGAGGGTGAAACCGTCGACCCCGCTGCCCGTGGTGAGCACCAGCATCGTCGCCGGACCGTAGAGGGTGAACCCCGCGCACACCTGCCGCACACCCGGTTGCAGGAAATCCTCCGCCGCCACCGCACGCCCGTCCTCCGGGGCGCGCAGCACGCTGAAGATCGTCCCGACCGGCAGATTCACATCGATGTTCGACGAACCGTCCAGCGGATCGAACGCCAGCATGTATTTGCCACGCCGCACCTGCCCGGGAACGGGATGAAATCCGTTCATCTGCTCCGACAGCAACGCCGACAGCGGCCCACTGGATTCGGACTGCTCCACCATGATCTCGTTGGCGATCGCATCCATTCGCCGATGCAACGTCCCGGGCAGGTCCCCGGACGCCGCGGCGCCCAGCGAGCCGACGATCCGACCCCGGGTCACCTGATTGGCGACGATCTTGGCCGCGGTGGACACCACGTTCAGCAGTGCCGAGAATTCACCCGACGAGCCGGGATGGCGGTGTTCCTGCTCGATCGTGTAGCGGGTGAGGGTCTTCATTCCGTCGGGCATGCCGGCGCCTCCTCGTCGCCGAAAACACTGCTGCCGTAGATATCGTCGGCGGTCAACGTCATGAGGTCGGATCGGCCCAGCGGCTCGTTGCGCCGCACGAGCCGATCGGCCTGACGCAGCCGGCACCGGTCGATCGCGTTGCGGACGCTGCGCGCGTTCGAGAAGCGCGGGCGCGCCATCCGCAAGCTCAGATAGCGCTCGAAGGCGCCCACCGCGGAGTCGGTGAGCCGGAAATTCTGCTGCGCCACCATGATCCGCGCGATGGCCAGCAGTTCCCCCAGCGAGTAGTCCGGGAATTCGAGGTGATGGGCCACCCGCGAGGACAACCCCGGATTGGCGGAGAAGAAGGTCTCCATCCGATCCGGATATCCGGCGAAGATCACCACCAGACTGCTGCGCTCGCTCTCCATCTCCTGCAGCAGGATTTCGATGACCTCCTGGCCGTAGTCGCGTTCGTTCTCCGGCCGGAACAGGTAGTAGGCCTCATCGATGAACAGCACCCCGCCCGCGGCCTTGGCCAGTGCCTCTTTCGTCTTGGGGGCGGTGTGACCGATGAACTGGCCGACCAGATCGTCCCGGGTCACCGTGTGCACCTTGGGCTTTCGGATATAGCCGAGCGCGTGCAGCATCTCCGCCATGCGCAGCGCCACCGTCGTCTTCCCGGTCCCCGGCCCGCCGGTGAAACTCATATGCATGGTGGGCCGGGCCGCCCGCAGGCCGAACCGCTGCCGCGCGCGCTCGACCAGCAGCAGTGCGGCGATCTCGCGCACTCGCGCTTTCACCGTCGCCAGTCCGATCAGCTCCGTGTCGAGCCGGCCCAGGGTGTCCTCGACGTTCTTACCGGCCAGATCGGTCGACAAATCGACCGTGGCGTCCTCGGGCAGCACCGGGTCGGCGCCCTCGCCGTCCTCGTGCGCCGCGACGTTGTTCGCCTCCGGCGGCGGCACGCCGGGCCGATACATCCGGAATCCCGGCGCGCCTCCGCGCGCATCGTCCACCATCGCCCTAGCCCCGATAGCGGGCGCCGCTGGGTTCGTCGGTGGCGTACGACCGCAGGCCGTAACGTTGACGCCGATCCTCGGCATCGGTGCGGACCAGCGCGAAGCCCGGCTCGGCGGCCGGTCGTTGCACCAGGAAACTCAGTGCCGTGGTCTGGCGCCCGTAACCGGCGTCGTAGGCGTTCACCCGGACGTAGTGATGCGGGAAGGTCGAGCGGCAGGCGTCGATCTCGGCCAGCACACCGTCGGGCTCGTCGAGGTCGAACAGCGGCAGACCCCACATCTCCCAGTACACATTGCGCGGATGGGGATCGTCGGTGTACTCGATCGACACCGGCCAGTTGTTCAGCAGCGCATAGCGTATCTGGGCGCCTATCTCGGTGTCGGTCAGCTCGGGCAGATGGGAGAACGTGCCTTGACGCAGATACATTGCGCCTCCTCACATTTCGGTCTGGGTAGATTCGGTCGGCTCGTACCGCGGCGGCGCTCAGGCCGTGACGGTCGGCACCGCATCGGGAGCGTCGGTCGAGGTGTAGTCGAAGGTGACATCACCCCAGGTCGCGAGGGCGACATCGAGCGGCGGACAGGACCGGGCGGCGGCTCGCAGCGCATCCGGCCCTTCCTTCAGCAGATCGCGACCTTCGTTGCGCGCCTTGACCATCGCCTCGAGAGCGACCCGATTGGCCTCGGCGCCGGCCGCGATGCCCATGGGATGCCCGATGGTGCCGCCGCCGAACTGCAGAATCGCGTCGTCGCCGAACAGATCCAGGAGTTGATGCATCTGACCGGCGTGGATTCCGCCGGATGCCACCGGCATCACACCGGGCAGACTCGCCCAATCCTGGTCGAAGAAGATCCCGTTACGTGGATTCGCCGGAATGTGGTTGTCGCGCAACGTATCGTAGAAACCCTTGACGGTGTGCGGGTCGCCCTCGAGCTTGCCGATGACCGTGCCGGCGTGCAGGTGATCCACTCCGATGAGCCGGCACCATTTGGCCAGCACGCGGAAGCTCACGCCGTGGGTCTTCTGCCGCGTGTAGGTCGAGTGTCCGGCGCGGTGCAGATGCAGCAGCATGCCGTTGCGCCGGGCCCATTTCGACATCGATTGCATCGCGGTGTAGCCCACCGTCAGATCCATCATCACGATCACGCTGCCGATCGATTTCGCGAACTCGGCGCGCTCGTACATATCCTCCATACTCGCGGCCGTGATGTTGAGATAATGACCCTTCAATTCTCCGGTTTCCGCGGTAGCTCGGTTCACCCCTTCCATGGCGAACAGAAAGCGATCACGCCACCGCATGAAGGGCTGAGAGTTGATGTTCTCGTCGTCCTTGGTGAAGTCGAGTCCCCCCTTGCATGCTTCGTACACCACGCGCCCGTAGTTACGCGCCGACAGGCCGAGTTTCGGCTTGACGGTGGCGCCCAGCAGCGGCCTGCCGTACTTGTTGAGATACTCCCGCTCCATCACGATTCCGTGGGGTGGCCCCTGAAAGGTCTTGACATACGCGACCGGAATGCGCATGTCCTCGAGCCGAAGCGCTTTGAGCGGTTTGAAACCGAAAACATTGCCGATCACCGACGAGGTGAGATTGGTGATGGAACCTTCTTCGAAAAGATCCAGATCGTAGGCGATATAGGCGAAATACTCCCCCGCCCGGCCCGGGACCTCCTCCACCCGGTAACACTTCGCCCGGTAGCGATCATGTGCGGTGAGCCGGTCGGTCCACACGACAGTCCATGTCGCAGTAGAGGATTCGCCCGCCACGGCGGCGGCGGCCTCGATCGGATCCACACCCGGCTGCGGGTTCACCCGGAACACCGCGAGCACATCGGTATCCGCGGGTTGATAGTCGGCGTCGTAATACCCCATCGACGCGTACGAGTGCACGCCCGGATCCCAGCGGTCACGCGTGGATTCGTCGGTCATCGGTCCTCCTGTGCTGGTGCGGAGTCGGTGCAGATTCAGGATGCGGGCACCGCACGACAAGGACAATTCGATTGTTTCTCGTCTCGCTCAACCGAATCGTTGAGTTTGCTACCGTCTGTAGATGGGAACGGTGAGTGCGGTCCGAATGGAAACGTTTCTGGCTGTGGCCCGTCACAACAGCATTCGGCGCGCAGCGGCCCAACTGCACATCACCGAGGCCGCCGCATCGGCGGCAGTGGCACATATCGAAAAGCAACTGGACGCGAAACTCATCGCGAAATCCGGTCGCGGTATCGTGCTCACCGAGGCGGGCCGGGTGTATGCCGAATACTGCCGGAGCATCCTCGGATTGATGAAAGAGGCCCATGCCGCGGTCCGCCGCGCCGAAACCGGGCGGTTGCGGATCGGTGTGGTCGCCACCGCTGGTGAATACGTGCTGCTGCGACTGCTGGTGTCGTTTCGCGATCGCTACCCCGAGATCGAGGTCGGCCTGTCCATTCACCCCCGAGATCTGCTGTTCATCGAACTGCAGCACCATGAAACGGATCTCGTGATCGCCGGTCGCCCGCCGCGCGATACCGGCCTGGTAGTCCGTGCCCGCCGGCCCAGCCGCCTGGTGGTCGTCGGCGCGCCGGGCCGCTGCCACGATCCGCGCGCCGCGACCTGGCTCTTGCGCGGTCCGGGTTCGGGCACCCGCGACACCACCCTGGCACTGCTGGATCGACTGCAGATCCGTCCGCCGGCGCTGACCCTGGGGACGCACGGCGCGGTGCTGGCCGCGGCCCGGGAAGGACTGGGGCTCACGCTGATCCACAGTGATGCGGTGGAATCGGATGTGACACAGGGCAATCTCGTCGTCGTCCCGATCGACGGCACCCCGCTCGATCGTCCCTGGCATGCGGTGACGACCGAGACTCCCACTCCCGCGGCCCGGCTGTTCGTCGCGCATATGGTCGACCACGGCCGGGTCGGCGATCGCGCCTTCCAGCCGATCGGCGACGACCCGGTCGGCACCGGCCCTGTGCGCCGGCTGCCGCGTCCCGCGGCGCCCGCGTGAACCACCGCGCCCGGCATCCGGAGTCGCCGCGCCGCGAGTGCGCGGACCTGCGGGCCGGACTCGAGGGGGTCGGACGAGAGGGCATACTTACCGAATCGGATATTGCCGTCGATGCGAGGATCGGCGGCACCAGCACCCGGGTAGGAGCGACACCGGATGATCCATCAGGAGCGCACGCGCAGCGCCGAGGAACTCGCCGAGGCGGCGGATCTGTACTTCGCCCTCGGTCGCATCACCCGGCTGTTGCGCCGCTCCGGCGATCTCGGTGCGCTGAGTCCCGGATCGGCGGCGGCGCTGGGCACTCTCGTTCGCAGCGGACCGATGCGGCTGGGTGATCTCGCCGCTGCCGAACACGTCACCGCGCCGACGATGTCGCGCATCGTGTCGGGGCTGGAGAAGTACGGCTACCTCGAACGCACCGCCGATCCGGCCGATGGGCGCGCACAGTTGCTGACAGTCACCGACCAGGCGAAATCTCTGGTGAACGGGCTCACCTCGGCCCGGATCCAGCGCTTCGCCGACGCGCTCGACGATATCGGCCCCGACCAGCGCCGAACCCTCGGTGCGGCGCTCGCGACCCTGGTGAAACGACTCGACGACTGAACCCGGCCCCGGGAATTTGACTTGGAGCACACTCCAAGTCGTAGCGTCGGCGCAGTGAGTTCACCGCGGCTCACGTATTCACTCGACGCCACCTCAGGAGGACGGCTCGCATGATCGCGACCAGGAAACTCGGCGAATTGACCGTCGGCGCACAGGGACTCGGCTGCATGGGGATGAGCCAGGCCTACGGTGTGCGCGACAACGACGACGAGTCGATCGCCACCATCCACCGTGCGCTCGACCTCGGCGTGACCCTGCTCGACACCGCGAATGTCTACGGCGCCGGCGCGAACGAGGAGCTGGTCGGGCGTGCGATCGCCGATCGGCGCGACCAGGTCGTGCTCGCGACGAAGTTCGGCATCGTGTGGGGCGCCGACGGCTCGATGGGCGCCCGCGGTGACGCGGCCTATGTCACCGAGTCCTGCGACCTGTCGCTGGCGCGCCTCGGCGTCGATCACATCGACCTGTACTACCAGCATCGCGTCGACCCGAACGTGCCGATCGAGGAAACCTGGGGTGCACTGTCGGACCTGGTCACCGCGGGCAAGGTGCGATACCTCGGCATCTCCGAGGCGTCCGCGCAGACCATCCGCAGCGCGCACGCGGTCCATCCGGTGACCGCGCTGCAGAGCGAATGGTCGCTGTGGACGCGCGGTATCGAAGCCGAGATCGTGGCCACCTGCCGCGAACTCGGTATCGGCATCGTGCCGTTCTCCCCGCTGGGGCGCGGATTCCTCACCGGTGCGATCACCTCGACCACCGATCTGCCCGCCGACGATATGCGCCGCTCGCTGCCCCGGTTCGCCGACGACAACATCGATCGCAACCTGGCCGTGGTCGCCGAGTTGCGCGCCATGGCGGAGGAGAAGGGCGTCACGGCGGGACAACTGGCGCTGGCGTGGGTGCAGTCCCGCGGTGAGGACGTGGTGCCGATCCCGGGCACCAAGCGCCGTACCTATCTCGAGCAGAACGTCGCGGCCACGGAAATCGAGCTCACCGCCGCGGATCTCGCACGGATCGAGGCCGCGGCGCCCGCCGAGGCGTTCGCCGGCGCCCGGTATCCGGAGCATCTGGCGCGGGCCGCCGGCAAATAGCACACGCCCGGCGCGGCTCAGTGCGGCGCTTCGACGGTCAATGTGACCGGCGTGTCGGCGGCGACCGAGGTGCCCGCCGCGGGCTGCTGCCCGGACACCGTCCACGGGGTGGTCGCGGCCGTGGGATCGTTCATCACATCGTGTCCGTCGGCCGCGGTGATCGACGTGATGGCGAAACACAGTCCCGCGCCGACAACGGTCTCGCCCAAACGCTTGCCGCGAAAATCGGGCAGTGGCCGGGGCCAGGGCTGCGCGGCGCAGTCCTGGCCCGCCGCGGGACCGTTCGAGGCGGCACCGCCGGCCTGCGCCACGGCTGACGTCGACGGGGCAGGGCTGCCGTGATCGTCGGTGGAACCGCCGCACGCCCCGACCGCCAGGGCGGCGGCGATCAGAGTGGCGGCGAATACGGTGCGGCGCATGGGTTTCCTTCGGATCGAGCGGCCGGTTCGGCGCCGCCGATTGTGCCGACCGGCATGCGCCCACGAACCCTAATACGGGATCGACCACCGATCGAATCGACGAAGGCGACAGGCAGCACCCAGGGGTGGTCGGCGGCCGTTCGGAACGCCTCCACAGCGCTATGGCCGGGCGGTGGGCTCCGAGGGACTGCGCACGTCTCGAACCCCACCCGATACACCGATGCCGGCACCAGCGAACTCGTGGTTCCGAACGAACCGCCCGCACAGCATTCTGCCCCGAAACGCCCCGCCACATACCGGATTTCACGGTCACGAATCGATGAATATCCAATCACCGTGCGGCAATTGCGGATTCGCCGGCGGGCCGCGATCCGGGTCGGACCCCGCCGAATGGTCACGACCGAATGCGGACGGACCGGACATCTTTGGGCTCACATCGATCGGCGTCGTGAACGGTACGCCGATTTCGGTTGCCACAGCGTATCCTCGTCGGTAGCCGAAAAGGCCTGTATGCCAACATCTCGGCGATCCACCCTTGTACACCCGGGTCGCCGAATGGATAGCCGAGCAATTGCCCACCGCTTCACCTCATGGAGCGACAGTCCTACCGAAAGGAGCGCCCACCATGGACCTGCTCAGCCTCGGATCGTCGGCGTTGAATCTGGCCAACAATTTTCTCTCGCTCGTCGCCAACTTCGAGAGCCTGCTGTCGTCCTGGGGCTCGCTGTAGGACGTGCGCCGCAGCGTTCGGCTTGATGTGGAACACCTCGGCTTCAAACTGTGAATTGGCACACCGCGAGAGCCACCCGGATATCGTCCTGGGTATCTGCCCGGTAGTGAAACAGTCACGGCCGCAAACGTTCAGCACGCTACGGCGCGGCCGGTCGGCAGCAGGTGACCGGATACGGTCACATTGCCGCCCGTCCCGCGCCGCCCTACCGTTGACCGGCACTGGTTTCACGAAGAATGGAGTTTTTCCGTGCCGATCCTCGATGCCGGCTCCGCCGTGCTGAATCTGGCCAACACGGTGACGTCGATCGCCGCCAACATCACCTACCTGCTGCAAGCGTGGGGACTGGCCTGATTCGACGTCCGTGACCCGGCACCGGGTCAGCCTTGCAGGTACTGCTCGAGGTGTTCGCGCTCGTCCTGCAACTCCGAGATCGCGCTCTTGACCACATCGCCGATACTGACGATGCCGACCATGCGGCCGCGATCGACCACCGGCAGGTGGCGGATCCGGTGCTCGGTCATCGTCGCCCGCAGGCTCTCGACTCGATCCTCCGGTGAGCAGGTATGCACGATCGCGGTCATGATGCCGGACACCGGCTCTCCGAGCAGTCGCGCACCCGTCCGATGCAGGCATCGGACCACGTCCCGCTCCGAGACGATGCCGTCCAGTGTGCCGCCCGCGCCGCATACCACCACCGCGCCGACATTGTGCTCGGCCAGCACCTCCAGCAGCCGGCTCACGGTCGCCTCCGGTTCGATCGTGACCACCTCGGCGCCCTTGTTACGTAGAACCTCCGAAATTCGCATCGCGCACCGCCCTGTGCCTGTCGTTGTTTCGCCCGGCCTGGCGACGGTCCGGCCAGGAACTGCCGCCGGTTATCAGGATCCCGCTTTTTCTCCTCGTTGACCAGCAACGATTCCGATCGGGACGATCAACCTCGCGGTGCAGTGGGGATCCGGCGCCACGCCGGGCCCGGGGAACGCTGCGGCCGAAGCTGCCACGGCATCGGCCCCGGTAGACGTAGCATCCGACTATGTCCGATGCGAACGGCCCCGCCGCGCTGCAGGTTCTCGTGTACAGCAGCGATGCCGATACCCGTGATCAGGTGATGTCGGCGCTGGGTAAGCATCCCCACCCCGACCTGCCGCGGTTCGAATATCACGCGACCGCGACCGCGCCGATGGTGATCGAGCGACTCGACGCCGGTGACATCGACCTGGTCGTTCTCGACGGCGAGGCCGCGCCCACCGGCGGAATGGGACTGGCCAAACAGCTCAAGGACGAGATCGCGGACTGTCCGCCGATCGTCGTGCTCACCGGCCGCGCCGACGACGTATGGCTGGCGGCCTGGTCACGAGCCGAAGCGGCGGTCGCCCATCCGCTCGACCCGTTCGAGCTCACCGCGGCGGTCACGGCCGCCCTCGAAACCCGCCCCGCGGCCTGATCCCCACTCGTCACGGCCGGTCGCCATGGTGTCGATCGGCCGTTTCGTCATGTCCGCTTCCGCCCCCGGCGCGCCCGGGTACGGGGCGTCGATTATGCCGTTTCGGTCATAAGTGACAGTTTCGAATTCGATCAAAGACCCCGGCAGAACGCACGGCATTCAGAAAGAGCGGTTGTAGGCTGTGCTGTAGCTCACATGAGCGTGGGTGTTGATATGAACGGTCGCCCTGCCTGCCGGCCCTGTCGTTCTGCGCTCCTTGCGAGCTGCGCCTCGGGGTGAGACTGGCCCGGCAGACGACGATGTCAGCCCCGCCTCGGCAATTGCCGGCGAGGGAGAGGTTGTGCCGCTGTGAATACCCAGGTGCCGACTCTTGTGCTCGGTGCGATCGCGGCCGCGTTCGCACTGGGATCGATACTGCTGGCCGCCGTGGTCGGCCCCAAACGCTACAACCGCGCCAAACTCGAAGCCTACGAATGCGGTATCCAGCCCACCCCCCACGCCCTCGGTGGCGGGCCCGGAAACGCTACGGGACAACGCTTTCCGGTGAAGTACTACCTCACAGCGATGCTGTTCATCATCTTCGATATCGAGATCGTGTTCTTGTATCCGTGGGCAGTGCACTTCGATGCCCTCGGCGTCTTCGGGCTGGCCGCCATGGCGCTGTTCATCTTCAACGTCTCGGTGGCCTACGCCTACGAGTGGAGGCGCGGCGGTCTGAGCTGGGACTGAACGTGACGGGCGCGGCCCGCCCGTCGGTACCACACACCCAACCCGTCGTCCCGGCAGCAGCCGGGACCGAGGATTCGCACACGGAAGTGAGAGTAGATCCAAGATGGGGCTCGAGGAGAAATTGCCCAGCGGCTTCCTGCTGAGCACGGTCGAACAGTTCGCCGGATATATGCGCAAGGGCTCGCTGTGGCCCGCGACGTTCGGATTGGCCTGCTGCGCGATCGAGATGATGGCCACCGGCGCCGGCCGCTTCGACAGCGCCCGATTCGGGATGGAGGTGTTCCGCGCCTCCCCCAGGCAGGCCGATCTGATGATCGTCGCCGGCCGGGTCAGTCAGAAGATGGCTCCGGTGCTCCGGCAGGTCTACGACCAGATGACCGAACCGAAGTGGGTGCTCGCGATGGGCGTCTGCGCCTCCTCCGGGGGCATGTTCAACAACTACGCGATCGTGCAGGGGGTGGATCACGTCGTGCCCGTCGACATCTACCTGCCCGGATGTCCGCCCCGGCCGGAGATGCTGTTGCACGCGATCCTGAAACTGCACGAGAAGATTCAGGAGATGCCGCTGGGCGTCGATCGCGCCGAGGCCGTGCGCGCGGCGGAAGCCGCGGCACTCGCCTCCACCCCGACCATCCAGATGAAGGGGCTGCTGCGATGACCGTGGACACACCCAGGAACGCCGGGGATCCCCTCGGCAGCGAGACACCCCCCGAGAACACCGCCGCGACAGGCGGATACGAATCCGCGGAGGAGCCCGCCATCGAGCCGGAAGCCCGCGGTCGCGACGACGACCGCCCGGACAGCGAGGTCATCGGCGTACGACGCGGCATGTTCGGCAGCCGTGGCTCCGGGGATACATCCGGATACGGACGCCTGGTTCGCACCGTCAGTCTGCCCGGAAGTACACCACCGCCCTACGGCTCCTACTTCGACGAGCTGGTGCTGGCTTTGCGAAATACGTTGGGCGAGCAGGATTTCCACGCGGCGATCGAGAAGATCGTGGTGTTCGCCGACGAACTCACCCTGCACGTGCGGCGCGAGCGCGTGCTCGAGGTGGCACGCGCCCTGCGCGACGAACCGGCACTGCGCTTCGAACTGTGCCTGGGCGTCGACGGTGTGCACTACCCCGACGACACCGGCCGCGAACTCCACGCCGCCTACCATCTGCAGTCGATCACCCACAATCGGCGCGTCCGGGTCGAGGTGTCGATGCCCGATGCCGATCCGCATACGCCGTCGCTGTTCTCGGTGTATCCGACCACCGATTGGCACGAGCGCGAAACCTACGACTTCTTCGGCATCGTCTTCGACGGCCATCCGTCACTGACCCGGATCATGATGCCCGACGACTGGCGTGGGCATCCGCAGCGCAAGGACTACCCGCTCGGCGGGATCCCGGTCGAGTACAAGGGCGCGCGGATACCGCCGCCGGACCAGCGGAGGGCCTACAGCTGATGAGTCACACCGACACCACCGACACCACACCGGCTCCCGCCGACGATCCGATCGTCACCGTCGTCGGGCAGGACTGGGACGACGTCCGCGAAGCGCTCGACGGCGCGGCCGAAGAGCGGATCGTGGTCAATATGGGTCCCCAGCACCCGTCCACCCATGGGGTGCTGCGACTGATTCTCGAGATCGAAGGTGAGACGGTCACCGAGGCGCGGTGCGGAATCGGCTACCTGCACACCGGCATCGAGAAGAATCTCGAATTCCGCAACTGGGTTCAGGGCGTCACCTTCGTGACCCGCATGGACTACCTGTCCCCGCTGTTCAACGAGACCGTCTACTGCCTGGCGGTGGAGAAGCTGCTCGGCATCACCGACGACATCCCCGAACGGGTCAGCGTCATCCGGGTGATGCTGATGGAACTCAACCGCATCTCCTCGCATCTGGTGGCACTGGCCACCGGAGGTATGGAACTCGGGGCGCTGACCCCGATGCTGTTCGGCTTCCGAGAGCGCGAACTGATCCTCGACATCTTCGAGAACGTCACCGGTCTGCGCATGAACCACGCCTATATCCGGCCTGGCGGACTGGCCCAGGATCTGCCCGCCGACGCGGTCGGCAAGATTCGAGATCTGCTGGCGCTCATGCCGAAACGGCTGCGCGATATGGAACTGCTGCTCAACGAGAATCCGATCTTCAAAGCTCGCACCCGCGGCATCGGCTACCTCGATCTGAGCGGGTGTATGGCATTGGGCATCACCGGACCGGTGCTGCGCTCGGCCGGGCTGCCACACGATCTGCGCAAGAGCCAGCCGTACTGCGGATACGAGAACTACGAATTCGATGTCGTCACCGATTCCGGATGCGACTGCTACGGCCGCTACCTGATCCGGATCGAGGAGATGAAGGAGTCGCTCAAGATCGTCGAACAGTGCCTGGACACCCTGCGTCCCGGTCCGGTCATGGTGAGCGACAAGAAGATCGCCTGGCCCGCCGACCTCGAACTCGGCCCCGACGGGCTCGGCAACTCGCCCGAACATATCGCCACCATCATGGGCTCGTCCATGGAAGGACTCATCCACCACTTCAAACTGGTCACCGAGGGGATGCGGGTGCCGCCCGGACAGGTCTACGCGGCGGTCGAGTCGCCGCGCGGGGAACTGGGAGTACATATGGTGTCCGACGGCGGAACCCGGCCCTATCGCGTCCATTTCCGCGATCCCTCGTTCACGAATCTGCAGGCGGTGGCCGCGATGTGCGAGGGCGGCATGGTCGCCGACGTGATCGCCTCGGTCGCCAGCATCGATCCGGTGATGGGTGGTGTCGACCGATGACCGCCGAACCGATCCAGGCCGCATCGGCCGAGCAGGCCCCCATCCTGCTGCAACTGTCGCGACGTCCCGTGCCCTATCCGCCCGAGGTGCGAGCGGATCTGGGGCACGAGGCCCAGCGGATCATCGCCCGCTATCCGCAGTCACGGTCGGCCCTGTTACCGCTGCTGCATCTGGTGCAGAGTGTCGAAGGCTACGTCTCCGGTACCGGAATCGCCTTCTGCGCCGAACAACTCGGCCTCACCGATGCCGAAGTCACCGCGGTGGCCACCTTCTATTCGATGTACCGGCGCACCCCCACCGGGGAATATCACGTCGGCGTGTGCACCAACACGCTGTGCGCGGTCATGGGCGGTGACGAAATCCTGGGGGCTCTGACCCGGCACCTGGAGATCGCGCCCGGCGAGACCACGGCCGACGGCGCCATCACACTCGAACACGTCGAGTGCAACGCCGCCTGCGATTACGCCCCGGTCGTGATGGTGAATTGGGAGTTCTTCGACAACCAGACCCCGGAAACGGCTCGGGCCCTCACCGATGCGCTGCGCTCGGGTGAACCCGTCACCGGCACCCGCAGCGGCGCGCCGCTGTGCAGCTTCCGGGAGACCGCGCGCATCCTCGCCGGATTCCCCGATCGGCGCCGGGGCGCGAACGACGGCGAGGCCGGCCCCGCGACCCTGGCCGGACTGCAGGTCGCACGCGAGTTGAGCTCGCCGGAAAGTCCCACGTCCCTGCGTGATTCGTCGTCCGGACAGGGGGAACAGTCATGACGCTGGCACCCGTGCTCACCCGCTACTGGGACCAACCGCAGTCCTGGACCCTGGAGACCTACCGGCGCCACGACGGCTACCGCGCGCTCTCACACGCACTGGGTATGCGTCCCGACGAGGTCATCGCCACCGTCAAGGACGCCGGTCTGCGCGGGCGCGGCGGCGCGGGATTTCCGACCGGAATGAAATGGGGGTTCATCCCGCAGGACCGGGAGGGCTCCCCCGCCGCTGGTAAACCGCACTACCTGGTCGTCAATGCCGATGAGTCCGAACCCGGTACGTGCAAGGACATACCGCTGATGATGGCCACACCGCATGTGCTGGTCGAGGGTGCCATCATCGCCGCTTACGCCATCCGGGCCTCGCACGCGTTCATCTACGTCCGCGGGGAGGTCGTTCCGGTCCTGCGACGGTTGCAGACCGCGGTCGAGGAGGCCTATGCGGCAGGCTATCTGGGCCGCGACATCCTCGGTTCCGGATTCGACCTCGAGCTGATCGTGCACGCCGGCGCCGGCGCCTACATCTGCGGTGAGGAGACCGCGCTGCTCGACTCCCTCGAGGGCCGCCGGGGCCAGCCCCGGCTGCGGCCGCCGTTCCCCGCCGTCGCCGGTCTCTACGCCTGCCCGACGGTGGTCAACAATGTGGAATCCATCGCCAGCGTGCCCCCGATCATCACCAACGGCATCGAGTGGTTCCGCTCGATGGGGTCGGAGAAGTCACCCGGCTTCACCCTGTACTCGCTGTCCGGCCACGTCACCCGCCCCGGCCAGTACGAGGCGCCGCTCGGTGTGACCCTGCGGGAGCTGCTCGGGCACGCGGGCGGGGTACGCGACGGGCACACCCTCAAGTTCTGGACGCCCGGAGGTTCCTCCACGCCGCTGTTCACCGCCGAACACCTCGACGTCGCACTCGATTACGAGAATGTCGGCGCCGCCGGGTCGATGCTCGGCACCAAGGCGCTGCAGATCTTCGACGACACCACCTGCGTGGTGCGCGCCGTCCTGCGCTGGACCGAGTTCTACGCCCACGAGTCGTGCGGAAAATGCACACCCTGCCGCGAAGGCACCTACTGGCTGGTGCAGTTGCTGCAACGCCTCGAGTCCGGCGCCGGCACCGAATCCGATATCGGCACCCTGCTCGACATCGCCGACAACATCAACGGCAAATCGTTCTGCGCGCTCGGCGACGGTGCCGCGAGCCCGATCGTGTCTTCCCTCCGATACTTCCGTGCCGAATACGACGACCACATCCGGTTGGGCCGATGCCCGTTCGATCCCGCTCGCTCGACCGCCTGGGCTGTGCCCGCCGAAGCGACGGCCGCCGAAGGAGTCCGATGACAGCGACAGTCAGCCACGACAGCAGTGGCGTCCTCCCCCAGGACCTGGTCACGGTCACCATCGACGGCACCACGGTCGCGGTTCCCGCGGGAACGCTGCTGATCCGCGCCGCCGAACTGATCGGCATTCAGATCCCGCGCTTCTGCGATCATCCGCTGCTCGATCCGGTCGGTGCGTGCCGCCAGTGCCTGATCGAGGTGGAGGGGCAGCGCAAACCCGTGGCCTCGTGCACCATGGCCGTCGCCGACGGGATGGTGGCCCACACCCAGCTGAGTTCCCCCGCCGCGCAGCAGGCGCAGTCCGGTGTGATGGAGCTGCTGCTGATCAACCATCCGCTGGACTGCCCGGTCTGTGACAAGGGCGGCGAATGCCCCCTGCAGAACCAGGCGATGTCCACCGGACGGCCCGAATCACGGTTCGAGGGCGTGAAAAGGACCTATCCCAAGCCGATTCCGCTGTCGTCCGCGGTCCTGCTGGACCGGGAGCGGTGTGTGCTGTGCGCGCGCTGCACCCGCTTCTCCCAGCAGATCGCCGGGGACCCCTTCATCGAACTGCTCGACCGCGGCGCGCTGCAGCAGGTCGGCATCGCCGAAGGGGAGCCGATGGACTCCTACTTCTCCGGCAACACCGTCCAGATCTGCCCGGTCGGCGCACTCACCGGCAGCACCTACCGCTTCCGGGCCCGCCCCTTCGACCTGGTGTCGAGCCCCGCGGTCTGCGAGCACTGCGCCGCCGGCTGCGCACAACGCACCGATCATCGGCGCGGAACCGTGTTGCGCCGCCTGGCCGGTGACGATCCGCAGGTCAACGAGGAGTGGAACTGCGATAAGGGGCGCTTCGCCTTCGCCTACGCCACCGAACCGGATCGGCTCACCACACCTTTGGTGCGCGACGACAGCGGGGAGCTGGCGCCCGCGTCCTGGTCGGAGGCGCTCGCACGGGCCGGAGCCGGCCTGGCCGCGGCGCGCGGTGACGCCGGAGTTCTGGTGGGCGGCCGTGCCACCGTCGAAGACGCCTACGCCTACGCGAAATTCGCGCGGATCGCCCTGGCCACCAACGATATCGACTTCCGTGCCCGCGCCCACTCCGGTGAGGAAGCCGAATTCCTGGCCGCCAGGATCGCCGGACACGGCGTCCAAGTCGACTACGGGGCACTGGAATCGGCACCGGTCGTGCTGCTGGCCGGGCTCGAACCCGAGGACGAATGCCCCATCCTGCATCTGCGACTGCGCAAGGCGGCCCGCACCGCCGGCACCGCGATCTACGCGCTGTCCGCCTACGCCACCCGGGGGCTCGCCCGGATATCGGGTCGATTGATCCCGACGGTCCCCGGGGACGAGGCACGACTGTTGCAGGCACTGGCGGTATCCGGCGCCGGCTACGAATGCCCGCCCGATCCACCCGGGCTCGACGAACTCGCCCGGGCGCTGCGCGGTCCGGGCGCGGTGATCCTGGCCGGAGAACGGCTCGCCGCGCTGCCCGGTGCCTTGTCCGCGGTGGCCGCACTCGCCGAGAGCACCGGAGCCGCGATCGCATGGGTACCTCGCCGCGCCGGCGAGCGGGGGGCGCTCGAGGCGGGCGCCCTGCCGCATCTGCTCCCCGGCGGCCGCCCGATAGCGAATGCGCGCGCACGGCAACAGGTTCAGCGAATCTGGCAGGTCGACGAACTGCCCCTCACCGCCGGCCGCGATACCGGCGCGATCCTCGATCCGAGCCGGCAACCGGGCGCGCTGCTGATCGGCGGCGTGGAACTCACCGATCTGCCCGATCCCGGCGCCGCCCTGGCCGTGGTGGAGGCGGCCCGATTCGTGGTGAGCCTCGAGCTGCGCCGCAGTGCGGTCACCGAGCGCGCCGATGTGGTGTTCCCCGTCGCCTCCGCCATGGAGAAGGCGGGTACGTTCGTCACCTGGGAGGGCCGGCCGCGCCCGTTCGGTGCCGCGCTCGCCGACGCGACCGTCCGCCGCCGGGCAGCGCCGCTGGCCGACCACCGGGTGCTGCACTCACTGGCCGACGAGATGGGGGTGCGGCTCGGCCTGCCGACCGTCGATGCCGCGCGGGCGGAACTGCGGGCCCTCGGCTCCTGGGACGGTCCGCGACCGCAACCGCCGGCGTACTCACCCGGCCCGCTGCCCGACACCGAGACCGGGACCGCCATCCTCGCCGGCTGGCGCATGCTGCTCGACAACGGCCGCATGCAGGACGGTGAACCGAACCTCGCCGGTACCGCCCGGCGGGCGGTGGTGCGGTTGTCACCGGACACCGCCGCCGAAATCGGCGCCGCCACAGGTGATTCGGTGCGGATCAGCACCGGCCACGGCCGGATCGTCGCGCCGCTCGAGATCACCGATATGCCCGATCGCGTTGCCTGGCTGCCGTGGAATTCGGCGGATTCGACGGTCAACGACCGCCTCACCGTCCCGCTCGGCCATCGGGTGCGCATCCAACGGGAGGAACACCATGAGTGAGATGTCGTCGGCGGTAACCCTCGCCGCCCCCGCCGATCTGTCCGCCTTCGGCCACGATCCGCTGTGGCTCGTCGTCGTCAAATCCATCGGCATCTTCGTCTTCCTGCTGCTCATCCCGCTACTCGGAGTGGTCATCGAACGCAAGGTCGTGGCGTGGATGCAGATGCGGGTCGGCCCCAACCGGGTCGGACCCCGCGGATCGCTGCAGTCGATCGCCGACGGCGTCAAGATGCTCCTCAAGGAGGACATCGTCCCGGCGATGGTCGACAAGCCGATCTACATCCTCGCCCCGATCGTCGCCCTCATCCCGGCGGTGATGGCGTTCGCGGTGATCCCGCTCGGGCCCGAGGTATCGATCTTCGGCACCCGGACACCGCTGCAACTCACCGATATGCCCGTCGGGGTGCTCTACATCCTCGCGATGGCCTCCATCGGCGTGTACGGCATCGTGCTGGCCGGCTGGTCGTCCGGCTCCACCTACCCCCTGCTCGGCGGGCTGCGGTCCACCGCCCAGGTGATCTCCTACGAGATCGCGATGGCGGCCTGTTTCGCCGCGGTATTCCTGCTGGCCGGCACCATGTCGACCTCCGGCATCGTCGCACAGCAGTGGGGCACCTGGAATGTGTGGCTGCTGCTGCCGTCGTTCCTGGTCTACGCGGTGTCGATGGTCGGCGAAACCAACCGCGCGCCGTTCGATCTGCCCGAGGCCGAGGGCGAACTCGTGGGCGGGTTCCACACCGAGTACTCGTCGCTGAAATTCGCGATGTTCATGATGGCCGAGTACATCAATATGGGCACCGTCTCGGCACTGGCGACCACCCTGTTCTTCGGCGGCTGGCACGCACCCTTCCCGGTCAACCTGTGGGACGGAGCGAATTCGGGCTGGTGGCCGCTGCTGTGGTTCACGCTCAAGGTGTGGACGTTCCTGTTCGTGTTCATCTGGTTGCGCGGCACTCTGCCGCGGCTGCGCTACGACCAGTTCATGAATCTGGGCTGGAAGCTGCTGATCCCGGTCTCCCTGCTGTGGGTGATGATCGTGGCCACGCTGAAGGTGGTGCAGGACAACGGCCACAACGTGCAGACCACCGGCCTGGTGGTCGCGGGAGTGGTCATCTCCGTCGGCCTCGTCGCACTGATGTTGCGCGCCGGACACGCCCGTGACAAGCGTGTCGTGCCGAAAACG
This sequence comes from Nocardia spumae, assembly GCF_020733635.1. Lineage (NCBI taxonomy): Bacteria > Bacillati > Actinomycetota > Actinomycetes > Mycobacteriales > Nocardiaceae > Nocardia > Nocardia spumae. The sequence goes on along the minus strand of NZ_JAJFZL010000001.1, from coordinate 3,653,244 downwards.
CAGGAATCGCAACAATTCTCGGACTTCCCCGTGCCTCCGATACCCGACGTTCCGGCCCGGGCCGCCGCCGAACCCGGTCTCCTGGATCCGCTCGCCGGATTCTGGGTCACCTTCGCCACGATATTCAAGAAGAAGAACACCGAGTTCTATCCCGAGCAGAAGGTGCCCACCGCGCCCCGCTACCACGGCCGCCACCAACTCAACCGTCATCCGGACGGACTGGAGAAGTGCATCGGCTGCGAACTGTGCGCGTGGGCCTGCCCGGCGGACGCGATCTACGTCGAAGGCGCGGACAACTCCGAGACCGAGCGCTACTCCCCCGGTGAACGCTACGGCCGGGTCTACCAGATCAACTATCTGCGCTGTATCGGCTGTGGCCTGTGCATCGAGGCCTGCCCCACCCGTGCCCTGACGATGACCAACGAATACGAGCTCGCCGACGACAACCGCGCGGATCTGATCTACGAGAAGGACCGTCTGCTGGCACCACTGGGCGACGGCATGCTCGCACCTCCGCACGCCGCCTACCCCGGCTCCACCGAGGAGGACTACTACCGCGGCGCCGTTCCCGCCGCATCCGGCACCGACCGCGACACCGGACCGGACACCGAGGGCGCCGCGGCCGAGGACACCGGCAAGGCACCGGCCGCCGCCGGCGCACAGGGAGGCGCGTGATGTATTCCGCCACGAACATCCTCGCCGCCGAAGCGGTCACCCGGACCTCCACCGGTGAGGCGGTGCTGTTCTGGGTGCTCGCCGTCGTCGCGGTGGCCGGTGCGCTGGGCATGGTGTGCGCGCGCAAGGCCGTGCATTCGGCACTGTGCCTGGCCGCCACCATGATCACGCTCTCGGTGTTCTACATCGCCCAGGACGCGCTGTTCCTGGGAGTGGTGCAGATCGTCGTGTACACGGGCGCGGTCATGATGCTGTTCCTGTTCGTCCTCATGCTCGTCGGCGTCGATTCGGCCGAATCGCTGCGAGAGACGCTGCGCGGGCATCGCCTCGCGGCGATCGTGGTCGGGATCGGTTTCGGACTGCTGCTGATCGCCGCGATCGCCCGTGGCGTGCGAGAGGATTCGGTCGCGGCCACCGGACCCGGATTCGGTGCGGATCCGATTTCCGCCCTGGCCGATCTGCTGTTCATCCGCTACGTGTGGGCCTTCGAACTGACCGGCGCCCTGCTGATCACCGCGACCATCGGCGCGATGGTGCTCGCACACCGTGAGCGATTCGGCCCGCGCACCGGCCAGCGCGAGCAGTCCCAGCGGCGCTTGCGCGAGGGACACCGGATCACCCCGCTGCCCACGCCCGGCGTCTATGCCCGCCACAACGCGGTCGATGTACCGGCCCGGCTGCCCGACGGCTCCTTCGCCGAAGAGTCGGTCAGCACCATCCTGCGGCATCGCCTGCAACGCGCGCACACCGAATCCGCGGTGATCGGCATGCGAAACGGCGACGGCGACAACGGTTCCGACACCGCTCCCGCCGCCCCCGCCGATAACGATTCCCCGTCCACGCACGGCTGAGAGAAAGGCTCCGCGGTGAATCCGGACAACTACCTGTATCTGTCCGCCCTGCTGTTCACCATCGGCGCGGCCGGGGTCCTGGTGCGGCGCAACGCGATCGTGGTCTTCATGTGCGTCGAGTTGATGCTCAATGCCGTCAACCTCGCCTTCGTCACCTTCGCCCGCCGGCACCACGATCTCGACGGGCAGGTGTTCGCCTTCTTCACGATGGTGGTCGCCGCCGCCGAGGTGGTCGTCGGGCTCGCGATCATCATGACCATCTTCCGCACCCGCCGCTCGACCTCGGTCGACGACGCCAACCTGCTGAAGTACTGACGTGGGTACCGGAAATCTGCTCTGGTTGCCGCCGGCCCTCCCCGCCGTCGGCGCACTGATCCTGCTGCTGGCGGGACACAGGAGCAACCGCTGGGGACACTGGCTGGGATGTGCCGCGGCGCTGGCCTCCTTCGGCGTCGCGGTGTGGGCGTTCGTGGCGATGCTCGGGCGTTCGGGACCGGACCGTCCGATCGCTCACAACTTCTTCGACTGGGTGCCGGTGGCCGGTCTGCAGGCGCAGTTCGCCCTGCAGCTCGATCAGCTGACGATGTGCTTCGTGCTGCTGATCACCGGGGTCGGATCGCTGATCCACATCTACTCGGTGGGCTATATGGCCCACGATCCGGCGCGACGGCGATTCTTCGCCTACCTCAACCTGTTTCTCGCCGCGATGCTCGTGCTGGTCATGGCCGACAACTACCTGGTGCTCTACCTCGGCTGGGAAGGCGTCGGTCTGGCCTCGTATCTGCTGATCGGATTCTGGCACGAGAAGCCCAGCGCCGCCGCCGCGGCGAAGAAGGCGTTCATCGTGAACCGGGTCGGCGATATGGGTTTGGCGATCGCGCTGTTCATCATGTTCGCCACCTTCGGCTCGGTCGATTTCGGGCAGGTTTTCGCCGGTGTTCCGCAGACGGGCGAGGGCACGCTCACCGCACTGGGCCTGCTGTTGCTGCTCGGCGCCTGCGGTAAGTCGGCTCAGGTGCCACTGCAGTCGTGGCTCGGTGACGCGATGGAGGGCCCCACCCCGGTGTCGGCGCTGATCCACGCGGCCACCATGGTCACCGCCGGCGTGTACCTGATCGCTCGCTCGAACCCGATCTTCGACGCCGCCCCGGACGCGCGGGCCGGCGTCCTGATCGTCGGCGCGGTCACCCTGCTGTTCGGCGCCGTGGTCGGTTGCGCGAAGGACGACATCAAGAAGGCGCTCGCCGCCTCCACCATGAGCCAGATCGGCTACATGGTGCTGGCCGCCGGTCTGGGACCGGCCGGTTACGCGGTGGCGATCATGCATCTGCTCACCCACGGCTTCTTCAAGGCCGGGCTGTTCCTCGGTGCCGGATCGGTCATGCACGCGATGAACGACGAAACCGACATGCGCCGCTACGGCGGACTGCGGAAGTATCTGCCGATCACCTTCGCCACCTTCGGACTCGGTTATCTGGCGATCATCGGCGTCCCGCCCTTCGCCGGCTTCTTCTCCAAGGACCGCATCATCGAGGCCGCGTTCGGCTACGGCGGCGCCACCGGGATGACGCTCGGCGCCGCGGCCCTGCTCGGCGCCGGTATCACCGCCTTCTACATGACCCGCGTGGTCCTGCTGACGTTCTTCGGTGACAAGCGCTGGGCCGCCGATGATTCCGGAGCCGCGCCGCATCCACACGAGGCGCCCGCCTCGATGACCGGGCCGATGATCGTGCTCGCGCTGGGATCGGTGTTCTCCGGCGGCATCTTCGTCTTCGGCTCCTCGCTGCAGAACTGGCTCGCACCGGTCGTCGGGACCGGACACGGGGAAAGCGATATTCCGGCATGGGCGGTCACCGTAGCCGCCCTCGTGGTCGTCGCCGTGGGCGTCGCCATCGCCTACCGCCTGTACGCGCGGCGGCCGGTACCTCGGACCGCCCCCGCCGAGGTGACACCGTTGACTGTGGCGGCCCGCCGCGATCTGTACGGTGACGCGTTCAACGAGGCCGCGTTCATGCGACCGGGCACGTATCTCACCCGGTCGCTGGTATTCCTCGACAACCGCGGAATCGACGGCGTCGTGAATACGACCGCGGCGGTGATCGGCGGTCTGTCGGCGCGAATCCGCCGTGTGCAAACCGGTTTCGTGCGCTCGTACGCCCTGTCCATGTTCACCGGCGCGGCCCTGGTGGTCGCGGCCCTGCTGGCGGTGAGGTTGCTGTGACGGAGTTTCCCTGGCTGACCACGCTGTGGGTACTGCCCCTCGTCGGTGCCGTCGTCGTGCTCGCGGTCCCGGCCGCGCAGCGCACCCTGGCACGGGTGACCGGTCTGGTGTTCGCCCTGGCCACCCTCGCGATAGGGATCGTGGTGGCGGTCCGGTTCGATCCCGCCGGCTCGCAGTATCAGCTGATCGAATCACACCGCTGGATACCGGCTTTCGGGGCCGGGTACACCCTCGGCGTGGACGGTATCGCATTGGTGCTGGTGTTGCTCACCGCGGCACTGGTGCCGCTGCTGATCCTCGCCGGCTGGAAGGATGAGCGCGAGGCCGGTACCGGACGCCGCGTCGCGCACATCTACGTGGCGCTGACGCTGATCGTCGAGGCGATGGTGCTGATCTCGTTCGTCTCACTCGACATCCTGCTGTTCTACGTGTTCTTCGAAGTCATGCTGATCCCGATGTACTTCCTGATCGGCGGATTCGGGCCGCGCACGGTGGAGGGGCAGTCCGCGGAGTCCGAACTCGCCCTGCGCCAGCAGCGTTCGCGCGCCGCGGTGAAGTTCCTGTTGTACAACCTGTTCGGCGGACTGATCATGCTGGCCGCGGTGATCGGGCTGTACGTCCTCACCGCCCGACAGCAGCTCGGTGGCGACGGTGGCGGCACCTTCGATTTCCGGGCGGTGATGCTCGCGGCGAATTCGGGTCAGCTCGGAGCGGGCCCCGCGGTGCTCAACGCGTTGTTCCTGGGATTCATGTTCGCCTTCGCGGTGAAGGCGCCGCTGTGGCCGCTGCACACCTGGCTGCCCGGCGCCGCGGTCTCGGCGACTCCGGCCAGCGCGGTGCTGATGATGGCCGTGGTGGACAAGGTCGGCACCTTCGGCATGCTGCGCTACTGCCTGCTGCTGTTCCCGACGGCCTCCACCACTTACGCGCCCCTGATCAGCGTGCTCGCGGTGATCGGAATCCTCTACGGTGCGCTGCTGGCCATCGGTCAGACCGATGTCATGCGCCTGATCGCCTACACCTCCATCTCGCATTTCGGGTTCATCATCCTCGGCATCTTCGCGATGACGAACCAGGGCGGCTCCGGTGCGACGCTTTATATGGTCAATCACGGCATCTCGACCGCCGCCCTGTTCCTCATCGCCGGATTCCTGGTCTCGCGCCGCGGCACCCGGGTCATCGCCGAATTCGGCGGCGTGCAGAAGGTGGCGCCGGTGCTGGCCGGCACCTTCCTCATCGCGGGTCTGGCCACCCTGTCGCTGCCCGGCCTGGCACCGTTCGTCAGCGAATTCCTGGTCCTGGTCGGCACTTTCACCAGATATCCGGTCGCCGCCGTCTGCGCTACCGGCGCTCTGGTGCTGGCGGCACTGTACGTGCTGTGGCTGTACCAGCGGATGATGACCGGCCCGGTGCGCAAGGGGGTCGAGCGACTGCCTGATCTGCTGCCGCGCGAATTGGTGGTCGTGGTGCCGCTGCTGCTGGCTCTGCTGGTACTGGGCGCCTACCCGAAACCGGTGCTGGATCGCATCAATCCCGCGGTGGCCGGCACCTTGACCACGATCGGCAAACACGATCCGGCGGCCACCGTGACACCGGATGCGGCGACCGTCCCGGCCGCGACCACTTCGAGTGGAGGTAACCACAGGTGAATCAGCTTCTGGCCGCGACGGTTCCGGCTCCCTCGATCGAATATCACGCGCTGTCACCGATGCTGATCGTCTTCGGTGCCGCGGTCGCCGGAGTGCTCGTCGAGGCGTTCCTGCCCCGATCCTGGCGCTACCGGCTGCATCTGGTGCTCGCCCTCGGCGGCCTGGCGGCCGCCTTGGCCGCGGTGATCGCGCTGGCCGGCACCCATGCCACCGTCGCGGTGGGCGCCGTCGCGATCGACAACGTGACACTCATGCTGCAGGGCACCATCCTCGTGGTCGCGATCCTGGCGGTCGCGCTGATGGCCGAGCGCGGTATCGAGGCGCGCATGGCGCGGGCCGGCCGCGAGGGGCCGGGCACCTGGAGCCGCGCCGCGGCGACGGCCTCGGGTGCGGTGGTCATCGATGCGTTCACCCCGCAGGCCGCCGCGGTTCCCGGTAGTTCGGACGAGATCGCCGCGGCCCGAGCCGGAATCACCACCACCGAGGTCTTTCCGCTCACACTGTTCGCGGTGGGCGGCATGCTGCTGTTCCCGGCCTCCAACGATCTGCTGTCGATGTTCGTCGCCCTCGAGGTGCTGTCGCTGCCGCTGTATCTGCTGTGCGGACTCGCCCGCCGGCGGCGGTTGCTCTCGCAGGAATCGGCGATGAAGTACTTCCTGCTGGGCGCTTTCGCCTCTGCCTTCTTCCTGTACGGGATGGCGCTGCTGTACGGATATGCCGGTACCGTCCGGTTCTCCGGTATCGCCGCGGCGGTGGCCCGGGATTCCGGCTCGAAAACCCTTGCGGTGCTGGGCGTCGCCATGCTGGCGGTCGGATTGCTGTTCAAGATCGGCGCCGTGCCGTTCCAGTCGTGGGTGCCCGATGTGTATCAGGGCGCGCCGACGGCCGTGACCGCGTTCATGGCGGCCGCCACCAAGATCGCCGCGGTCGGTGCGCTGCTGCGCGTTCTGCAGGTCGCGGTCCCGGGACTGAGTGCGGATTGGCGTCCGATCCTCGCCGCGGTATCGATCGCCACGATGGTGCTCGGCGCCGTGCTGGCCGTCACGCAGACCGATGTGAAACGGATGCTGGCCTACTCCTCCATCGCACATGCCGGCTTCATCCTCACGGCGCTGGTGGCGGCCGACGCCGACGGTGTGTCGTCGGTGCTGTTCTATCTGGCCGCCTACGGCGTCAGCACCGTGGGCGCGTTCGCGGTGGTCACCCTGGTCCGGGACCGGGTGGGCGACGAGGCGACCGCGTTGTCGGCCTGGGCGGGGCTCGGCCGCCGATCTCCGTGGCTGGCCACGGTTTTCGCGTTGTTTCTGCTGTCCTTCGCGGGTATTCCGTTGACGAGCGGGTTCATCAGCAAATTCGCGGTGTTCGCGGCGGCCGCGGGCGCCGACGCGGCGGTGCTGGTGATCGTCGGTGTGATCTCCAGCGCCATCGCGGCGTTCTTCTACATCCGGGTCATCGTGCAGATGTTCTTCACCGACCCGCCGGACGCGCCGCCGGTCGTGATCACCGCACCGGTCACGACGGTCGTCATCGCGTTCACCGGCGCGGTGACCCTGGCCCTGGGTATCGTCCCTCAGCCGCTGCTGGATCTGGCTCGCAACGCGGTGGGCTTCGTGAGCGGATGACGACGGTAACCGGCGCGCCCGCAAGGGTTCTCGGCAACGATGTTCCGCAACGCCAACGGCCCCTCTAGGATCGGCCGCACCACAACCCCGCGCACAGGAACAGGTGTCATGACCGACAGCGCCGCCCAGGTGGATCAGTCCAAGCCCAGCATCGCCCGCGTCTACGACTACCTGCTGGGCGGCCGCGACAACTATGCGGTCGACCGGGAGGTCGGGGACTTCTTCATCAAGGACCTGCCGGGATCGGTGGCGATCGCCTACGCCAACCGGCAGGCCATGATCCGAGCGGTCGGTGATATCGCCGGCTCCGGTGTGCGGCAGTTCATCGATATGGGCAGCGGTCTGCCGACCGTCGACAACGTCCATCAGGTGGCGCAGCGTCATCTCGACAGCCCCCGGGTGGTGTACGTGGACAACGATCCGATCGTGCTGGCCCACAGCCGCGCGCTGCTGTCCGAGGACGAGAACACCACGGTGCTGCATGCCGATCTGCGCGAGCCGGACTCGATCTTCTCCAACCCGGATCTGCGCGCGCTCATCGATTTCGATCAACCGGTCGCGGTGCTGTTCAGCGCGATCCTGCATCACCTCAACGACGACGAGAATCCCGCCGATCTGGTGGCGTGGTGGGCCGACCGGATTCCGTCGGATTCGCAGGTGTACATCTCGCACTTCCGCACCGGTTTCAACGAGGAGACCCAGGCCGCGGAGGGCAAGTTGCAGGCCACCTTCGGCCGTGGGCGCTGGCGTTCGGACGAGGAGATCCTCGGTCTGTTCGGCGACCTCGAGGTGCTCGAGCCGGGTCTGGAGATCTGCGCTCGCTGGCGGCCCGCCGAGCCCGACGAGACGGTCTCGCGCATCGGTCCCGCCGTCCGTGAGCTCACCCTGTGGGAACAGCTGATTTCGTGCGCTCTGGCCCGCAAACCGTAGTGCACTGATAGCTTGGGCGCATGATCATCGGTGCGCATACCATCATGTACGCGGCCGACGCCGATCGCGCCCGTGCTTTCCTGCGCGATGTGCTCGGTCTGCCCCATGTCGATGCCGGCCACGGGTGGCCGATCTTCCGGTCGCCGCCGGCCGAACTCGCCGTGCACCCCGCTCCCGTGGCCGCGGGTGGAATGCTGGAGCTGTATTTGATGTGCGACGATCTGACGGCCACGGTCGCGGATCTGCGAGCCAAGGGCGTCGAATTCACCAGTGAGATCACCGAACAGCGGTGGGGACGCCTGATCACTCTCGCTGTCCCGGGCGCCGCGGACATCGGCCTGTACGAACCGCGGCATCCGACCGCCTACGATCTGGAGTGACCTGCCGCCGCCGGTGCGGCAGCGGTTAAGCTGCGGGGCATATGTGCGCACCTCGCATTGTCCAACTCGCCCACGACGGCGCCGATCTCACGCCGCGCCCGCCACGCCGCGCCCTACTCGGCGCCGCCGGTCTCGCGGCGCTCGCGATGGCCTCAGCCGGCCGCGGCGGATCGGTGGTCGATCTGACCCATCCGCTGGGACCCGATACTCCCGTGTGGCCGGGTAATCCGCCGTTCGCGATGGTCCCGGTGGCCGGACATGTGCTGGGCGGATTCGATCAGAACGCGATAGCGCTGTGGGAGCACACCGGAACGCATCTCGATGCGCCGCTGCATCGAGTGCCGGGCGGGGTGTCGGTCGATACGCCGTCGGCGACCGATCTGGTCGCACCGCTGATCGTCATCGATATCAGCGCGAAGGCCGCCTTCCACGTCGACGCCACGGTGACCATCGACGATATCGACGCGTTCGAACGGATCTACGGCCGCATTCCCGAACGCGCCTTCGTCGCTATGTATTCCGGATGGGAGCATCGGCTCGCGGTGCCCTCGGCCTTCGTCAATCTCGACAGCCAAGGGACCCCGCATGCGCCCGGATTCGCCACCGATGCCGCGGAATACCTGGTGGCGCAGCGCGATATCGTCGGCGCCGGCGTGGATACGCTGAGCCTGGATCCGGGCTCGGATCGTGAATACGGTGCGCACACCGCCTTTCTCGGGGCCGGGCGCTACGGCGTGGAGATGCTGGCCAATCTGGGCGCGGTTCCGCCGACCGGCGCGAGCGTCGTCGTCGGCGCGCCCGCGCACGTCGGCGGCACCGGCGGCCCGTGCCGGGTGCTGGCGTTGCCCTGACGGGGTCGCCACAGTATCGGCCGAAAATCGTGCGGATATCGCCTAGCCATCACGTTCGCCACCATCGGCCCACCTCTCCGCCACGCTCTGGACAACAGGGCCGAGTCGCATTGTGCCGCAGCGGGATCGCTGCCTGGCAGGATCCGGCGATACCCCCGATGAATAGACCATCATCCGGGGCGGAAAGGCCCCTCACCGATGTGCGGGTTGAGCTCGCGGCCCCTTCTCTGCTGCGTCGAATGCCGGTACGAGTGGGGCGAGCGCGGCGCGAAGCAGGTCGGGCAGCGAGCCGGACACGACGACGAAGCCTGCGGTGTCGGGCACGCCTGCCGGCGGCTGCAGCCATTGTTCGAGTCCGACGCGGATGGCGGCGCCCACGCTTGCCGCGAGCACACTGGCAGTGAGTTCGTCGCGATCGCCGAGGCGCTCGGCGATCGCGACGGCGAGGGGTTTCGAGATCGTGTCGGTGGCGCCGAGGAACACCGCACGCAGTGCCGGATGTGTGGTGATCAGCCCCAAAGCGTCGCGACGGCATTCATCCGGGTCGGCGTATTGCGCCAGGATCGCCTCGATGACGGCGTCGGCGAGGCGAATCTCCGTAGGCTGAGCCGTTACCGCCGATGCGACTCGCGCCTCTCGCTCGGCGGTGATGGCGGCGACGATCGCCTGCTCGCGGCTGGAGAAATAGTTGTTGTAGGTCCGTGGTGAGACACCGGCTGCCTCGGCGATGTCCTCGACCCGCACGTGGTCCGGTCCGTGTTCCAGGGCAAGTCGCAGCGCCGCTTCCCGCAGTGCCTCGCGAGTGGCCTGCTTCTTTCGCTCGCGCAATCCCGCCGACCTTGTTGTCACGATCCAATCGTGCCACAGAAAGATGCGTATGCGAAATATTGCGTGCACGCATATTGGTGGTTAGTGTGGCGTCGACCGAACCTGATCGACGGAAAGGACCACACCTATGCGCGGCAAAGGGATGACCTATGACACCGGTTTCCTCTCGAGCGGCCAGACCTCACGGAAGGAATTCGCCCCCGAGATCGTCCGGCGGGAGCTGACCATCATTCGAAATGATCTGCACTGCAATGCCGTTCAGATCGTCGGCGGTGATGCCGACCGGCTGGAACTGGCGGCCCGGTGCGCCGCCGAACTGGGGCTCGAGGTGTGGTTCACGCCCTACCCCCTGGAACTGACGAATACGCAGATCCTGTCCCTGTTCGCCGAGTGTGCGCGGCGGGCCGAGCGGCTGCGGCAGACGGGGGCCGAGGTCGTGTTCGTCACCGGCGTCGAGTTGAGTCTGATGAACCCGGAATTCCTGCCCGGCGACACCGTCTGGGAGCGGCTCGAGTCCCTGCTCGGAAATCCTCACGCCCGCAACGAGCGAGTCGGCGAACTGGTCGCTCGGCTCGACGATTTCCTCGGCAAGGCCGTCACCGTGGTGCGCGAGCATTTCGGAGGCCGACTCACCTATTGCGCCATACCGTTCGAGCGAATCGACTGGACACCATTCGACATCATGTCGATCGAACTCATCCGCTCCGCCGAGGTGGCCGATCAGTTCCGTGCGGGCGTTCGCGATCTGGTCGCGCAGGGAAAACCGTTAGCGGTCACCGGATTCGGCACGGCCACCTGGCGCGGCGCGGCCGATGTGGCACCACGCAGCAACGAGATCGTCGAATACGACATCGCCGGCGCGCCGATCCGCCTGAACGGGGAGTACGCCCGCGACGAGGCGGGTCAAGCCACCTACCTGCGGGAGTTGCTGGAGATCTTCGACACCGAAGGTGTCGACAGTACTTTCGTGTTCCTCTTCGCGTTGCACAGTCACCCACACCGCCCCAACGGTGATCCCCGCGACGACCTCGACCTCGCCAGCCTAGGCATCGTCAAGGTGCTGGAGGGCCGCTACGGCCGCACCTACCCTGACATGGGCTGGGAACCCAAAGCAGCCTTCGCCGCCGTCGCCGAACACTACGCCGACGGACACGACACGCAGATCCCTGGCGGCACCGGCCTGTTGGGCGAGAAGCAGCTTTCCACCACGGATCCGAGGCAGCGGTGAACTGTGTGCCTGTCGCTCGGCACGACGTCGTCGAGATCACGCTGGGGGGTGGATCGTTCGACTCCAGAATCGGCGATCGTGGACGCAATCTTCGCCGACGGCCGGCCCGACACCCGAGATAGACCCGACATTCCCGGTATCTGCTCTACCGAGTGAATCGGGCGATGTCGTCGGCAACGCGGTCCGGCGCTTCGAAGGGGAACGCGTGACCGAGCCCGGGGTAGATTCGCAATTCCGAACCATGAGTGTAGTGATGGAGCACGATGGCGTTGGCCGGGGGTTCTTGTTCGTCGTTTTCGGCGCCCAGGATGAGGGTGGGCAGCCGCAGGGTGGGCAGGAGGCCGACGACATTGGTGGTGGGGTTGGCGAGCCAGTCGGTCATTGCAGCGCGTTGACGATTGAGGCCAGTCAGGTTCACCCCGACCCTGTTGGGCCGCAATGCTGTTCGTTGGCGCCACGCGTCCAGCGCGTCGGGGTGGCCGCTGAAGTACAGCGGAATGACCTGTTCGGCGGATGCAAGCGGGTCGAACGCGGGCAGCCCTCGTACCAGACTGGGCAGATCGGGCAGTACCTGCTGAAATCCGCCGGGGCCGGTACCCATCAGGATCAGGGCGCCAACCTCATCGGGGTGGTCAACAGCCGCCCGTTGCGCGACGAATCCTCCGAGGGAATAGCCCACGATGGTGGGGCGGTCCAGGTGGAGAGCTCGGATCAGACCAGCGGCCTGATCGGACAGTTGTGGAACCGTCACGACGGGCGACGAGCTGGCCGGGGTCCGTCCCACGCCGTCGGAGTCGAAGATGACAACGTGGTTGGTCGCTGCCAGGCGGTCGAGCAGCGCAGGGTCCCAGTCGTCCATGCTGAATCCGAGGCATGAGGTCAAGACCAGGGTTGGTCCGTGTCCGAAGCTGCGGTAGGCGATCGGTAGCCCCGCGACGGTGACGACATTGGTGGGTGCTGTCAACGACGACAACCGGTCGGCGTCGGCGACTGTTGTCGATGCGATCCGATGCGATGCGATGTCGGTAGCGGGGGCGGGCTGACCGGCCCCAGCGTCGGCGGCTGCGGGGCCGGGGGCAATCGACAGGGTGCTGATCGCCAGCGCCGCCATGACGGCCAGGGCCGGCATCCGGCGTCGCGAGCCGTACCACCGAGGCTCGTGCAACGGCCCTGTATCTGGCGTTGCTGGGCTCGGTTGCGGCCGGTGGAGAGCGGACATGCGGGCTCCTTGTGGTTGTGTGATGGACCGGGATCGACGCTGTGGTGCGCCGGACGCACAACCATGAGAGCGTCCCCGCCCGAGAAAGGATTCGAACCAGGTAGGAGTTTCCTCGCTGATCGCGCCGGCGATCAGCCGGTCACCGGATGCACCTGCAACGCGCAGGTGTCGATGGTGGTGTGCACGGTGCGGGTCTCGGTCGAATTCGGTACCGTCACAACCAGACTCGTATACAGCGGGCAGTCCTCACCGGCGGGGCCCATGGCCGACCCCTCGACGACGGCGCGGGCTGGTCGGCCGGGTAGCACCGTCACGACCGGCGGGGCGTCGTCGCCTTGTGGGAGCCCGCCCATATATCCGCGCGGGGTGCGTTCGGCGTGGAGTACCGGCCCGCCCTCGTCCGTATCGACGCCCGGGTAGCCGCCGATCGTGCAGGGTGGTGTGTCGGCGGCAAGGGTGAAAGTCAGGGCTACGCCGCGGTGCATCATGCCCGGCGACATGGTCTGCGCGCCGAGATCGAGCTGTCCGGGCCCGCAGGCTGCGGTCGGCGCCTCCGACGTGGTCGTCGGTGCCGGGCTCGCGGCGGACGCGGTCACCGAATGTGGTTGTGCGGCAGTCGTCGTGGTGGCCGATTCGGTGGATGAGGCGGGGCCCGAATCGGTCTGCGAGCAACCGCCCAGGACCGTGCCGCAGGCCGCGCTCGCTGCCGTCACAGCGGCGGCTCGGTGTAGGTACCCGCGGATCCTCCCGCCGATCATCCCATCAACTCCTCCCGGATTCCTCGCCGGCACTCGTCGGCGCAGGGTTCTCCCTCGCCTCCAGCACGATGCCTCGTGCCGGGGCGCCCTCCGCATCGGTCCAGCTCGAAAGCGCCCAGCCGCGCCGGGATTCGGGCGCCGCGGCCGGAGTGCGATGGACGCGCACCGACAGCGACACCTGCGGATCGGCGGTCACCAATTCGACGGTCCGCGCCGGAGTATCGCTGAGATCCTGGTCCTGCGCCGTGGCCGCGCCGGTGAGCAGTGCGGTGAACTGCGCGACCGCGACCGGGTCGGCGGCGGCGTCGTAGATCCAGCGCCGTCCCAGCACGCCGTGCTCGGAGGTGCCGACCAGCGCGGCCTCCGCCCCGGGCAGCGGCGCACCCCGATAGGTCAGCGGGACGTGGTAGGCGGGCCGCGCCGGATCGGCGGTATCGATGACGATCATGCATTCGATCCCCACCTCGCCGGCGGGGTCGTCGAGCCGGAATCCGCCGCCCCGGTGCAGCTGAGGTGTCGTCCCGGTGAACCATTGCCGGGTCGGCAGCCAGGTGGTCAGCAGATCGAGTTTGCCCGGACGCAGCGTAGTGCGGTGAACGACAGCCATTCCGCGACCCTAGTCAGCGAGCCGCGCGGGTGTGTCGGCACGTGGCCCCAGCAGCGCCCGGACACCTGCCTGGTCGCCGCCGGTGACGGGACGCCGGATGCGGGTGGCGAGCCGGATCTCCATGACGCCCAGCAGGATCAGGCAGACCCCGACCAGGATCGACAACGCCGCGATGGTGTCGATCGGCCAGATCAGCACGATCAGCCCCGCCAGCAGGGTCGCCAGCCCGTACCCTTCCCGGCGGCCGGATCTGGGCAGATCGGCCGACCAGGACGCGACGATCGCCTGCACGATGCCGCGAATCATCCAGGCCATCCCGATCCACATCGCGAGCAGCGCGACCGAATCGTCGCTGCGCATACACCACAGTGCCAGCAATACCGACAGCAGCGCGCTGAGGAATTCCAGCGCTTTGAGCCACCCGCGGATGCGGGCGCGAAACGCGACTGTGAACTGCCATGCCGCCGTCAACAGTAGGGCGATTCCGAGCAACAGGTCCGTTATTCGAACGGACTTATCGGGCCACACGAGCAGGACGACTCCCGCGCCGATCGAGGCGCAGCCGATCGCACAGGCCATCTGCCATGCATCACCAGCGAAGACATCGGTACGTCCGGCCACTCGGAAGGTGGGCATAGCCCGATGATATGGGTCGTTTCGGCCACGATCGCGCAATTTCGCAACCTCGGCCGGTCATCGACCGGCTATCGAGCCGCCGTCCCAGCGGTCCCGGCGCCGGTGGTCGGGCCGCGGGGACCCGGTTACGGTAGGGAGATAGCGGATCTCGCGCCGCCAGCGAACCGCCGGAAGGTTGGGCCATGACCGCTGCGTATCCGCCGGGTCCCCGGCTGCCGAGGGTGGTGCAGACCCTGTTGCACGCCAAGTGGCGCGCCTGGTTCGCCGGTGTCACCGCCCGCCGCTACGGCGACGTCTACACCATGCGCATGATCGCACCGTATGCCGAACATCTGGTGGTGTTCTCCCGCCCGGACCACATTCGCGAGATCTTCGCCGGTGATCCCGCGGATCTGCACGCCGGTGAGGGCAACCGGGTGCTCGGGCCGATCATGGGACAGCATTCGCTGCTGCTGACCGACGAGGGCGAGCATGCCCGGGCCCGGCGGCTGCTGATGCCCGCGTTCACCGGCTCCTCCCTGCGCGGCTATCGCGGCATGATCGAGACGATCGCCCAGCAGCACGTCGACCGGTGGGAACCCGGCACCACCCTCACCACCCTGGACCGGATGAACGCGCTGACCCTCGATGTGATCACGCAGGTCGTCTTCGGTGTCAGCGAACAGCGCGGCCGCGAGGAGCTGGCACCGCGGCTGCGGCGTCTGGTCGATATCGGCCCGCTGATCTATCTCGGCTCGAAATGGCAGTCGCTGCAACGTTTCGGCTCGTGGAAGCGCTTCGCCGACAATCAGGCCGCGATCGACACCCTGCTCTACGACGAGATCGCGCGGCGGCGCGCCCATCCGAATCCGGGCGAACGCGCCGATGTGCTGTCACGGCTACTGGCGGTGGGCACCGATACCGGGGATGCTCCGCTGTCCGATGCCGAACTGCGCGATCAGTTGGTGACCCTGCTGCTGGCCGGGCACGAGACCACCGCCTCCGCGCTGTCGTGGACGATGTACGAGTTGTCCACGCACCCCGAGGTGCAGCGGCGCGCGCGCCGGGCTGCCGCCGAGGGCGACGACAAATATCTCGAAGCCGTCCTGAAGGAGGCCATGCGCCGCCATCCGGTCATCGGCGGCACCGTGCGCCGGTTGACCCGGGAGATGATGGTGGGTGGCTATCGGCTCCCCCGCGGCACCGTCGTACAGACATCGATCGTGCTGGCCCACGCCGACGCGGGCAATCATCCCGAACCGGAGCGATTCCGTCCCGAACGCTTCCTCGACGGCAGCGTCGCCGCCAACACCTGGCTCCCGTTCGGTGGCGGTGTGCGCCGGTGCATCGGCGCCGGCTTCTCCCTCATGGAAGGGACGACCGTACTCGCCGAGGTGCTCGGGCGTTTCGAATTGGCCCCGGTGCGTCCGCGCGAACGTGGCCGCATCCGCAACATCACCAATGTGCCCGCCCACGGCGCGCCGGTCGTGCTGCGATCACTGACCGAGACAACCCGGCCGCACCCGATTACTGCACCCGCTCCCAGCCGCGTGGATGCCGATGCGCACCCAGGGCGGCGTCTCGGCTGCGATACACCAGATACGGGCGCGTGATGTAGCCCAGCGGTGCCGAGAACACATGCACCAGCCGGCTGAACGGCCAGAACGCGAACAGCACACAGGCCGACAGAACGTGCAGCCGAAACCCTAGTGGAGCACCGGCCATCAATTCCGGATGCGGGTCGAGGTAGAACAGCGACCGGAACCAGGGCGAGATATCTTCTCGATAGTTGTGCGGGTGCCCGGTGAGGTTGCCGTACAGCGTCGCCGCCAGGCCCAGCGCCAGAGTCAGCCCCAGCAGGACGTACATGACTTTGTCGTTGCGGGTAGTAGCCGAGAACACCGAGCCGACGGTACGGCGACGATAGATCAGGATGATCAGGCCGGCCACGGTCGCGCCGCCGGCCAGAACGCCCAAGCTGAACGAGACGGCGTGATAGGCGCTTTCGCTGATGCCGAGCGCTTCGGTCCACGATGCGGGGATCACCAGCCCCAGCACATGGCCTGCGAAGACGAACACGATGCCGTAATGGAACAGGGGGCTGCCCAATCGCAGCAGCCGGTTCTCGTACAGCTGTGACGAACGGGTGGTCCAACCGTATTTGTCGTAGCGATAGCGCCAGATCAGGCCCACCACGCAGATGGCCGGCGCCGCATACGGCACCGCCACCCACAGCAGCACATCGGATGCGCTCACGGTCATCGGCGGTCTCCGATCGGTCTCGGCATGTGAGCCGGCGGCGCGAACGGTTCGGTGCCGACCTCCTCCCCGGGCGGTCCGGCGGCGATCAACCGGGCCACCGCGTCGCTGTCGGATCCGCGCAGCGCGGGCAATGTCGCCGAGACCGAGTCCAGCACCCCGGCCCATGGCGAACCCGATTCGCGCAGTGCCGAACGCATTACCTCGACACCGGCGCGGTAGTCGGTCAGCACCCGCAGTCCGCGCTCCGGTTCGGTCGCCGCGAATTCCAGAACTACCGCCAGATGATCGGGCAGTTCGCCGTCGTCGAGTTGCCAGCCCGCACCGCGATAGAGCTGTTTGAGTCGCAGCAGCGCCATACCGCGTGCGCGGGTGTCGCCGTGCGAGAAGTAGGTCAGATAGGGGCTGAATCGCTTGCGGTGGTCGAAGGTGTCGACGTATTCCGAGGCCAGTCGTACCTGTGGAGTGCTCGCCAGGTGCGACAGCAGCGGACGCAACGGTGCACCGACTGCCAGCGGAAGTGCCGCGGTGGCGCGTTCGAGCAGCGGCAGCGAAGTCAGCAGCGCCGCATCGGGATAATTCAGCAGCAGTGATTGGGTCTGCCAGGCCGCGCGGCGAATATCGGTCCGGGTCATCGGCGGTGCCTTCCCACGCGTCGTGCGGGGAGTAGCCCGTCCGGACGGCCGCGGCCGTCCCAATTCAGCAGATTCACCCGCGGCGCCGCGGAGGTGGAGGTGTCCGCGGTCTGGCGGTCCCGCAACATGCGGAAGTTCTCCACCGCCACCGGGGTCGGCCCGCCGGAACTCTCCCCGAACGGACCCCAGCCACCCATACCGGGCCCGCCGTCGCGATCGAGATCGCATTCGGTGGCCAATTCCTCGAGGCCGTGGGCCTGTTCGGCGTGGGCGGCGGGAACGACGTAGCGCTCTTCGTATTTCGCCAGCGCCAGGAGCCGGTACATGTCGTAGAGCTGTTCTTCGGACATGCCGACCGCCTCGGGAATCTCCGGCCGCGGCGCCCGGCCGAGATTGATATCGCGCATGTAGCTGCGCATCGCGGCCATTCGCCGCAGCACCGCCTCGACCGGCGCGGTGTCACCCGCGGTGAACAGCTGCGCCAGATAGTCCACCGGAATCCGCAAGGCCTCGATCGCGGCGAACAGATTGCCGTGTTCCTCGGCGTCGTGGCCGGTGTCACGCAGGGCGTCCACCACGGGCGACAAGGGCGGGATGTACCACACCATCGGCACGGTGCGGTATTCCGGATGCAGCGGCAGCGCAACGCCGAAGGTACGAATCAGCGCGTACACCGGTGAGCGCTGCGCGGCCTGGACCCAATCGCGTGGAACCCCGGCCCGTTCGCATGCCGCGACGACCTGTGGATCGAACGGATCGAGAAAGGCGTCGCGCTGCGCGGCGAACAGGTCGTGCTCGTCGGGAGTGGCCGCGATATCGCCGACGGTATCGGCGTCGTAGAGCATCACCCCGATATAGCGGAGCCGGCCCACACAGGTTTCCGCGCACACGGTCGGCAGCCCGACCTCGAGCCGCGGGAAACAGAAGGTGCATTTCTCGGCTTTGCCGGTGCGATGGTTGAAATACACCTTCTTGTAGGGACATCCCGACACGCACATGCGCCAGCCGCGGCAGCGGTCCTGGTCCACCAGCACGATGCCGTCCTCGGCGCGCTTGTAGATGGCGCCCGAGGGGCAGGCCGCCATGCAGGCCGGATTGAGGCAGTGCTCGCAGATACGCGGCAGATAGAACATGAAGGTCTGCTCGAATTCGAACTTGACCTTGTCGCCGACCTTCTCCAGCAGCGGATCCGCGGCGGCCAGTTCCGGCGCCCCGCCGAGATTGTCGTCCCAGTTGGCCGACCAGGTGATAGCGGTATCGCGCCCGGTGATCAGCGAGCGCGGCCGGGCCACGGGCGTATGTTTCTGCAGCGGCGCGGTGGTCAGCGTGTCGTAGTCGTAGGTCCAGGGCTCGTAGTAGTCCGAGAGTTCGGGCAGGGTGGGGTTGTCGAAGATCGTGAACAGCGTCCGCATGCGGCCGCCGCGGCGCAACCGCAGTCGGCCCTTACGGTCGAGAATCCAGCCGCCCTTCCAGCGTCGCTGATTCTCGTAGGTGCGCGGATAGCCCTGCCCGGGGCGGGTTTCCACATTGTTGAACCAGACGTATTCGACGCCCGCGCGGTTGGTCCACGTCTGTTTGCAGGTCACCGAACAGGTGTGGCAGCCGATGCATTTGTCGAGGTTCATCACCATCGCCAGCTGCGCCATAGGCCTCATCGGTAGGTCACCTCCTGACCGCGACGGCGGATCACGGTCACCTCGTCACGTTGATTACCGGTCGGGCCGAGATAGTTGAAGGCGAACGACAATTGGGCGTAACCGCCGATCAGATGGGTCGGTTTGATCAGCAACCGGGTCAGTGAATTGTGAATTCCACCGCGTTTGCCCGAGGTCTCCGCCAGCGGCACGTCGATGAGCCGGTCCTGGGCATGGTTCATGTAGACCGTGCCTTCCGGCATGCGATGTGAGACTACCGCCCGGGCCACGACCACCCCGTTGCGGTTGACCGCCTCGATCCATTCGTTGTCGCGCACACCGATTTTCGCGGCGTCGCGATCGGACAGCCAGATCGTGGGCCCGCCACGCGACAGGCTCAGCATCAGCAGGTTGTCCTGGTATTCGGAATGAATCGACCATTTCGAATGCGGGGTCAGATATCGCAGCGCCAGCCCGTTTCCGTCGCGCTGACCCGGCCGGGGTTCGGCGAACAGCGCCGACATATCCAGCGGGGGCCGGAAGATCGGCAGCTGTTCGCCGACCTCGGCCATCCAGTCGTGATCGAGATAGAAATGCTGGCGCCCGGTGAGGGTGTGCCACGGTTTCGCACGTTCGACATTGACGGTGAACGGGGAATACCGGCGCCCGCCGCTTTCGGATCCCGACCATTCCGGTGAGGTGATGACCGGAACCGGCGCGACCTGGGTATCGGCGAAGGTGATGCGTTTACCCTCGTGTTCGGCGGCCAGATCCGCCAGCCGGGTACCGGTCCGACGTTCGAGGGTCCGGAAACCCTGGACGGCGAGGCGGCCGTTGGTGGTGCCCGAGAGCGCGAGGATGGCCTCGCACGCGTCGATATCGCGCTCGAGGCTGGGCCGTCCGGCCGCCGGACCACCGTGTACGAGCCCGTTGCGCGCGCCCAGCTCCGCCACCTCGGCGCCGACGTCGAAGGTGACCCCCTTGGTCGCGGCCCCGAGCCGGTCCACGACCGGGCCCAGCGCGCCCATCTTCGCGCGGACCGCGCCGTAGTCGCGTTCCACTACCGTGAGCCGGGGCATGGTCGATCCTGGAACCGGTTCGCACGCACCCGTTTTCCAGTCCCGCACCACACCGTGCGGAGTGGCCAGTTCGTCCGGGGTGTCGTGCAGCAGGGCGGTGGCCACGATATCGGTACGCACACCCAGGTGCCTGCGGGCCAGGCGGCTGAATTCGGCGCCGATGCTCGAGAATGCGTCCCAGTCGGTGCGGGTCTGCCACGGCGGCGCGATCGCCGGACTGAACGAATGCACGAACGGGTGCATATCGGTCGAGGACAGATCGTATTTCTCGTACCAGGTCGCCGCCGGCAGCACCACATCGGAGAACATGGTGGTACTGGTCATCCGGAAGTCGAGGGTCAGCAGCAGATCCAGCTTGCCGGTCGGCGCCTCCTCGTGCCAGACCACCTCGCGGGGGCGGTTGTGCGGTGGGCACTGCTGGGCCCGCAGCGACGAGTCCGCGCCCAGCAGGTGACGCAGGAAGTACTCGTTACCCTTCGCCGAGGACCCGAGCAGATTCGAGCGCCAGATCGACAGCACTCGCGGCCAGTTCCCGGGATCGTCGGGGTCCTCGCACGCGAACCGCAACGTCCCCGACTTCAGTTGCGCCACGATATGTTCCGCGGGACTCAGTCCCGCTTGCTGTGCCTCGTCGGCCAGGTCGAGCGGATTGCGATCGAATGTCGGATACGACGGGGTCCAGCCCATCCGCGCGGCCTGCGCGATCAGATCGGCGGTGCTGCGTCCGGACAGCTCCCCCGGGCCGGTGGTCGTGGTGAGCGCGTCGGCGCTGAACGGGTCGTAGCGGAACTGGTCGGTGTGCAGATACCAGTACACCGTCTGATTCATCTGACGCGGCGGGCGGGTCCAGTCCAGCGCGTTGGCCACCGTCGCCCAGCCGGTCACCGGCCGGCACTTCTCCTGCCCGACATAGTGGGCCCAGCCGCCGCCGTTGCGGCCCTGACAGCCGGTGAGCGTGGTCAGGGCCAGGAATGCGCGGTACATGGTGTCGGAGTGAAACCAGTGATTGGTCCCGGCGCCGAGGATAATCATCGAACGGCCCTGTGTCTGTTCGGCATTCGCGGCGAATTCGCGTCCGATCCGCGCGGCGATCGCGGCGGGGACACCGGTGATGGTCTCCTGCCAGGCCGGGGTGCCGGGCCGGCCGGCATCGTCGTAGCCGGTGGGCCACTCCCCGGGCATGCCGTCGCGGCGCACACCGTAGCGGGCCAGCATCAGATCGAAGACAGTGGTGACCAGGTGCCCGCCGACCGTTCGCACCGGTACCCCGCGGCGTACGGTGCCGGCCGCGCCGTCGGCGGTGTCGAAGCGCGGTAGTTCCACCACCACCGCATCGGCCCCGGCGGCCGACAGCATCGGCTCGACCCCGTCCAATTCCAGATTCCACCGGCCCGCGCCCTCGTCGCCGTAGCGGAATCCCAGAGAGCCGTTGGGCAGCACCGGTGCTGCGTGCGCGTCGAGCAGGACGGTCTTGAATGCGGCGTGCTCGGTATCGGCGAACTGGTCCAGATCGGCGGCGGTGAGGAATTTGCCCGGCCGGAATCCGCCGGCGGTCTGCTCCAGCCGCACCAGGAACGGCAGGTCGGTGAAGCGCCGCACATAGTCCTCGAAGTAGGGCACCTGCCGGTCGACGAAGAATTCCCGCAGGATCACATGTCCCATCGCCACGGCCAGCGCGGCATCGGTGCCCGGGCGCGGGGCGAGCCATTCGTCGGCGAATTTGACGTTGTCGGCGTAGTCCGGCGCTATCGCGATCACCTTCTGCCCGCGATAGCGGGCCTCGGTCATCCAGTGGGCGTCGGGGGTGCGGGTGACCGGGACGTTGGACCCCCACATCATCAGATAGCCCGCGTCCCACCAGTCTCCGGATTCGGGCACATCGGTTTGATCGCCGAAGACCTGCGGCGAGGCGACCGGCAGATCGGCGTAGAAGTCGTAGAACGACAGCATCGATCCGCCGATCAGTGAGATGAAGCGGGAGCCGGCGGCGAACGAGACCATCGACATGGCCGGAATCGGCGAGAATCCCGCGACCCGGTCCGGTCCATAGGCTTTGATGGTGTGCACGTGGGCGGCGGCGATCAGTTCCACCGCCTCCTCCCAGCCCGCACGGACCAGGCCACCGCGTCCGCGGGCGCGCTTGTAGCGCCGCGCCGACTCCGGATCGGAGACGATCGACTCCCACGCGGTGACCGGATCTCCGGTGCGCGCCTTGGCTTCTCGATACATCTCGAGCAGCACGCCGCGGATGTACGGATACCGGATGCGGGTCGGAGAGTAGGTGTACCAGGAGAAGGCCGCGCCGCGAGGGCAGCCGCGGGGCTCGTACTCCGGCCGGTCCGGACCGACCGAGGGATAGTCGGTGGCCTGGGTCTCCCAGGTGATGATGCCGTCTTTGACATACACCTTCCACGAACACGATCCCGTGCAGTTGACGCCGTGGGTGGAGCGCACCACCTTGTCGTGGGCCCAGCGATCCCGATAGAACTCGTCGGCCTGGCGGCCCCCGCGGACGTATTCGGTGCGCAGATCCGAGGACACGGTGGCGCGGGTGAAGAATCGCCGAGTGCGGATCAGCGCCGCCGTCAGCTCCGAATCCAGTGCTGCACCGTCTCCGCGTGCGGTACGTGCCATCTGCCCGCCTCTCGCCCCGACCGCGGCGTGGCGCGATCGTTTCACCCCGTCACACGAACACTCGCACCGTAGTCGCTAACTGTCGGCTACCGATGTATTTAGGGAGGAACGGATACCGCGTCGGCCGTGCGCCGGATCCCGGCGCGAGACCGGAATTCACTGGTGAGAGCACGGGCACTCGAGACCGGCGCCAGACGTCGCCGGCGACCGGGTCCGATCGCGTCTCGCGCATTTCCGGCAATCGCCGAATCCCGCCGTATCCCGGACGATCGCGGAACCCGGCGACTGCCGGAGCAGTCCGGCAGTTGTTCGGCACCGTGTCTCTGCCCTCAACGTCTCTGCCCTCAACGTCTCTGCCCTCCACCCCGAACTCGCGTGCGGCCCGCTGTGGCCGCGGCGCCCGAGCGTGACTTCGGCACCCGCGCGCGAGGAAGCCCGGCACGGAGGCGACAATCGGGTGGACCGCATTCGCCGACGGAGAGGTGATCACTCGTGAAGGTGTTCCAGATCGGCGCGGCGGGCGGTGTGGGCCGCCGCCTCGCGCAACTGCTCACCAACCGCGGTGACCAAGTCACCGGTATGCACCGCAACCCCGATCAGGGCCAGGTCGTCGCCGCGACCGGAGCCACGCCGCTGAGCGGCGATCTGATCGAGGACACCGCCGAGGAATTGGCGGCCAAGATCTCAGGGCACGATGCGGTCGTCTTCTCCGCAGGCGCGCACGGCACCGGCACCGACAAGACCACCGCCATCGACGGCGCCGGGCTGGAGAAGGCGGCCGCGGCGGCCGCCCGTGCGGGCGTCTCCCGATTCGTGCTGGTGTCGGTTTTCCCCGATGCCGGGCGCGACCGTGAGACCTCCGCGGGATTCGAGCACTACATGCGGGTGAAGAAGTCCGCGGATGTGTATCTCACCCACACCGGCCTCGATTGGCTGATCGTGCGGCCGGGGACCCTGCTCGACGATCCGGGCACCGGCACGGTCACCGCGGGTCTCGCGATCGAATACGGATCGGTGACCCGAGACGACGTCGCCGCGTTCATCGACGCCGCACTGCACGAGCCCGCGTTGAACCGGGTTCTCGTGGAATTGACCGGCGGCAGTACACCGGTCGCCGATGCGGTGGCCGAACTGGTCGCCGTCACCGGTCCCCGCGGCAGGTAGGCGTGCCGTTCGTCCGCCGGGCCGGTGTGGGCGGCTCGATCACGATCCTGGCCGCCGCCCTGGCCGCCGCCGCGACCGCCGCGCCTCCGGTGTCCTCGGAGGCCGCGGTCCGGTTGCTCGGTGAGCAGATCGTCGCCCACGGGCTGCGGGTCGACGCGACCACCGTGGGCGGGCTGTCGGGTATCGACTATTCGCCCCGGACCGATGAGTACGTGCTGATCAGCGATGACCGTTCGATCCGCGATCCGGCGCGGGTCTACACCGCGCGCATACCCGTCGGCGAGCACGGCGTCGGGCCGGTCACCTTCACCGGCACCCGGACGTTGCGCGGTCCCGGCGGCGACACTTATCCGCCCGATTCGATCGACCCCGAAGAGCTTCGGGTCGATCCCTGGACCGGCGACTACCTGTGGAGTCAGGAGGGCGATCGAGGCCCGCACGGCCTGCGGGATCCGTCGGTTCGGCTGGCCCGGCCCGACGGCAGCTATCTCACGGACCTGCCGATTCCGAACAACGAACGCATGCAACCGGATTCGGGGCCGCGCGGTAACGGAGTCCTCGAAGGCGCGACCTTCGCCGGCGGGGGCGCGCTGGTCGTCACCTCGGTGGAGGCACCGCTGCTGCAGGACGGGCCGGAGGCCACCGCCGGGGCGGGTGCGCTGACCCGGATCACCGTGCAGGCCCGGACCGGACAACTGCTGGCGCAGTACGCCTATCCGCTGGAACCGGTCTTCGCGCCCGGACCCGGCGCCAACGGAGTGGCGTCGATCCTGGCCGCAGATCCGCTGGATCCGACGAAATACCTCGTCCTGGAGCGCGCCTTCGTCGAAGGCGCCGGAACCAGGATCCGGATCTACTCCGCCGACACCGGCCCCGCGACCGATGTGCTCGATGCGCCCCTGACCGGAGCGCACCCGGTGACCAAACAGCTGCTCACCGACCTGTCCACTCTCGATCTGCCGGCGGTCGACAATATCGAGGGTATGACCTGGGGGCCGCGACTGCCCTCGGGTGAACGCACACTCGTGCTGGTCAGCGACGACAATTTCGCGGACAACCAGATCACCCAGATCGTCGCGCTGGCCGTGCGGTAACCACGATCAGTCGTCGAGGTTGTGCTCGGCGTAGACGGCCATGGCGTCGCGCTGGTACTCGGCCAGCCCGTCGGCGATCTTGTCGTAGTTGGCCTTGAACCGCTCGTCGTCGACATACATCTGCCCCAGACAGGTGTAGGCGCTGCGGTTCGGTGTCCAGAACCGGCAGATACCCTCGTACTGAGCCTGGATCTCGGCCTGGACAGCGGCATCGTCGACGGGTGTGCCCGCGGCCATGAGTTCGGCCATGCGGATCATCGCCGCCGTCAGCTCGCGCTGCATCCGGTCGATATCCTCGGCGGTCATATCCGCGCTGGCCTGTCGCGAACGCTCGAATTCCTCGGGCCACCGTTCGCGGGCCTCGTCGTCGTACTGGGTGTGGTCGAAACCCTCGAACAGGTTCTCCGGTCGGTTGATCCGGACTGTCATTTCCGTCTTCCCTTCGAGTTCGGCGATGGTGCGTGCCACCGTGTCGGCCATCCGCCCCAGACGGTCGCGTTCGGCGAGCAGGCGGGTGTGCTGACGTTTCAGCGCCACCAGGGTGTCCGGCTCGGAGTCGACCGCCGCGGCGATCTCGGTCAGGCTCAGGCCGAGTTCGCGCAGCACGAGAATCTGCTGCAGCCGCAGCAATTGCTCGTTGTCGTAGTAGCGGTAGCCGTTGCCACCGATATAGGCGGGTGGGAGCAGCCCGATGTCGTCGTAGTGGCGCAGCGTGCGGGCGGTGACGCCCGACATCTTCGCCACCTCCGCGATCGACCAGCTCATGATGGTCTCCATCGTTTCCGATCGGCCGGTCCTTCCGGCCGTGTCTTCGACGGTAGAAGTTTCCGCTACGTGAAGGTCAAGCCGGATCCCCGGGACCCGGCCGCAGTCCCAGCAGGGTTTCCGCGAGCTGCCGCAGTTGTGTCAGATAGCGCGCTCGTGCCGCGGGTGGATCGTCGCGGCGCGCGAGGATGCCTTGTGTGAGGGCGTAGCCGATGGTTTCGGCCACGATCGGCACCGGTGCGGCCGCCACGATGGTGCCGGCCCGTTGCTCGCGTCGCAGGTATCGCACGAAGCGGCGGATCGGGCGTTCGGAGATCTCGGCGGCCAGTGCGGCGAGGGCGGGATCGACGGCTCCACGCTCCTCGATCAGTCGCAGCAGGGGCCCGGCCTCCAGAACCGCTGCGGCGAAGGATTCGATGGTGGCGCGCAGCATGTTCCGCGGTTCGCCGCTGTCGAGCCCGGGCTCTTGGGCGGCCAGGAATTCGTCGCGTATCCGGACCGCCAACGCGTGGAAGATCTCGTCCTTGGACGCGAAATACACATACAGGGTGGCTCTGGATACGCCCGCGCGGGCGGTGATCGCGGCCACCGTCGTCGCGGCATAGCCGCGCTCGATGAAGATCTCGGCGGCGGCGTCGAGCAGCGCGTGGTGGCGATCGGTATCCGAGCGCTCCCGGGCCGCGCGCACACTCCAGGCGGAGGAACTCACCGGTCCAGCATATTGACGTTGACGTCAATGTCAATCAGACTGGCGGCATGCAGGTCGTGGTGGCGAACCGGGGTGAAGTGGCAGTGCGAGTGGTGCGCGCGGCGCGGGAACGGGGCTACCCCACCGTCGCGTTGTCGACGGCCGACGAGCCCGACGCGATGGCGGTGCGCCTGGCCGACGAATCGGTGTGCCTGCCCGGTACAGGTGCCGCGGCCTACCTCGATATCGCCGCTGTCGTCACGGCGGCGCGCAGTGCGGGATCCGAGGTCTTGGTCCACCCGGGATACGGATTTCTCAGTGAGAGCGCCGATTTCGCCACCGCCTGCGCCGAAGCAGGACTGATCTTCGCCGGCCCCGCACCGGCGGTGCTGCGAGCCTTCGGTGACAAGGTCGCCGCGCGCGCCGCCGCCGCACAGGCCGGCATCGCCGTGGTCCCCGCGACGTCGGGTCCCGCAGGCCCCGAGCAGATCGCGACCCTGCTCGCCGCGCATCCGGCCGGTGTGATGGTGAAGGCCACCGCGGGCGGCGGCGGACGCGGTATGCGAGTGGTGCGCGCCCCCGGCGATATCGCCGAAGCGTACGCGCGGTGCCGCGCCGAGGCGCAGGCCGGATTCGCCGACGACACCGTGTACGCGGAGGCGTTGATCGAGCACGCTCGCCACATCGAGGTGCAGATCGCCGCCGACGGCGTCCGGGCCGTCGCACTCGGCGATCGCGACTGCAGTGTGCAGCGACGACGGCAGAAACTGATCGAGATCGCACCGGCCCCCGATCTCGACCACGCGGTGCGCGACGCGCTGCACGAGCAGGCGGTCCGGCTGGCGGAATCGGTGGGCTGCCGCGGGGTCGTCACGGTGGAGTTCCTCGTCCGCGGCGACGAATACTGGTTCCTCGAGGTCAATCCACGCTTACAGGTCGAACATACGGTGACCGAGGAGGTGACCGGTCTCGACCTGGTGGCCACCCAATTCGATCTCGCCCTGGGCCGTTCGCTGGACGAGCTGGGCCTGTCCCCCGTCGCCGCCCGCGGATACGCCGTACAGGTCCGGGTGAACGCCGAACTCGTCGGCGCCGCCGGAGATGTCCTGCCCAGCTCCGGCGTGCTGACGCGATTCACCCCGCCGACCGGGGCCGGGGTCCGGGTCGACACCGCCGCCGGCCCCGGCATGCGCCAGGGCGCCCGGTTCGATTCGTTGCTGGCCAAGATCATCACCCGCGGGCACACGCACGAGGCCGCGCTCCGCAGGGCCGGGGACGCGCTGGCGGAAACCGTGATCGAGGGTGTGGACACCACGGTGGCGCTGCAGTGCGCGATACTCGACGCCCTGCTGCGCGGACCCGTCGTCGACACGCTGTGGTTCGAACGCCACACTGCCGAACTACTCGGCAAGGCCACCGAATTCACGCCCACGCCCGCCCCGGAGACGGCGCCCCCGGACGACACGCAACCGGTGCACGACGACGAACAGACTGTGCGCTCCCCCCTGGGCGGCACGGTGATCAGTATCGCCGAGCCCGGCACCGTCGTCGCCGCGGGCGCGGAGGTCGCCGTCGTGGAGGCGATGAAGATGCATCACGTGATCCGCGCCGACCGGGCACTGCGCGTGCTGCGAGTGCCGGCCGGGCCGGGCACGGTGGTCGATCCGCACACCGTGCTGATCGTGTGTGACGACGCCGATCACGACGGCGAGTCCGCCGATATCGGCGCGATCGATCTCGATACCGAGCGCGCGGATCTCGCCGAGGTCCGGGATCGTCATCACGCCGTGCTCGACGACGCCAGGCCCGAGGCCGTCACCAAACGCCACCGGCTGGGCCGCCGCACCGCGCGCGAGAACATCGCCGCTCTCGTCGACGACGACAGCTTCGTCGAGTACGGCGCGCTGGCGGTCGCGGCACAGCGGTCGCGGCGCAGTATGGCGGACCTGATCGCGAAGACGCCCGCCGACGGCCTCATCGCCGGTATGGCCACGGTCAATGCCGACCGGTTCGGCTCCGAGCGTGCCCGCGCGGTGGTGATGTCCTACGACTACACGGTCCTGGCCGGCACCCAGGGCATGCGCAATCACGCCAAGACCGACCGCATGCTCGAACTCGCGCGCGAACGGCAACTGCCGGTGATCCTGTTCGCCGAGGGCGGTGGCGGGCGGCCCGGCGATACCGACCATTCGGGGATTTCCGGGCTGGACGTCACGACCTTCCGGGCTATGGCGGCATTGGCGGGCCACGTTCCGCTGATCGGCATCGCCTCCGGCCGCTGCTTCGCCGGCAACGCGGCACTGCTCGGGATGTGCGACGTCGTCATCGCCACGCCCGATGCGAATATCGGGATGGGCGGGCCGGCGATGATCGAGGGTGGCGGTCTGGGCGTGTACGCGCCCGAGGACATCGGACCCATACAGGTGCAACGCCGTAACGGCGTGGTGCACATCGTGGCCGCTGATGAAGCCGAAGCGGTGGCGCTGGCACGCGACTACCTCGCATACTTCCAAGGGCCACTGGCTGATTGGGACGAACCCGATCCCCGGCTGGCCCGGCACGTGGTGCCCGCCGATCGGCTGCGCGCCTACGACATCCGGGCGGCGCTGGCCGCGGTCGCCGACATCGATTCGGTGCTGGAACTGCGCCGGGACTGGGGTGGCGGCGTGGTCACCGCGCTGATCCGGGTGCTGGGCAAGCCGTTCGGGGTCATCGCCAACGACTGTCACCATCTCGGTGGGGCGATCGACGCGCCGGCCGCCGATAAGCTCAGCGCATTCCTGCGACTGTGTGATGCGCACGGCCTGCCGATCGTGTCGCTGTGTGACACGCCGGGTTTCATGGTCGGACCGGACGCCGAGAAACATGCCACCGTCACGAAATTCAGCCGGTTGTTCATCGATGCGGCGGCGATGACGGTGCCGTGGGGCACGGTGATTGTGCGCAAGGGCTACGGTCTCGGCGCGCAGGCCATGGCGGCCGGATCGTTCAAGGCACCGCGTTTCGTGATCGCCTGGCCGACGGGTGAGATCGGCGGCATGGGACTCGAGGGTGCGGTACGGCTGGGATTCGCGAAGGAATTGGCGGCTATCGAGGATCCGGCGCAGCGTGCGGAGGCATTCGACAATCTCGTTCGCGCCGCCTACGACAGCGGCCGTGCCCTTACGGCCGCAACGGTTCTCGAACTCGACGACGTCATCGATCCGGCCGAGACCCGCCGGTGGATCGGCACCCTGCACTGAGGTGCAGGGCGCCGATCCACCGTGCGGTTCACGCCACTTTGCGGGCCAATCCGGCGACGATGAGCTGTTCCCACACACTCAGCTCCCGGCCGCTGTCCTCGGCACTGGTTTGCGGCCACCACTGCGCACACGGCCGCAGTCCCGGTTCGATCAATTCCAGATCACCGAACAGGGCCCGCACCTCCTCGTCGTTGCGCCACCGGCCGCGGCCGAACGCGTCGAGGATCTTGCGTTCGGTGGTGTTGGTTTCGCGGTTGTGCCCGGATCGGAAGTGCGACACATAGACCTGGCTTCCGGCCGGGATTCGCTCCACCCAGGAACTCACGACCCCGGCGGGATCCTCGTTCTCCTCCACGAACGCCAGCACGATACCGAACAGCAGGCCGACCGGCTCATCGAAATTGATCAGCCGAGCCACATCCGGATGTTCGGCGATATCGGCCACCGAGCACAGATCGCCGCCGATCACCGCGATCCGATCGTCGATCGACAGCAGTGCGCGCCCGTGCGCGACGACGAACGGATCGTTGTCGACGTAGATGATCGGCGCTTCGGGATGGGCACGCCGCACCACGTCGTGCACGTTCTCGCTGGTCGGCAGCCCGCATCCCAGATCGATGAACTGGCGAATCCCGTTGGCGCACATACTGCGCACCGCACGTAGCGTCGCCGCGCGGGCGGTGATGGCCACCTGCTCGGAGCCGGGCAGGAAGTCGATGAAGTAGTCGGCGAGATTCTGGTCGACACCGTAGTTGTCGCGCCCGCCGAGAATGTAGTCGTATACCCGTGCCACGCTCGGCCTTGCTTGCCGCGCTCGCATGGCGTCGTCGTTCACTTGTCACCTCTCGATTCCCGCGAAGCCCGTCGCGGGGGTGGCTGATTCAGTTGTCGAGCATAGCGGTCGATGGGGGGCGAAGCCGACGATCGCACCCGGTCTCGGCGTGGTTTTTCGGTGTCTTCGCATACTGCTCGCACACCCTGTCGCCGAATCAGCGGAGATCGGCCACTTCCGGTGCGCCCGTATCGGATTCGGCCGCAGCGGGAACCACCTGCCTGGACCGCCGAGCCAGTTCCGCGTCGAGCTGGGACTCGGCGCGCTCGGCGCGGGCGAGGGTCTGCCGCCGGGCGTCGTCGAGGGCTGCCAGCCGAGCCGCCGTCTGCTGGGCGACATGATCGGCGCTGGCGGCCGCTTCGGCGCGCACCGCGGCGATATCGTCGGCGGCGCGTTGTCGCGCGTCCTTCGCCTCCGCGCGCACGCGCTCGACTTCCGCGCGCACGCGCTCGACTTCCGCGCGGACACGGTTGAGCTCGTCTCTGGTCTCGGCGAGGGTTCGGGTGCGTTCCGCCACCGCGGATTCGGCGCGATCGATCGCTCGTTCGGCGTCGGCGGCGCGCTGAACGGCGAGATCGCGTTCGGCGCCGGCGGCGGTGATCCGCTGGGCACTGTCGCGGCGCACCTGCTCGATCTCGGTGGCGGCTGTGCTGCGCGCCAATTCGATGTCCTCGTTCGCCTGTCGGCGCGCTTCCTCGATGTCCTGTGCGCAGTGCAGACGGACAGCGCGGATCTCGGCCTCGGCGTCGGCGCGGGCAGCGAAGACCTCATCGGCCGCCTGTTTGCCGGCGCGCTCGACTTCGGTCATCGCATCGTCGCGCGCGGCGAGTGCTTCCGCGATGCGCGCCTCGGCCTGCTCCGCTGCCGTCGCGGCGTCCTCGGCCGCGGATTCGGCTGCGGTGCGGGCCTGTTCGGCGTCACGGCGGGCCTGCTCCGCGGCGACGGCCGCAACCTCCGCCTCGGCGATGCGGCGCCCGGCATCGGCCTGGACCGCCTGCACCTGAGCTTCGGCGATCGCGGGATCGGACAGTGTCGACAGTTCCGCCACAGCCACCGACAGGGTGGTACTCATCTGATCGGCCAATGTCCGGAACTGGGTGAGTAGTTCGTCGGCGCGGAGCCGGGCGACCGTCACCGGGCCCTGTTGTGTCACTGTGACGTTGGCCTCGGTCCCCTCCGCCTCCTCCTGCTGCCGGCGCTGCCGTTCACGCCAGGCCCGCCATCGCGTGTGTTCGGGATGGTCGCAATATTCCGAGGGCCGCCCGGGCGTTCCGCCGCGAGTGATGGTGCGGGTACAGCCTGGGTAGTTACATATGCTCGACACCCAAGAATCGTAGCGTTTGTTTCGTCATTTCAAACGTAACAACACGAAACGAAATGTGGTCCGCCCCAAACGGATACCTGCGCTTCTGACCTCCGATAAGTGAACCTTATCGGAGGTCAGACTCGGAAGTCCGCGACACTCTTCCTGCGGTGCGGCCGCTTACGTTTGGTCGCGAGCGACGCAACGAAATGCCAACGCAATCGGTGAAAAACTGTGCTCGCTGGTACGGCCGTACAGAAATTCACCGGATGGCGCCGACAGCGGGCTGCCTGTCCGGATCGAGCGCATCACCCGTCCGGCGTTGCGCCGGGGCGGTGTGTCCTGATCGATGGGGACGCCGTCACGGCCGGCGGCCACGACTGCGGCGAACCCGGACCCGCCGGTGGCTGAGCGGGGCGGTGCGCCGAAGGACGGCACCAGCGGCCCGGCCCCCGGCCAGCCGGCGCACAGCCTGGAGGTCTCGGGCGATACCGCCGAGGCGGCGCTGCCGCCTGGTATCACGACGTTGGATCGGCCGGTCACCGAAGGCAAGCAGGTTCGGAGCAGTCCGGGGGCGGCGATGTCGTCCGTTGGAGGACTTCCTCCAGCGGGTGCGGCGCTCTCACCTGAACGAGTGGATCGAGGGCCGATCAGGGATCTGGTCCACTGGGCCGGTATCCGGATGTCCTACTCGCGGCGCGGGCGTAGCGCTGCGAAGAGACCGAGCACGACGAGGCCAACCAGCCACACCGCTAGTCCGAGGCCTGCGAGGGCGACCGTTCCGCGCGGCATGATGAACGGCCCGTAATACGACACTCGGGCCCAGTATCCGCAGGGGCCCACGTCTTCCGGTATGGTCGCGCACTCGGGGTGGCCGATGGCCGCGAAGGCCAGGGTCGCGAGCATCGGAATCTCAACGGCCACACCGAGTACGACCGCCAGGCTTACGATCGCCAGGCTCACAGTGGGGCGGGTGGGGGCTGCCATGCGGTCAAACCATAATGCGCGGCCGACGACGATTTCCACGCGCGCCCGCAGCCATCAGGGGGCGGCCAGTTCCTCGTGCCGGTAATCCGACTCGGTTCGCATCCCAGAACTACATCAGGATTGCCTGCGCTCCGGGCCGGTGCCCCGAAAGGGAGGCCGGACGCCGGACCGGATCGCCCGCGCATCGCTGAGGCGCCGGATTTCTCAAGTCTGGACCCCACGGGCCGAATCGCGCCCGCGGAGCTGGTCGCGTTCGGCGGTGAGCGCGGCGTTGGTGTCGCGCAGTTCGGTGTTGGTGTCTTCGAGGTCGAGAATCCGCGCGATCGCGGCGAGATTGATCCCCTGCCCGGCGAGGGCGGCGATACGGGCCAGCCGTGCCAGGTCGTCGTCGCTGTAGCGGCGGGTGCCGCCTGCGCTGCGGGCCGGCGTGACCAACCCGTGTTGCTCGTACAAGCGCAGCGAATGTGCCCCCATCCCGGCCAGCTCGGCGGCCACCGAGATGCCGTACACCGCCTGCCCCGGGCCGGGCCGGTGCTCCGCGCCGGAACCGGGCAGGTGGTCGTGTCGATCCGGCATCCTGCTCCTCTTTCTCGTTGGATTCAGATTACCTCAGAGCATCACTTGCACTCTCCTGCGTAGAGTGCTAAAAAAATCTCAGCCGGATGACAGAGGTTATCTGAGCAACTTCGACTGAGAATGGAGTGAGTGGAGGTGGCGACCATGCTGATGCGCACCGATCCGTTTCGGGATCTGGATCGCCTGACCCAGCAGGTGTTCGGCACGCCGGCGCGGCCGGTGGTGATGCCGATGGACGCCTGGCGCGAGGGTGACGAGTTCTTCGTGGAACTCGACCTGCCCGGCATCGATCCGGAATCCCTGGACCTGGATATCGAACGCAACGTGGTGACCGTGCGCGCGTCGCGCCCGCAGCTGGACCCCGACCGATCGATGATCGCCGCGGAACGCACCCGGGGAGTGTTCAGCCGCCAGTTGTTCCTCGGGGAGAACCTCGATACCGACGCCATCCGTGCCGACTACCGCGACGGGGTACTGCGCCTGGTGATCCCGGTCGCGGAGAAGGCCAAGCCGCGCAAGATCGAGATCACCCGCCACCACGACGAACATCAGGCGATCAACGCCTGATCCGGGCGGCATCACGGGAGGACCCGGTGGTGGTGGTGGTGCCGGTGACGACGCGCCGCATCGGCGCAGTCCCTGCCGCCACGCGAACGCCGGACCCTCCCGCCCGCGACCGGGTTCGTGGTGGCGCGATCAGCGCCCCGGACGCCGACCCCGCGTTGCCCGCACGGGAACGCGGCCGGGCCGGGTACACAAGCCGGCTCGATGGCATATCCGATGACGAGTGAGAGCGAGGTGATGCCAGTCGCAGATATCGAAGACAACGCAGACCACATGAAACGTTCTCCTACACACGTGTTCTCGCGACCAGGGGCCGGGGCTCGGGCCCGTACACCGGCGCCGGCGCGGCAGGACACCCCTCGGTCCGGCGCGTGCGCAACCACGGTGATGGCGATCAGCAGGCGGGCACGGCCCGCGGCCCTCGCGGAAACACGACCCAAAGTTCCGGTTCAGATTCCTTCCGTCGACGGGTGAGCCCGGTCAGCATCGGGCTTTCCGGGCTCACCCGGCCCTTCGGCCGCGCCGAGAACACGATGGACATCAGAGGAGGGGACCGCTATGACCAGTACCTGGACCTCCGTCCCGGCAGGCAGCGACTTCGACCGCGCCGACCAGAACATTCTCGTCCGTGACAGCGACCGCGACGTCGGACTGGACGCGACCGCGATGCACCCACCGGCCGAAACCGTGCGCGCCGCGATCGATTCCGCCGAGCTCACCGACCGTATCGACCAAGCCTGGATAACCCCGCTGGACTTCGATGACGACTACGACTACGGCAACGCCGACTGACCCCGTCCCCGCCGCCGACACCATCGGGTGCGGCTCACCCGCCCGCAGCGGGCAGCGATACCCGCGCCCGCAGCGTGGTCGGGTCGCCTGGTTCGATACCGAGAAGGGCTTCGGGTTCCTGACTCCCGAAACCGGTCCCGCAGTGTTCGTCGACTTCCAGTCGATCGACGTCCCGGGATTCAGAACCCTCGTCGCCGGGCAGCCGGTGGTGTTCACCGCCACCGACACCCCGCGTGGCCCCGAAGCCACTCGCGTCGTGCCCTGCACCCGCGCAGACAGCACCCCGCGGCTGCTGCCGCAGCCCCACCCGCACTCCGCGCGACAGGACGGGCTGCCCTGCCGATGCCCACGCCGCAACCCGGCCCGATGGCCAGAAGAACTCTCCCCCGGTACGCGTCAGCGCGCCGACCGGTAACCGGCACAAGGACCACCATGGACCCCCGATCACATATCGTCGCCCCGGCCGATCACACCCTCGCGGTGCGCCACACCGATACGGCCGCAACTGATTCCGACGACTCGCCGGTCGTGCACTGGCCTGAACCCAGCCCGCTGGAATCCTGGTGGAAAGCCGTCATGCGGCCCGGCCGGGATCAGGGCCGGGCCGCCACGCGATCCCTCAGGCCCTCGGCGAAGGCGCGCGCGGCCTGCACATCCGCGGCGTCGGGATGACCCTTGCTGACACCGCCGACGATCCGCATCGGCAGCCAGGTGTCGAGGCCCCGGCAGCTGAAGGTGTCGACCACGTCGTAGCCGCGGCCGATGAGAAGCTTTGTGAGAGAACGGATATAACGCCGGAACGGCGGCTCGGGCATACCGCTGGTGGCGAAGACGAAGGCCTTGCGCCCGTTCTGTGGCGGCAGGGTGGCGATCAGTTCGCGCAGCCTGGGATGGAAGTTCATGGTGAAGATTCCCGACCCGAAACCCACGAGATCGCAGGCCGCCAATTCGGCGGGATCGATGTCGCCGGGGCCGACGACGCGGGCGCCGAGCACCTCGGCCATGGCTTCGGCGATGCGCTGGGTGTTGCCGTGTGATACCGAGACGCACACGATCACAGCCTTCATGATGGCTCCTCGCTCGTCTGTCCGTTCGTCTGGTCCGTAGAGGGCTACTCCGGATGTTATCGGCCGGGTCCTCACTACGATGGCGGCCATGGCGGAGATCACGATGGAACGGCAGGACAAGGTCGCGGTGGTCACGGTGTCGGATCCGCAGCGTCGAAATGCGTTGACACTGGCACTGTCCGAACAGTTGGCGGCCGCGATCGCCGAGGCCGAGAACGACACCGGCGTCCACGCGGTCGTGATTACCGGCGCGCCACCGGCCTTCTGCGCGGGCGCGGACCTCAGTGCCCTCGGTGAGGCCGCCGAGGCCGGCCTGCGCGCCATCTACGCCGGATTCCTGGCGGTGGCCGACTGCGCGCTGCCCACCGTCGCCGCGGTCGGGGGTGCCGCGGTCGGCGCGGGACTCAATCTGGCGTTGGCCGCCGATGTCCGTCTCGCCGGGCCGCAGGCTCGCTTCGACGCGCGTTTCCTGCGACTCGGCATACATCCGGGCGGCGGGATGACCTGGATGCTGCAGCGCGCGGTCGGACCGCAACAGGCCGCGGCCATGACCTTGCTCGGTGAGATCCTCGACGCCGATGCCGCGTTCGGCGCCGGGCTCGTCCACCGCGTCGTACCGGGAGAACACGACGATCTCCTGGCTGCCGCGGTCGAAGCGGCGGCCGGAGCGGCGGCGGCGCCGCGCGATCTGCTGATCACCGCCAAGCGCACGATGGGCATCACCCGGGCGCTGGATTCGCACGCCGAGGCGGTCGATACCGAGATCGTGGCGCAGGTGGCCTCGTTGGAGTCCGAGGAGTTCGCCGCACGGCTCGCCGCTATGCGCGAGCGCATCACTTCGCGACCCGACCCGGAGAATTGAATTCTCCGTGAAGTAGAATCCAATATGCATGCCTCGGTTCAGGGCGGCACGCCGATCGGGAGGAGATGCCGTGAGCGTCGAAAGCAGACCGTCCCCGCGCCGCCATGTGCTGCTCGAAGTCGGCTTCGCCACCCGGCGTGTCGGCGACGAACTGCACGGCTCGGCCACCATCGTGCCCGAGTTGCACGTTCCAGGAACCGAGCATCTGCGCACGTCGATTCTCGCGACCTGGGCCGACACCGTCGCCGGGCTGCTGGCATCGCTGGTGATGCATCCGCGGGTGCCGGTCACGCTCGAACTCGACGTCACCCTGTACCGCCCCGCCCCCGCGGCCGGCCGCGTCGAGGCGATCGGGCGGACCATCAAGGTGGGCCGGTCGGTTTTCGTGGCGGAGATCGAATTCGCCGTCGACGACGAACCGCTGGCCCTGGCCGGCGCCTCGTTCATGGTGGCCCCCGATCCCGGGCTGCAGCTGCCCCGCGCACTGAGCATCGATATGCCGGCCGGGCGCCGGCGCCTGGCCACTCCCCTGGCCGAACGCGTTCCCTGTGAACGCGTCCGGCCGGGTGTGGCGGTGCTACCGCGCACCGACGAGGTGCTCAATGCCGCGGGCACGGTGAACGGTGGCCTCCTCGCCGTCGCCGCCGAGGAGGCGGTGCTGTCACTGGCGCCCGGCGACACCCTGAGCTTCCTCGGTCTGCGTTATCTGCAACCGGCCCGGGTCGGCCCGGTCACCGCGACGGCTGCGCTGCGTGGCGGGGTCGGACGAATCGAGTTGCGCGACAGCGGAAGCGACGACCGCCTCGCCACCCTCGCCACCGCGCGAACCTTCGGTTGATGTGAACATGTGCGCCGGCGACACGGCGCAGGCCGGCTTCCAGTTCCTCGGCGGTGACGGGGGTGGTTCGGTCGGCGGGGTCCATCGAGCTCGACGGTGAGGAAGCGGCCCGGCACGGGGCCGAAGGTATAGATGCCAGTGGTGAAATCGAATTCGGCGAGTGTGCGAACCAGGCCGCGGCCTCCGTCGCAGCCGACCAGCCAACTGGTGCGCACAATACGATTACCGCAGTCCACGGTGACGCCTATGCCGGCGGCGGCGAAGCCGCTCACCTCGACACCGCGCCTAACACCCGCCGATACACGGATCCCTGCGCGATGGGCCAGAGCGTGAACCCTGGATCACGTTGTGCGGCGGCCGTTCCCCCCGGCCTCGAACGCGAAGGTCGGCTGACGAACACGGTCGATCTCCCTATCTCGTCTTGTGCGGCGGCATCACGTGGCGCTTCATTACTGGGTGAGACGTCAGTGTGCGGTCCATCCGCCGT
The DNA here is from genome assembly GCF_020733635.1 of Nocardia spumae. Classification (NCBI taxonomy): domain Bacteria; kingdom Bacillati; phylum Actinomycetota; class Actinomycetes; order Mycobacteriales; family Nocardiaceae; genus Nocardia; species Nocardia spumae. Next base: position 3,615,308 of record NZ_JAJFZL010000001.1, on the reverse strand, counting down.
CGACCGGCAGTACAGCGCCGGTGAGGTAGGAGGCTGCCGGACTTGCGAGCAAGACTGCCGCACCGACGAGTTCCTCCGGATCGGCCCACCTGCGCATCGGAACTTGGTGGTCGAGGAAGTCCCGGACGTAGGGATCGTCATCGATGTCGTCGTTCAACGCTGTGCGGAACGGGCCGGGCGCCAGCGCGTTGACGCAGATACCGGTGCCCGCCAGTTCAGCGCCGAGGCTGCGAGTGAGTTGGACCACCGCGCCTTTGCTCGCCGCGTAGCCCGCGCGGCCGGCGGCGCCCACCAGACCCAGAGCGCTGGCGAGAGTAACGATGCGACCGTATCCGGCTTGCCGCATCGGCGCCAGGGCCGCCTGGCAGGCCAGGAATGTGCCGACGACGTTGACGTCGAGACAGTCGCGCAACGTGCCGGCGTCGAGCGTGTCGAGGCTACCGCGGGCCTGGATTCCGGCGCTGGTGACAAGCACGTCCAGGCGCCCGTAGCTGTCGAGTATGGCCTGGATCAGGTGGTGAACGGAATCCTCGTTGGTCACATCACACGACACTCCCTCGGCGACCTTGCCGGTGCGAGAGGCGATCTCGGCCGCGGTTCGTTCGCTTGCCTCCAGCCGTCGCCCGGCGACGATCACCGCTGATCCGGCGGCCGCCAGCCCCAGCGCGATGGCGCGACCCAGTCCGGACGAACCGCCGGTGACCAATGCCACCTGCCCGGTCAAGTCCGTCTCGGATCCGACTGACAGCTCGGCCATAGCCTCGAGTGATGGAAATTTCCGGTTCATCATCGCCTCCCTTCGATACTCATCCCATGAGTCGTTCCGTATACAGAACACTCTTGCAGCGGCAGATTAGCGCCGTTTCGGCCTCGGATCAACCGGTTATCCATAAGGCTCGCGGCGAGAGCGGCTGTCCCACAGCCAGACTCCGCGAACGACTCGACTCCGCCGCCGACAGCAACCACTCGACGAGCCTCGACGCCCCAGCATGCCTGCATTCACAGGACCGACCCTGTCCGGTAGGTCGATGCGCCGGTGGTGCCGTCGACGTCGATCGGCAGCGGAAGTCGTTCGCGGTTATGGCCTGACCGGAAGGAGCAGCCCGCCGGTAAGGCGGAGCAGTTCCTCGGCAGTGGTGTGAAACACCGTGTGCGGTGTTCCGGCGGCAGCCCAGAGCTGGGAGTATTCGGTCAGCGCGGCGTCGACCACAGTGGGCAGGGCCCGCGGATGTCCGACCGGAGCTACGCCGCCGATTGCCTGGCCGGTGACCTGGCGTACTTGTTCAGGGGTGGCGCGCTGGAGTTCGCCGCGGCCCCATCGCGCCGCGAGGGCGGTGGTGTCCACTCGGTGCCGGCCGCTGGTCAGGACCAGGACGGGCTCGCCGGCGGCGAGGAACACCAGGCTGTTGGCGATCGCGCCGACATCGCAGCTCAGTGCCGCGGCGGCGTCGGCGGCGGTCCTCGCCGAGCGGGTCAATTCGCGGACGCGGCCGTGGATTCCGGCCTGAGCCAGGGCTCGAGCCACGGCCTCACTGCGAGCGGGCAGAGTGCCTTCATCGGTTGCCACTCGATTCCACCTCACGATCCGACTGCCTACCGAAGTGTTCTGTATACAGAACAATAGACTGTGGAAGTTCCGGATCAACAGCCGAGGGGAGAACTATGGATCTGGCTGCGAGCGTCGGTGCGCGTGTGCGGCAGTTGCGCGAGGCGCAGGGGTTCTCGTTGTCGGAACTCGCGCGCAGATCCAGGGTCGGCAAGGGGAGTCTGTCGGAATTGGAAAGCGGACAGCGTAATCCGACGCTGGAAACGCTCTACGCTCTGACCACAGCGCTGGGGGTACCGCTCAGCACCGCCTTCCATTCCGTCGGGGCGGGGATGAGGATCTCCGGTGGCGCGGTGGACGCGATACTCACCGAACGCTTCGAGACCCCCCTGGCCGTCACCGAGACGTATCGAATCCGGATCCGCGCCGGACAGCGACAGGAATCGTCTGCCCACACGCCGGGCACGACCGAGCACATCATTGTTTTCGCCGGTACAGCACGCGTCGGCGCCGTGGCGTCCCCGGTCTCGATCGGCCCGGGCACGCACGGGAGCTGGATCGCCGATGTCCCTCATCTGTATCAAGCGCTCGACGAGGATGTGGAAGCCTTGCTAGTCGTCCGCTATCCACGATGACATCGCACTACAGGGTCGGCTGGTACACGATGCCGGCTTTCGAGGCCTGGACCGACCACCTCGGGATCAGACCTTCGCCGCGCGTGCTGGTCGTTGCGTAGCCTGCGGCGGTCCGCTCTGGCCGGTTGAGCTCTTCGATGTCGAGCCGAGCAGTTCCTCTGCGCGAGCCGAGGTTTCGTACAGCTTCCGCGACCGTGTTCTCTTCCGCAGGGAATTGCGCCGCGGGCGACGAGCCGGTCGATCGAGGTGCGTGAGCGCACCGGGGTGCCGGCACATGCGGTTCAGTAACGCGGAAAGTCGCGCTGAGCGTCTCGGCTGATGATTCCGGGCCCAGGAATGTCGGCGTGCCTTCGTCGATGGCCTTGGGGCGTCCTCCGTGGTTGCCGGGGGCTCGGACGATTTCCCGGCGGCAGAGCGAACTGCGGAGTGACCCACATCACCGGCTGGTGCTGTCAGGGATGTGGGGGCTGTCTCGTTCAAGGAGCACACGAGCCAGACAGGAGCGAACCATGAAGCATCGCATCGTCGTCCTAGGGGCCGGATACGCAGGAGCATTCACCGCTGGTTGCCTTGCCCGCAAACTCCACTCCGGCGACTTCGAGATCACCGTCATCAATGCCGAACCCGATTTCGTCGAGCGGCTGCGCTTGCATCAACTGGCCGTCGGGCACGAGCTCCCGCACCGGCCGCTGGCGGAGGTGTTCGCGGGCACCGGGATTCGCCTGCGAGTGGCCCGGGTGACCGAGGTCGATCCAGAGCACCGGACCGTCACGGTCGCCGCCGGGGAGGGGTTCGATCGGCTCGGGTACGACACCCTGCTCTATGCGCTCGGCAGCACCATCGCCGACCACGGCGTTCCGGGCGTCGGCGAGCACGCGTTCCATGTGGCCGACCGGCCTTCGGTGGCACGCTTGCGCGCCCGCCTGAACACGCGGGGCGCGAACGAAAAGGTGCTGGTCGTCGGTGGCAACCTGACCGCGATCGAGACTGTTACCGAGATTGCCGAAGCTCAACCGGGAATTCCGATCAGCCTCGCCACCAGCGGCGAGCTGGGCGGCTGGCTGGGCCAGAAAGCTCGCCGTCACTTGTTGCGAGCCTTCGACCGGTTCGGTATCGAGCTGCACGAGTACACCCGCGTCGAGCGCGTCGAGGCCACGGCGGCCGTGACCACCGACGGCACGGCTCTCCCTTCCGGCGTGACCGTGTGGGCCGCGGGCTTCGCCGTTCCCCCGATCGCGGCGGCCAGCGGCCTCACGGTGGAAACCAACGGCCAGATCACGGTCGATCGCCAGATGCGTTCGGTCTCGCACCCGCAGGTCTATGTGGCCGGAGACAGCGCCTTCGTGATCGGTGACAACGGCCTGCCGCTGCCGATGTCGTGCGCGTCGGCCGGATACACCGGCATGCAGGCGACGGCCGCGATCATCGGGGACCTGACCGGGCGCAAGATCAAGTCGACCGCCCTGACCTACTTCGGCAACCACATCAGTCTCGGCCGCAACGACGGTATCTTCCAACTGGTCGACGAAGACGCGCGATCGAAATCCGGCGCGCTGGTGGGCCGGCCGGCGGCGCGTGTCAAGGCGGCGATCATCGCGGCCAGCGGTTGGAGCACCAGCCATCCGACTTTCGGACTACCGGGCCGCAGATACCGTTCGGCCACCACCCCGGAACACTTGCTGCATGCGGCCACCGCATAGCGTGGCGCTCATGGACAGTGTCACCGTGGCACGTTTCGAGGCCAGCCGGGCTCGGCTGGCCGCGATCGCCTACCGGCTGCTCGGCTCGGCCGCCGACGCCGAAGACGCGGTGCAGGACGCGTTCCTGCGATGGCAGGCAGCCGACCGGGAGCGCATCGAGGTGCCCGAGGCCTGGCTGACCAAGATCGTCACCAACCTGTCCTTGGACCGACTCCGTTCGGCGAAGGTGCGGCGTGAACGCGCAGTCGGAGCGTGGATGCCCGAACCGCTGCTCGACGGCGACCCGATGCTGGGTCCTGCCGACACGGTCGAGCAGCGCGAGTCGGTGACCCTGGCCGTGCTGACTCTGATGGAGAATCTGTCCCCGGTCGAACGTGCCGCTTACGTACTACGCGAAGCCTTTTCGTACAGCCACGCCGAAATCGCCGAGATCCTCGGCATCTCCGAGTCTTCGAGTCAGCAACACATCCACCGAGCTCGGCGTCGCATCGCCGTCGCCGCCAACAACACCGACATCGACCCGACCTCCGCGCGCCGAATCGTTCAGGCCTTCGTCGATGCCGCCACCTCGGGCCGCACCGAACGCCTCATCGCACTGTTGACCGACGACGCGACCGGCGTCTCCGACGGCATCGGCGGGCTCGCCGAGAAGCTGATCGAGTACTCGTCCCCCGATCAGATCGCGAGCGTGGTGCGCGCCGGGCTCACACCGACTCCGGCCAAACGCCGACTCGTCGGTGGGATGCCCTCGATCCATGCCGCGGTGGTCAATGGCTGCCCGGCCATGCTCATCACGATCGATGATCGGATCGTGGGCGTCGCGATTCTGGAGATCCGCGGCGACAAGATCGCAGGCGTGCGCGGCATCGCCGCCCCACATCGGCTCGGTCGCCTCACCGCGCAATGGCAGCGGCAGCAGCGCGATGTCGCGCTGCTCGAATCGTGGTAGCCGGCCGCCCGATTCGATCGCAGGACGGTTCGATTCCCGATACCGGTCGATCTCATCACCTTCGGCCGGTGGTGTGTTTGCACGCGAGCCCTACCGGAACGCCGTTCCCGCGGGCGCACCGAACCATTTCGGCAGCGCGTCGAGCAGATCCTGCTGATCGCCTCCGACCCACGCCACATGCCCGTCGGGGCGCAGCAGCACCGCGGGCACGTCCAGTTCCTCGCTGCTGTCGACGATGTGATCGATTCGATCCGTCCAGCCGGTGACCGACAGCATCCCGGTTCCGTCCAGCAGCAGCCCGCGGCCCTGGTGCATGCGCTCGTAGAGCCGTCCCTGTTTCAACGGCACATCACGCAGCCGGCGGCCCAGCAGCTCATGCCCGGTGCCGAAGTCGTAGCGGATCGCGGTCGCGGTGATCTTCTCGGTCAGGAACCGGTTGACCTCGGCGAAATCCATCAGTTCGGCTACCAAGCGCCGGACCGCCTGGGCACCGGGCTCGAGCGACATCAGCTCCATCTGCGCGCGCGTGTTGTCCAGCACCGCGGCGGCCACCGGGCGGCGTTCGGCCTGATAACTGTCGAGCAGCCCGTCCGGCGCCCAGCCGGCGACCGCGGCCGCCAGTTTCCAGCCGAGATTGAACGCGTCCTGAATACCCAGGTTCAGGCCCTGTCCCCCGGTCGGCGGATGGATATGTGCCGCGTCCCCGGCCAGGAGCACTCGCCCGATGCGGTAGCTGTCGGCCAGCCGGGTGGCATCGCCGAAGCGTGAGAGCCAACGCGGTGAGTGCGCCCCGAAATCGGTGCCGGCGACCGCCCGCAGTTGCCGCTTCAGATCATCCAGCGTCGTCGGCACCGTACGGTCGGCCACCACCTCCGCGGCCGGCACCACCACCCGGAACACCCCGTCGTCCAGGGGTGCGATACCGAAGCGCCGTTGTGTCTTGCGGACCTCTGCCATCACCTCGCCGATCGTGTCGAGCGGTGCGTCCAGCTTCACCTCGCCGAGCAGCGTCTCCACCCTGGCGGGCTCGCCGGGGAACGCGATGCCCGCCAGTTTGCGCACCGTACTGCGGCCTCCGTCGCAGCCGACGAGATAGCCTGCGCGCAAGTGTGTTCCGTCACCGAGTTCGACGCTCACCCCATCGGCGTCCTGATTCAGGCCGATCACCTCGCAGCCACGGCGGATCTCCACCCCGATCTCGACGGCGTGCTCGGTCAACAGGCGATCACTCACGGTCTGCGGAATGCCGAGCACATAGCCGTGCGCGGTGTCCAAGCCCTCGGGTTGCGGCGCCGGAATTCCGGCGAAGAAGCCGCCCACCGGATGCCGCCGACCGTGCGCGAGGAACCGGTCCAGCAGACCGCGCTGATCCATCACCTCGATACTGCGCGCGTGCAGACCCATCGCGCGCACGACCTTCGTCGGTTCGGCCTCCTTCTCCAGCACGAGCGCGCGCACACCGTGCAGCCGCAACTCGCAGGCCAGCATGATGCCGGTGGGTCCGCCACCGACAACGATCACATCAATCACGAAACCCCATTCGACCCGGTGGTGACCGATCCGCGAAACAGGTGAACTTCGCAGGTCGGACGGTTGGCTCGATGATTGTGCAGCACCACCCGGGCCTTGCCGCAAGGCCCCCGGTGCGTTATAAGTTGAGGTGGGAGCAATGGCCGAGGCGGTGCGGGTTCGACGGTCGTGAAGCGCCGAGCACGACGCACGCGGTAGGTCCGCCCCCTCACCGCGGCATCTCGGTCCATCGTTCGCGGCGTGGACGGGCACAGCGCGGCTCGACTCCCGGTAGCCTTGCCCGCGATGAGCGCCTCACCGGATCCCGTTGTCGTCGATATCGCTGTGCCGGATGTGGTTCGGACGGAATTGCGCCGGGGTGTGCGCAGTGTGCTCGTCGACACCGTCGCCTTACGGATGGTGCGGGAGCGCTTCGATGCCGAACAGGCCGCGGCGTTGAGCCGCTACCTCGAGGCATCCCAGTCACCGAATACGGTGCGCGCCTATCGATCCGACTGGATCGCGTGGTCGGCGTGGTGCGCCGCCGAGGCCCGCTGCGCGCTGCCGGCCGACGCATTGGATGTGGCGGTGTATCTGGCCGCCGCCGCCGATGCGCGAAAACCGTCCGGCGACTGGGCATTCGGACCCGCGACCCTGGAACGCAAGAGCGCCGCCATCGCGGCGGTGCACGCGGCCAACGGGTTGCCCTCCCCCACCCGATCCGACGTGGTGCGGTTGACCCTGCGCGGTATCCGCCGCACACGCAGAAGTGTGCCCAACCGCAAACGCCCGGTCCTGTTGCACACCCTCGAGCAACTGCTGGACGGATTGCCGGCACCGGGCTGGCCGACCGAACCCGCCCGCCGCCGCGATCGCCTCCTGCTGCTCGTCGGATTCGCGGGCGCGTTGCGACGCAGTGAACTCGCCGGACTGCGTATCGGCGATGTCGTGGTGGCCCTCGATCATCGGACGGGCGAACCGGTTCTGCTGGTCCGGCTACCTGCCACCAAGACCGATCCCACCGGCGCGGCCGCCCATTCGGTCGCATTGCCGCGCGGTGTGCGCCCGGCCACCTGCCCGGTGTGCGCGTTCGCGGACTGGATCGCGTTGCGCGACATTCATTCCGACGGCGGCACCAACGCACTGCGGGCCTGGATCGCCGAGACTGCCGCGGACGCCTCCGCCGATATCCATCGCTGCCACGGATTCACCGGCGCGACAACCCGGGCGAACCCACACGACGCCCTGTTCCCGCCCGTCTCACGACACGGCGGTATCGGCGCGAATCCGATCTCGGGCCGTGCGGTGGCCGAACTGGTCAAGCGTTACGCCGCCCGCGCCGGACTCGATCCCGCCCTGTTCTCCGGGCATTCGCTGCGGGCCGGATTCGCCACCCAGGCGGCGCTGGGCGGGGCCAGCGATCGCGAGATCATGCGGCAGGGCCGCTGGTCCAATCCGCGCACCGTGCACAGCTACATCCGGACAGCGAATCCGTTGGAGGACAATGCCGTAACCAAGCTCGGACTGTGACGTCAATGTCGAGACGTCTCATTCGCGCATCCGCGCGACGAGTGCCGCGGTGCAGGTCGGGGGCGACTTGTACGCTGGCGATGTGGACCGGCGAGCGCGACACGCGAAGCAGATCGTCGTTCTCGGCGGTGGATTCGCGGGCCTCTGGAGCGCGGTCGGCGCCGCCCGGAAACTCGACGAACTCCCCCGGAACCGCACCGGCCCGGTGCGGGTGACGCTCGTCGATCGCAGCGCTTTCCACCACATTCGGGTACGAAACTACGAAGCCGACCTCACCCCGGCGCGACTGCCCCTGGACGACGTTCTGCGACCGGTCGGCGTGGCCCGCGTCCAGGGCGAGGCGGTGGCCGTGGACACTGCCGCCCAGGTGGTGCGGGTTCGCGGGGATGACGGGCCGCAGCATATTCCTTACGACGGGCTGGTGCTCGCGCTGGGCAGCGAGCTCGTGCGGCCGGCGGTTCCCGGGCTCGCCCAGTTCGCCTTCGATATCGACACCTACGACGGCGCCGCCCGGCTACACGCCCACCTCGCGTCGCTTCCGGGAAAGCCCGCGGGTACGGGCCGCTACACCGTTGTCGTCGTGGGCGCCGGTCTGACCGGTATCGAGGCGGCCACCGAAATGCCGGCGCGCCTGGCCCCGATCATCGAGCAGAGCGGCGGGAAAGGCGCCCCCCGGGTGATACTCGCCGACCACAACCCGCGCATCGGATCGGATATGGGCGACTCCGCGCGGCCGGTGATCGAGGCCGCACTGCGCGAACTCGGCGTCGAAACATTGCCGGGGGTCGAGATCGCCGCGGTGAGCCCGCGAGGCGTCGAACTCGCGTCGGGGGAACTGATTCCCGCGGCGACGGTGGTGTGGTGTGCCGGGATGCGAGCCAACTCGTTGACGCTGCGGCTGCCGGTCGAGCGCGACCGGCTCGGCCGGATCCCGGTCGACGAATATCTCAGGGTCGAAGGTGTAGCCGATGTGTTCGCAGCGGGTGATGTCGCGCGAGCCATGGTCGACCAGGACCGGCCGTCGGTGATGTCGTGCCAGCATGCTCGGCCGATGGGGCGGATCGCCGGGCACAACGTGGTGTCCTCGATGTTCGGCGCACCGATGATTCCGTTGCGCATCGGGTGGTACGTGACGGTGCTCGACCTGGGCGCCGCGGGCGCGGTATACACCGAGGGTTGGGATCGGCGCGTGGTGGCCACCGGTGCGGCAGCCAAGGAAACCAAACAGGCCATCAACTGTGCGCGGATCTACCCGCCCCGCACCGGCGACCGCGCGGCCATTCTCGCGGCGGCGGCTCCGCTCATTCAACAACCACCCGAAACCGATGTGGACCCGCAGCTGTGACGGCGGCGGTAGAGCCGCCGTCGTAGGCGACGCCGGGGTGTCATCCGAAATCGGGATGCGCGGCTCGGCCGGCTCGGATCATCTCGACGCGCACGAGCCGGCACCCGTTGCGCTGGAACGGATCCGCCGGATCATCGCCGAGGACAGGGACCGGCGCTGAGGTGCCGGGGACGATCGCGGGCTCGACCGGAGCGACCGCGATCGTCTCCGCTCACTGTTCGGGCTCGATCTCCGGGGCGTGCACGACCGACAGTGCGGGCAGCTCACCGCGATAGGCCTCCAGCTGCACCAGGGCGAGTTGGCCGACACTGCCCTGGCTGAGGGTGGAGGACGGGCGATCGGCGGTGAGTACGTTCGGGTTACCGTGCCGGCAGAAGGACGGATCGTCGGGGTCGGGGTCGTACCAGGCGCCGGTCGACAGTTGCGCGACTCCGGGTGCGACGGCGTCGTCGACGATCAGCCCGGCCAGGCATGATCCCCGATCGTTGAACAGCCGGACGATATCGCCGCCGGTCAGGCCCCGGGTGTGCGCTTCGGACGGGTGCAGGCGCACCGGTTCGCGGTCGTGGATCTTCACCGATCGGCTGTGAGCACCGATATCGAGCTGGCTGTGCAGTTTCGTGCGCGGCTGATTGGCGACCAGCTGGAGCGGAAAACGTTGTGCGGCAGCGCCACCCAGCCATTCGTCGGGTTCGATCCATACCGGATGTCCCGGGCAGTCGGGAAGGTCGTAGCCGGTGATGGTGTCGGAGGAGATCTCGATCCGTCCGGTCGGGGTGGCCAGTGGATAGCGTTCGGGGTCGGCGCGGAAATCGGCGAACGCCACCTGCGGCGGATCGGCCACCGGCAACTCGAGGCCCGGACCGGACCAGAATTCCTCGAAGTCCGGGAACTGCCGGCCCCGATCCGCGAGGTCGGCCAGCCACTGCCGGTACAGGTGCGACAGCCATTCCTCGGTGGTGCGGCCTTCGGTGAATTCCTTACCCGTGCCCAGCCGTTCGGACAGTTCGGCCAGAATGGCGTAATCGTCGCGTGCTTGGCCGTGCGGTCGGGTCAGGGCCGGCATCGGCCACAGGAACCCGTCGTTGTCGCCGGTGCCGAAATCGTCGCGCTCGATGGACATGGTGGCCGGCAGGACGATGTCGGCGTGGCGGGCGGTGGCGGTCCAGAACGAGTCGTGTACGACCACGGTGTCGGGTCGCTCGAACGCGCGCCGCAGCCGCGCCAGATCCTGATGATGATGGAAGGGATTGCCGCCGGCCCAGTAGATCAGCCGGATATCGGGGTAGCGCAGGTGTTGTCCGTTGTAGCGAAAGGTTTCGCCGGGGTGCAGCAGCATATCGGCGATACGCGCCACGGGTATGTAGCGGTCGATGGGGTTGGCGCCCTGCGGCAGCCGTGGCAGCGGCACGGTGCGGGTGGGTTCGCCGATACCGGCCGCGGATCCGTACCCGTGCCCGAAACCTGCTCCGGGCAAGCCGATCTGGCCGAGCATCGCGGCCAGCACCACACCGAGCCAGGTCGGCTGCTCGCCGTATCGCGCGCGCTGCAGTGACCAGCTCACCGTGATCAGGGTGCGGGCGGCGGCCATCTCGTGCGCCAGCGCGCGAATGCGATCGGCGGGTACGCCGGTGATCGCCGCGGCCCATCGCGGATCCTTGACCACACCGTCGGTGGTGCCGCGCAGGTAGTGCGCGAACGGCTCGTATCCGACGGTGTGTGATCGCAGGAAGTCCGTGTCGGCCAGTCCGTCGGCGTCGAGTACCTGCGCCAAGGCCAGCATGAGCGCGGCATCGGTGCCGGGACGCGGGGTGATCCACTCCGCGTGCGCCGACGCGGAGATGTCGTCGCGCAGCGGGGTGACGGTGACGAAGCGGCAGCCGCGCTCGTGTGCCCGCGCGAGCCAGTCGTGAGTGTGATGGCGCGAGACGCCGCCCGGGTTGACCGCGGCGTTCTTCGGTGAGATGCCGCCGAAGGCGACCACCAGTTCGGTGTGTTCGGCGATCACCGATTTGGCGGTGAACCGCCCCATCAGTGCGAACAGATCACCCAGGACATAGGGCAGCAGGACCGTGGAGGTCCCCAAGCTGTAACTGTTGACGTGACGAACGTATCCGCCCAAGCAGTTGAGGAATCGGTGCAGCTGGCTCTGCGCGTGATGGAAACGTCCGGCACTGGCCCAGCCGTAGGACCCGCCGTAGACGGCCTCGGCGCCGTGATCGGTGTAGACACGCCGCAATTCGCCGCCGAGTAGATCCAGGGCGCGGTCCCAGGACACGGCGACGAACGGTCCGGTCCCCCGTCCCGGTGCGCCCGGACCGTTCTCCAGCCACGATTTGCGGATGTGGGGACGGTCGATGCGAGTCGGATGATGTTGTGCCGAGGCCACATTGCCGATCAGGGGTGTCGGTTCCGGATCCCCCGGCCACGGCCGCACATCGAATAGCCGGTGACCGTCGCTGTCGGCGTCGAACGCTCCCCAATGCGTCATATGCGTGGCCATGTTCCGAGCCTAACCGCGGGAACCGGCACCGGCGAACGAATTCCCAACACCTGGACACTCGCCCAATTGGGGGTCAGAATGACTGCGCCACGTCCGGCCGCGCGTCAGCGGTGGCCGGGGTTAGCGTTGCCGGGAATGCCGACCACGTCCGCACCAGATACCGAGGAGTTCGATGCGCAACCTCAGCCGCCGCCGGGTTTTCGGTCTGTTCGCCGCCGGAACCGTCGCCGCACTGGCCGGCCCCGCGGTCCTCGCCCAGGCGCGTCCGGCGACGCCGGCCACGGTCCCGGGACTGGGCGCCGATTTCCTGTGGGGTGTTGCCAGCGCCGGATTCCAATGCGAAGGCCATGCACCCGACAGCAATTGGACCCGCTATGTCGAGGCCCACCCCGATTACGACCGGTACGGCGACGCGGTCGATTTCTACCACCGCTACCGCTCCGATATCGCATTGGCCGCCGGGCTCGGCGTCGGCGTGTATCGGATCAGTGTGGAATGGGCCCGGGTACAGCCTCGCCCCGGCGAATGGGACGAAGCCGGATTCGCCTTCTACGACAGCGTTCTCGACACCATGGCCGCGCACGGTATCCGCCCCATGCTGACCCTGGACCACTGGGTGTATCCGGGCTGGGCCGCCGAACGCGGCGGCTGGGCCCATCCGGCGATGCTCGACGACTGGCTGGCCAACGCGCGCACAGTGGTACAGCGTTACGCCGCGCGCAATCCGCTCTGGGTGACCTTCAACGAGCCCGCGTTCTACGTCGTCAACGAAACCACCAACGGCGGATTGTCGCCCGCCGCCGTTCCGCTCATGCAGCGGCGGCTCGCCCAGGCGCACAACACCATCTACGACGACATCCACCGCGCGCAGCCCGGTGCCATGGTGACCAGTAACCTGGCCTATGTCGTGGGTAGTGCCGAACCGGTGGTCAACGGCCCGATGATCGACGCCATCGCCGCGAAACTCGACTATGTCGGCATCGACTTCTACTACGGCCACACGCCGCAGGACCTGACCCGCCTGTCCCCCGGCGATACCAAGCAGCTGTGGAAGATGCCGTTGCAGCCCGAGGGCATCTACTATGCGCTGGAATACTATTCGCGCCGCTTTCCCGGAAAACCGCTGTACATCGTGGAGAACGGAATGCCGACCGAGAACGGCGCGCCCCGCGCCGACGGTTACACCCGCGGTGACGATCTGCGCGACACCGTGTACTGGATCCAGCGCGCCCGCAACGACGGTATGAACGTCATCGGCTACAACTACTGGTCGGTCACCGACAACTACGAATGGGGCAGCTACACACCGCGTTTCGGACTGTACACCGTCGATGTGCTGGCCGATCCCGGGTTGACCCGCCGTCCCACCGACGCCGTCGAGGCCTATCGTGCGATCACCCGCGACGGCGGAATGCCCGCCGATTACCGTCCCACCCGGGAACCGGTGACGTGTTCACTGGTCGATCTGCCGGCCAGTTGCGCCGATCCGCTGACCGTCGGGCACTGATCCGCACCACCGGATATGCGCCCGGGCGGTGCGAAGGCTAGTTTCGGAAGGCGAACGATTCCTCGGGGACGGTGAGGGGTCGACGTTACAGCCTGATGGAGGACGAACCCGTGCGCATCCTGTTGGTCGCCAGCGCATTCAACAGTCTCACCCAGCGAGTGCATGCCGAATTGCGCGAATGCGATCACGAGATCGGTGTCGAGCTCGCGCTCGGTGAGGATCTGCTGCGCGCCCGGGTGGCACGTTTTCGGCCGGATCTGATTCTGGCGCCGATGCTGACCACCGCGATCCCCGAGGATGTGTGGACCACCTATCCGGTGTTCATCGTGCATCCGGGCCCGATGGGCGATCGCGGCCCGTCGTCACTGGACTGGGCGATCACCGAGGGCGCCACCCGGTGGGGTGTGACGGTGCTGCAGGCGGTCGCCGAGATGGACGCCGGCCCGATCTGGGCGTCGGTGAATTTCGATGTGGCCCAGTGCGGTAAGAGCGAGCTCTATCGCAACGAGGTCTCCGATGCCGCGGTGGCGGCGGTGCTGACGGCGGTGCGTCGTTTCGAATCCGGCGATTACGTGCCCGAACCCCTGGACTACGGCCGTCACGATGTGACCGGGCAGCTGCGCCCGTTTCTGACCCAGCAGGTGCGGCGCATCGATTGGGCTCGTGCCGATACCGCCACGGTGCTGCGCACCCTGCGTGCCGCCGATTCGCAACCGGGCGTACTCGACGCGCTGTTCGGCCGCGAGTATTTCATCCACGGCGGCCACTACGAGGATCGACTGCGCGGTGAGCCGGGCGCGGTGATCGCCACCCGTGACGGCGCGATCTGCCGCGCGACCGTCGACGGCGCGGTGTGGTTGCCGCAGTTGCGCCCGCGCCGGGTGCCCGGTGGTCCGGTGACGTTCAAGATGCCGGCCGCCGACGCGCTGGGCTCCGATCTGCCGGCCGGGGTGCCCGAGGTCGGGGTCTCCTCCGCCGAGGCCGCGGTCCGCGACACCTGGTCGGAGCTGCGCTACCGCGAGGAGGCCGGTGTCGGCTATCTCGAATTCGCCTTCGCCGGTGGGGCGATGGACACCCGGCAGTGCCGGCGGCTGCTGGCCGCCTATCGTGATGCCTGCGCCCGGCCGGTGGAGGTGCTGGTACTCGGCCCACAGCGCGACTTCTTCTCCAACGGCATCCATCTCAATGTCATCGAGGCGGCGGCCGATCCGGCCGAGGAGTCGTGGCGCAACATCAACGCGATGAACGATCTGGTGGAGGCGATCCTCACCACCACCGACACACTCGTGATCGCCGCCCTGGCGGGTAACGCCGCCGCCGGCGGGGTGATGCTGGCGCTGGCGGCCGATCATGTGTGGTGCCGGGAGTCGGCGGTGCTCAATCCGCATTACCGGCTGATGGGCCTGCACGGATCGGAGTATTGGACCTACACGCTGCCGCAGCGGGTCGGTGCCGAGGTCGCCGAGCGGCTCACCACCCGGACATTGCCGGTCGGGGCGCGCGCCGCCGCGTCGATCGGACTGGTGGACAAGGTCTTCGGTGGATCGACCACCCAGTTCCGCGATCAGGTTCGCCGCGAGGCCGAAAACCTCGCCGCCGCACCCGAGCTCGAGAATCTGCTGCTGGCCAAGAAACAGCGGCGGGCGGCCGACGAGGCGGTGCGGCCACTGGCCGAGTACCGGTCCGAAGAGCTCGCGCATATGCATCGCAACTTCTTCGCGCCCGACGAGCCCTACCGGCGGCTGCGTTACGAGTTCGTCGCGGGGGTCAAGCCGTTGGCGACCCCGGCGTATCTGCTGGGCTGATTCGCCCGTGCCGTCCGGTCGGGGCCGTGCGCGCCACGACCGGACGAGGGATTGCGCCGGAAGATATTCAGGCGGAACGGGATTCGGCGGCCGGGCGAGCGGCCGTCGAACGGGTGCCGAAGCGCAGAATGCCGTCTTCGAGGTCGGCTTTACGCAGCAGTGCGCGGTCGCGGTAGTAATTGTTGATGACCTTCCACGGGCCGCGGCGGCCCTGCCGCGGCATCACCGCGTCACCACGGGCGATGTATCCGGAGGTCAGCGCGCCGCCCATCATCGATTCGGGCGCCCGGTCGGCTTCTTCGGCGACCGCGACGAAGGTCGAATAGCCGCGCGCCTTCATGTGATTGAGCAGCCGGCAGAAGTATTCCGCGGCCAGATCCGCCTTCAAGGTCCACGAGGCGTTGGTGTAGCCGATGATCATCATGGCGTTGGGCAGCCCGCTCATCAGCGCGCCCTTGTAGGCCACCAGGTCCCGGGTGGCCAGCGCCTCACCGTCGACCTCGAGACTCGCCCCGCCCAGCATCTGGATGTTGAGACCGGTCGCGCTGATCACAATGTCGGCGGGCAGTTCCTCCCCCGATTCCAGGCGGATGCCGGTTTCGGTGAACGAGGCGATGCGATCGGTGACGATCGAGGCCCGCCCGCTGCGCAACACCCGGAACAGATCACCGTTGGGAACGATGCACAGCCGCTGATCCCAGGGGTTGTAGCTGGGGCTGAAGTGACGCATGTCGACGTCCGGCCCGACTGCCAGGCGCACGGCCTGCAGCAGCAGCTTGCGCGAGAGCGCCGGATTGCTGCGCGAGAGCGCGAAACTGGCCCGCTGCAGCGCGATATTGCGGGCTCGGCCCGTTTTGTAGGCCAGCGCGGCGGGCAGCTTGGCCTTCTGCATGCCGACCGCGACGGGATCGTCGGCCGGTAGCGGGGCGATGTAGGTGGGCGAGCGCTGCAGCATGGTGACGTGTGCGGCGTCCTCGCTCATGGCGGGCACGAGTGTGATCGCGGTGGCGCCGCTGCCGATCACCACGACCCGCTTGCCCCGGTAGTCCAGGTCCTCGGGCCAGTGCTGCGGATGCACGATCCGGCCGGCGAAGTTCTCCTCACCGGGGAACTCGGGCCGGAAGCCCTTGTCGTAGTCGTAGTAGCCGGTGCAGCCGACCAGGAAATTGCTGGTGTAGGTCTCGGTATCGCCGGTGCGCTCGTCGACGGCCTGGGTGCTCCACAGCTGCTCGGCACTCGACCAGCTCGCGGTCACGACCTTGCGGCCGAATCGGATATGGCGGGTGACGCCGTACTCCTCGGCGGTTTCGGCGATGTACTGGCGGATGTGCGGGCCGTCGGCGAGGACCTTGGTGCCCAGCCACGGCCGGAATCCGTAGCCGAAGGTGAGCATGTCGGAGTCCGAGCGGATGCCCGGGTAGCGGAACAGGTCCCAGGTGCCGCCGACCGCGTCACGCCGTTCGAGGATCGCGTAGCTGCGTCCGGTGTTCTCCCGGCTGAGATGGCAGGCCATCCCGATTCCGGACAGTCCCGCACCGATGATCAACACGTCGACATGCCGCGCCATTGAGGTATCCGTTTCGTCCGAATGTGAAGCCCGGACCTCGCCGTCCGGATACCCGAAGATTACGTGTTATTTCTGGTTACGTCTAGGCGCGGGGCGGTCAATGCATCGCCGCGCCGAGAATCTCACCGGCCCCCGCGGTGGCAAGCCCCAGAATCAGCACGCCCACGGCCACACTCGACACCTTGGCCCGCGCCACACCGCGCCGAGCGGCCAGATGAATCCAGCAACCGACCGCGACAAGGGTCGCCAGCAAATGCAGCCAGAGCAGATTGCGCAACACGACCCGCGTCACCCCCGTCCCCGGTGGAGCCTGTGGCCCGACATTGTCCAGCTGAGCAGTAAAGATCTCGTGTACAGCGTGAATGTTCATCTCGGGCACCCCTTCCCTAGCCCGGCCCGGACGCTCGCGCCGTGTACGGAGCAAACATCCGTGACATTCAACGGTACGCCACCGGTTAACTGCTGGCATCCCCTCGGACCGGCCCTCGCGCGGGCCGCGGGGGGCTAGGCTGACCGAGGCGCACCGCCTGCCGGTCGACGGCGGGACGGCACCGGCGACGGCGAGGTCACCGGCGGCCGCGCGGGTGCGGCCGTTTCGTGTCTGGGGATCAGAGGGACCGACAGTGAGGAATCGACGAACGTGCGCACGCTCGACACCAGTTTCAGCACCCGCAACGGCGGGTTCCGCGAAGTAGTCGTCACCGCCGTGGAGATCACCACCTCCATCGGCTCCGACACCGAGAGCACCTGGCAGGCCCTGCTTTCCGGGACCAGCGGCATCAAGGTTCTCACCGACGAGGACATCACCCGTCACAACCTGCCGAATGCCATCGGCGGCAAACTGATTCACGACCCCACCAGCGATCTGGACCGGGTTCGCAAGCGTCGCATGTGCTACGTCCAGCAGATGTCGTACGCCATGGGCAAGCGGCTGTGGGACACCGCCGGCACTCCCGAGGTGGACAAGGATCGTCTGGGCGTGTGCATCGGCACCGGACTCGGCGGCGCCGACACCATCGTCGACGCGAACGACGCGATGCGTGAGCACGGCTACCGCAAGGTCTCACCGTTCGCGGTGCCGATGAGCATGCCCAACGGCGTCTCCGGCGTGGTCGGACTCGAGATCGGCGCCCGGGCGAGCCTGGTGACCCCGGTGTCGGCGTGCGCGTCGGGTAACGAGGCCCTGGTGCACGCCTGGCGCTCGATCGTGCTGGGCGAGGCGGATATGGTCGTCGCCGGCGGCGTCGAGGGCTACATCAATCCGATGGCGATCGCCGGCTTCACCATGGCGCGGGCGCTGAGTTCGCGAGTCGACGAGCCCGAACGCGCGTCGCGCCCGTTCGACCGCGACCGCGACGGTTTCGTCTTCGGTGAGGCCGCGGCACTGCTGCTGGTGGAATCGGCAGAGCACGCGCTGGCCCGCGGGGCGACGCCGCTGGCCCGGCTGCTCGGCGCCGGACTCACCGCCGACGGCTATCACCTGGTCGCACCGGACCCCGAGGGCCTGGGCTGCGCGCGGGCGATGCGGCGGGCGATCGAGACCGCGGGCGTCACCGCCGCCGATGTCGATCACGTCAACGCCCACGCCACCGGCACCTCGATCGGCGATCTCGCCGAGGCCAAGGGCATCGCCGCGGCCATCGGCACACATCCGTCGGTCTACGCGCCCAAGTCGGCGCTCGGCCATTCGGTGGGCGCGGTCGGCGCGCTCGAGGCCGCGATCTCGGTTCTGACCCTGCGCGATCAGGTCATCCCGCCCACGCTCAATCTCGACAACCAGGATCCCGAGGTCGACCTCGACATCGTGCACGACAAGCCACGCCACGCCGATGTCGAGTTCGCGATGAACAATTCCTTCGGGTTCGGCGGTCACAACGCGGCGGTGCTGTTCGGCCGGTACTGATCGCGGCGGCCGCGAGCGGCATTCACAGAAAGCTCCAAGGTTTCCGACAGGGTGGTCACCGGATCGGCTGAGAGGCTCCCGCGGTGACAGTGACGACTGCCGACACCGCCATGCCCGTATCGTCGGAATCTCCGCCTCCACCACCGGATTCGCGGCTACTACCGCCGCCGCGGCGCCGGGACCGGATCGCCCTGGCGCTGCTGCTGCTGGCCACCGCGGCCGCCTACCTGTGGAACATCACCGTCAACGGGATGGGCAACGGGTTCTATGCCGCGGCGGCCTGGTCGGGGTCGCGGAACTGGAAGGCCCTGCTGTTCGGATCGCTGGATCCGGCGAATTTCATCACCGTCGACAAACCTCCGGTCTCCCAGTGGGTGATGGGGCTGTCCGGGCAACTGTTCGGCTTCTCCAGTGCGTCGATGCTGGTTCCGCAGGCGGTGATGGCGGTCGGCGCGGTCGCGCTGATGTACGCATCCATCACCCGCGCGACCGGCAGTCGTGGCGCGGGCCTGCTGGCCGGGCTGCTGCTGGCCGTGACACCGGTGGTGGCGTTGATGTTCCGGTTCAACAATCCGGACGCGGTGATGGTGCTGCTGATGACCGCGGCCGCCTACTGCACCGTCCGCGCCCTGGGCCGGGCGAACCCGCGCTGGCTGGCGCTGGCCGGAGTCGCGCTGGGTTTCGCCTTCCTGGCCAAGATGCTCGAGGGCCTGATGGTGCTGCCGGCACTGGGCTTGGCCTACCTGGTGGTCGCCCCGGCAACCCTGGGCAGACGCATCGCGCATTTGCTGGGCGCGGCAGTGGCACTGCTGCTGTCGTCGGGCTGGTATGTCCTGCTGACGATCCTGTGGCCGGCCGGCACGCGTCCGTATCTCGCCGGATCCAAGGACAACACGTTCATGGATCTGGTGCTGGGCTACAACGGATTCGCCCGCTACCTCGGTCACAACCACCAGGGGCGCAAACCCTTCCAACTGCCCGCGGGCTACGAGCTGCCGCGCAGCGCGCACGGCGGCTTCGGCGGCTTCGGATCGGGTCCGGAGCGACTGTTCACCGGGGAGATCGGATTCGAGATCTCGTGGCTGCTGCCGGCGGCCGTGCTCGGATTCCTCATCGTCGTCGTGGCTCGGTGGCGGTATCCGCGCACGGACGTGTTCCGTGGCGCGGCACTGGTTTTCGGCCTGTGGTTGCTGATCGACGGGATCGCCTTCTCGGCCATGAAGGGCGGGATGCACGCCTATTACACCTTGGCCGTCGCGCCCGCTGTGGTGGGCAGCTTCGTGCTCGGCCTGGCCGAGGTGTGGCGCTGCCGCGATCACGTCCGGGGGCGCGTCGGCGCGGCCGGGCTCATCCTCGCGACGGGAATCTGGGGATTCGTACTGCTGGATCGCAATCCGGACTGGCAGCCCTGGCTGCACTGGGCGATCCTGGCGGTCACCGTCGTGGCCGGCGCCGGATTGGTGGTCACGACGGTGCCGTTCCGTTCGCGGCGCGCACCGCGGCGAGTGGTCACGGTGCTGGTGGTGGCCGGGGTGCTGGCGGGACTGGCCGGCACGTCGGCCTATGCGGTGACCACGCTGCCGCAGTCGCACACCGGCGGAAGCCCGGTGGTGGGTCCCGACCGCCCGCAACTGCCCGGGGCGCTCAACCCGCTCCGCCGGCAGATGGGCATGCTGATGGGCGGCGAGGACGCCGATCCCCGGCTGGTGGCCATGCTCCGCGCGACGTCGACGACCTGGTCGGCGGCCATCGATCGGTCCGGGCCGGCCGCGGGGCTCGAATTGGCCAGTCGCACACCGGTCCTCGCGATCGGCGGATTCACCTCCGAGGACCCGGTGCCGACGGTGCGGCAGTTCGAGGATCTGGTCCACAACCATCAGCTGACCTACTACCTCGCCCCCGAGGTGCATTTGCCGGATGCGTGGAAGGTGCCCGATCACGGCCGTTCCCCTGACGCCCGGGGCCCCCGCGGCGCGCCCGGACCCGCGGCGCCCAACGATGAGCAGGGCACATGGCATCCGGTCGGCGACACCGACATCTACGCCTGGGTCTGCGCGCACTACACCGCGCGACATCTGGGATCGATGGAGGTGTTCACCCTGACCGAGGGTTCCTGATCTCTCGGCCGCCGCGCGGTGCCTCGAAATGGGCAGTCCCGGCGCGGCGGCCGAAAGTGGTTCCAGGGCTCACGATCTCGGTGCCAGCGGGCCGGGCCGGCCAGGAGCTGGGGTCTGGCGTGACGAGTAGACTCGCGCGACAAGCGCGGATCAGTCCTGCTCGCGTGACGTTGCTTTGTGAAAGGAACTCCCACCGTGGAACCCGGCTCCCCTGTCGACCTGCGGCAGCACCAGCCTCACACCGCCCGCATGTACGACTACTATCTCGGCGGCCAGGACCACTACAGCGCGGACGCGCAGGCGGCCGAACAGGTGGTGACGATCTGGCCGGGGGTGCGCACGGCCGCACAGCAGAACAGGGCTTTCATACATCGGGTGACCCGGTTCCTCGCCGAGGCGGGGGTGCGTCAATTCCTCGATATCGGCACCGGTATCCCGACCGAGCCGAACCTGCATCAGGTCGCCCAGCAGGTCGCGCCGGACTCGCGAGTGGTGTATGTCGACAACGATCCGATCGTGCTCGTTCACGCCAGGGCGTTGATGGTGAGTTCACCGCAGGGGCGCACCAACTACGTCTCCGCCGATGTCACGACACCCGAAAAGATCCTCGACGCCCCGGGATTGCGCGACACGCTGGACCTGACCCGCCCGGTCGCTCTCAGCCTCAACGCGTTGATGCATTTCGTGCCCGACGAGCAGGATCCCTACGGCATCGTCACCACGCTGATGGACAGCCTCGCTCCCGGATCCTATCTCGTGATGACCCATGTCACGCCGGACTTCGACCCGGCGGTCATCGCTTCCGTGGTCGACATCTACCGCGGCAGCGGGCTGCCGTGCCAGGTCCGCAGCCGTGAGGAGTTCCTGCGGTTCTTCGAGGGATTGGAACTGGTCGACCCCGGTGTGCAGGTGCCCCACTGCTGGCGCCCGGACGGTGTGGCGCCTCCGAAGAAGATGGACGCGCAGGTGTCCGCCTACGCGGGCGTGGCACGCAAGTAACCCGTCGTCGTCGCATCCGGATCCTCATGTGTGCCAGCGGTTCACAGCCGTTCGGCCGGCGACATCTCCCACTCCTGCCAGTGCGCGTAGATGTGTTCCGGGGCCACGGTGATCACATCGGTGATCGCGACGAGTTCGGCGGGGATGATGTGGTCGGCGAAGTGTTCGACGCTGGGGACAACGACCGCGTCGGCATCGAATCGGACAACGGTGTCGAGCAGTTGCCGGACCGGATCCCGGGTGAGGTGGCTGAACGTGATGGTCTTGCTCAGCTCGTACCCCAAACGCCGTGCGACATGCCTGACCTGAGTTTCGTCCCACCTCTGGCGTTGCCGCGAGACGTCTTTGCGTAGGAATCCGAGGGCCACGAAGCTCATCTCAGTCCTTCCTGAAGGCCGACCGCGTCACGCGGCGAGCAGCATCGAGCGAAGAGAAAGTGTTCACGCGGGTGGTCCGGACACGCGTGCCCGGAACCCGAGTCGCCGGTGAGCCGCGAATCTCGTGCGCTACGAACCGATTACCGCCATACAGCATCTTTCTGGCAAACAACAGATTAGCGGCGGACCGGGTGCCACGGCAATCACACCCGCGAGAATCGGCCCTCCACCACACCCCGTCGGATTTGCTGGCGATGCACAGAAACCGATCTCCGACGCCGCGAAGACACACTCCGCGGGATCGATGATCACCCTGCTGGGACAACAGCGGACAACCCCATCGCCTGCCCCCTCTCCTCGTCGCCTCCCCGGCTCGGATGCGACCGGTGGCGAACCGGCATCCGTCCCGCAGCCGATGACTCGTTCGCTCACTCCGGCAACCGAATACGGCATCCCTGCACGCGGAGGCTACGACCCGAACCGAGTCCACCCGGCAACGCCGGATAGCCCGGCATCGATGCGACACAGCAGGTATCGGGTCTCGTCATCGCAATATCATTGGGTAACGGTTGTTTTCGGGCCCAGCAGCCATCTTGGCGAGTCGGGGCACGCTCAACGGCGATCGAAACCACTGCGATGCGGTGGCCCTGTCGTATCGCACATCCGTTGCGATCGGATCAGCAGCGCGGCTCGCTGTCGCGAAGTCGAACGCGTTCAGTGCGAATGTTCGCTGGCCGCGGTCCGGTCGAACACCTCCACATTCGTGTTGGGAACATAGTCGTCGGCAATCAGGCGAGCATCGAATCCAGCACCCAGCAGAATTTCGTGGATCGCGGTGGCCATGATGCGCCGTATCCGGTCGCGATAGGCGTAGGGCGAGGACGAGAACAGTTCATCGAGGCCAGCCACGAGACAGTCACCGGAAGGTCGTCCCCGGCACGCCTGATTCCCGCCACTGGACACTGCCCCACCCGCGAGATCCGCCATCACCGCCGGATTGTCGGCGAATGCTACGGCGACCCCACGAAGGACCCGGACCGGCGAATCGGACAGGGCGGGCCCGTCTCGCTCGACACGCCCTGTTCACACCCGGATTTCAGCAATCTCATAGCTACGATTGCTGGATGCGAGAGCCGAATCGCCGCCAGGTGCTGGCCACCGGATTGGCGGCGGCAGCCGCGCTGCTGCTACCGGTCCCGGCGGGCGCCGACCCCGCACGCCGGGCGGCGTCGGCCCTCGCTCCCCTGGGCCCGGATTTCGTGTGGGGGGTGGCCACGTCCGGCTTCCAGACCGAAGGCCACGCACCCGAGAGCAATTGGACGCGCTACGTCGCCTCCGGCGCGGTCGAACCGTACCGGGATTCGGTGCGGTTTCTCGACAGCTACGCCGACGATGTCGACCGCGCCGCGCGGCTGGGTGCCACGAGTTTCCGGATGAGCGTGGAATGGGCGCGGGTACAGCCGAGTCCGGACGGGTGGGACGAGCAGGCCTTCGCCGGCTACGACCGCATCGTCGAGGCCGTCCGCGCCGCGGGCATGACTCCGATGCTGACGCTGGATCACTGGGTGTATCCGGGCTGGGCCGCCGATCGCGGCGGCTGGCGTAACCAGGGCATGGTCGACGATTGGCTGGCGAACGCGCGGAAAGTGGTGGAACGCTACGGATCCCTCGACCCGATCTGGGTGACGATCAACGAACCGGCCGCCTATCTGGGCACCGAGGTTCGCATCGGCGCCTTGGCGCGCGAGGAGTGGCCCGCGGCGATGGACCGGCTGGCCAGTGTTCACAACGAGATCTACGACGTCATCCACGCCGCTCACCCGGATGCGATGGTCACCAGCAATATCGGGTTCGTGCCCGGATCCGAGACCGAGGTGAATCAGCCCTATATCGACAAGGTGCGCGACAAACTCGATTTCGTCGGCGTCGACTACTACTTCGGCCCCACCCCGAGTACCGGTGACTCACCGACCTCGGCGGGCGCACCGGCCATGTGGGAGCTGCCGCTGCAGACCGAGGGCATCTACTACGCGCTGCGCCACTACGCGCGTCAGTTCCCCGACAAGCCGCTGTACGTCGTGGAGAACGGGATGCCGACCGAGAACGGCGCACCCCGCCCCGACGGCTACACCCGGGCCGATCATCTGCGCGACACGGTGTACTGGATTCAACGCGCCAAGGCCGACGGTATCGATGTGCGCGGCTACAACTACTGGAGCCTCACCGACAACTACGAATGGGGCAGTTACACACCGCGTTTCGGCCTCTACACCGTCGATGTGGGCTCCGATCCCGACCTGGTTCGCCGGCCGACCGACGCCGTGGAGGTGTTCGCTGCGCTCAGCCGCGCGGGCGGGGTGCCGGCCGATTACCGGCCGACCCGGACTCCGGTGTCGTGCTCGCAGGTCGATCCGCCCGCCAGTTGTGACGAGCCGGTGATGCTGCCGGGAGCCGATCCGGCGCTGTAACGCCGAGGCGCCGGATCGGGTCCTGGTTCAGGCCGGCAACTCGAGTCCGGCGGCGAGTACCGGCCACGACTTGATCAGCGCGTCGTGCCAGTAGCCCCAGGAATGCGTTCCGGTCGGCGGGAAATCGTAGGTCGCGGGGATGCCCAGGTCGTCGAGTTTGGTCTGCAGGTTGTGACTGCAGTAGTTCACCGCCGCCTCGATCACGCCGCCGATCACCACCTGATTGACCAGGCCACCGACCCCGGGCAGCGTGTACGGCCCGTTGAGGGTGTCCCATTGGCCGGGCAGCCCGGATCCGCTGGAGATGAACAGGTGCAGCCCCCGCAGCTGGTCGGCGTGCACATACGGGTCGTTGGCCGCCCACATCGGATCGTTCTGCGGCCCGTACATGTTCACGGTGTTGCCGCCACCCCACACGTTGACCGCGAGGTTGACGAAGGTGTAGCCGGTGGGGTCGCTGATCTGCGCGCAGCCGCTGTAGGCGGCGACCGACTTGTACAGCCCCTGTTTGGCGATCGGCAGCTGCAGTACCGAGGTGCCGGAGGTGGACAGCCCGGCGATAGCGTTGAGCCCGTTGGTGCCGAAGGCGCCGTCGACGATCGGCGGGAGTTCCTCGGTGAAGAAGGTCTGCCATTTGTTCACGCCCAGGTGCGGATCGGGCGCGCGCCAATCGGCGTAGTAGCTCCATGCCCCGCCGATGGGCTGGACCACGTTGACGTCCTTGTCGGCGAGGAATTTCAGGGCGTCGGGCGCCTGGGCGTCCCAGCTGGCGGTGTCCTCGCCGCCGCCGGCGCCGTTGAGCAGATACAGCACCGGACGCGGTGTGGAGGTGTCGGCGGGCCGCTGCACTTCGACGGTGATCGGTGTGTCCATGGCCGCGGAATACACCTTCATGGTGATGTTGCGGCTGTCGACGACGGAGAAGTCGACGATCTTCGATCCGTCGGGTGCCACCGGATGGGCCAGTGGCGCACCGGACTCGACGACCGGATCGGCGGCCGCGCCGGCCGGTCCGGCCGCCATGGTCGCCGAGACCACCGCGACCGCGGCCGCGGTCATCATCGCCGCTGTTCGTGCGCGCCCGCCTCTGCGGCCTGCCACGGCCGATCGCTGCGCTCGATCACTGCTCGTCACGTGCACCTCCGACTGCCGTTCGGTCTTGCCCGGACCCTGCTCAGGGCAGATTAATTCAGGAGCAACCGTTTGGCGATCGGCATCGGTGGCGCGTCGGGCAGGTGATCACATTCGCCGCATGACCGAGACGACCTTGCCCAGGATCACCGCGTGATCACCGTCGATGATCGAATAGGCCGGATTGCGCGGTTCCAGGTGCACATGTCCGTTGCGGCGGCGGTACACCTTCACGGTGGCCTCGTCGTCGATCATGGCGGCCACGATGTCACCCGAGTGCGCCTCGTGCTGCTGCCGCACGACGACGATGTCGCCGTCGCAGATGGCGGCGTCGATCATCGAGTCGCCGCGCACCCGCAGGCCGAAGACGGTGCCGCGGCCGACCAGCTGCCGCGACAGGGTGAGCTGATCGTCGGTGTGTTCCTCGGCCAGGATCGGGGTTCCGGCGGCGATATCGCCGACGACGGGCACGGTGACCGAATCCTGTTCGGCGGCGCGGGTTTCGGCGGGCGCGAGGAACACGCGTACATCGATCGGCCGGGAGACGGTCTCGCTACGCCGCAGCAACCCCTTGTCCTCGAGATCCTTGAGATGTTTCGACACCGAGGAGGCCGACCGCAATCCGACCGCGGCCGCGATCTCCCGGGTCGACGGCGCATAGCCGTTGCGCTGCACCGCGTCCCGGATCACCGTGAGAATTCTGCGCTGCCGTTCGGGCAGCCGGGAAGTGTCGAGATGGTCGAATGCGTCGTCGTATCCGGTCACCGGAAAATCGTAGACGGCCCCGTCCGGCGCGCTCAGTTCACACAGGGTATGTCGGATCCGATGCTGGTGGTGACCGCCTTACCGGAATCGGGGCGGCCGTCGGTCGTGGCCGTGGCCGAGGTGCCGCCGGTGGTGGTGCTCGTCGTCGATTCGGTGGTGGCGTCGGTGGTCGGGGAATCGGAGGTGGACGAGGAGCCCAGCGTCTCGGGCATGCTGAAATCGCTGCCGATGACGATCTTCACATGGCCGGGGTCGAGCGTTTTCGATGCCGCGGTGGGCAATCCGCCGAGCATGTCGGCGGCCTGGGTGGCGTCGGTGTCGGCGCCGGTGCCGAAGTACACGACCGAGCTCGAACCGTCACTGTAGGTGGCGTTGCCGACCTCGCCCTTGTGAAATCCCTTGTCGGCCAGCGCGGTGGACACCTTGGCGGCCATACCGGTCGCACCACCGGCATTGACGACGTCGACGGTGCTGGTCGGCGTGGTGGTCGGCGCGCTGGGCTGCGGTTCGGCGACGCCGAACGCGGTCCGCACCGCCTTCTTGATCGCCGAGGGATCCACGACGTTGACGTCCTGGCCGTCGACGGTGTCGTAGGCCTTGACCGGCAGGGTCTGGAATTCGATCGGAATCGATCCGGCGCGTCCGAGAGTCTGGGCGAAGTCGAGCAGATTCCAGCCCTGCGACAGCACGATGTCGTTCTGCGCCGCGGTGATCAGATCCTGCAGTTTGCCGATATTGGTGAGCGTCCCGGAATCCTTGAGCTGTTTGGCGACCGAGGTCAGGAATGCCTGCTGGCGGTGAGTGCGGTCCAGGTCGCCGTTGTCCAACCCGTGACGCTGTCGCACGAACGACAGGGCGTTCGCGGCGTCGAGATGCTGTCGGCCCGCGGGAAAGACCGCGCCGGAATAGTACTCGTCGTCGACGGCGTGGTTGAGGCACACATCGACACCGCCGAGGATGTTGGCCAGATCGTAGAAGCCGACCAGCGAGATCTCGGCGAACCGGTTGATCGGCACCCCGGTGAGCTGTTTGACCGTCTGCACGATCGATTCGCGCCCGGCCTCGCGGCCCTGCCGTTCCAGCTCGACCTTGTCCTTGACGCCCTGGTTCTCCAGCTTCTGTTCCACCGCCGCCTTCTTCAGCCCGTAGGCCTCTTTGATCTTGGCGTGGTCGTAACCGGGAATGCCCGATACCGCGACGTAGTCGTCACGCGGGATGGAGAATGCGGTGACCTTCTTCAGGTCCTTCGGAATGTGCACCAGGATAAGAGAATTGGCGTTGTAGCCGCCCTCGCTGCCGTCCCCGGCGTGCAACTGGTCGAGGATGTTCTTGGGCAGATCGTTACCGTTCTGGTCCTTACGGGTGTCCAGTCCGATCAGCAGGATGTTCAGATCGCCGTCGAGCGCGGCGGCATCGGCCTCGCTGATCGCGTTCGAGCGGGTGAACCCCTGATCGACGCTGCGCTCGGTGTAATAGGCGAAACCCGTACCGGCGATGACAACCACCGCGGTGGCCGCCGCCAGCATCCGCCCGCCGATACGCGTGGCCCGATGCCCGCGATTGGGCCGCGGCGGCGGTGCGGTGCGAGCCCGGCGCGCGCGCCGGTTCGGTGGCGGGATGCTCGACCCGTCGGCGGCATCGGCGTCCGCGCGACTGCCCGACCGGCGCGGCCAGTCGCTGCCGGCACGCTCGGATTCGCCGTTGCGCGAGGACGACCCACGGCGATGTTCGCCGGATTCCGCGGCGGCACGGCCTTGCGCGGACGCCGCCGAGCGCCGAGCGGCCCCGCCCTGCTCCTCGGAACCATTGGCGATGCCCCGGCTCCACGGCGGTGTGCCCGCCCGTACCGCGCGAGACGACCGGCCGGACCGATCCTTCGGCGACTCGTCGTCGGGTCGCGCGCGTCGCGCTGAGCCGTTGCCGCCGCGGGGATCCACCACCGGAATCGGTTCGGTTTCGTCGTTCATGTCGCCGTTCAGTCTTTCATTCCCGGGTATGGGAAAGCTGAGAAGAAGCTTCATCGGGTTGTGACATCGTGCACGATGACGGTCGCGAATGCCTACCCGCCGCGCGTCCAGTTCACCGGTGTGGCACGGAATCCGAGGATCGCGCCCAGATTGTCCAGGTGAATGTCGAAAACCTGTGAACGGTCGGCGAAGGTCTGGGCGCCGTACATATCGAAGACGTCGAAGCTCACCGCGCCGAACAGCCCCGTCCACGCGGTCAGCGTCCGCACCATCGCCCAGTCGGGGATGCGCAGGTCGAATTCGTCGCGAATGCGGACGATGTCGGCAGCCAGTCGTTCGGGCACCTCCGGCACCGGGTCCGGAGCGGCGATTTCGCCCGTGCGGCAGGCGGTTTCGACGACCTGCAGCAGGGCGGCGATCACCCTGGTCCCGGGCACGGTGGTCTCCTGCGCCGGGGCGTCGTAGCCGGGAACCGGGGTACCGAACAGCAGGCCGTAGCGGGCCGGTTCGGCCAGTGCCCAGTCGCGCACGGCGTGTGCGAGCACCCGCCACCGGGTGGCGGCATCGTCGGGCGCGGCGTCCAGCGCCGCGTCGACGACGTCGGCCAGTTCGGTGTACCCGTCGACGACGAGCATGGTCAGTAGTTCGTCGCGACTGCTGACGTAGCGGTACACCGCCGAGGACACCACGCCGAGATCACGGGCGACCGCTCGCAGTGACAGCGCCGCCGCGCCGTGCACGGCCAGATGGTCGCGACCGATGCGCACGATTTCCTCCATCGTGCGAGCGCGAGCGCGGGATCGTGGGGTGCTCATCTCTTCAGCCTGCCATATAGAGAGCAGTGCTTACAGCAGCGATCGCCGATCTGTACGAATAAATTCCGCGAATCCGGGCTTCGGCGCAGGTGAAAAGGCCGGAAACGATTACGGGTACCGGACGACACACTTAACGTACTCGGGAGTAGCGTTGACCCCCGTCACCGGCGACACACACTTCAGGAGGCTCGATGAGTTATCCCGCCCAGCCCTTCACCGGGCTCGCCGTGCACCACGGCCCGGATCCGCGCGGGAGCCACCGATGAGCGGGCGCGACACCGATTTCGACGTCCTGATCGTCGGCTCCGGATTCGGCGGCAGCGTCACCGCGCTACGCCTGGTCGAGAAGGGCTACCGCGTCGGCATCCTCGAGGCCGGCCGCCGCTTCGCCGACGACGAGCTGCCCGACACCAGCTGGGATCTGCGCAAATTCCTGTGGGCGCCCGCGCTGGGCTGCTACGGCATCCAGCGCATCCACCTGCTGCGCGATGTGCTGATCCTCGGCGGCGCCGGGGTGGGCGGCGGCTCCCTCAACTACGCCAACACCCTCTACGTGCCGCCGGCGCCGTTCTTCGCAGACAAGCAATGGCGCGACATCACCGACTGGCACGCCGAACTCGGCCCCTACTACGAGCAGGCGAGCAAGATGCTGGGTGTGGTGCGCAATCCGCACATCACCCCCGCCGACGAGGTGTTCAAACAGGTCGCCGACGATATGGGGGTCGGTGACACGTTCGTGCAGACACCGGTCGGCGTCTTCTTCGGCGAGGCCGGAAAGACCGTCGAGGACCCGTACTTCGGCGGGGTCGGGCCGCGCCGCACCGGCTGCCTGGAATGCGGCGAGTGCATGACCGGCTGCCGCCACGGCGCCAAGAACACCCTGGTGAAGAACTACCTGTACCTGGCCGAGCAGGCCGGCGCCCAGGTGCTGCCGATGACCACGGTGACCGCGGTGCGGCCTCAGCCCGACGGCAGCTGGCAGGTCGACACCCGCCGCACCGGCGCTGTCCTGCGCAGGTCACCGGCCACCTACACGGCTGCCCATGTCGTGCTGGCGGCCGGAACTCGCGGCACCCAGAAACTGCTGTTCGATATGCGCGACAAGGCGATTCTGCCGAAGCTGTCGCCGCGGCTGGGCGAGCTGACCCGCACCAACTCCGAATCAATCCTGGGTGCGGCGACCCCCAAGCTCGAACCCGGCCGCGACTTCACCCGCGGTGTCGCGATCACCTCCTCGATCCACCCCACCCCCGACACCCACATCGAACCGGTGCGCTACGGCAAGGGCTCCAATTCGATGGGGCTGCTGCAGACACTCATGGTCGACGGCGGCGGCCGCGTTCCGCGCTGGCTGCGGTTCCTGCTCGAGGTGCTCCGGCATCCGGTGCGGCTGGTGCGGATGCTCAGCGTGCGCAATTGGAGCGAACGCACAGTGATCTCGCTGGTGATGCAGCATCTGGACAATTCCATCACCACCTACACCAAACGCGGTGTCTTCGGGCGCAAGCTGTCGTCCAAACAGGGTCACGGCGAACCGAATCCGACGTGGATCCCCGCCGGCAACGATGTCACCCGCCGGGTCGCGGACAAGATCGGCGGCGTGGCCGGCGGCACCTGGGGCGAGGTGTTCAACATCCCGCTGACCGCGCACTTCCTCGGCGGTGCGGTGATCGGCGCCGACCCCGACCACGGTGTCATCGACCCTTATCATCGCGTCTACGGCTACCCGACCCTCAGCGTCGTCGACGGCGCCGCGGTCTCGGCCAACCTGGGTGTGAACCCCTCGCTCACCATCACCGCGCAGGCCGAACGCGCCGCCTCGATGTGGCCGAACAAGGGTGAGCGCGACACCCGCCCCGATCAGGGCAGCCCCTACCGTCGCCTGTCCCCCGTCGCACCGCGGCATCCGGCGGTGCCGGCCTCGGCGCCGGCGGCGCTGGTACTGCCGATCGTCGACATTACGTGCGGCACCGCCTGACCGCCCGACGCTGTCCCGATTCCGGCCGCCGCCGCGACCACGATCGCACGGCGGCCGGAATCAGTTGGCGCTGATGTGGGCGAAACCCATCGGTGAGGTCGGCGGCGGGGCCGCGGTGAGTGGCGCCCGGAACTCCTGCAGCGCGGCAAGCACATCCACGTGCCGGCCCGCATAACAGCGAACCTGCGGTAACGCGTGCGCGACCTCGCTGCGTTCCATGGCCTCGGCATCGATGTAGCCGATCGCGTCCAGCTCTATCCGCAACTGTGCCGCGATCCGGGTGATCGCCGAGGATTTGCGTCCCCACCCGACCTCCACGGCAGCGAATACCCCGTGCAAGCCGTGGCGCTCCAATTTGTCGGTCGTCCACGACCATTCACCGCGACTGGCCACCGCGTGCATCACCCCCCTGGCACTCAGGGTGTGCAGCGCCCGCACCGCGTCCGAGCGCAACGCACCACTGGTCGAATCGCAGACCACGCCGTCCCATACGGTGTTGTCCACTTCCCAGACAAGACATTTCACTGCCGGTGCTGTCATCTCGCCCCTACGGTCCACTCTCCTCAACACCCGTCACGGCCGCACCACGGGCACGGCCGACGGGTACCGGCACCATCGAGGTCGATGGTGCCGGACCGGCTCCCGCTTGGCAGCGGGCCGGTCCCGCGAGAGGTCATAGTAGGGTTGCCGGGCCGCACACACCAGCCCTGGCAAACCGCTCGCTCACAGCTCCGGCGCGACCAGTGGTACCGCCTCCACCGGATGACCGGCCTGAATCGGGGTGCCGATGGAGGCGACCCGCCAGGCGGTGCCGTCGCGATACACCTTGGCCACCACCATGCCGGTATGCGCGCCGCCACCGCGCAGATTGCCGCGCGCGAGCTCGGCGGTCGTGGAGCCGTCGACCATCCGCCAGTAGCCGTTGCGGATGCGCTCGAAAGTGTGGCCCGCGTAGGAGGTCACCACGAACACCACCGCCGACACCTGCTGCGGCAGCCGCGCCAGATCGACCGTGATGACCTCGTCGTCGCCCTTGCCGTCACCGGTCAGGTTGTCCCCGGAGTGACGCACCGCGCCGTCACGAGAGGACAACTGCTGATAGAACGCGACATCGACGAGGGTCTGCCCGACGAACAGCAGCGCCGAGGCGTCCAGGTCGATCTCGAGGGCGCGCAGCCCGCGCGGGCCGTGCACCTTCATCGGGTCCCAGCCGACGCCCATCTTCACCATCGACAGCTCACCCTTGCGGATCTGGCTGAGCGACACCTCCTGGCCGGGCGCCAGCACCGCGGGACCCCGATAGGGCAGCTCGTCGGCGGCGGCGCCCACATTGACCCCGTGCGCGGTCACCAGCGCCGCGAATCCGGCCGCGAATCCGTGCCCGAGCGGACGCACCTGCCAGCTGCTGCCCACCCGATCCAGGTCGGCCACGATGACCGCGGGCTCGGTGTCCAGACCGTCGACGGTGTACTCGTACATCGCATTTCCCGCCTGATCGGCCACGGTGAGCTGCAGCGGCGGATAGCCGCCGAAGCGGTCCTCCTGATCGGCCAGCGACGCCACGATCCGCACGTGCTCGACATCCGATGGCAGCGAACGCAATCCGATCGACAACTCCGGACGCCCCGACGCCAGACGCACCCCGTGCGCGGCGGACTGGTTGTAGAAGATCAGATCGGATTCGTTACGGACCTTGCCGGCCGAATTCAGCAGCAGCGCCGAAACATCGACGGGTTCGCTGTGGCGGACGGAGACGACGACATCGTCGTGGGTCAGCCGGTCCACCTGTCCCTTGGTCAACTGTGCGGCCACCCGCACTAGTCTACGTCGATTGCGGCGCGATCCGGGCAGGACGGGTATCGCGCCCGGCGGTTCCCGCGTGGCACGCCACGGCGAGTAGCGTGAGCGCCACTGTCGATCGAGACGCCGAAGGGGACGCCGGGTGAGTGTGGCGCCACAGCGAGCATCCGGTCGCGGGCACCGCCTGACGGCGGCCGCCGCGGCCCTGTTCGCCCTGCTCGCCGCCGGTTGCGGCAGCGACACCGAGACGGCCACGGCCCCCAGCGAATCCGTGGCCACCAGCACGGCCGGCGCGAGCACCACGCCGGCGTCGGCGTCCGCGCCCCCGCCGCGCCCGTACGCCACCGAATCGCCCACCACCGAACCCGCCACGGACCCCTACGCAGACAGTCCGCTGATCGACCACACCGTGTGGTCCGACGATTCCGACGGCCGCCGCTTGCACGTCTACCCGACCGCGGCCGGTCGCGCCGATCAGTTCCCGGCGGCACAGGATCGGGCGTGGGCCGAAATCGTCGCCGATGCCCCCGATGCCGATTCGCCCGGGATGTACGACCAGTTCACCTGCCACTGGGTGTGGGCGCGGCTGGTCGCACCGAACAAGCCCGCGTGGAACCTCGAACCCTGGCGGCCGGCGGTCGGCTATCAGGCCACGGTCGAGGCGATGTGCAACCCGGGCGGACCCGACACCCCCGGCAACTGATCGCCACTTCGGCCCGCTCCGGCCGCAACCCCCGCACAGCTGGACACGTGACCGGCGAAATGTGTTGTCCGCGACCGGCTCCGAGAGATTCCGCAACAATGGGTATCGTGGATACGGTCGCCAGCGTACGAGCCGAAGGGAGCGTCACGTTGCGGTCGCCAACGTCCGATCCCGCCCGCCCGGCCGCCGCCGCAGTGCCGCCGACGGCGCATTCCGCTTCTGCCGCACCGTCGACGGACTCGATCCGCGCGCTGTTCCCCGCGCTCACCGACAACGGCCCGGTCTATCTCGACAGCGCCGCCACCACCCAGAAACCGCTGCCGGTCATCGAAGCCGTCGACGGCTACCACCGCCGCCACACCGCCAATTCCGGTCGCGGCACCTACCCGTGGGCCACCCGGCTCGCCCGCGAGGTCGAACAGGTACGCGCCGACACCGCCCGCTTCCTCGGCGCCCGGCCCCACGAGGTGGTGTTCACCGCGGGCGCGACCGCCGGGCTCAACGCCGTCGCCCTGGCCTGGGCTCTGACCGCCCTCGACGACGGCGACGAAATCCTCTACAGCCCCCGCGATCACGCCTCCAACGTCTATCCCTGGCTGCAACTGCGGGCCACCCTGGCCCATTTCGGCCGCCGGATCCGGCTCGTCCCCTACCGCACCACCGCGCTGGGAGAGGCCGACGTCGACGACATCGCCGCCAAAGCCGGGCCCCGGACCCGGCTGTTGACCCTCAGCCACATCCATCACGTGTTCGGCGCCCTCAACACCCTCGAGGAAGTGCGTGACCGCCTCGACCCGCGGGTGGTGGTGTGCTTCGACTGCAGCCAGAGCGCCGGCCACATCCCGATCGACGTCGGCGAACTCGGCGCCGACTTCGCGGTGGTGTCGGCGCACAAGATGTTCGGGGCGCCGGGGACCGGTGTGCTGTTCTGTCACAGCCGCCTCCACGACCAGCTCACCCCCTTCCTGCCGGGCGGCAATTCGGGTGTGCGCGTGCGGGATTCGACATTGCTGCCGATGCGGATGCCGGACCGGCTCGAAGGCGGCACCCACAACATTCCCGGAATTCTGGCGCTCGGCGCCGCCGTGGGTGTGCTCGACGCCCTCGGTGTCGACACCATCGCCGAACACAATCGCGTACTCACCCGCCGCCTCGTCGACGGTATGCGCGCCCTGCCGGGGCTGCGGTTGCTGCCCGGGCCCGCGCACGCACCGTGCGATATCGGCTACGGCATCGTGTCGTTCACCCTCGACGGGATCACCGCCACCGACCTGGGTTTCGTGCTGTCGGAACTGGGTTTCCTCGTCCGCACCGGCGCGCACTGTGTCCCCGCCGACACCGCGACACCACCCGGCGACATCGATATCGTTGCCGCCGAAGCCGATTCGGTACGAGTAAGCACCCACATCTACACCACGACCGAGGAGGTCGACCGGTTCCTCGACTGCCTCTCCACCCTCGCCACGGAGGTCCGATGACCACACGCCGCGACATCCCCGCAGCCCCCGACACCCCCGCGGCCCCCGACATCCCCGCGGTCACCAACATCCCCGCGGTCACCAACATCCCCGCGGTCACCGGCGAACCGGCCGCCGCCGATTACGATCGCCGCGGCGCGGCAAGGATTCTCGCCGAACTCGCCCACCCCGGCCTGTTCGCCACCACCGCCACCACCGGACCACGCACGATCGCGGTCACCCGCACCGCACTGCGGCCCGAACCCGGCAGCCGGCTCACGGTGTCGCAACGGCTGTATCTGGAGGCGTTCATGCGGCCCTGCCGCGCCGATCAGGTCACCAGCGCCACCCACCGCGTCGTGTGGACCGACAGCGACGGCATCCCCAACACCGGCCACTTCCACCGCGCCGGCCTGGGCCCGATCGTGCCGGTCGCGGTCCGCGAAACCGTGCTCGCGCTGTGGCACAGCCTGCACGCCGACGCCGGCCTGGCACAGCGCATCGCGGCGCTCACCGCCCACGACCACGCGATCCTGTCCGCCACCACCACCGATCACGATCCGATCGACATCTTCCGCGTCGGCATCGAGGCCACCGGGCGCGCCCTGGCCCAACATGCCCTGCTGGCCGACACCACCCCGTATCGCACACCTGCCGAATTCGCCGCGGGCCTGCGCGATTCGGGAATCTTCGCCGCCGTCGCCACCCGCTGGTACTGGGAACAGCAAGCCTCCACCTACCGGCGCGGCATGATCGCGGCCGCCTTCGACACCCAACCCGACGGCACCGTCCGCTACACCGCCGACACCGTCACCACGCTGCGCGCGATGAAGGACGCCACGCTGCGCGACGCACGCACCGTGATGACGCGCGCCACCACCGAGGAAGGACTGCCGGTCGAAGCCGCCATCGCCCGCTACCACGACGAACTCGATCTGATCTCACGCCAGTACGCCCTGCTGCCCGCCGGTGCGCGGCCCGCGTGCCTGGCCGCGATGCCCCATCACATCGACGGTGCCCACTACAGCCTGCTGTCGCAGGTCGTCGACCGGTTCGTGGACCTGTTCACCCGCACCGTCGGCGAGATCGAGATCGTCGAATCCACCGACGCGGCCACCGAATTCAGCGGCCCGGCCGAGCACCTGTTCTATGTGCCGGACATGAACTGCAAACATTGCGTGCGCACCATCGGCGGCGTGCTGGAATCGATGCTGATCACCGTGCACGAGATCGACCTGATCAGCAAACGCGTACGAGCCGAATTCCGCAGCGCCCGCAACCGGCACCGCGCCTTCGAAGCCTTGCGCGACAGCGGCTACAACCCCACCCTCGCGGCCCCGGACACCGCCGGATGAGCACACCACCCGCCCTACCGGCACTGCTCCATCCTCTCGTACGCGCCTACCTCGACACCCCCGATGCGCTCGGCACCGCCCTGACCCGCTACGGCACCCCCGTGCACCTGCTGTTTCCGCAGGTCTACCTGGACAATCTGACCCGGTTGCGGGCGGTGCTACGACAGCACCGCCTCGCGCACCGAATCTGCTACGCGCACAAGGTGAATCACTCGCGCGCGATACTGGCCACCGCCCATCGGGCCGGCATCGCCGTCGACGTCGCCTCCGCACAAGAGCTCGCCGCCGCCCGCCAAGCAGGCTTCGATGTGGCAGATATCGAGGTGACCGGACCGAAAGGACGGCGGCTGCTCGCCGCCATCACCGGAACCGGGGTCACCGTCAACGTCGACAATTCGTGGGAGCTGCGCGAACTCACCGCCCGCGCCGACCCCGCCACCCCCGTGCCGGTACTGCTGCGCCTGACCGGATTCCCCGGCCCCGACGGACGCAGCCCGGTCAGCCGATTCGGTATCGCCCCCGGCGAGGTCGACGGGCTGCTGGCGCTGCTCGCCGACCATCGCGACCGGATCCGGTTGCGCGGATTCGCCTTCCACCTCGATTCCGGCGAGGTCGGTGAGCGCGTTCGCGCCGTGCAGGCATGCCTGGGCTGGATCGAACACGCGCACACACACGGCCTGGCCCCCACCGTGATCGATATCGGCGGCGGATTCCGGCAGGTCTTCACCGCCGACCCCGACCGTTTCGACCACTACACCCGCACCCTGCGGCAGTCACTGCTCGGCCACGGCGAACCGATGAGCTGGGGCGCCAACACCTTCGGCTACCAACTCGACGACACCGGCGCCCACGGCATCCCCGTATTCCACAAATACGCCAACACCGTGCCGGCGGCGCACATGCTCGCCGAGTTGCTCGAGACACCGCTACCCGCGCACGGCGGGCAGACCGTGGCCCGGGTGCTGGCCGACAACCTGCTCGAATTGTGGTGCGAACCCGGCAAAGCGCTGCTCGACCATGCCGGGATCACCGTGGCGGGCGTGGAATTCGTCAAACGGACCGCCGACGGCAGCACCGTGGTGACCGTCGACATCGGGCGTGACACCGTCACTCCCGCCGACCAGGAGGTGATGGTGGATCCGCTGCTACTGCCCGGCCCCGGCACCGGCGATATCGATCACGCCGCCACCGGCCCGGCCGGGGTGTACATCGCCGGACATCTGTGCCTGGAACGCGATCTGGTCAGCAACCACAAGGTGTGGTTGCCGCGGCTGCCGCAGCCCGGTGACGTGCTGGTATTCCCCAACACCGGCGCCTACCACATGGATTTGTCGGCAGCGCGCGCATCCATGCATCCGCTGCCACCGAAACTGGCCGTCGACCATCGCGACGGGTTCCACCTCGCCGCCGACGCCGACTACCGGCCCGCACCGGCCGAGCCGGTCCACGAGACCGCGACGGCGGGGTGGTCGTGATGCGCTACGACCACATCACCGACCTCATCGGCAATACCCCGCTGCTGCGCCTGGATCCCGCGGTGCACGCACTGCCCGGTGTCGAGCTGTACGCCAAACTCGAGTACTGCAATCCCTTCGGCTCGGTGAAAGATCGCGTCGCCTGGGGCATGATCCGCGACGATATCGACGACATCGCCGCGGCCGGGCAAACACTCATCGAAGCCTCCAGCGGCAACACCGCCAAGGCATTACGGATACTGGGCGCCCAGCGCGGTATCGGACTGCACGCGGTCACCAACAGGATCAAAGTCGACGAAGTTCGCGATCTGCTGCAACTGTTCGGCACCCGGATCGAGGAAATGCCCGGGCTCTCGGAATGCCCGGACCCCACCACCCCCAACGACGTGTACTCCGTCATCGAGACCACGATGGCGAAAAACCCCGGCGCCTACCATCATCTGTCGCAGTACACCAACGAGAAGAACATCGAGGCCCACTATCACGGCACCGGGCGGGAGATCCACGACGATCTGACCGCGGCCGGACTGCACGCCGACTACCTCATCGGCGGCCTCGGCACCACCGGCTCGACCCGCGGAACCGCCACCTATCTGCGCAAACACCATCCCGAACTCCGCACCATCGCGGTCGTGTCGCAGCGTTCGGATTTCATCCCCGGCATCCGGTCGGAGGCCGAGATGTGGGATGTGGGACTGTTCCAGCCCGAGTTCTACGACCGGATCGTGACCATCGACTCGGCCCGCGCCATCGACGCCACCGTCGAACTGGCCACCGGCTACGGCATCATGGCCGGACCGACCAGCGGCGCCGCCTACGCCGCGACCCTCGAGGTCCTGCGCGCACAGCCGCCCGAACAGACCCCCACGGTGGCGGTGCTCATCGTGTGCGACCGCATCGAACCGTATCTGTCCTACATCAAGAAGCGACGCCCGGATCTGTTCGGCCGCACCACCTCCGCCGCCACACCGCCCGGCACCGCCGAACTCGACGCGGTCGCGCAGCTGTCGCCCGAGCAACTGCGCGATCTGGACGCTACCGCACGTCCCACCATCGTCGACACCCGCGGCGCCATGGCCTACCGCATCGGGCACATCCCCGGCGCGATCAATATCCGCGACGACCAACTCGACGACATGTTGGCCCACGGCATGCCGTTCTCCCGTTCCCGCCCTGTGGTTTTCGTCTGCCCGGTCGGTGATCTGTCGCGCCGGTTCGCGGCGACCGCGGCCCGCGCCGGATTCGACGCCTACAGTGTCACCGGCGGCCTGCTCGCCTGGCGCGACGCCGGATTTCCGCTGGAAAGTTCGGCCGCGCCGGAGATCTGAGCGGCCCGGGCACTGCCCGGCCACCGCCCGCACACCGCCCCCGCCCAGGAAACGCCGACCGGCGGCGACCCCGCTGACTACCGTGACACGATATGGCGGTAACGGTGCTGGTTCCACACCAAATCGGGATGTCGGCCCTGGCACATCTCGACGGTGTCACCACCGTGCACTACCGCCACGACGACGCCCTGCCCCCCGGCGCGGAATCCGCCCATGTACTCATTCCCGACGTCCGCGCCGGCGCCGACACCGTCGCTCTGGCCCACCGGCTGCCGGACCTGCGGCTGGTGCAACTGCTCACCTCGGGCGCCGACCGCTGGATCGGGCGCCTGCCGGGCGGGGTGCAGTTGTCCACCGCGCGCGGCGCCCACGGGACCGGTGTCGCCGAATGGGTGCTGGGTGCACTGATCGCCCTGTACCGCGATTTTCCGGCCTTCGCCCGCGCCCGCCAGGAACGCCGCTGGGCCACCCACGACACCGACACCCTCTACGGAAAACGAGTGCTGATCGTCGGCGCCGGCGATCTGGCCCGCGCCGTGACCGCCGTACTGGCACCGTTCTCGACCCCGGTGACCGTGGTGGCGAGCACGCCCCGCCCGGGTGTGCACGCGGTCGCCGAACTGCCCGCACTGTTGCCACGCCATGACGTCGTGGTGCTGGCGGTGCCGTTGACCGCGGCCACCCGCGCGCTGATGGACGCGACCATGCTGGCCCGGCTGCCCGACGGCGCCATCCTGGTCAACGTCTCGCGCGGGCCGGTGGTCGATACCGACGCGCTGGTCGCCGAGCTGCACACTCACCGCCTGCGCGCCGCCGTCGATGTCACCGACCCCGAACCGCTACCCCGACATCATCGGCTGTGGGGTGCGCCGGGATTGTTCCTCACCCCGCACACCGCCGGCACCAGCAGCCACAGCACCGCCCGCGCCTATGCGGTCGCCGCGACCCAGATCCAGCGTTTCCTGTCCGGGCAACCGCCGGAGAACCTGATCGGCGCCGCGCCCGCGCCGCGGGACTGACACCGGCGGGCGGCCCCGGATCCGGATGCCGCCCACCGGCTTCGGCGATCAGGCCGTGCCGGGCCGCCGAATATGCTCGGTCGCCGCCTCCGCGATCGGAGCCGGCGGCGGTGCGGCGGGTGCCGCGCGGACCCGGCCGTCGTGGGAGATCCGGATCAGCAACGCCACGATCACATAGTTGGCCAGCAGCGACGATCCGCCGTAGGACATGAACGGCGTGGTCAAACCCGTCAGCGGAATCAGTTTGGTCACCCCGCCGACCACCACGAACAGCTGCCAGCCCACAGAGAACGCCAGCCCGCCCCCGAGCAGTTTGCCGAATGCGTCGCGGGTGGCCAGCGCCGCCGCGAACCCGCGCACGGTGATCACACCGAACAACAGGATCACCGCTGTCAACCCGAACAGCCCCAACTCCTCCCCGATGGTGCTGATGATGAAATCGGTTTTGGCGAACGGCACCTCCTGCGGGCGGCCCGCACCCAGTCCGGTACCCCACAGTCCCCCGGTACCCAGCCCGAACAGGCCCTGCGCGATCTGAAATCCGTTGGTGTAGTAGGTCGCCATCGGGTCCTCCCAGACCCGCACTCGCACCCGCACATGGGAGAACAACCGATAGGCGATGACCGCACCCACCGCGAACATCGCCACCCCGATCAGCAACCACGACGCCCGCCCGGTCGCGATGTACACCATCGCCAGCACCGTGCCGAACACCAGCAGCGAGAACCCCAGATTCTTCTCGTACACCAGCACGAGCACCGATACGAATGTCACCACCAGCAGTGGCCCCAGATCCCGCAGCCGCGGCACCGTGAACCCCAGCACCCGTGTGCCGGCGGCACCGAAGAGATCCCGATTCGCCACCAGATATCCGGCCACGAAGATCAGCAACAACACCTTCGCGAACTCCCCGGGCTGAATCGAGAACCCGGACAGCAGAATCCAGCTCTTACCGCCGTTGACCTCGCTGAAACGCGACGGCAGCACGGCCGGGATCAGCAGCAGCACCACACCGGCCAGCCCGCAGGTGTAGGCGTAGCGCGCCGGTCGGGCGTGATCACGCACGATGATCAGCACCAGCGCGAACAACGCCACACCGGCCGCGGTCCAGATCATCTGATGCGCGGCATCCGATGACGGCGCAGGCTGCCCCGCCGCGGCCGCGGCCGCCGCCTGCGCGCGGTCGAGCCGATCGATGAGCACCAGCCCGAGCCCGTTGAGCACCACCACACACGGCAGGATCACCGGATCCGCGCGCGCCGCGAACATCCGCACCGACACGTGCGCCACCAGCGTCAACCCCGCGAACACCAGCAGCGACCACCGCAGCGAACTACCGTCCTCACCACCGGCCGCCGCGGACATGTTCCATGCCGCGATCCCCACCACGGCAACCGCCGCGACACACAGCAGCAGTTCCGCACGCCGGGGATGGCCACCCACGACCGGCCTCGACAACCTGTCCCGCACCGCATTCATCGTGTCCCAGTATGCGGATCCCGGCCGCTGCTCGCCGCCCGGCCGCTGCTCGCCGGATTCGCCCGGATTCGAGCGGAACCGGGCGGAGCTGGCACGATGAGCGGGTGCATATCGCGTTCGGGGTCGTAGCGCTGCTGGCTGTCGCGGTCGCGCTCGCAGCGCTGGCCCGCCGCATCGGCATGGCCGAACCGCTGCTGCTCACCGTGGCCGGCGTCATCGCCTCCTATCTGCCGTTCGTCCCGCAGATCGACATCGACCCGGAATGGGTCCTGCTGGGTCTGCTGCCACCGCTGCTCTACACCGCCGCGATCAGCACCTCCCTGCTGGAGTTCAAACCGAAGAAGCTCTCGATCGCCCTGCTGTCGGTCGGGCTGGTACTGGCCACGACCTTCGCAGTCGCGCTGGTGGTGTGGCAGTTGCTCCCGGTGCCGTTCGCCGCGGCCGTCGCACTCGGCGCGGTCGTCGCGCCCCCGGACGCGGTGGCCGCGACCGCGGTCGCCCGCCGGGTCGGGATGCCACGGCGCATCGTCACACTGCTCGAAGGCGAATCACTGTTCAACGACGCCACCGCACTGGTGTCACTGCGGACCGCGATCGCCGCACTGGCCGGCAGCTTCAGCGTCTGGCAGGCCGGTGGCGAATTCGTCTACGCCGCCGCCGGCGGCGCGGTGATCGGCATCGTGGCCGCGGCCGTTCTGGTGTTGCTGCGCCGCCGCATCACCGACCCGGTCCTCGACACCGGCGTGTCACTGCTGGCGCCGTTCGCGGCCTATCTGCCGGCCGAGGCCGTGCACGCGTCCGGCGTGATCGCGGTGGTGGTGTGCGGATTGATCCTCGGCCAGGGCGCCCCGGTCTGGCAGTCGGCCGCGTCGCGGGTGGCCGAGCGCACCAACTGGCGGACCATCCAATTCCTGTTGGAGAGCGCGGTATTCCTGCTCATCGGCCTGCAGGTACGCCATATCGTCGACGACGCCTGGAACAGCGGACTCGACCACACCACCATCGTGGTCACCGCGGTGGCGGTCCTGCTCACCGTCGTCGTGGTCCGCCCGATCTGGGTGTTCCCCGCGACCTATTTCTCCTGGTTCGTCGAAAGCCGCCCGCGCGGCAAGCCGCGCCCCACCTGGACCGGTCCGGCCGTGGTGTCGTGGGCCGGTATGCGCGGGGTCGTCACCCTCGCCGCGGCGACCCTGCTGCCCGACGACACCCCGCAATTGGCGACGCTGAAACTGCTGGCCCTCGTAGTGGTCGGCGGCACCCTGCTACTGCAGGGCATCTCACTGCCCGCACTGGTGCGGGTGCTGCAACTTCGCGGTCCCAGCCGCGCCGAGGACGCACTGCAGGAAGCAGCGCTGCTACAGCAGGCCACCAGCGCCGGACTCGAAGCGCTCGACTCGGCCGTCGCCCCGGAAACCCCGCCGGAGGTCGTGGCGAGCCTGCGCGACCGGGTGGCCCGCCGCAGCCACGCCGCATGGGAGCAACTGGGCCGCGCGGAATCGCTGCGCATCACCCCCAGCGGTGAATACCGGCGCCTGCGCCTGGTCATGTTGCACGCCGAACGCGAGGCGGTCCTGCGGGCCCGCGACGCCGGCGGGATCGACCACGAGGTCCTCGAACAGGTGATGACCGCCATCGACCTCGAGGAGTCCACCATCGACCGGATCGGCGAAGCCGACGACGACGAAGCCTCCGGTCTGCTCGCCGCGCCGGTCTCCGGCGGCTGCGAACATCTGCTCGAGGCACCGCACACCCGCGTGCCCGACCATCCCGACGCCTGTACCGAGTGCCTCGCCGAGGGGTTGATGTGGGTCCATCTGCGCATGTGCCTGACCTGTGGGCATATCGCCTGCTGCGATTCCTCGGTGGGCAACCACGCCACCAAGCACTTCCACAGCACCGCCCACCCGGTAATGCGCAGTGTCGAACCCGGCGAAACCTGGCGCTGGTGCTACGTGGACGAAATCCTGGGCTGACCGGCCACGAACCACCACCCGCGCCCGGTGCGCGCCCGGCACCGGCGGTGGTCGGGCACTGCCGGGCGCGGGAGAACAACCGTTAGGCTCGGGCGAGTGCAGACAGGTCAGGACTCCACCGACAACGACACCCGAATCTGGGGCGGGACCACGCTCACCGAGCGCCGCGAAGCCCGCCGGACCGCGTTGCTGGAGGCCGCACTGGATCTGATCGGCGAGGCCGGCGCCGGCGCCGTCACGATGCGCGCGGTCTGCCGCCGGGCGGGGCTGACCGACCGCTATTTCTACGAGAGCTTCACCGGCCGCGACGATCTGCTCGATGCCCTCTACCGGCTGGTCGCCGACGACTTCCGCGAACCGATGACCGCCTTCGCCGCCGCCGCCGACCCCGCGCGCGACCGGGAGCTGGCCGCTGTCCTGGTCGACAAGGTGCTGGCCGACCCGCGCAAATCACGCCTGTTCCTGGTCGAACCGTATTCCAGCACCGGGCTGGGCCAGACCACGATCTCGGTGATGCCCACCTTCACCCGCCTGATCCAGGACCACCTGTTCACCGATATCGAGGATCCGATGCGCCGGCGGATGGCCGCGGTGACGATGGCCTCCGGCAACGCGGGACTGTTCGCGGCCTGGCTCAACGGTTCGCTGCGCGCCGATCGCGATCAGGTCGTCGATCACCTGGTCGCGGTGATCGGCGCCTATCGCGCGATGTATCGCGAGCAGCCGCACCGA
Organism: Nocardia spumae; assembly: GCF_020733635.1. Lineage (NCBI taxonomy): Bacteria > Bacillati > Actinomycetota > Actinomycetes > Mycobacteriales > Nocardiaceae > Nocardia > Nocardia spumae. The sequence continues at coordinate 3,570,871 of NZ_JAJFZL010000001.1, read as the reverse complement.
TGATTCCCGGACCCGGCGGTCGTCTGTTCCGGTGAGCGCGTCGGATCGGCCCACGGCGCCACGAACGAAGGAGCGCGAGCGATGACGACAGTGGTGTGCGGTGCGAGTATGTCGCTGGACGGTTATATCGCCGGGCCGGACGAGTCGGGGTTCGAGCACCTGTTCGCCTGGTACGAGGCCGGCGACCACAGTGTGCCCAGCACGCATCCGGAAGTGCCGTTCCACCTGAGCGCGACCGACCACGCCCACGTCAGCGCCTACCTCGACGCGGTGGGCGTCTTCGTGGTGGGGCGGCGGCTGTTCGATCTCACCGACGGCTGGGGTGGTATCCATCCCTTCGATCGGCCGATAGTCGTTGTCACCCACCGCGTTCCGCGGCAGTGGATCGACGCTCATCCCGAGGCCCCGTTCACCTTCGTCACCGACGGCGTACCGGCGGCGATCGAGCGAGCGGCGGCGCTGGCCGGTTCGAAAGCGGTCGGCCTCAACGGTGGAACCATCGCCTCTCAGGCCCTCGAGGCCGGGCTGCTCGACGAGATCTGGGTCGATCTGATTCCGGTGCTGCTGGGTGCGGGTACACCGCTGTTCGCCGGGCTCGGTGCGCAGCCACATCTGCTCGAGGACCCGGTCGTCGTCCAGGGCACCCGCGTCACCCACCTGCGTTATCGCGTGCGCCGGTGAGCCTCGCCGGGTGATACCGCCTCCGGTTCCGGACGCGCGTCCGGGCCGAGGCCGGCGACGGTCGGCACCCCCAATCGCGCCGCGAGCCCGTCGAGAACACTGACCAGCCCGAAATCGAAGGCCAGCGCACGGGCCACCTCCGGATCGTTGGGCAGGGCGTGGCGGTAGTCGTCACGCAATTGCGGATAGTCCGCGGCCAGTTGGTCCATCGAGGCGAGCATCGAGTCGTGGTCGACTTCGGCACCGCCGCTGGCCTTGCGGAAGCTGATCTCCGGAAGTACCTGTCCCAGGACGAAACTCATCAGCAGGCTGGTCGCCAGGTAGACGTCGGTGCCCTCGAATCCGGCCTGCAGGAAGGTGCGTCGCAGCCGGTCGGTCAAGGCGAAGGCGCGGGGCCCGACGCTGGGCAGCTGTCCCAGCAGGGTCGCCGCCCAAGCGTGCGATCGCAGGGTGACGCGCAGACTGTAGGCGAAGGTCGTGAGGACCGCCCGCCAGTCCTCGCCTTCGGGCTCGGGGACCTCCACCAGGCCCCACACTTCGTCGAGTGCCAGCTCGAGCAGTTCGTCCTTGTTGGCCACGTACCAGTAGATCGAGGTCGCGCCGGCGTTCAGGCGGGCGCCGAGTTTGCGCATACTCAGTGCCTCGAGGCCGTTGGCGTCGAGTAGTTCCACGGTGGCCGCGACGATCTGATCGCGCGTGAGCCCCGAACTGCGGGGCGGGCGGATCGGGCGGGTCCACACCGAGCTGAACGGTTTGGTCACGGCCTCACTGTAATTCCCTCGCACACTGTTCGAGATTATCGTACGCTGCTCCAGTGGAATCGAACACTGTACGAGAATCCGCCGAGCCGACCGCTCGCGATCCCCGACGCTGGTGGATCCTGGGCGTCCTCTGCCTATCCCTGCTGGTGCTGATGATCGACGGCACCGTCCTCAATCTGGCCATCCCGTCCCTGATCCGCGGGCTGGGCGCGAGCCCATCCGATATCCAATGGATCCTCGACGCCTACGTCCTGGTCTTCGCGGGCCTGCTCCTCACCGCCGGCAGCCTGTCCGACCGATTCGGCCGCCGCCGCATGCTCATCACCGGCCTGGCCGTCTTCGGCGCCGCCTCCCTGCTGGCGGTGCTGGCCACCGAACCGTGGCAGGTCATCGCCGCCCGCGCCGCCATGGGCGTCGGCGGATCACTGCTGATGCCCTCGACCCTGTCGATCCTGATGACGACATTCGACGAGGACGAACGCCGCAAGGCCATGGCCGGCTGGTCGACGGTGTCGATGGTCGGCATCGTCCTCGGCCCCACCCTGGGCGGTTTTCTGCTGCAGCACTTCTGGTGGGGCTCGGTCTTCCTGCTCAACATCCCCGTCGCGATCATCGCGATCATCGCCGCGGTGGTGTTGATGCCGGAAACCTTCGGTCAGCAACGCCCGGTCGACCTCGTCGGGGTGGCGCTGTCGATCGTGGCACTGACCGCGACGGTGTACGTGATCATCGAACGCGAATGGAATATCCCGGTCATCGTCCTCGCCGTCCTGGCGGCCGCCGGATTCATGTACTGGGAGTACCGGTCCCCGCATCCGATGCTGCCGTTGGCGATCTTCCGCAACCGCGATTTCACCGGCACCTGCCTGACCCTGCTGCTGATGGTGTTCGGCATGGGAGCGGTCATGCTGATGCTGACCCAGTACCTGCAGTTCGTTCTCGGCTACAGCCCGATGAAGGCCGGACTCGCGCTGCTGCCCTATGCGGTGGCCGCCGCGGTGTGCAACGGACTGGGCGCGACCCTCGGCAAAACCCTGAGCAACAAGACCCTGATCGTCAGCGGTCTGACCGTGATGGCCGCGGCGTTCGCGACCCTCGCCAACGCCGACAGCTACGCCTGGGTCCTGGCGGCGATGCTGGTGATGGGTGTCGGCGGTGGTCTCGCCGGGCCCGCGGCCTACGCCGCGATCATGAGCGCGATCCCGCTCGAGCACGCCGGTGTGGGTTCGGCGATGAACGACACCATCCAGCAGGTCGGGATGGCGATCAGCATCGCGGTCCTGGGCAGCGTCCTGGCGGGGGTGTTCACCTCGCACATGCCCGCCGACATTCCCGCTGCCGCCCGCGACAACATCGGCAGCGCCTTCGCGCTCGGCTTCGGCGAACCGGCGAAATCGGCGTTCACCGCCGCCATGTCCTACGGGTCGTGGATCAGCGCCGGCTTCAGCCTCGCCGCAGCCGCACTGGGACTGGTACTGCTGCGCCGCCGCAAGCCGCAAGCGGCTCCTGCGCCGGAACCGACGCCGGCGAGCTGAACCGGGCCGGGACCGGATCGGCGGCGGGTGGAAGACCCGCCGCCGCCCGCGCGGGCAGCCAGCGCGAGAACCGTTCGACCAGGTGCAATGCGCCCAGCCGCACACATCCGGTCAGCACACTCTCGGCGAGGGTCATATCGTCTTCGCGCAACCCGTAGATCGAGATCAGCACGGTGTGCCGGGCGTCATCCGACAGCGCACCGGCATCGCGGCCGGGCAGCCGTGTCTCCTGCACCACCGCCGGACATCCGGAATGCAGCACCACCACGGCCTGCAACCCGGCCGCCAGATCGGGCACCGGCGCACGGTGTCCGGCCACTGCCGCCGAGATGAACGCGGCGGGCAACTGTTCGGCCCCGTCGAGATATCCGGATTCGACCGCCCGCCAGCGTTGCAGCGGCGGGAAGTGCTCACAATCCGCGTGGCCCGACCATCGCCGGTAGGCCCGCTCCAGCAACACCGCGGTCGCGGCCTGGCAGCGGGACTCGTCCTCGATGACGGCCAATTGCTGCACCAGCCGGCAGCGCGGGCCGCGCTCCGGCCGCATCCGATCGCCTTCGGCGATACCGAGTTCGAAGTCGGTGATACTCATCGGCCACCGCCGATACCCGAGCGTGGTAGCGACTTCGCCGCGGTCACCGTCAACCCCCGCGCGCGCCGCGGCGTCCGCGCCTGCCGCCACGCGGAGACGAACAGCGCCACGCCCGTCGCCATCGCCACGACAACGGCGAGCGCGGCCAGCACCAGGGGGGTCGTCGCGGCGGCGTCGGTGCGGCCCGCCCCGCTGGCCCGGATCAACAACGCCGCGACCAGGGGGCCGATCAACGCCAATCCGGCACCGGTGAGCAGCAGGCCGCCGGTCGTCAAGGTTTCGGGGGGCAACGACGTCCCGACAGGTTCGACGGACTCCTTCACCGGCGTCGTTCGAGATCCCAGCAAACTTCTGCGCAGCGACATGACCTCCCCTTTCGATCACCTGCTCCTCGATGCATTTGAACTGGGAATTCAAACGTACAACTCGAATCGCCGGTGGCTCACCGAAAGTGACGAAACTGTCACACGATTATCGCCAGCAATTCACCAGCGATCGATGCGTCACGCCCTCGAAAACGGCGAATGCCGCCCGGGCAGCGGCCGGAAACAGCCTGCCCGAACGGCATTCGATGCACGGTTGCACTGAGTGCGCAACCGAAACCGACAGGTTCAGTGCCCCATCAGAACCGGTGCGTCGGCCCCTTCGGGCAGCTTCGGTTTGGTACGCGGCAGGAACGCCGCCGGAATCAACGTCACCAGCACCAGCACCAGCGCCACGATGTAGGTGTGGCCGTAGGCGGTGGCGGCCTGATCGAAACCGGTGTCGAGCGCACCGGGCGGCAGCTTCTGCACGATGGTCGGATCGAACTGCGACCCGATGGCGGCCTGGGCCAGCGGGCGATTCTCCAGCATGTTCGTCAACAGCACCGACATGATCGCGGTACCGATCGACCCGGCGGCCTGGTTGACGATGTTCATCAAGGTCGAACCACGCGCCACCTGGGAGTGGGTCAACGTCTGGATCGCCGCGGTCATGGTCGGCATCATCGTGCAGCCCATGCCCAGGCCCATCACGAACAACGCCACACACATCAGCGGTATCGAGGTGTCCGCGGACAGCTGCGTGAAGAACACCAGGCTCAGCGCGATCACCGACAGGCCCGTCATCACGACCTTGCCCGGCCCGATCTTGTCGACCAGCTTGCCGCCGATCGGCATGGTGATCATCGCGCCCAACCCCTGTGGGGCGATGAGCAATCCGGTCACCAACGTCGATTTACCCTGCACCTGCTGCAGATAACTGGGCAGCAACAGACCGGATCCGAAGAACGCGACCGCGAAGAACACCGCCGTCAGCACCGCGAACGTCAATTGCCGGTTGCGGAACAGATGCAGATCGATGAGCGGATGTTCGGTCCGCAGCGCGTGGAATACGAAGCCCGCCATCAGCGCCAGGCCGATCGCGGCCGGAACCAGTACCCGCGCCGAGGCCACCGTGTGCTGTTCGGGAATCGAGGACACACCGAACAGGAACAGCGCCAGACCGGGTGAGGCCAGCAGCATACCGAGGAAATCGAAGGATTGGGTCGGCTCGGGTCTGTCCGAGGGCAGCACCACCACCGCCAGGATCAGCGCGACGATGCCGACCGGCAGGTTGATCAGGAAGATCCAATGCCAGCTGAAACTGCCGATCAGCCAGCCGCCGAGAATCGGGCCCAGGATAGGTCCCAGCAACATCGGCACGCCGAGAACCGCCATCACCCGCCCGATCCGTTGCGGACCGGCAGCATGGGTCATGATCGTCATGCTCAGCGGCATCAACATGCCGCCGCCCAGGCCCTGCAGCACGCGGAAGCCGATCAGGGATTCGATATTCCACGCCGTGGAGCACAGCACCGAACCGATGACGAAGAAGGTCAACGCCAAGACGTAGAGGCGTTTGGTGCCGAACCGGTCGGCGGCCCAGCCCGTCAGCGGGATGACGCTGGCCAGGGCCAGCGTGTAGCCGGTCATGGTCCAGGCCGCGACGGCGTAACTGGTGTCGAATTCGTGTTGGAACGTCGGCAGGGCGACGGTCACGACGGTCACGTCCAAGATCGACATGATCGCGCCGAGCACGACCACGCCGGCCACCTTGAACACCGCCGCGTCGAGTTTGTCGGATGCGGGATCCGACGCCGTCGCCGGCATATCCGGAGGAGGGGTCACCGCTTCAGCCTGCCAGGTGCCGGATCTGTTGGCCAGCCCCCTTTCCCAGCGGAGGCCATATTGAAACCTCGAGATATATGTGACCGTTTTGCCCGGAGTCATCGTTATCTCGGCTCAGCCGCCGAACCCCCATCCGGCACCGAACTACATTGGGATCTCACCGTTCATACGTTGTCCGCCAAGGAGTTCCCCACATGGACGACCCGGTACTGGGTTCGACCGGTAAGCTCACAACGCCGATCCGGGGCGCAGGCATGCTCGGGGAGGTCCTGGTCGCGATCAGAGGGGGCACGGAGCTGTACATCGCGCGATCCACCGAAGCCCTGGACACCGGCACCACCGTCCTGGTCGTTCAGGTCAATCCCGGCCGGATCGTCGATGTCGTCCCGTGGATCCCACTCGACCTCGGACCGGGTGGGGAAATACCGAAATAACAAGGGAGACACCAGTGCTGGGCTATCACGTGCCCGATCCCGACGAAGCCATGCTGATCAGCGGCGGCCGCGTCAAGGACAATGCCCCGTTTCGCGTCATCACCGGCCACGGCGCCTGGGTGATGCCGTTCTTCCGCAAGGTCAGCTACCTGTCCCTTGCCATGTTCGAATCCGAGATCCAGGAACGCTGCGTCACCCGCCAGGCCATCCAGCTCGACGTCCGCGCCGTGATCGCGTTCAAAGTCGCCAACGACACCCAGTCGGTCGTCAACGCCGCCCAGCGCTTCCTGTCCGAACAGGAACGCGAGATGTCGGTGCTCACCGGCCGCATCTTCTCCGGCCACCTGCGCTCCATCGTCGGCTCCATGACCGTCGAGGAGATCATCCGCGAACGCCAGAAACTCGCCGACGAGGTCCTCGTCGCCTCCAAAGTCGAAATGAGCAATATCGGCCTGTGGGTCGACTCCTTCCAGATCCAATCCATCGACGACGGCGGACTCGGCTACATCACCGCCCTGGCCGCCCCGCACAACGCCGCCGTCCAGCGCGACGCGCAGATCGCCCAGGCCGCCGCCTCGCAGGCCGCCGCCGAAGCCGAACAGGAATCACTGCGCAAACGCGCCGAATACCAGCGCCAAACCGAAATCCTGCAGGCCGAATACCAGCGCGACATCGACAAGGCCCGCGCCGAAGCCAGCCAGGCCGGCCCACTCGCCGAAGCCATCGCCCTCCAGGAAGTACTCACCGCACAGGCCGAACGCGCCCGCAAGGAAGCCCAGCTGCGCGAACAGCAACTCCAGGCCGAAGTCGTCAAACCCGCAGAAGCCGAGGCCGAACGCGTCCGCGTCCTCGCTCAAGCCGAAGCCGACCGCACCCGCATCCAAGCCGAAGCCGCCGCCTCCAACAACCGAATCGCGTTGGACCAGTTGCTGATCGAACAACTCCCCGAAATCGTCAAACAGGCCGCACAGGGCCTGTCCAACGCCAACCTCACCGTCCTCAACGGCCCCGACGGCGTCGGCGAACTCGTCAACGGAATGGTCGGCCAGGGCCTCACAGTATTCAACTCACTGCAAAAGGCTCTTTCCACCGACAACCACTCCGACGCACCTATAGAGTGACCGAACACGCACGGCAAGAGGAGCAGGTGTAGGTGTCGATCGGGAAATTGGTGTCCTTCGACAGTTCTCGGGGGTTCGGATTCATCCGTCCCGAAGACGGCGGTCCCGACGTATTCGTTCACGTGAACGATATCGGCCTGGACGAGGACGAACTACGTCAGGGACGGGTATTCGAATTCGAGGTCACCGAGGGGGACCGAGGCCCCAAAGCGATCAACCTCACCGCCGTCGGCGGCGCACCGGCCCCGCCCCGCCACCGCGGCCGCGGCACCGGACCACTCACCGCCGCCGAGCACAAACGGCTGATCACCGAGCTGCTGCTCGACGCCAGCCCCGCCCTCACCGCCGCGGAGATCATCACCATCCGCGAGCGCCTCACCGAATTCGCCGACCACCACGGGTGGCTCGAGAACTGAGCCGGGCGCGCTGCGATCGCGACCACGGCTCTCGGCCTACGATCATGACGACGGCGCCGGGCGATGAATTTCGCGCGCCCGCTCCGTCGGCATGGGTGAGACCGACCCGAGGAGGATCGCGTGGACCTGCCCGTCATGCCACCGGTGAAACCGATGCTGGCCAAATCCGCCTCCGCACTCCCCCGTGAGGACACCGTTCTCTACGAACCCAAATGGGACGGATTCCGGTGCATCGTCTTCCGCGACGGCGCCGACATCGAACTCGGCTCGCGCAACGACCGGCCGCTGACCCGCTACTTCCCCGAAGTAGCCCAGCGCCTCGGCGCCGCCCTCCCCGAACGCTGCGTCCTCGACGGCGAAATCGTCGTCGTCACCGACCACGGCCTCGATTTCGACGTCCTGCAGAACCGCCTGCACCCCGCCGCCTCACGCGTCAGCAAACTCAGCGTCGAGACCCCCGCCTCCTTCGTCGCCTTCGACCTGCTGGCCCTCGGTGACGACGACCTGACCACAACCCCCTTCCACGAACGCCGGCGACTACTGGAAGCACTGCTCGACACCCCCCACGACGGCATCCACCTCACCCCCCTCACCTCCGACCCCGACATCGCTCAGGACTGGTTCACCCGCTTCGAAGGCGCCGGCTTCGACGGAGTCATGGTGAAATCCCGCGACCTGCCCTACATGCAGGACAAACGCGTCATGATCAAGGTCAAACACGAACGCACCGCCGACTGTGTCGTCGCCGGCTTCCGCTGGCACAAAGACGGCCTCGGCGTCGGCTCCCTGCTACTCGGCCTCTACGACGACGAGGGCAACCTCCACCACGTCGGCGTCGCCAGCAGTTTCACCGCCGCCCGCCGCGCACAACTGGTCGACGAACTGGCACCACTGCGCACCGACGCACTCACCCACCACCCCTGGCGACAATGGGCCGACGCCGCCGCACAGGCCAAAGCCGACGGCAAGATGCCCGGCGGAGTCAGCCGCTGGACCGGCGGCAAAGACCTCTCCTGGGAGCCGCTGCGCCCCGAACTCGTCGCCGAAGTCCGCTACGAGCACCTCATGGCCGGACGCCTGCGCCACGGCGGCCGCCTGGTCCGCTTCCGCGACGACCGCACCCCGCAATCGTGCACCTACGCCCAACTCGAGGAAATCGCACCCGCCGAACTCTCCGACATCTTCACCACCGCGAAAGAGCAGGCCCGGCGATGAGCGAAGCCCTCGACATCGACACCGACGGCGTTACCGTCCGCATCACCAACCCCGCCAAGGTCTACTTCAGCACCCGCGGCGAAACCAAACTCGACCTCGTCCGCTACTACCAGGCCGTCGCCGAACCCATCATGCGCACCCTCGGCAACCGGCCCGTACTGCTCGAACGCTATCCCGACGGTGCCGGCGGCAAATCCTGGTTCCAGAAACGCGTCCCCAAATCGGTACCCGACTGGCTGCAGACCGTCCAGGTCTCCACCCCCAACGGCACCACCAGCGACGCCCTCGTCGCCGCGAACCTCGCCCACCTGCTGTGGGCCGTCAACCTCGGCTGCCTCGGATTCCACGTCTGGCCCAATCACATTCCCGCAGGCGGAGTCCCGGCCCGCACCGAAGGCGAGATCGGCGACCTCGACATCAGCGACGAACTACGCATCGACCTCGACCCCTCCCCCGGCATCGGCTTCGACGACCTCCGCCACGTCGCCGTCCTCACCCGCGACCTGCTCGCCGAACTCGGCATCGACGCCCGCGTCAAAACCTCAGGATCCCGCGGCCTGCACATCTACGCACTGCTCGAACCACTCTGGGACGGTTACCAAGTACGCGCCGCCGCCGTAGCGCTCGCCCGCGAACTCGAACGCCGCCACCCCGACCTCATCACCGCCCAATGGTGGAAAGAACAACGCGGACAACGCGTATTCATCGACTACAACCAGAACGCCCCGCACAAAACGGTATTCGGCGCCTGGTGCGTACGGCCCAAGGTCGGCGCCCAGGTCTCCACCCCGATCTCCTGGGACGCCCTCGAAACCGTCGTCCCGGCGGATCTCACCATCGCCACCGTCCCCGACCGCCTCGCCGCCCTCGGCGACCCCTGGGCAGAGCGCACCCCGCAATCCATCCAGCCCCTGCTCGAAATGTCACGCCGCGACTTCGATTCCGGACTACTCGACGCCCCGTGGCCACCCCAATACCCCAAGATGCCCAACGAGCCCCCACGCGTCCAGCCGAGCCGCGCCCGCACTCCCAGCTGAGTCAGCGACCCCGCTCGATCCGCGGAAACGTGGTGTCGACCAACGCCATCAACACGTCCGACAGCAGAAAATGCACCTGCTCACGGTCCAGCGTGCCACGAGTAATCCACTCCCGACCGGCAGTTTTCACCAACCCGCTGTACGCCCGCACCAACGCCCGCAATTCGTCGTCACGCGCCGAACCGCTCAAGCCGACCATCTGCAGCAGCCGATCCGCCGCCGCGTCATCGGCCTCGTCCAGAATGCGCTGCACCTCCGGATCGTCCCCGATGCCCTCATATCCGGTGACCTTCACCCAGGTACTGCCCAGACCGCTGATCGTATCCAGCAACCAGGACACACTCGCATCCACCCGCTCACGCGAACTCCCCGTCGGAGTCACCATGTGATCGGGTCGCGGCAGCGTCACCATCCGGCGAACCACCGCGAGATACAGATCCCGCTTATTGCCGAAATAGTGATTGATCAGCCCGCGCGCCACCCCAGCACGCTGCGCCAGCTCGGCGGTCGACACCGCCGCGTACGGGCGTTCACCGAACATCTCGATGGCGCACGCCAAAATCTGCGCGCGCCGTTCGTCCGGCTCCAGCCGGCGCCGCCGTGCCGACTCGGCATCGACCGGCGCCGACCCGGTCGTGGTATCAGAGTGAGCGGGCAATGAGATCCTTCATCACCTCGTTGGAACCGGCGAGGATCCGCAACACGCGCGCACCGGTGTACAGCTGGGAAATCGGGTACTCCGTCATGTATCCGTAGCCACCGAACAATTGCAGGCAGCGGTCCACCACAATACCCAACTGGTCGGTGAGCCAGTACTTCGACATCGCAGCCGTGGGAATATCGAGTTCCCCCCGCAAATGCTTACCGATCGCATCGTCGAGGAACGTCCGGCTCACCCGCGCGATCGTCGCGCACTCGGCCAATTCGAACTTCGTGTTCTGCATCGCGAACAGCGGCTTACCGAAAGCCTCACGGCCCTTGGTGTATTCGACCGTGAGCTCCACCGCCCGCTCCATCATCGCCACCGCCATGATCGCGGTCACCAGCCGCTCTTGGGCCAGCAACTGCATCATCTGATAGAAACCCTGGCCCTCGGCCTCGCCCAGCAGATTCGACGCCGGCACCCGCAAGCCGTCGAAGAACAACTCGGCGGTGTCCTGCGCCTTACCGCCGATCTTGTTCAGAATTCGACCCCGGCGGAACCCCGGTGTCTCGTCGTTCACCTCGGCGAAGATCAGCGATACCCCGGAAGCGCCCTTGGTCGGATCCGTCTTGGCCGCGATGATGATGCCGTCACACAGCCAGCCATTGGAGATGAAGATCTTCGACCCGGTGATCACGTACTCGTCGCCCTCTCGGACCGCACGAGTCTTGATGTTCTGCAGATCCGAGCCCGTCCCGGGCTCGGTCATACCGATCGACAACACCATCTCACCGCTGGCGGCCTTCGGCAGTACCCGGCTCTTGAGCTCCTCGGACCCGAACTCCTTGATGTACGGCGCGATGATCGACGAATGCACCGGCATACCCAATGATCCGTCCCCCGCGAACGACTGCGCCTCGATCAATGCCGCCTCGTGCGCGAAAGTGCCACCGCCACCCCCGTATTCGGCGGGAATCGCGGGGCACAGCAGGCCCAGCTCGCCGGCCCGGTTGTACAGCTCACGATCCGGATGCCCCTGCGCGACGAACTTCTCCTCGTTCGGCAGGACCTCCTTCTCGAAGAAGGTCTTCGCCAGATCCCGGACCGCCTCGACCTCATCGTCGCTCCACGCGGAACGCGCCATCGTTACTTCCTTCGTCTCGAACCCCGCGCAGGCCTGCACCGGCCCGCAGGCACCCAGCCTGACCGACTATTGGCGAGATGTCAACAACGCGCCGCCGCTGCCGCGCCCCGCCCGCGCTCACCGTCCGCGCGGCCACCCGGCCCTCGTCGAACAGCGCCCTCACCAGCGATGCGACAATGGTCCGGCAACCCCACCGCAGACGAAGGAATCACCCGGCAGCACGATGGCTGAGTACACCGCGACGAACGCGCCCACCACCCCCCTGCCCGGCACCTCCATCGATCCCGACGAACTGGCCATCTGCCTGCGGGTTATCGATCAGGCCGCCCAGCTCGACGACAAGGACCCCGATTCGATCGCCGTCCAGCGCGCCGTCGGCCTGATGTTCAAGAAGCTCAAGCGGCAACGACGCACTCAGGCCCGCGATGCCATCGCCGAGGCCGACCGGGCCGTCGTCGCCGCGACCGCCACCGGCTCCCCGCAACGCATCGACGACGAGACCGCCGGCATCCCGCTGTCCACCACCACCGTCGGCGATGCCGCCGGCACCCTGCTGCGCCCGCGCCCCTGCTACATCTGCAAACAGCGCTACACCCGGGTGGACCGCTTCTACCACCAGCTGTGCCCCGACTGCGCGACCCGCAATCACGCCAAACGGGACGCCCGCACCGACCTGTCCGGTCGCCGCGCCCTGCTCACCGGCGGCCGAGCCAAGATCGGCATGTACATCGCCCTGCGACTACTGCGCGACGGCGCGCACACCACCCTCACCACACGCTTTCCCAACGACGCGATCCGTCGTTTCACCGCACAACCGGACAGCGCGCAATGGCTGCACCGGCTCCGCATCGTCGGCATCGATCTGCGCGATCCGGCCCAGGTCGTCGCCCTCGCCGACGACGTCGCCGCGCAGGGCCCGCTCGACATCATCATCAACAACGCCGCCCAGACCGTCCGCCGGTCGGCCGGCGCGTACGCCGCCCTCGTCGACGCCGAATCCGCCCCACTACCCGCCGGCCCACTGCCCGACACCATCAGCTTCGGCACCACCACCCAGGCACATCCCAACGCGCTGACCGCCTCGCTCGACGCCGCGCTCGTTCCCACCACGGTGTCGGCCGCCGAGGTCACCGATCTCGCCCTTGTCGCCGGATCGGCCACCCCCGAACGCATTTCACGCGGTGTCGCGATCGACGCAGGCGGGCTGGTCCCCGACCTCGCCCACACCAACAGCTGGGTGCAGACCGTCGCCGAGGTCGACGCCACCGAACTGCTCGAAGTACAGCTCTGCAACTCCACCGCACCGTTCCTCCTGATCTCCCGGCTGCGCCCCGCCCTCGCGGCATCCTCGGCCCGCCGCAAGTACGTCGTGAACGTCTCGGCGATGGAGGGCGTCTTCAGCCGCGGCTACAAAGGCCCAGGCCATCCGCACACCAATATGGCCAAAGCCGCGCTCAACATGCTCACCCGCACCAGCGCGCGCGAGATGTTCGAAGCCGACCGCATCCTCATGACGGCGGTCGATACCGGCTGGATCACCGACGAACGCCCGCACTACACCAAGGTTCGTCTCGCCGAGGAAGGTTTCCACGCTCCCCTCGACCTCGTCGACGGCGCCGCTCGCGTGTACGACCCCATCGTGCGCGGAGAAGCCGGCACCGACCTCTTCGGCTGCTTCCTGAAGGACTACGAACCGTCCAACTGGTGAGCTCGGCTTGTCTGGGCCTTCTTTGACATACGTGAGGTGCTCGGTTGTTCGCGACACTCGAATCGGTGATACATAGTTAGATGCGCATATCCACGTATCGATATTGATTGTGTCTCAGATGGCATCCCATCAGCTCGATCGGATGCCGATCCCCTGAACTTTCCGCGGAGCGTCCGCCGTGCTTCATCCACGGCGGACGCTCTCCTTCTCGACGCGAATCCGATGTATGCGTCGCCCCCCGCCCCCGCTTACGGCCGGCCTCGGTGTCCTCCCCCGCGACCCGGGGACACTCCCAATCTTGGATGCATAGATGCGCATATTGGCGTACCGGCATTGTTCAATGTCGCTCACCTCGAAAGGCGTGTGGGACAAGATGGTTCGGGATACCGACACTTTCCGCGACGAGACGAAATCCCGCGCATCACGTACGCGCTCGACCTAATCTGGATTATGTGCTGTACCGGATGCTGGCGGATGCCACCGCGGGTGTGCATTTCCTCTTCATCGCCTACGTTGTCGTCGGCGGCTTCGTCGCATGGCGTTGGCGCTGGACCATCTGGACTCATATCGCGGCTGTGGCCTGGGGATTCAGCACGATACTCGTCAGTGTCGAATGTCCGCTGACCCGTCTCGAGACGTGGGCCCGTGAGCGCGGGGGCGAAGCCGCCCTGCCCTCCGGCGGATTCATCGACTACTACATCACCGGTGTGCTGTATCCGCGCAGCGCTCTGGATATCGTGCGCGTGCTGGTCGTCGCGACAGTCGCGGTGTCGTGGATCGGCTTCGTCCGGTTCGGCCGGCGACGGCGGCTCGGAACCGCTATCCCCGGCTCATCGCCCGCACCGCGCGAACCACATCCTCCCCGGTGAGCATCTCACCGGCCGGAGCGATCAGCCACTGTAGCGCGACGCCCTGGAACAGCGCGAAGTACACTTTCGCCACCGCACGCGCGTCGGCGGCCGACAGCTCCGGGTGGACCTCGCGCAGCGGTTCGGCCAGCGCTCGGTACACCTCGTCGGTCGCATCCGACATGTAGGCCTGCGATTCCGGCGACCGCGCCACGCGCACGCCGTTCTCGAAACTGAGCATCAGCTGGTCCGGATGATTCTGGATCACGTCCACCATGCCGTTCCAGGTGGCCTCCTGCGCGTCCGCGAGCGACCTCCCCTCCCCCGCGTCGCGAATGGCAGCCTCCATCCCGTCACCGATCTCATCACCCGTCGCCTGTGCGATCGCCTCGGCGACCAGGCGATCCTTGGTGCCGAAGTGATAGCCGATGGCGGCCAGGCTCACCCCCGCGGCACCGGCGATATCGCGTGCGGTGACCTTGGCCAGTCCCCGTTCCAGGATCGCCTTGCGCGCGCCTTCCAGTAGGTCCTCTCGATTTCCCATATGTCCAGGTTACAACGTCTCAGACGTTTGTACTAGACAAACGTGCCAACCGTGTGGCACATTTGTCTAAGACGTTCGAACCAAGCGTAAGGGAATCACCACCATGAGCAACCACTCCACCGCACCGCACATCCTCGTGTCCGGAGGCGGCATCGCCGGCAACGCCGTTGCGCTGCAACTGCTTCGCGCCGGCATCCGGGTCACGGTCGTCGAACGCGCCGCCGCACCCCGCCCCGGTGGCCAGGCGGTCGATCTTCGCGGTCCGAGCCGGGAGGTGGCCGAGCGCATGGGACTCATGCCCGGTATCGCCCGGTACCAGCTCGAGGAACTCGGAATCTCCTATATCGACACCAAGGGCCGCACTTACGCCAACATCGCGATGGAGCATTTCGACGGCAAAGGCCCGGTGGCCGATATCGAGATCACGCGCGGGGATCTCAACCAGGTGCTGCTCGACGCGGTGGAGGCGGCCGGAGGTCTGCTCGACTACCGATACGACGACGGGATCGAGGAGCTGACCCAGGACGATGCCGGCGTGGAGGTCGGCTTCACCTCCGGCCGCCGCGGCCGATTCGACCTCGTCATCGGCGCCGACGGCGTTCATTCCCGGACCCGGCGGCTGGCATTCGGGCCGGAGGAGCAGTTCAGCACCTTCCTCGGTGGTTATGCCTCCTTCTTCACCATGCCCACCCCGTCCGGTCTGCGGCCGGGCTGGTTCGCCATGCAACTCGTCCCCCACGCCGCCGTCGGACTGCGGCCCGATCGGGATCCCGCGACCGCCAAGGCGATCCTGACCCTGCTCGGCGAACCGGACCCGAGCCTGCGTCGCGACGTCGCCGCTCAGCAGCGCCTGATCCGCGACAAGGCCGGATCGAACGATCAGTGGCACGCACCCGCGATTCTGGACGCGATGACCGTCGCCGACGACTTCTACTTCGACGAACTCGCGCGGATCGATATGCCGACCCTCGCGGCCGGGCGGGTCACCCTCGTCGGCGATGCGGGCTACTGCGGCTCCCCCATGACCGGTATGGGCACCGCGATGGCGCTGGTCGGCGCGTACGTGCTGGCCGGTGAGATCGCCGCCGATCCCACCGATATGCCGGCGGCGCTGCGGCGCTACGAGCAGGTGATCACCCCGTTCCTCGACAAGGCCAAGGAACTTCCGGGGGGTGGCATCTCGATGATGCTGTCCACCGGCGAATTCGGAACCGCGGTGCGCCGCACCGTCAACCGGATCATGCTCTCGCGGATCATGCGACCGGTGATGATGAAGATGTTCTTCGGCGGCACCGACGACTACGAGCTGCCGGCCTACTCCGCTACGGACCACCCCGCGGCCGCACCGCGGTAGGCCCGGATCAGACCTCGGCGGTCGTTCCCGGCGCCAGCCCCTCGGCCAGACGTAGCTTTCTCGCCATATCCGACAGCAGTTCGACCGACGCCCAGGACAGGCCCGCCGCGGCGGTCAGCAGCCGCCGCAGCGCCGGATCCGCCACCGCGGCCGAGAGCGTCTCGTCGCCGGGAACCGGATCACGCTGGCCGCGGTCGTTGAACTGGGTGAGTTCCACCGCCAGCGCCCGGGCTACCGCCTCGACCAACGCCGGCGAGGGATTGTCCCGATTACCCGAACGCAGCTGGGACAGATAGGTCGCCGAGACCGGATGTCCCGACTGCGTGACTCGGAACGCCAACGCGCGGTTGGACATCCGAGCGCCGTTCACCTGCTCCCACTGCGATACGACTTCGTTGAAACGGTCCGCGAATCTCACCGGCACTACACCCCCAGGCCGCGGCGGGGACATCCGCGCATCGGTCCACAACGCGAGCAAATTGACATGTCAAAACTACTCCGCCGCTGTCCGATTCGCTCGGCGACAGGCCGCCGAGCCCGGCAAGCCCGGTTCGCGACAACCGATTCGGCGAGTCCGCGCAAGACCGAGCAGTCCGATGAACGCTCGCAGCGAGCGCGGCGCGGCGGTCGATATCCTTGCCGTACAGCCGATTCGGCGGACCATCCGTACCGGCCGCGCCGATCGCCGCGATCATGGCCGCGCTCAACCATTTTCGCATCGGCCCTCGAGTGACCCACGATCGACCGATTCCGCGGGACCCGGGTCTTGCCGCACCGATCAAGCAATAGTACTGTCCAGACAGTTGTCCAGATTGGAGTGCAGTAACTATGACCGACACGTCTCGCACAGGATCCGGTCGCGGGACCGCGACCGAGGCCGACTATGTCGTCGTCGGCGCGGGCAGCGCCGGGGCGATCGTCGCGGGCCGGCTCGCCGACCAGGGCGCGAGCGTGATCCTGTTGGAGGCAGGACGGAAGGACAACACGCGACTGGTCACCATGCCGGGATCCATCGCGATGGTGCACACGGTTCCGCAACTGAAGAAGCGGGTCACCTGGAAGCAGTACTCGACGCCGCAGAAACACGCCGGCAACCGCCGGATCCCGATGACCCGGGGCAAGGTGCTCGGCGGCTCCAGCTCGGTCAACGGAATGCTGTTCGTGCGGGGCAACAAGGCCAACTTCGACTCCTGGGCCGCGGAAGGCTGCACGGGGTGGAGCTATGCGGATGTACTGCCCGCCTACAAGCGCCTCGAGAACTGGGAGGACGGCCCGGACGAGCTGCGCGGAGCGGGCGGTCCGATCGAGGTGACGCGGCAGCAGCACCTGACCCCGATCGCCCGGCAGTTCGTGGAGGCGGCCACCGACACCTTCGGCGTGTCCGAGATCGCGGACTACAACGGCGAATCCCAGGAAGGGATCAGCACTTTCCAGCAGAGCGTGCGGCACGGGTTGCGCTACAGCTCGGCGCGCGGCTACCTCACCGACCGCCCGAACCCGAACCTGACGGTGATCACCGGCGCACATGTGGCGCGGGTAGTCCTCACCGGCGGCCGGGCCACCGGCGTGGAAGTGATCGGCCCACACGGCCATTCCACGATCCGGGCGGCGAGGGAGGTCGTCGTATCCGGCGGAGTGATCGGCTCGCCACAGATCCTGATGCTGTCGGGGATCGGCCCGGCCGCCCGGCTGCGCGAACTCGGCATCGATGTGCACGCGGATCTTCCGGTCGGACAGAATCTGCACGATCACATGTTCGTACCGATGACATTCGTCTCCCGGAATGCCGTGCACCGCAGCACACCCACCCACTTCGCGCCGGCCGTGCTCCGTGAGCTGTTGCGGCCGGGCAGCACCTGGTTCGGCCGCACCATGTTCGAGATGGTGGGGTTCGTGAAAACCCGCTTCGCCCGGGATATCCCGGATATGCAGATTCACACGCTGCCATGGGGATATCCCGTCCCGAATCAGGACGAGGACACATTGCACACCGTCGACCGGCGCGCGGCGCTGACGATCTTCCCGACGCTGATCTATCCCGGGAGCCGGGGAGAGCTGACGCTGGCCTCGGCCGATCCGCTCGATGCGCCGCTGATCGACCCCGGATATCTCACCGACCCCGCCGATACCGAATTGCTCCTCGAGGGCATGCGCATGATCCGAGAGGTGATGGCGCACAGGGCCATCGCCGGTGACATCACCGAAGAGCTCACTCCCGGTCCCGCCTATCTCGACGACACCGCATTGCGCCGCGAACTGCCGAATCGAGTGCATTCGGTTTATCACCCGGTCGGTACCTGCCGGATGGGCGTCGACGAGCGCGCCGTAGTGGACCCGCTGTTGCGCGTGCGCGGAATCGAGGGCCTGCGAGTCGCCGACGCCTCCATCATGCCGAGTATCACCGGCGGGAACACCAATGCGCCGTCGTACATGATCGGTGAGAAGTGCGCCGAATTCATCGCCGCCTCCTAGGGCCCCAACGCCCGAACGTTGCGAACCTGCGCCGCGACCGGCGCTCCGGTGACCGCCGCGATCTACGACGCACTTGTGGTGCGCCTGTCCCGCTATCTCGCGGCAGGAGACCAGGCCTGGATGACAGCGTGCTCACCGCTGGTGCGCCACTGCGATTCGGCGGCATCGAGCTCGTCGACCTGCGCAGCCGTAAGCCCCACCACGACATCGGATTTCAGCGTCCGCGCCGCGATCAATGGGGACGGGAAGTAGTTCGCGGTCTCGGCGAACGGCGTGGTGGCGGGCCAATGCAGGTCCCCCACGAGCCGGCGGTAGTTCAGATCGCCCTTCAGCACGGTGATCGCCGTGTCCCGGAATTCGGAGGCCAGATCGCCGGGCATGGCGGTGAACGGCAGTGGAGCGCAGAAGAAGTCGTGAGTCCGGACCTTCAGATCCCCGGCTGCCATGGCGCCGTGCAGGCGCTGACCTATGGCGGCCGCCGCCCGATGTGGCGACGTGCGTAGGAAGCCGATCGTATCGACCACATCGGACATGGTCGCATCGGATACGTAATAGGGATGGGGCTTCACCCAGATCACGACCTGTGCGGCGAGCCCCGTCGTCAGCAGGTGGTCCACCAGCACCAGATCGGGAACCAGTTCGCCCGCGGCATTGTCCGCGATCAGGCTCACGGCCGGGTTCGCGGCGGCGTCGAGAACCGACCACAGCACGGCACTGTCGTCGACGAGCACACGGCTCGACCCGGTAGAGATCGGCGCCGAGGTGAGCTGAAATCCCAGATCTGCTCGATTGCCCCACAACGCGGAGGTGAGCAACCGGTCACGGCGGTCCTCCACGGCCGAACCGGTGTGCGCCGCAACTGTACTCAGCTGGTCCTCGACCGTCTTCCCGGTCAGCTCGGCGTTCTTGAACGAGGCGAACACATCGATCCCCCGCCAGGCACCGGTTCCGAAGTAGCCGGTCGCCTCCAGCAGCTTGCGGTAGAAGAAGCTCTCCGCCCACAGGAACGGCGCCTCGCCCCAGGGCCTGCCGTAGAGGCCCGCGCCCCAGACTCGCCACCGGTCGCGATCGGCGGTGTTCTCGGTCAACGGCTCGAGTACGCCGGATGTGCTCTCGACCAGCAGCCGCTCGATCGCGGCGCGCTCGCAGGGCCCGAAGGGCACCGCGTCCAGCACCCGCTCCACCAATTTCGGATGCCGCTCGACGAACACGCCGTGCGCGAACGAGCCCGGAACGCCACTGAGAATCGGAGCGGGAGTCGACAGTGGCACGGTATTGCTCCTCGTTCGGCCGGCGGTGGTTGCTCCGACCATGATGCCGCGCGCATCCGGGCATCGGCGCCACCCCCCGTGCCGCGGCACGCATCCACCGTATTCCCGCCGCGCTGCGGCACCGTTCGATCCGGCGGCGGGGGCACAGTGTGACGGCTTCGGCGCGCCGAGTACCGACAGCGCCGCGGCCGGAAGGCCGGCGACGCCGTCGGGTATCGGCAGGCGCCGCGACCGGTGACCGATCCGGGTCACATTCGAGACCTTCTCATCGGGACTGCCCTTCTTCTTCACCCGAATTACCGGTTGGTCTGCGGAATTTCGATACTGAGGGGCATATGTAGCTCGGACATGTACCAGAGCACGAATTGCCGCAGGAACTCGTCGAACATCCAGGTCGCATCCGCGGTCGGCGGAATCACCCCCATCACTCCCTCGCGGACGGCCACGAACGGCCGCCACGCGACCTCGAGCAACGGGCTCCATACCGGTTCGCGAGGGATCTGCAGCCAGTCGGCGACTCTGTCTCCCAGGATGAATCGGGTGAAGGCCCCCAGGATGGGCTTGCTCAGCAATGTCAGGTCGATATCGAAACCGAGGTCGAGCAGCTTGTGCGCCAGATCGACACCTTCGGCGGTCGGCGCGATGATCGGATCGAGCACCTGCTTGGCCTGATCGTCGGCCTGCTGCCACGACGCGGGGATGTACTCGTCGCGGATACCCAGCAGATGCCCGGCCAGCTGCCAGCTGTGCAGATAGCCCTCGGACTCGGCCTGTGGAATGACCACATTCCACGAGTTGAACGTCCGCATGATCGTGGTGGCCAGGCTGTGCCAGGTGACCATCAGATCGTCCTGGCTGATCGGCGTGTGTCCGGAGGGCCAGTGCGGCGACTGCGGCAGCAGATGCCGGACCGCGGCGTGGATGATGCGCGTCTTGACGCAGGTGACGATCATCTGGCCGTCGGGGCCGTAGGCGTTGACGGTGCCGATGTCGTATCCGAACTTCGCTGTCTTGGCGATGCGGTCCTTCATATGCGAACCACCGCGCGAGTAGTACACCGCCCGCGCCTCGTGCGGGATGACGGTGGACATCATGCCGCTGGCGAACGCGTAGAGCACACCGAGGTAGGTTCCGCGCTTCTTGTTGAACTCGAACGAGGCCGACAGTTTGTTCTGATCGGTCCACGGCGGCAGCTGTCGCGCGTACTCCATGAAGTCGCGCAGACCGGATGGTAACTCGTTCGGAACGGGCTGATCGTTGCGGACCCAGGTAGCCAGCGCCCGGTTGATCGCCGGCACGTCGCCGCGGTCCATCACATCGGCGATGACCGGGTCGGCCTCGGGGTCCCAGAGTGTCAACGGATCCGCGCCACCGCCGCTGCCGACGATCGAGCCTGCCGGCGACCACGTCCACGGTTCGGCACGCGCAGTGCGCGCCCCCAGGGCGAGTACGCCGACCGCGCCGAGCAGCCCGCCGCTGACCCGCAACGCCTCACGTCTGCTGAGTCCATCCATGCTAACGTCCCTCTTCATCGAGTCGCAGATACAGAGATACACGTTCCGTATCTGAGTATCTCGATGAGACCACACCATGTCTCCGATCACAAGGAGTTGGCAAGATTTCCGGCGATCGGCCCCGTACGAGAGGAAAATGTGAATCCTGGACCTTCCGACCCCGACAGCGCGGCAGATACCGGCTCGCTGATCGAACGCGCCTACACCGCCGCCGTCGACGGGGCCGACGACGGTGACGACATCCGCAGCCGAGTACTGGACGCGGCCTGCGAGCAATTCGGCGCGCTGGGTGTTCGCCGCTCGACCATGGACGATGTGGCACGGCGGGCCAACGTCTCACGCATTACCGTTTATCGCCGATTCGCGACGAAAGACGATCTGGTCGAACAGGTGATCCTGCGGGAGTATCGCCGCTACTTCGACCAGTTCCTCACCGACATCCGGCGCGCCCGCACCCCTGCCGACCGGGTGGTGCTCGGTTTCGTCAGTTCATTGCGCACGATCCGCAACAATCCGATCATCGGCGGATTGCTCACCGCCGAACCGGATATGGTCGTCGGCTCGATGATCGGCGACCAGGGCCGCACCGTCGCCATGGTGCGGGCATTCGTCGCCGGCCAGCTCCGTCGGGAGCAGCGTGCGGGCCAGGTCTCCGCCGAGGTCGACGCCGAACTGGCGGCCGAGCTGATGGTCCGGATCTCGGCGTCGTTTCTGGCGATCCCCAGCGGAGTCGTCGACCTCGACGACGACGAGCAATTGACCGAACTGGCCCGGCGTTACCTTGTTCCGATGCTGGAACCGCCGCACCCGGCGCCGCCCGGCACCGGAACACGCTGAGCGCCAACGGATCCGGCCACCGCGCTCGCACCGGGATGCCGATCCCGGCACCGAGTCCTCAGGCGCCGAATCCGGCCGAACCCATGTCGAGGCGGTTGAGGAGATTCTGGATCAGAACCCACGGGATCATCGTCGTTGCCCTTTCACTGGTCGTACGCCCGCGATCGAACACGCTTCAACCACGGGATCCTCACCGGTTCCCGCGGTGCGGAATACGAACGGAGACCGCCACCCGCATAGATCGGAAGTGATGAGAACTGTCAATAACATACAACCGCGCACACTGGAATATGTATGAAATCCGATAAGAATGATCGGAAACTTACAGACCGAGGTGTGCCGTGCCGCAGCATCGTGGTGATGGGAGTGTCGGCAACCGGAAAGACCGTGACGGCCCGGCTCCTGGCCGCCCGGCTCGGCCTGGTGTTCGCCGATGCCGACGACATGCACCCCCCCCCGCCGGCATCGCCAAGATGTCGGCCGGGGTCCCGCTCGACGACGCCGATCGCGAACCGTGGCTCGACACGGTCGGCCGGTGGCTACGGGAGCGCCACACCGAGGGGCGCGGCGGAGCCATCGCATGCTCGGCGCTCACACGCCGCTATCGCGATCGGTTGCGAAGCGCCGCACCGGAACCGGTCTTCCTGCATCTGACGGCCGATCGCGCGGTACTGCTCGATCGGCTCACCCGGCGCGCCGATCACTTCATGCCGGTGACGCTGCTCGATTCGCAACTGGCGACCCTCGAACCGCTCGAGCCGGATGAACTCGGCGCCACCGTGCGCACCGATGAGCCTCCGGAGGCCGTCGTCGACCTCGCTCTGCACCTGCTGCCGCGGTGAATCGCGCTCGACTGCCCGCGAATCCGGCGGCTACGGCACCACCACGACCTTTCCGGTGGCCTCGTTGTTCTCCATATACCGATGCGCCGCACCGATTTCCCCCAAACCGAAGACACGGTCGAGATTGGGCCGGTAGACGCCCGCTTCGACCTCTTCGACGATCCGCTGCAGCAGACTCCTGCCGGCATCGCCCTCGAGGGTGCCGCTGTGGAACGCGGTGAGCTTGGTGCCCGTCGGGATCATCGCTATCGGTTCGAGATTCGGGATCAGCCAGCCACCGAGTGAGCCCGCCACACAGACGGTGCCGCCCCGTCGCACCAGACGCAGCGAGTCCACCGCGGTGCTCGCCCCCACCAGGTCCAGCACCTGGTCCGGCCCCCCGGGCCACAGCGCGCGCACGTTCGCGGCAAGCGATTCGCCGTCGTCGATCAGCACGTGCGCGATGCCGGTCGCGGTCAACGCGTTCACCTTGCCGGGCCTGCGGGTGGTGGCCACGGTCTCGATACCGTGGCCGGCCGCGATCGATGCGGCCGCCATCCCCACCGAGGAGGTTCCGCCCCGAATCAGTAACCGGCCTGCGCTGTTCGGCAGGACCCCCAGGGCATCCAGCGCGCCCCGTGCGGTCAGGTACGTTTCGGGCAGCGCCGCCAGAATCTCCCAGGGCAACGTGGTGGTGATCGGCATCAGCAGCCGATTCGGCAGCAGCGCGTACTCCGCGTAACCGCCGTCGAACTCGCGGCCCATCTCGCCCATGACCGCCGCGACCGTCGCTCCCAGCGGCAGGGCGCCGGGAGCGCTGGACTCCACAATCGTTCCGACGCATTCGATCCCGAGCACACGCGGGAATCGCACGTTCGGCGAATGGCCCTGCCTGGTCCGCAACTCCGACCGATTCAAGCCCGCACCCCGCACTCGCACGAGACTCCAGCCCGCCCGAACGGCCGGCACCGGCAGCTCACGCGGTTCCAGCACCTCCGGGCCACCCGCCCGGACACAGACAACGGCTCGCATCGACGTGCGATGTTCGGTTCCGGCGGCCGGGGCCGAGTGATTGCTCATGCGTCCACTGTGACCGGACCGTCCGATGGCCGACCACCGATAGAATGCCAAGCTGTGCCGATCGGCCGCCACTCTCGGCCGGCGGGTGCGCACCGGAGACCACGGCGGCGGGGCCAGGGAATCGGGCCGATCGCCGGTCGATAGTCTCCTATCGTGCGGCAGACGATCATGCTCGACGTCGATACCGGAATCGACGATGCGCTGGCACTGCTGTATCTGCTGGCGGACCCGCGAGCAGATATCGCCGCAATCGCATCGACGGCCGGTAACGTCGCCGCCGAACAGGTGGCCGCCAACAATCTGGCGCTGCTGGATCTGTGCCGGGCACCCGACATCGAGGTGGCATTGGGCGCCGCGCAACCACTGGCGATTCCGTTGCGGACCACCGAGGACACGCACGGGCCGCACGGAATCGGTTATGCCGAACTGCCACCCTCCACCCGCGCCCTGTCGTCTCGTTCGGCGGCGCAGCTCTGGGTGGATATCGCGCACTCCGCGCCCGGCACGGTCCTGGGCCTGTGCACCGGACCGCTGACCAACCTCGCGCTGGCTGTGGAGCTCGAACCCGATCTGCCGCAATTGCTTCGGCGGCTGGTGATCATGGGCGGAGCGTTCCAGCACCCGGGCAACACCACGCCGACGAACGAGTGGAATGTCCACGTGGACCCGGAGGCCGCGAAGGTGGTCTTCGACGCGTTCTCCGCCGCGCCGGCCGATCGCCGGCCGATCGTGTGCGCGCTCGACATCACCGAGACGATCGAGATGACGCCCGGGCATCTACGGCGCATCGCCCAGCGCGCCGGCGCCGGAGCGGACTCGATTCCCGCCCCGGACGACCCCCTTGGCCTGCGGTCGCGAGCGGCGAATCCGATCGTGCGCTTCCTCATCGACGCGGTGCGGTTCTATTTCGAATTCCACCAGCAGCACGGTCAGGGCTATCTGGCGCATATGCACGACCCGTTCGCCGCGGCGGTGGCATTGGACCCGGCCATCGCGGTGCTGCGTCCGGCCACCGTCGATGTCGAACTCGCGGGAACCATCACCCGGGGTGCGACGGTGGCAGATTGGTCCGGGCTGTGGGGACGGCGGCTCAACGCCGACATCGCGGTGAGGACCGATCCCGCCGCGTTCTTCGACCAGATGATCACGCGTATCGGCGATTTCGCGGCATCGGTCCATCCGCCCGCGGTACAGGAGGTTCGGTGAATTTCGACGAGGGTGACCGGGCGGCGGTCGCGGATTTCCGGTCCCGGCTGGGCCTGTCCGGAATCATCGATGTCCATACCCATTTCATGCCGGACCGGGTCCTGCGCAAGGTGTGGGCGTATTTCGATTCGGCCGGCCCACTGATCGGACGCCCCTGGCCGATCGCCTACCGCGACGACGAGAAGGAACGCCTGACCACGCTGCGCGGATTCGGGGTCCGTGCGTTCACCTCACTGGTGTACCCGCACAAGCCCGATATGGCGGCGTGGCTCAACGAGTGGGCGGCCGATTTCGCCGCCCACACCCCCGATTGCCTGCACACCGCGACCTTCTTTCCCGAACATCACGCCGAGAGTTACGTGAGCGCGGCGATCGAGTCCGGGGCCCGAATCTTCAAATCCCACATCCAGGTCGGCGGCTACCATCCCGGCGATCCGCTGCTGACCGACGTCTGGGGGTTGCTGTCCGAGGCCGGAATCCCGGTGCTGGCCCATTGTGGCTCCGGTCCCGCACCCGGCGACTTCACCGGGCCGGAGCCGATCGCCGAACTCCTGCGACGCTTTCCGAAACTACGATTGATCATCGCCCATATGGGCGTACCCGAACATTCGGAATTCCTCGATATCGCCCAGCGGTACGACACCGTATATCTGGACACCACGATGTCGTTCACCGATTTCGTCGAGGAGCGAACTCCGTTCCCGCGCAGCGAGTATCCCCGGCTGGCCGACCTCGGTGACCGCATTCTGTTCGGCAGCGACTTCCCGAACATCCCGTATTCCTACGCCCACGCGCTCGAGGCGCTCGAACGGCTCGACCTCGGCGAGAATTGGTTGCGCGCGGTGTGCCACGACAATGCCGCTCGGTTGTTCGCACTGGACTGAGACTTCGCGGTCGCCGAGCGGTGGTCACGCGGCGGACTACCCCTGGGCGCACCCGGCCGCGCGCTGCCGGATTCCCGTCAGCACCGTGTCGAGCATCCGGTCGAATTCCGCTACGGATCCGAAACCGGCGAGCCGCGGCGCGAGTGTGGCCATCGTCGGATACCGCGCGGAGTCGATATCGGGAACGGTCGAAGGGCCGCCGGGGCCGAGTATCGCCATCAGATAGCCGTTGAGGAATCCGAACAGCAGCGTCGGCGTGTCCGAGACGACCTCATCCGGCAGACCGGCCGCGCGCATCGCGCTGACCAGCCGCTCGAGTGCGGTCAGCGCCGAGGGTGAGGTCTGCGGCCGGGCGGCCAGCAGCGCGACGATGTGGGGGTGCCGAGAGGCCGTCGCCAGGTAGTCGCGAGCGGTCCGGCGCGCGATCTCCTCCCAGCTTCCGGCGTCCTCGGCATCGGCCGAGATCTCGGCGAGTACGGCTTCGGTGGCCGCGTCCAGCAGCGCCGCCTTGCCTTTGATGTGGTTGTAGATCGACATCGGGTCGACCCCGAGTTCCTCGGCGAGCCGCCGCACACCGAACCGCTCCAGGCCGTCGCGATCGATGAGTGCGACCGCCGCGGCCGCGATCCGCTCGCGACTGAGTCCCGCCGCCGTCCCCTGCGTGCGCCTGGCCACCCACACTCCCTTCCCTTGCCAAACCTACATCGTAGGATATACGGTCGACCCGAAACCTACGTCGTAGGTTTATGTGACCCCCGCACCGAGGAACTCAGATGTACGAGCCCATCACCGAACGCCGGGCACCGACATGAACCGCCGGGCGTTTCTTCGCGACCTGACCGCGACGGCGACGCTCCCCTGGCTCGCCACCGGTTGCGTTGGCGGCGAGGCGGATTCGGTCGTCGCCACCGCCTCGGGCCGGGTACGGGGCAGGGTGGACGCGGGGATCCACGCGTTTCGCGGCGTGCCCTATGCGGCGCCGCCCATCGGTGCGCACCGCTATCGTCCGCCGCGCCCGGTCCGAGCCTGGAGCGGCGTGCGTGACGCCATCGCGCTGGGACCCACGCCACCACAGCCGGCTACTCCGCCGCCGTTGGAGTTCTTCGCACCTCCGATTCCGGGAGCGGACTATCTCAACCTCAATATCTGGACTCGCGAACCCGGTTCGGCGCGGATGCCGGTGGTGGTGTGGATCTTCGGCGGCGGATTCGACACCGGCAGCAACGGCCTCTACGACGGGACCGCGTTCGCTCGCGACGGGGTGGTGTTCGTCGCGATGAACTACCGCCTCGGCGCCGAGGGGTTCTTGTTCCTCGACGACGAGGTGGCGAATGTGGCACTGCTGGATCAGATCTCGGCGCTGGAATGGGTGCGCGACAATATCGCCGCGTTCGGCGGCGACCCGGACAACGTCACGATCGCCGGACAGTCCGCGGGGGCGATGGCCGTGGGCACGCTACTGACCATGCCCCGCGCCTCCGGGCTGTTCCGGCGGGCCATCCTGGAGAGCGGAGCGGGCAATCTGTGCTACTCCGCCGCCACCGCCCGCGAGATCGGGCAACGTCTCGTCACGAAACTCGGTGTGGCCGCCGACCGTGACGCCGTGGCGACGGCGGGGGTCGAACGGGTGCTGGCCGCCCAGACCGCGGTGATGGGCGATCTCGCGCGGCAACCGGATCCACAGCGATGGGGTGGTGAACCGGGATGCCGGGTCAACATGTGGCGGCCCACGCTCGACGGCAGCACACTGTCCGCCGCGCCCGTCGACGCCGTCACCGCCGGAGCGGGCGCGGATGTCGATGTCCTGATCGGGCACAACGGTGCGGAAGGGCGGCTGTCACTGGTTCCGTTCCGCGGCCTCGACTCGGTCACCGAGGCGGAACTGGCCACCGCGATGCACCTGTATCGGCTGCCCGTCGAGCGTGCGCTGACCGCCTATCGCGCCGCCTATCCGGGCGCCGATCCCGGGGCGCTGCTGGCGATCGTGCAGGGCGACTGGTTCTATACCGTGCCGGGACTCCGGCTGGCCGATGCCCACGCACCCGCGCCCGCGTCCACCTACATGTACGAATTCACGTGGCGCTCACCGCAGTTCGACGGACAACTGGGGTCGTGCCATTTCCTGGAGGTACCCTTCGCCTTCGATCGGCTGCACGACCCGCGCATGCGCTGGCTCACCGGACCGAACCCGCCGCAACAGCTGGCCGATCTCGTCCACGGCGCCTGGGTACAGTTCGCCACCACCGGCCGAGTGCACTGGCCACCCTACGAACCTCTCCGCCGCACGACGATGCGATTGGACCTGGAGCCCACCGTCATCGATGACCCGTGCCCGGTCCGGACGTTGTGGGAGGGCATCGCTCTCACCTGAGCGCCCGCTGGAACGCTATCCCTCGTCGAAGGCTCGCAGCAGTTCCTCCGCGGCCAGTGCCGGAGTCAGCGAGCCGTCGCGGATCCGCTTTTCGACCTGACCGCGGATCGCCTTGACACCGGGACTGTCGGCCAACCGCCGCAAGAGCTGGTCGTGCACCATGGTCCAGGTCCAATCGACCTGCTGGCGGCGGCGCTTCTCCGCGAACTCCCCCGCCTCGGTGAGTACCCGGCGGTGTTCGAGCACCGTGTCCCAGAAGGTGTCGAGGCCGCTGCCGTTGAGTCCGCTCATGGTGAGAACCGGTGGCCGCCACAGCGATTCCCGCGGATGGATCAGCCGCATCGCGCCCTGCAGTTCGCGGGCCGCCGCCCGCGCCTCCACCTCGTGCCGCCCATCGGCCTTGTTCACCGCCACCAGATCGGCCAATTCCAGCACCCCCTTCTTGATGCCCTGCAACTGATCTCCGGTGCGGGCGAGGGTGAGGAAGCAGAACACATCGACCATATTCGCGACGGTCACCTCGGACTGCCCGACGCCGACAGTCTCCACCAGGATCACGTCGTACCCGGCCGCCTCGAGTAGCACGATGGTTTCCCGGGTGGCCTTGGCGACGCCGCCGAGGGTGCCCGCCGTGGGCGACGGACGGATGTAGGCGTCACGCTCCACCGACAGCCGCGCCATGCGGGTCTTGTCCCCCAGGATCGAACCGCCGGTGCGGGTCGAGGACGGATCCACGGCCAGGACCGCGACCCGGTGCCCCTGACCGATCAGATACATCCCGAGGGCGTCGATGAAGGTCGACTTGCCCACCCCGGGCACGCCGGTGATGCCGACCCGATTGGATTCGGCGCAGTCACCGCCGGCCAGTTCGAGCAGCAGCTTCTGAGCGGCCTCGCGGTGATCGGCGCGGGTCGATTCGACCAGGGTGATCGCCCGCGCGAGCGCGGCACGCTGATTGCCGCGGATGGCCTGTGCCAGCTCCGCGACATCGATGCCGCGTTTGCCGGCGGACCCACCGCCGCGTTTGCCGGCGGACCCACCGCCGCGTTTGCCGGCGGACCCACCGCCGCGTTCCGGACCGGCCACCCGCAGCGCCGGGGGCATGCCGCGCTCGGTCGACAGCGCCTGGGTGCCGGGCAGTTCCGCCCCGGCGGACCCACCGCCCGCCGGGGTCAGGTCGGCGTCGCTCATTCCGCCCCGGCTTGTCCGCCGATCTCGTGGCCGAGTTCGGCCGCCAGCTTCTGCAGCAGGCCGATCGCGGCATCGGCGATCACGGTGCCCGGCGGGAAGATCGCCGCGGCACCTGCGGCGTACAGCTCGTCGAAGTCACCCGGCGGGATCACACCGCCGACGATGACCATGATGTCGGGACGTCCGACATCGGCCAGCGCCTGGCGCAGGGCGGGCACCAGCGTGAGGTGACCGGCCGCCAGCGAGGAGACACCGACGATGTGCACGTCGTTGTCGGCCGCCTGCTGCGCCACCTCCTCCGGAGTCTGGAACAGCGGGCCCACATCGACATCCATGCCGAGATCGGCGAAGGCGGTCGCGATGACCTTCTGCCCGCGGTCGTGGCCGTCCTGGCCCATCTTCGCGACGAGGATGCGGGGACGGCGCCCCTCCGCCTCGGCGAATTCCTCGACCAGCTCGATGGCCTTGCTGATATTGGTCACCTTGCCGGCCTCCTCCCGGTAGACGCCCGACAGTGTGCGGATCTCGGCCTGGTGGCGGCCGTATACCTTCTCCAGCGCGTCGGAGATCTCGCCGACGGTCGCCTTGGCGCGAGCCGCGTCGATGGCCAGGGCGAGCAGGTTGTTGCCCATCCCGCCCTCGGAAGAGCCCGCGGCCCTGGTCAATTCGGCCAGTGCCCGCTCGACCTCGGCGCTGTCGCGTTCGGCGCGCAGACGCTGGAGTTTCTCGTTCTGCTCCGCGCGCACGCGCGAGTTCTCGACCTTGAGGACCTCGATCTCCTGGTCCTCTTGCACCTGGTATTTGTTGACGCCGATCACCGGTTGCGCGCCGGTGTCGATCCGCGCCTGGGTGCGCGCGGCGGCCTCCTCGATGCGCAACTTCGGAATACCCTCCGAAATCGCCTGTGCCATACCGCCGTGCGCCTCCACCTCGGCGATATGGGCCCGAGCCCGCTCGGCGAGCTGGTGGGTCAGCCACTCGACGTAGTACGAGCCACCCCACGGGTCGATCGGCCGCGTAGTGCCCGACTCCTGCTGCAGCAGCAGCTGGGTGTTGCGGGCGATGCGGGCGGAGAAGTCGGTCGGCAGTGCCAGCGCCTCGTCGAGGGCGTTGGTGTGCAGCGACTGGGTATGGCCCTGGGTGGCCGCCATCGCCTCCACGCAGGTGCGCGCGACATTGTTGAACACGTCCTGGGCGGTCAGCGACCAGCCCGAAGTCTGCGAATGGGTTCGCAGCGACAGCGACTTCTGGCTCTTGGGCTCGAACTTCGAGACCAGTTCGTTCCACAGCAGCCGGCCCGCGCGCAGCTTGGCGACCTCCATGAAGAAGTTCATGCCGATCGCCCAGAAGAACGACAGCCGCGGTGCGAACTGATCGATCTCCATCCCCGCGTCCAGACCGGCACGGATGTACTCCACACCGTCGGCGAGGGTGTAGGCCAGCTCCAGATCGGCGGTCGCACCGGCTTCCTGGATGTGGTAGCCCGAGATCGAGATCGAGTTGAACTTCGGCATCTTCGCGCTGGTGTAGGCGAAGATGTCGGAGATGATCCGCATCGAGGGCTTCGGCGGATAGATGTAGGTGTTGCGGACCATGAACTCTTTCAGAATGTCGTTCTGAATGGTTCCGGCCAGCTGTTCCGGCTTGACGCCCTGTTCCTCGGCGGCCACGACGTACAGCGCCAGGATCGGCAGCACCGCGCCGTTCATGGTCATCGACACCGAAACCTGGTCCAGCGGAATCTGATCGAACAGTTCCCGCATGTCCAAGATGGAGTCGATGGCGACACCGGCCATACCCACGTCACCGGTGACGCGCGGATGATCGGAGTCGTAGCCGCGGTGTGTGGCCAGGTCGAAGGCGACCGACAGCCCCTTCTGGCCCGCGGCCAGATTACGGCGGTAGAAGGCGTTGGAATCGGCGGCGGTGGAGAAACCCGCGTACTGGCGGATGGTCCACGGCTGATTCACGTACATCGTCGGGTACGGGCCGCGCACGAACGGCGCGATACCGGGCACGCTGTCGAGCGGATAGCCCTCGGCGACCACACCGTCACGGTCGGCCTTGGTGTACACCGGCGCGACGTCGATCCCCTCCGGGGTGGCCCACACCAGCTGTTCGGGGGTGTAGCCGTTGGCGGCGGCGGATTCGGCGACGAACGCCTCCACCCCGGCGCTGTCGACCCGCGCGGGCGACGAATCGCCCAGTGGCACCTCGGCGAAGCTGCCGATCACGTGGTTCACATCTCGAGTAGTCATTACGCTCCCAGCTTCTCCAGCAGGCCGGACAGGGTGGCCACCGCGTCCATGCGAGCGGTGAGGAATCCGTCCGGCCGCTGTGTGCCGGTCACCTCCGCCACCGCTTTCTCCGGCCCGGCAAGCAGAACCGTGGCGACACCGGCGCTGCGCAACTGCTGCACCGCGGCCGCGGCCTCGGTCCCGTAGCGGGCGTCGGCGCCGCACAGCACCGCGAGGGTCGCCTCGGATTCGGTGGCGGCGGCGCCGATTCCGGCGATCGCCACCGGGCCCGGGTGGACGGTCTCGATTCCGCCCGAGGCCAGCACGTTCGCGGTGAAGGTCACCCGCACATTGTGCTCGGCCACCGGTCCCAGCGGCACCAGCAGCGCCCGCGGGCGACGACCATGGGTGGCCAGGTACGCATCGGAGCGATTGCGCAATTGCTCGAAGGCCGCACCGTAGCGGGCCGCCGAGCCGGTCGCCCGCGCGGCTTCCGACAACGGTTCCTCGGCGAGGTTCGGGAATTCGTTCACACCGGTGACCGCGGTGCGGCGGTGCGCGATATCGGATTCGCGGCGCGCCTTCGTCTCGGCGATCCGCTCGGCCAGCACGCCCGAACCCAGCGCCGCGCGATATCCGCCGGCCCGTTCGAGTTCCTGCATGAACGCCCACGCCGCCGCGGCGACCTCGTCGGTCAGGCTCTCCACATGCCAGGAGCCGGCGCCCGGATCCTGCACGTGCCCCAGGTGCGACTCCTCGAGCAGCAGGAGCTGGGTGTTGCGCGCCATGCGCTCGGAGAACGCCTGCGAGACACCGAGTTCCCCGGCGGGCAGGGCCGCGTCGAACGGCAGCACGGTGACCAGATCGGCGCCACCCACGCCGGCGCCGAAGGCGGCCAGCGTGGTGCGCAACATGTTCACCCAGGGATCGCGCTGGCTGAGCATCGCTTCGGAGGTGACCGCGTGCTGCGGGGCGTTGCCGAAGTCGGGCGCGCCCACCTGGTGCGCCACCCGGGCCCACAACCGGCGGGCGGCGCGGAACTTCGCGATGGTCTCGAATTGATCGTCGGTGGCCGCGAACCGGAAACTCACCTGATCCAGCGCGTCGGCGATATCGAGTCCGGCATCGGTCAGCAGGCGCAGGTAGTCCAGGCCCGCGGCGACGGCCGCGCCGATCTCCTGCGCGTCGGAAGCGCCCGCGTCGTGGAATACGGTGCCGCACACCGTGATCGCGCGCACCGCCTCGGGGCGCTCGGCGGCGGTGCGAGCCAGCTCCACCGCGCCCTCCACCGAGATATCGGGAATCGAGGCGAACTCACCGGTCAGCGGCGACGCACCGAGGAACACGCGGATATCGGAGCGATCGGCGACCTGATAGGCGTCGAGCACCGCCAGCACCTGCGCGGCCGCGGCCGCGGTATCGGCCCCGGCCCGCACACTCAGCGGCGCGAGTTCGAACAACAGACCGCGCAGCGCGTCCGGCAGCCCGGCCACCGGCACCCCCTCGACCCCGACACCCAGCCACACCGCGCTGACGCCGTTTTCCAGCGCCGCCAGGATCTCCTCGTTGACCCGGGCCGGATCCGCCCCGCCGAACCGGGCGCTGACGTGCCAGCCCCGGTGCACATCCCGGGTCGCCTCGTTACCGCGGACGAACGGGAACTGTCCCGGCAGTGGCTGCTCGGGCAGCTCGTCGCGGCGGGTGTACAGCGGCGCGACGGTCACTCCGTCGTAATTGGTGACCTCGAGCAGACGCTCCGGCTCGTCCCCGAGTTCGGCGGCATCGACCCTGCGGGATTTGGCCAGAACTCCGGCCACGCCCTTACGCCACGCGGCGTACCCGGGCACGGTGTCCGCGCCCGGATCTGAACCAATCGGCATCGCTGCTGTACCTCTTCCACTCGACTGGCGATACTCCACCTGTACCGGATACCGGCACCCGAACCCAACTCTTCGCAGGGCCTTCGCAACCGGCTGTGTGTCCGCTTCACATTGCCGCCGATATGCGATATCGGCAGGTCACAGGCCAGTTCGGTTAACGTTCATTCCTCAACCTTCATGTGATGCTAGCCCGGTGTTCGCACCCGCTTCGCACAGGCTCGTCCTACCAACCGGTAACCTGTCGCGGGTGCCGAGGACGACGGAAGTGGCGCTGCGAATGCTGCGCAATCGACGGGTCGCAACGCTGCTACTGCTCGCGATCGCGCTGGTCGCGGTAGCCGCGCTGGCGCCGCATCCGGCTCCACAGCAGATTCGTGAATGGGCCGATTCGGTCGGTCCCATCTTCCCCCTCGTGTTCTTCCTCGTCCACGCGATCGTCACCGTCGCGCCCTTCCCGCGCACCGTCTTCACTCTCAGCGCCGGGCTTCTGTTCGGGCCGGTGGTCGGCATCGCCCTCGCCGTCACCGCCACGACGGTCAGTGCGGTGCTGGCACTGCTGCTCGTGCGCGCCCTCGACCGGGACCAGGTCGCGGCGCGGCTGCATCACCCGGCAGTGCGGGCGGTCGATCGGCGACTGGCCCGGCGGGGCTGGCTCGCCGTGGGCTCACTGCGGCTGATCGCACCGGTACCGTTCTCGGTGATCAACTACTGCGCGGGGTTGTCGTCGGTGCGGATGGTGCCGTATCTGCTGGCGACCTTCCTCGGCATCATTCCCGGCACGATCGGCGTGGTCGTGCTCGGCGACGCGCTGACCGGCCGGACCGATCCCGGCCTGCTCATCTTGTCCGGAGTGTGCATCACCCTCGGCGTCATCGGGCTCGTCGTCGACGCGCGCTGGGGCGCGGACGAGTTCATCGAGACCGCCGCCGCGCCCGCGGACGAGCCCGCACCACACTGAGCCCGCTGGGCGGTGTCCGACGGGTACTTCCGCGGCGGCTCGCCACGATCACCGCGATCCGATCGAGATAGTCCGGCTCGCCGGGGACGATTGCGCCGCGATACATGTCGATCGCCGTCCTCGTTCATCACGTCGGCGCGCCACGATATTCGCCCCCGATCGGCGGCAATCCGTGGCCCTGGAATTCGTTCCTCCGCGTCGGTGATCCGCTCGCGCTGCGCACAACCATTGCCCCAGGTCTGCGGGCAGGACAGAGTGCGATACATCGTTTTCGGTCCCGGCAGGAGGATCTATGGCCGCCACCGATGAACCGCGTTCGGGCGCACGCGCAGTCGATCGTGCGATCGCGATACCGAACTGCTTCGACGGCGACGACCCCGAACTGTCGGTCAGCGATCACCGCGGGTCATCGCGATCCGCGCCGCCGGTACGAGCATTTCCCGAAAAGGCCACCCGATGAATGTCTTCCGTCCACTGACGCGGCGCCGCACGGTCGATCTCATGCGCGTTTCGCACGGGATCTGTCGCGCCTGAATCCGGGCGCCATCGCCGTCGCCGAAAGCCCCTCCCAGGCAATTCGTTTCGCGGACCTGCGGGTCGTCGCATTTCCATATGCGTGCGACCGCGGTCGCATTCAGTGAAAGAAACCATCATGTTGTCGTTCAGACGACCCCGGGTCGTGCGCGCCCTCGCCGCCGTCCTGGCCCTGCCCATATCCCTCGCGCTCGCGGCCGGCTGCTCGAGTTCTGGGGCCGGCACCACCGCCGACGGTAAGGCCATCCTCCGGTACCAGGGCCAGGCCGGAACGGTCACACCCTACGAACTGGCCGCCGATCTCGGTTACTTCTCCAAGATCGAGCTGAAGTGGGAGGGAGATACCACCAGCGGCCCCGCCAATATCCAGGCCGCCACCACCAAGCAGATCGAATTCGGCAGCGCCTTCAACGGCGCCGTCGTCAAGCTCATCGCCGGCGGCGCCCCGGTCACCTCGGTACTCAGCTCCTACGGCGCCGACGCGCAGAGCTTCACCGGCTACTACGTCCGCGACGATTCCGGTATCAAGACCGCCAAGGATCTGATCGGCAAGAAGGTCGGGGTCAACACCCTCGGCGCACACCACGAATTCATCACCCGGCAGTGGCTGCACGATCAGGGCCTCACCGACGACGAGATCAAACAGGTGCAGCTGGTGGTGCTGCCACCGGTCAACACCGAGGACGCGCTGCGCAAGCGGCAGATCGATGCCGCGGCCCTCGGCGGACCGCTGCAGGACATCGCGCTGGCCCACGGCGGCATCCACCCGCTGTACACCGACAAGGGGCTGTTCGGTGAGTTCGACTACGGCACCTACGTTTTCCGCAACGAGTACATCTCCGATCACAAGGACGCGGTAGCCGACTTCGTCCAGGGCACCGCCCGCGCGACGCGGTGGTTGCAGCTCACGCCGCGCGATCAGGTGGTGGCACGACTGGCCGACATCATCCACAAGCGCGGCCGCAACGAGAACACCACATTGCTCGACTCCTACAAATCCTCCGGCATTCCGGTGCCCGGTGCGGTGATTCAGGAGCGAGAACTGCAGATCTGGATCGACTGGCTGGTCCGCAACGGTGAACTGCCGGCCGGGAAAGCCGCGGCCAAGGATATCTACACCAACAGCTTCAACCCCTACGCCAACGGGAAGTACCCGCCCGGCAGCGGGCCGACCGGAGAGGCGGTGGCCGCCAAATGAGCGACACGGCAATCAAACTCGCGCTCGACGGGGTGCGCAAGGAGTTTCCCGCCCGGGGCGCCGGCACCACGTTCACCGCGCTCGAGAACGTCACGGTCGACGTGCGCGACGGTGAATTCCTCGTACTCGTCGGCCCCAGCGGCTCGGGCAAATCCACACTGCTGGATCTGCTGGGCGGTCTGACCCGCCCCAGCCACGGGCAGATCCTGCTCGACGGTGAACCGGTGACCGGGCCCGGACTCGACCGCGGCATCGTATTCCAGCAGTATGCGCTGCTGCCGTGGCGCACCGCGCGCGGCAATATCGAATTCGGGCTGGAGGCCAGACGAATTCGCCGCCGGGAGCGCCGCCGGATCGCCGAGGAATATCTGGAGCTGGTCGGCCTGACCGGCTTCGGCGACCGGTATCCGCACGAATTGTCCGGCGGTATGAAACAGCGTGTCGCCATCGCGCGCAGCCTCGCCTTCGATCCGGAGGTGCTGCTCATGGACGAGCCGTTCGCCGCGCTCGACGCGCAGACCCGCGAATCGCTACAGGACGAATTGCTGCGCATCTGGCGCACCACCGGGAAGACCATCCTGTTCATCACCCACGACATCAATGAGGCCGTGTATCTGGGGCAGCGAGTGGCCGTCCTCACCTCCAGGCCGGGACGGGTCAAGGCGGTGGTCGATATCGATCTCGACCGCGACGCCGATCCGGACGCCGACGTCCGCTCGAGCGAACACTTCAGCGAGATCAGGCATCGGATCTGGTCACTGCTGCACGACGAGGTGGCCCGCGCTCAGGGCCTCGAGCAGGCCGAGCTCGCGGCCGCCGACAGGAGGTAACACCGTGTCCACCACTTTGCCCGCCACCGCCGAATCCGTGCTGGTGCCGAAGAAGTCGCACATCTCGGCCGCGAGTGCGGCCGAGTCCCCCGCCCGCCCGGCTTCCGGATCGGGACGGCGACTGGTCGGCATCGCCGGCCGCTGGGGCTGGCGATTGCTCAAACCCGTTCTGGTCATCACCCTGTTCTTGGCGTTCTGGGAGCTCGCGCCCCGGTTCGGTCTCGTCGATCGGATCTTCCTGCCGCCCTTCTCCACCGTGGTGACACGGGGTGAGGAGCTGATTCGCAACGGCCAGCTCTGGGACAACACCTCCGCCAGCCTCGGACGGTCGCTGGTCGGGTTCGCGATCGCGGTGGCGCTCGCGGTACCGGCCGGGGTCGCCATCGCCTGGTACAAACCGGTCGCCGATTTCCTGAACCCCCTGCTCGAACTGTTCCGCAATACCGCGGCGCTGGCGCTGCTACCGGTGTTCATCCTCATTCTCGGCATCGGCGAGACCTCCAAGGTGGCGATCGTCGTCTACGCCGGGTTCTTCCCGATCCTGCTGAACACCATCAGCGGCGTGCGATCGGTGGATCCACTACTGGTCAAATCGGCAGTCTCACTGGGTTTCTCACCGCTGCGGCTGTTCCAGAAGGTGATTCTGCCCGCCGCGGTCCCGACCATCTTCACCGGCATCCGGATGGCGGCGTCGGCGTCCATTCTGGTTCTCATCGCCACCGAGATGTCGGGCGCGCGAGCGGGGCTCGGCTATCTCATCACCGCCGCCCAGCAGAATTTCCAGATCCCCGATATGTACGTCGGGATCGTCGCCATCGCGATCGTCGGACTGGTCTACAACGCCGTCCTCGTCGCGATCGAACGCCGCCTCACCCGCTGGCGCCCCGAATCCGATCGCTGAAGCACTCTCTCGAAGGGACGACGACGCCCGATGTCGCCATCACGGAAAACCTTTCATATCAACGCCTTTCTGATGGGCGTCGGCCACCACGAGGCGGCCTGGCGCCATCCGCGCACCGAAGAACAACGCGTTCTCGACGTACGGCATTTCCAGGAATTGGGCCGCATCGCCGAGCGTGGGAAATTGGATTCGGTATTCTTCGCCGACGGTTTGGCGGTGGGCCCGCGAATTCAGCGCAATACGCTCGCGGTATTCGAACCGGTGACGCTGCTGTCGGCCATCGCCGCCGCGACCGAGCACATCGGCCTCATCGCCACCGCATCGACCACCTACAACGAACCGTTCAATCTGGCTCGCAAATTCGCCTCGCTCGATCACATCAGCGGAGGCCGGGCCGGGTGGAACATCGTCACCTCCGGCACCGTCGACGAGGCCTATAATTTCGGCTACGACGCCATTCCCGAACATGCTCGCCGATATGAGCGCGCAACCGAATTCGTCGATGTCGCACTGCAATTGTGGGACAGCTGGGAGTCCTCGGCGATCGTGCTCGATCCCGAGACCGGGGTCTTCGCCGATCCCGACAAGGTCCACACCGTCGACTACGCCGGCGACCGGTTCCGGGTGCGGGGCCCCTTGAATTCCCCGCGCGGTCCGCAGGGCCGCCCGCTACTCGTGCAGGCCGGATCCTCGGAGAGCGGAAAGGAATTCGCCGCCCGCTATGCCGAGGCGGTGTTCACCGCGCAGCGCGGTCTCGAGGAGGGGCAGCGCTTCTACCGCGACCTCAAAGCTCGGCTGCCGAAATACGGCCGGAGCCCGGACGAGCTGAAGGTGCTTCCCGGCCTGGTTCCCTACATCGCCGATACCACTGCCGAGGCGCTCGCACTGGAGCAGGAGTTCACCGACCTCATCGCACCGGATTACGCACTGCGCCAACTGTCTACGCAGCTGGGCATCGATCTGACCGAGCACCCCCTCGACGCACCGCTGCCGCCCCTGCCGGCCGAAAGCGATATCGAAGGCGGCAAATCACGGTTCACGCTGGTCAAGGATCTGGCCACCCAGGAGCAGCTGACCGTCCGGCAGCTGATCGGCAAGCTCGGCGGCGGGCGCGGGCACCGCAGCTTCGCGGGTACACCCGAGCAGATCGCCGACGAACTGCAGACGTGGTTCGAGGCGGGCGCGGCCGACGGATTCAACATCATGCCGCCGTATCTGCCGGGCGGACTGACCGATTTCGTCGACCGGGTGGTGCCGATCCTGCAGGAACGCGGCCTGTTCCGCACCGAGTACAGCGCCGACACCCTGCGCGGGCACTACGGCCTCGCGCCGGTCGAGAGCCGTTACGCGACCGGCGCCGCAATCGGCGCCTGAACTGGGATAACGACGACAGGCCCCGCCCGGCACTTCCGGGAGGGGCCTGTCGGCACGCTATCGATGCGGGAGTCGATCGAGCGGCGAACCCTTACAGGTTGGCGCCGCAGACCGGCCAGGCGCCGGGGCCCTGGCTGGCGAGCACGTTCTCCGCGACGCGGATCTGCTCGGCCCGGCTGGCGTTGGACGGGCTGCCGCTGCCGCCGTTGGCCTCCCAGGTGCTCTGGGTGAACTGCAGGCCGCCGTAGAATCCGTTTCCGGTATCGGCGCCCCAGTTGCCGCTGGCCTCGCACTGCGCCACGGCATCCCAGTCGTGGCCGCCGTCGGCAGACGCGGTAGCGGTGAGGCCGAACGGGACGGCGACGATGGCGCCGGCGACGGCGGCGAAGCCGAGTGCGCGAGTGCTGAACTTCCGGTTACGAGACATGTAAGTATTTCCTGCCTGCGCCCAGCCGGCCCGCCGGTGGCGATCGCGGGTCCCTGCCCCCAGGTATGTCGGGGTCGAACTCGAACCGCGGGACAGGGTTACCGGTGTTCAGCGATTCGAGCGTCAGCCCGGAATTCCGAGCTGCAGACGACGGTAACGAATAAATCTCGACAGATCACGTTGTGGTAACAACCAAAACTCATCGAGTCATATCCCGGATCATTCACGTTTCCGCAGGGCATGCGCGGATAAACGCGCCTTACACAACTGTAGTTATATAAACGTTATGTGGCGGAGATCACCCGTATATAGTGACTCGGGTCGCAGTATCACGCCCGAAATGACCGAATCCGACGCGGCGAAAGCCCCGCAACCCGCGGCGACAGCTCGGATGAGGCTACCGCTCGGACACTTCGATCGGCCATCGGCCCACGGTGTCGCGGACCTGCACCCGCGCGGCACGCAACACCCGCGTGACCTGGCGTCTATAGCGGCGCGCGAGCAGCGAGTCCGGCGCGGGACGGTCGGGGCGGTGCTGTTCGGCGTAGGCCAGCCAACCCGAGGCCTCGCTGAGAACCTCGCCGGTATCCACCGGCCCGGCCAGCACCAGACCCCCGTATTCGGGTACCACCACGACCGCACTGCCCAGATGCTGCAAGCAGCGGCAGATGCCCAGTTCATGACCCAGATCGCGATAGCGGGTCAAGGCCAGCAGCCACCAGCGCAAGGCTCGGCGCGGCTCCCCGCGCATCCACCACAACACGCCGAGGATCTCGAAGGTGTGCGCACGCCCGGAGGGGTTGCGCCCGCCACGGGTCAGCGCTTCGGCCAGCTCCAGCCGATCACGCGCGGCATCCAGGCGGCCCTGATGCAGCTGGGCGATCGCCAGGTCGATCAGGGCGCACACCTCACCAGCGGTGTCACGACGGGGGAACAGCCACCAGGCCCGCTCGAATCCGTCCACGACCTCCGACAGCGACCCCGCCGCGGCCGGACCCGGCGCGCCGTCCCAGCGCCGGTAGCGCTGGAGGCCACGCAACGCGGTCTCGTGCGCGCGGCGCGCTCGCAGGCCCGTCGTTCCGCGACGCCTGCGGACGCGCGCCCAGGGCCGCCGGCGAGAGCCCGATTCCGGTTCCGACAGGTCCCCGCAGCGGATCGACGCCAATTCCCGGATCTCGGGGTGTGAGCGGGACGCGAGAGTGCGCATGGCCACGGCCGCGGCACTACCTGGCGGCACCCCGATGCGCGCGTACCAGAGGTCCAGGGCGTCGGCGATGCGCGCCAGGGCCGTGATATCGAGCTCGATGCCGTGCTCGGCCTCGGCGCACGCGCACAGCAGCGCGGCGAGACGATCGGCCGATCCGAGGAACCAGCGGTGAGCGCCGGCACCGAGCCGATCGGAGTCCAACGCCACCGCCCAGCGGTGCGCCAGATCCGCGTAGTGGCGGACCAGGGCGGGCAGGGCGGCCCGCCACTGCGGGGTACGACAGACGTCGCGTCCCGGCCCGGCGGGTGGGCGATCCCCGCGATCCACCCGGAACCGGTCGTGACCGTCGTGTGCGACGATCCCACCGGCGGCCAAGCGGATCAGCACATCACTCGCGTGCCGACGCGCCACCGCCTGATCGCCCGGCAGGATGGACACGCAGTCCAGCATCGCGCTCACCATGTCGTAGAGCGCGGCCGACTCGTAATCGGCGAACGGCAGCGCCCGCAGGACCGCGACCACCGGTTCGTCCTGCGCGTCGAGCCGCGGCGCCGGCTCCGGCGGCAGCGCCGGTGCGATCGTCACCGTGCGGGCGACCGCGGCCGGTGGCTCCACCAGATCCGACGTCAGATCCAGCTCCCGGCGGATCCGCGCGCCCTCGCGCATATCCATACTCTTGCGCCACAGCACGTACAGCGCGGCGGCCAGCACAACCGCCACCGCAACCCAGCGCAGGACCCCGGCCAGTGAGTTCAGCACATGGCTCTGGCCGACCGAGCCCTCGAGCAGTTTCGCCACCA
The DNA here is from genome assembly GCF_020733635.1 of Nocardia spumae. NCBI lineage: Bacteria > Bacillati > Actinomycetota > Actinomycetes > Mycobacteriales > Nocardiaceae > Nocardia > Nocardia spumae. The sequence continues at coordinate 3,528,695 of NZ_JAJFZL010000001.1, read as the reverse complement.
CCTCGAGCAGCAACGACGAGGACAACACCCAGGCGGCGCCCAGAAACCCCTGCCACACCGACGCTTTCGGTGCCGTGATCAGCGCAGCGGCGGACTCGGTGTCGTCTCGGCGTTCGGTATCGGTGCTCATCGCACGAAACCGCCGGTCAGGCCGGGAACGAGAAACCGCCGCCAGGTCGCGAGCAACAGCAGCGCCGGCGGCACCGTCGACAGCAGCGCACCCGCCGCGAGGTGGGCGGCATTCTCCTGGAACTGGCGCGCGTCCCCCCACAGCAGCAGCGACCACGGGCTCACATCCGCACCGCTGACCATCAATCCGATGAAGAAGTCGTTCCACACCTGGATCAGTTCCAGGACCGCGACCGCCCCGACGGCCGGCCACGCGGTCGACAGCATCCGGCCCACCACGGCCCACGGTCTGGCCAATCCGCGCAGCGTGTCCGCCGCCGGACTGTCCGACGGCGCGAGCAGCGCACCGCGCAGGATCAGGATCGCGATCGGCAGCCCGATCGCGGCATGGACGACGATCAGCGAGGAGATCGAGGTGCCGGTCAAGCCGAAGCTCTCGATCACGCGACGGATGGGTCCCACGGAGAACTGCGCGGGCAGCACAGTGAACACCACCAGCACCACCAGGGTGATCCGCGATCGCATCGCATCGGCGGGCAGCCCGGCGAGCCGGTGGGCCACCGGAAACGCGGCGCCGATGACGAGCAGGGTCGCCCAGCCGGCAACCCATCCGGTATTGGCCATGGCGTGCAACAACTCTCGGTGGTGCCACACCGAGCCCGAACCGGCGAACGCCGGGCCGTCGGCGCCCACCCAGCTGAACACCACCAAGGCCAGCAGCGGCCCGAGCGACAGCAGCGAGACGATGCCGACCCGGACCACGCCCCGGGCGTCGCGCCGGGTGCGGAACGGGTCGACCTCCGGGCGGCGTATCCAGCCGACCCGGTGCCGACGCACCGTGGTCTGCATGATCCACGCCGCCGCGCCGATCAGCACCGCCAGCGGCAGCGAATACGCCGCCGCCACGCCGGGATCGGCATCCGGATCCGAGACCAGGCGCCACCAGTGCACGGTGGCGGAGTCCAGCGAATACTGCAGTGATCCGGGAACCGCGATCAGGATGATGTCGAAGATCCGGGCCGCGGCGATCGCGACCACCAATCCGAGGATCAGGAATACCGGTCGCACGAGCTCGAACAGCCGCGCCCGGGTACGCCAGGCCCCCTGCGCGTCCTCGAGGTATCCCCGCCGGACCGGATCGGCCTCGATCGCGGCGATCGCGGCGCGGAACAGGGCGAACAGGGCCCCCAGCCAGCACCAGACGAACGCGGTGATCAGCATGGCCATCAACCAGACGCGCTGACCGGTGACGCCGGGCACCGGCATCCGGTAGTCCGGATTCTCGGCCAGCAGCCGAAACGCCAGCCCGGCGACGAAGGCGGATACCCCGAACGGCAGGATCAGCGGCTGCCACGGCCACCAGCTGCGGCGGCCCCGCCAGGCCAGCTCGAGTGCCAGCACCAGAACCGCTACTCCGCACACCACCCACACCAGCGTCCGGGCGTAGGCCCCGCGCCCGGACGCGCCCAGCTCGACGCCGATGCCCCCCAGGGTCACCCCCAGCGCCAGCATCAGCACCGGCCACCACAGCGACCGCCACCGCATGCGCCGCGGCACGGGTCCCGGCCCCACCGCGCGGCGCACGACCAGTTCCCGCAACCGGATTCGCACCAGCGACCAGCGGCCCCGGACCACCGCGGCAACCACGCCGCGCGCGGCGGCATCGGCCCGCCACAGCAGCGTGACCGCGGCGATCAGCACCACCAGCAGCGCACACCACGCCACCATGTCCCAGCGCGCGCGGGCGGCGGTCCACAGTGTCGTCGCGGTGGGGCCCACCAGCAGGATCAGCATCAGCCCGAGCGCCGGGAGTTGGGCCGGCCACGTCGCCCAGCGCCGGGGCGGCCGGCCCGGAATCAGCGGTCCCGCGACCCGCGCGGGCGCCAGTTCCAGATCCAGGCCGTGCGCGTGGATTCGCCCCGCGGTCATCGTGTTCTCCGCTCGAACTCGTCGAGTCCGCGTACCGCGTGGTCGACCGCGGCATCGATGCGGTCACCGCGGCCGTCACCGACGGTGATGAGCAGATCGGTCAGTACCCGCCACAATCCGTCCCGCCGCCCGGCCGCGCCGATGAGATCGGCGAAATCGAAGGCCGTCCACGACCGCAACTGCGCGGCGACCGGCTCCAGCATCGGCGGATGGCCGGGAACCGTCCGTGGGCTCGGTGCCAGGAAACCTCCGTGATCGGCGATCCAGCCCGCTACCGCGTCGGGTGCGGTCAATGCGCTGATCACCGGGACCACATCGCGGGTGCCGGCGGCGGTCGCCACGATCACATCGCCACCGCCGATCGCCGGACGTGACCCGCCGGGCGCCACCGCCGGAAAGGGCATCACACCGACCGCGTCCGCCGGACGGTGGGCGCGCCGCAGGCAACTGCGCACGATCGGCTCCGCGAAATCGGGTGCGACCACCATCGCCGCGGTGCGCCGTTCGAACACCTCACGGATCGACTCGGGGAATTGCCGGATCAGGGTCGCCGCGATACCCCCGGGAAAGGCCCCGGCGGGTGACCACAGCGCGCCCAGACGCGACAGCGTCGCCCGCACCGCGTCGCGGTCCCACTCCCGCGGACGAGTCCGCGGATCGCCAGGCGACGCCAGATCGCCGTAGTCCCAGGGTGATTCACCGTAGAGGATATTGCCGAACAGATCCGCCAGCACCCAGCCGTCGGCCGCGCCCAGCGACAGCGGGTTGCGCCCGGTCGCCTCCGCGGCCCGATGCGGCCATTCCGAGACCGTCCAGTCACGCGGGTCGTCACGTGGCCCGTTCCCGCCGAAGGCGTAGCGGTCGTACCACACCAGTGACTTGTCGGCGGCCTTGAACGGAATCCCGTAGAGCGCGCGGTCTTTCCACAGCAGGGGCCGCCAGCGCTCGGGATAGCGTGGATCCGTCGCGTCACCCCACAGGGTGGCCGGCAACGGGCGCAGCACATCGCCCGCCAGTTCCCCGATCCGGCCGACCTCCGGCAGCATCACCAGATCCGGCGCCGACCGGCCGCGGGCCAGCAGGGCGGTGTCGATATCGTCGCCGAGCGGCAGCACCGCCACCGTCTCCCCCAACCCGGTGTCCGCGAGCACCCGGCGGAACGCGGCGAGCTCGGATCCGCTCCAGGGCACCGCGATTCGAATCGAGGCGGGATGACCGAACAGGACTCCGGGCGCGCACGCCGACAGCAACGGCGCGAGCGCCGCCGCCCGCAGAACCGCCCGTCGTGTCGCCATCACCACCCCCGTGATATCCGAGTCCAGGTGCCGGACACCGGAAGTCGAATGCCGACCCGCGATTGTCGCGGATCGGCATTCGAATCATCGCTGGGACGGGATTACCCGTTATCGCCCAGGGTATTCCGGCGGCTGCCACGGACGGGCCTCGCCCTCACCCGGGCGAGGCATCTGCTGCGGCTGTTGCTGCGACGGCGCGGGCGGAATGGGCGCACTCTGCGACGGCAGCGTCCGGGGCGGATTCGGTGCGGCCAGTGGCGAATCGACCGGAGTCGCGGCTGCCGCCTCGGCGGCGCGCACCGCGCGCTCGGCGGCCGGATCGGTCTTGATGTCGAACCAGTCGGCGACTTCCTCGGCATCGTCGTCGGGCCCGGACGCGGCATCGTTGTCGGGGCTCGGCTCGTACCGGAAGACCCCGTCCTCGCCCTGTGTGCCGAAGTTGCGGGCGAACCCTTCCAGGGCCTTGCCGAAGTCGCTGGGCACCATCCACACCTTGTTGGCGTCACCCTTGGCCACCAGCGGCAGCGTCTGCATGTACTGGTAGGCGAGCAATTCCGGGGTGGGCTTACCGGATTTGATTGCGGCGAACACCTTTTCGATGGCCTTGGCCTGGCCCTGCGCCTGCAGATAGGCCGCTGCGCGCTCACCCTGAGCCCGCAGGATCCGGCTCTGCCGTTCACCTTCGGCCGACAGGATCGCCGACTGCTTGGAACCCTCGGCGGCCAGGATCTGCGACTGCTTGGCGCCCTCGGCGGTCTTGATCTGAGCCTCACGGTTACCTTCCGCGGTCAAGATAATCGCCCGCTTCTCCCGGTCGGCCTTCATCTGCTTCTCCATCGATTCCTGAATCGACGGCGGCGGATCGATGGCCTTCAGCTCCACTCGCGCCACCCGCAGACCCCAGCGTCCGGTCGCCTCGTCGAGCACCCCGCGCAGCTGCGAGTTGATCTGATCGCGGGAGGTCAGGGTCTCTTCCAGGGTCATGCCGCCGACCACGTTGCGCAGTGTGGTGATGGTCAGCTGCTCCACCGCGGCGATGTAGTTGCTGATCTCGTAGACCGCGGCCTGCGGGCTGGTGACCTGGAAGTACACGACCGAGTCGATCTGCACGGTGAGGTTGTCCTGGGTGATCACCGGCTGCGGCGGGAACGATACGACCCGCTCGCGGAGGTCGACCTTCGCACGAATCCGATCGGCGAACGGGACCAGGAACGTCAGCTGACCCGAGACGGTGCGCGAATATCTGCCCAGCCGCTCGATCACCGCAGCCTCGGCCTGCGGCACCAGCGCGATCGACTTGAAGACCACCACCGCGACGAGCACCACGATGACGATCGCGACGATCAGTACAGCCATTACGGCCCCTTCCAGACGACGGCGTGCGCGCCGTCGATCTTCATGACGTAGACGGTCTCACCCTCGGTATATTCCTCGGCCGGATCGAACGGGCGTGCACTCCACACCTCACCACCGATCTTCACCTGACCGCTGTTCTCGTTCACCGCCTCGAGTACCTTCGCCGTCTTTCCCGGCAGCGCATCGACATTGGTCGGCGTGGGCGGCGGAGTTGCGAAGCGGCGCAACAACATCGGACGAACCAGGAACAACAGCGCGATCGCGGAGATACCGAAGACGACGGCATCGATCACCACCGGAGTATCGGCCACCCCGGCGACCCCGGCCGTGACGAGCGCCGCGCCTCCCAACATGAGCAGCGTGAAGTCACCGGTGAGCATCTCGGCTGCGGCGAGCAGAATTCCCGCGACCAGCCATACGATTGCGGCCACGACTTCACCGTACCGTGCCTGTCCGTTTTTCCGCGCCTTTAAGACGGACAAGTCGAGCGCCGAGTACCCGGTCGACGGTCCGGATCGCATGCGGGCGAGGCACTGTCGAACCCGGAGATCTGTTCGCGAGCGTCACGCCTCCCCCCGAAGGACAAGTGAAACAGGTAGTTTCGGCCGCGTGAGTGCGCGCGATTACGGTGACATCTATTCCGGCCATACTCGCACCCGCAAACGCGCGGTGCCGCAGGTGATCGCCGAGCGCGATCTGGTCGCCGAGGATGCGGCCAGCGGATTCTGCGGCGCCGTGGTGGGTTTCGAGCGAACCTACGACGGCGAGTTCGTGAAACTCGAGGACGGCGGCGGCCGGATCCGGCTGTTCGCCCTGCGCGAGGCGGCCTTCCTGATCGACGGGCAGGCGGTCACCCTGGTGCGGCCCCAGGCGTCCGCACCGGCGAAGCCGTCCCGCTCGGCCTCGGGGTCCACCCGGGTGGAGGGACTCCGCGCCCGGGTGGCCCGCGCCAGCCGGATCTGGGTCGAGGGCGTGCACGACGCCGCTCTCGTCGAACGGGTGTGGGGCCACGACCTGCGGGTGGAGGGCGTGGTGGTGGAACATCTGGAGGGCCTCGATCATCTCGCCGAGCGCCTCGCCGAATTCCGGCCGCAACCCGGTCGCCGGGTCGGCGTGCTGGTCGATCACCTCGTCACCGGCTCGAAGGAGACGAACCTGACCACCGGGCTGGGACCGCATGTGCTGGTCACCGGCCACCCCTACATCGACGTCTGGGAGGCGGTGCGCCCGCAGGCCCTCGGCATCGACGCGTGGCCCAGGGTCCCGCGCGGTGAGGATTGGAAAACCGGCGTATGCCGCCGCCTCGGCTGGGGCACCCCCGCCGACGGCTGGCGCCGGGTCTACAACGCCGTCGACAGCTTCCGCGACCTCGAAGCCCCGCTGCTGGGCGCGGTGGAACAACTCATCGATTTCGTCACCGAACCGGACGGTCCGTAGATCGCGCACCCGTTGACCGCGATTCGTTTTGTTGCAAAACTGTTCCGCCATGAGGATCGTGATCGCCGGCGCGGGTATCGGCGGCCTCAGCGCCGCGTTGAGTCTGCACGCGGCCGGGTTCCGCGATGTCGTGGTGTACGACCGCGTCGAGGCGCTGCGGCCGCTGGGAGTCGGCATCAACCTGCTGCCGCACGCTGTGCGCGAGCTCACCGAACTCGGTCTCGGTGACCGCGTCGCCGCGTCCGGTACGGCACCGGAAACCCTCGCCTATTTCAACCGGTACGGACAGCAGATCTGGTGTGAGCCCCGCGGCATCGCGGCCGGGTACCGCTGGCCGCAGTTGTCGGTGCACCGCGGCGTGTTGCAGATGGAATTGCTTGCCGCCGTGCGCGATCGGCTCGGCCCGGCGTCCGTGCGGCTCGGACACCGGCTGGTCGCCGCCGAACCCTCCGGAATCGGTCGCTTCGCCACCGCGGACGGTGACGTGGACGTGGCGGCCGAGGTGATCATCGGCGCCGACGGCATCCATTCGACCCTGCGACGTCAGCACCGCCCGGACGAGGGGCCGCCACTGTGGAACGGCCTGACACTGTGGCGCGGCACCGCCCGGGTCCCCGCTTTCGCCGACGGCCGAACGATGATCATGGCCGGTGACGCCGACCAGAAGTTCGTCGCCTATCCGCTCGGCGACGAGGTCAATTTCGTCGCCGAACGCCGGACGCCCGCAGTCGCCGGCGCCGCGGGCGACTGGCACCGCGCCGTCGATTCCGCGACCGTGGTCGAGCTGTTCCGCACGTGGCGCTTCCCGTGGCTCGATATTCCCCGATTGATCGCCGCGGCCGGCGAGGTACTCGAATATCCGATGGTGGACCGGGATCCGCTCGACCGATGGACGCACGGCCGGACCACGCTGCTGGGCGATGCGGCGCACCCGATGTATCCGAACGGATCCAACGGGGCATCGCAGGCCGTCCTGGACGCCCGCACACTCGCCTTCCACCTCGCCACCGCGACCTCCGTGGAGGCGGCGCTGGCGGCCTACGAGGCCGAACGCCGCCCCGCCACCACGGCTCTGGCGCTCAGCAATCGGCGGCAGGGACCCGAGCGGGTCATGGTGCTGGCCCACGAGCGCGCGCCGAACGGATTCGCCCACATCCACGAAGTGATCTCAGCGGAGGAGCTCACGACCATCGCGACCGGATACAAGAAGGCCGCCGGATTCCATCCGGACGCGCTGAATTCACGCCCCTCACTGACGCCCCCGGCCGTCACGCACCCGCCCGCCACCACGGGAGCACAGCTGTGAGCGGCCTGGATCCGGCCCGGCTGGCGGCCGTGATCTCCCCGCTGCGCCGCACCCTGCTCACCGCCACCCGCGCCGCGGAACAACTGCCCGAGATTCCGGACGCCCAGATCGAGATCATCCGAGCGCTGCCGCCCGGTACCGCCGTCACCTCCGGAGAGCTGGCGCAGCGTCTCGGCCTGAGCCGGCCCACCGTCAGCAATCTGCTCACCACGATGGAGGCCGGTGGCCTGATCGAACGCCGGCCCCGCCCCGGCGATCGCCGCCGCGTCGAGATCGTCACCACCGCCCGCGCCCGTGACCTGTTCGACCGCTTCGACGCGGCCAGCAGCGCCCTGGTCTGCGACGCGGCCGCCACCCTCTCCCCCGGCGACCGGGCCGCCCTGGCCGCCGCACTGCCCGCGCTCGAGCGCCTGCGGGAAGCCCTGCAGCGCACCCCCCAGGACCCCGAATGAACACTGTGCGCCACCGTCTGGCGCGCCGGCTCCAGCGGCGCGAACCCTGCCTGGGATCGGGCGAATCCGGCGCCACCGCAACGATATTGCACCGCGCCACCCAAGAGATCTCGCACTCGGGCGCACCGTCGCGCCTGGACCTCCCGGTGTGGAGTCACCCGTGACCGCCCCGCCGGTTCCCGGCTTGGTCACCGCGTTCCACGTGTGCGCACGACTGGGCCCGCTGGCGGATCACGGCCGCACCCGCGCCGGTCACCGCCGTGTGGTGCCGATCGTCGGCGGCCGGATCACCGGGATCTTCGACGCGGACATCGTCGCGGGCGGTGCCGACTGGCAGGTGGTGCGCCCCGACGGTGCGATCGAGATCGACACCCGGTACTCGGCACTGACCGGCGCGGGCTCGCACGTCTACCTCCGCACCTTCGGCGTGCGCAGCGGACCGCCGGAGGTGCTGCGGGCGCTGGCGCGGGGTGAGCCGGTCGATCCGGGCGAGTACTACTTCCGCCTCGGTGTGCGGCTCGAGACCTCGGACCCGGAACTCGCCGAACTCGAACACCACCTGTTCGTCGCCTCCGCGGTCCGCGACGCCGACGAGGTTCGCTACACCGCGTACCGCGTCACCTGAGCCGGCCGCCCGTCGGCGGCCGGAGACTCACCGGCGGGGACGCAGGACGACCACCGGGATCTCGCGTTCGGTCCATGCCTGGTAGGTGTCGAAATCGGCGTAGGCGGCGACGAGCGCGGGCCACAACCGGGCACGCTCGCGCGAGTCGGCGGTCACGGCGTGCACCGGGCGCCGTTCCCGCCCGATCTGGATGTGCACGTCGGGCCCGGCGACCAGATTGTGATACCACTGCGGATGTTTGGGCAGTCCGCCCTGGGACGCGACGATCACGATATCGGCGCCGTCGCTGATGTAGAGCAGCGGCGTGGTGTAGACCGCCCCGGACTTGCGGCCACGATGTTCGAGCAGCAGGGTCGGCACGGGTTTGCGGAATCCGGCTCCCACACGCCACTTTCCGCCGATCCGGCCGCCGGTGCGCCGATAGACCGCGACCTGCACCTTCGTCGCGTATTTGAAGATCTTCGGCAGCAGCGGTGAGTCGAGTTGTTTCGGACGCGGCGGTGTGGTCGTCACGGAGATTCCTTCCCTGGGGCGAGCTACGGGAGACCATACATCGCATTTCAGGTGTATGGTCAAGGTCCGCGTGGCACCGCGAGGTCGAGAAGCCCGGCCGCGCACAGGACCGGTCGGTTCCGGTATGAACGAAGGGTCGGCGAGCAGGTGCGCACACACGGATGGTCGGGTGCCGCGCCGGCCGACGACGAGGAGGCCGTCGAGCGCATCCTGGCCGCGGCCCGCACGGCGATCGACCGCTCCGGCGGCGACTTCACCATCGCCGAGGTGGCCCGCGATCTGGGGGTCACCCGCCAGACCGTCTACCGCTACTTCACCAGCGCCGACGCGCTGCTCACCGCCACCGCGATCGCGCACACCGACCACTTTCTCGATGTACTCGCCGACCATCTCCGCGACGTCCGCGATCCCGCCACCGCGGTCGTGGAGGGAATCGCCCTCACCCTCGAACGCCTGCCCGAGGAGAAGTACCTCGCTCTGCTGCTCACCCCGGGCCGGACCGGCGCCTTCTCCGCCGGGGTCACCTCCGATACCGCTCTGGCCTTCGGCCGTTCGATACTGCGGCGTTTCTCCGTCGACTGGGCCGCCGCCGGCATCGCCGACGTCGATCAGCTGGCCGAACACATGCTGCGTATCGTGCAATCCTTCGTGATCGATCCGGGCCGCCCGCCCCGCCGCGGCCGCGAGCTGCGCGACTACCTGACCACCTGGGTCGCCCCCGCGCTGAACGCACCATCGGGCCCCCGGGCCCGGTGACCACACGCGCGACCGGCCCCGGCCCACGCCTGCCACCCGGCAATGCGGTCTGCCGCAGCGCATTTCCCCGGCACGGGGCGAACCGACCGAAATCCGGGCGCGGGCGGGTTCGACGGAAAAGACTTGCCTGCTGTTGGCTCACCTGCGCCACGCGAGTTCTGCCGCGCGATTATCCTCGATCACATGTGTTCTCCCAGTGCCACGCTTACGGTGTGGGCAGGCTCGTGGCTGTCCGGCCGCAGCGCGCCCGACGACGTACTGGACGCCTTACGCGCCTGGTCGGCCCACCACAGCGTCGCCGCCGGTGATCCGGTCACCGGCGGGCGCAGCGGATTGCCGTGGCCCACGGCCGAACCGCTGGAAGCGGGCACCGGGATCATGATGCTGCTCAAGGTGATTCGCGAGGCGATGGCTGACCCGGCGGCGCAGATGCGGCTGGTGCTGCCGGTTCCCGGCGATGCGCGTGGACTGCCGACCGGCACCGAGTTCGCCACGGCGGCAATGGATGCCGAGGAGGGCGTGGTCGCCGGGGTCCCCGGCGGCGACGGCGTCGCACTGGTTCCGCAGTGGATCGGTGAGGACTCGCTGCAATGGACCGTCTTCTACACCTCGGTCCCGGTCCCCATCCCCGATATGGCGCTGGGCGAGGCCGAATTCGCGATGCGCGAGGCGGTCCGGGATGCGGCCGAGGCGCTGATGCAGTTGCACACCACCGCGGTCGGCGGCGACGACGATCCCCGCGAACTGATCGAGGCCGAACTGGCCGACTGCTCACGTCACATCTATCCCGATTCCGCGCCGCTGCGCGCCCGCCGCATCCTCGACTCCGCCGACCATGTGGCCGCCATCCTCACCGTGGCCCAGCAGACCGCACCCTCCTCGCCCAGTTCGGCCAGCGCGCTCCAGGCTCAGGAGACGTTGCTGCGCCCGCTGTGGAACGCGATTCGCGCCGCCCGCCTGGCCGCGGTCAACGCGGCCGCCGGTCCGCGCTAACGTCGCGGCCCCTGCAGGCGCAGCTCATAGTCGTTGTAGCGACCGCAGATCCGCATGCCGACCCGGGTCAGCGCGACGCGCAGCGTCTCGTCGTCGAATTCGAACACCCGCAGCACCGCGACGGACGGCACCATCGCTCGTAGTTCGGCCGCGACCGCACCGAACACCTCGGTGAGCAGATCCGCGTCGGCCTCGTGATGCGGGAATCCGTCCTCGGCACTGATGTAGGCCTCGGAGCCGCCGGCGAAGGTGGTGACCGTGGCGACCGGTTCGCTGCGCGGCCGCGCGGACAGAACCGTGGTGATGAGCACGCGCCCGGGTGGGTCGGCCGACTCCGCGACGGTATGCACCAATCGGTCGTACGGCGGCATCCAGGCAGCGGGTACAGCCAGCTCCAGCTCCCACAACCGCGCGTATTCGTCGACCCTACGCGCGCCCAGTTCCACTGCGGCCCGGCCAGAGGGACCGATATCGGTCCCCTGCCATCGCAATACGCGATATCCGCCCGCGGCGGCCCGGCGCGCGGCCTCCGCGGTCAGGCGGCACACCATCCCGGTCTCGGCGGCATCCGGTTCCGATTCGTCGGCGCGGCCCAGATGCAGCGAATGCACCAGGCGCTGCGCCGATACCGCTTGCACCCACGCCTCACCGAGACCGGCATCGCGCAGTTCCGCCCACCCGAGCAGCTCACCACCACCGCGGGCCGCGATCACCCCCAGCAGATCCGCCGTCCCGTCGGCTACGGAAATGTCCTCGAGCAGGGGCAACCCGGTACGGCCCGCCAACTCGGCGGCCAGTCGCAAACCCGTACCCGGATGCTGGTCCCACTCCAGCGCGATGTCCACATCCGAACAATAGCGATGGATTAGCTGATCTCAGGTCAGATATCGCCGGAAACACCCGGAAAAGCCGATGACCTCAATGTTTACGTACCACCGTCTCACCGGACGAAGGTTTCCAGATCACCACGTCCATATGGCCGTCGCGGACTTCCACCGCGGCCGCGCCGGTGATATCGGCGGCGAAGAACGGCTCCAGGCGCTGCCCGCGCAGGTCGAATCCGGTATCGGTGTAGAGCGCGTCGGCCCAGCGCCGCCGCAGATCCACATCGTCCACCTGATACACCACGCCCCACAGTTTCGCGTCGCCGTCGCCGACCTCGGGATCGACCGTGGCGGTGTTCAGGCAGAATCGCGGGTCACGCCCCAGATCCGCGAATTTCACCGTGCCCGGCATTCCGACCAGCCACAGCTGCCCCTCGAACAACCGCGGCTCGATCGGGCTGATGCGCGGATATCCGTCGCGCCGGGTGGTGCCCAGTAAGCAGAGATTCCCGGCCGCGGCGTGGCGGCGCGAGAATATCGCCGAAACGCGTGGCGCGACGCCGGCGAATTCGGTCCAGCTCGTCATAGTCGTACGGTAGAACTTCGCCGGACAGGTCATCGGAGCATCGAGGTCGTCATGAGGAAATTTTCGCGCCGGGCAGCGGTCGTGGCCGCCGCCGCGATCGCCTGTGCGGCGAGCCAGAACACCGCCGCGCACGCCGTGGTAGGTGGTGCGCCCGCCCAGGCCGCCGACTACCCCTGGCTGGGCGCCATCGGTACTCCCGTCTACGCCACCCGGCCGGGTGGCCAATTCTGCGCCGGCACACTGATCGCCCCGGACCGGGTGCTCACCGCCGCGCACTGCGGAGCACTGGCGCGCACCCTGCCCAGGACGACGGTGACCTTCGGGCGCACCGACGCCGGCGGCGACGGCGGCGTCACCGTCGGCATCTCCGAGGTCCGGATCCATCCGGACTTCCGGGTGTCACTGTTCGGCACCGATCTCAGCTATCACAACGACGTCGCGATCGTCGTCCTCGCCGCGCCGGTCCACCTGCCGACCCTGGAAGTGGCCGCCCCACAGGGAGATTCGGCCACCATCGTCGGATGGGGCGCCACCGCCGCGGACGATCGATCCAACAGCGCACTGCACTCGGCATCGGTTCCGCTGGTTCCCGACGCCGCCTGCGCCGCCGCCTACGGGAGTGAATTCGATCCGCACGAAGCCGTGTGTGCCGGATCGCCGGCCGCCGACACCGGCGAATTCGACAGTGGCGGACCGCTGCTGGTGAACGGCAAGGTCGCCGGAATCACCTCGTGGGGTAAGGGTGCCGCGGAACCGGGCTTCCCGGGCGTCTACGCGCGGGTGCCCGCACTCGATTTCTGATCCGCGGCCGATCGGACGGCTGCCGGATCATCGCTGCCGGCGGCGTATCCCTCGGCGGGGTTACGGTCGGCGACGCACCGGTTCACAGCATCCGGGAGCGCAGATCTCTCCGTTGCGAGTGCAGCCGTAGCCGGGCACCTCGGCGCTGAGCCGGCGAGGTTGCTGTGCGCCGAGATGTTCGTCGACCAACTCCGCGACCATGCGGGCGAAGCGCGGGTCCGGACCGGGGGTCGCGGCGCGGGCGAAGGCCATTCCGAGTTCGGCCGCCTTCTCCGCCGCCTCGTTGTCCAGATCCCACACGACCTCGAGGTGATCGGAGACGAAGCCGATCGGACACACCACCACGGCGTCCACCCCCTTACCCGACAGCACGTCGAGGTGGTCGACGATATCCGGGTCCAGCCACGGCACCTGCGGCGGTCCGGAACGGGACTGCCACACGACGTCGAAGTCGTCGAAACCCGCGGCCGCGGCGCACAATCGGGCCGCTTCGGCGACCTGGCGGCTGTAGAGATGCCCGCCGTCGGCGGGCGGGCCGGCCGCGATATCGGCGGAGACCGGAATCGAATGCGCGGTGAACACCAGCCGCGCACGCCCGCGGACCCGCGCCGGAAGCCGCTCCACCGCGGCCCGGACGGCGTCGGCGAAGGACTCGATCAGCAGTGGATGATCGAAGTATTGCCGCAGTTTCGTCAACTCCGGTGCGCCGGGTACAGCGGTCCGCGCGCGCTCGATGTCCTCGTCGTACTGGCGGCACCCCGAATACCCGCCCCAGGCCGACGTCGGAAAGACCAGCGCGTGTCCGACACCGTCGGCGCGCATGGTCGCGACGGTCTCCTCGATCATCGGGTGCCAATTGCGGTTGCCGAAGTACACCGGCAGATCCAGTGCGCGCGCATCGAATTCGGCCTCGATGGCGGTGATCAGCTCGCGGTTGAGCGCGTTGATGGGTGAGACCCCACCGAAATGCAGATAGTGCTGAGCGACCTCCTCGAGGCGCTCACGCGGCACTCCCCGGCCCCGGGTGACGTTCTCGAGGAACGGCATCACGTCCTCGGGGCGTTCGGGACCGCCGAAGGACAGCAGGAGCAGTGCGTCGACGGTCCCGGACACGGCGAATGACCTCCCGCTGCTAGTTCGACGACCAGTTCTCGGGGAACCAGGTGTTGTGGCTGGCGCCGCCGTCGACGTAGATGATCGACCCAGTGGTGCCCGGAAGCCAATCCGACAGCAGCGTGACGATCGACTTGGCGACCACGGTCGGGTCGTCGACGTCCCAGCCGATCGGCGAGGCGCCATCCCAGTAGGTGTTGAGCATGTTCAGTTGCTTGGCGTCATCGGTCGCGGTGCCCGCGATGGCTTTGGCGGCGAGCGTCTTGATCGGTCCGGCGGCGACCAGATTCGAGCGAATCCGCTTGGCCTCGCCCACTTCTCGTGCCACGTAGCGGTTCACCGACTCGAGCGCGGCCTTGGCCACACCCATCCAGTTGTAGAACGGCAACGCGGTACGCGGATCGAAGTCCATCCCCACGATCGAGCCGCCCTCGTTCATGGCGGGTAGCACGGCCCGTGCCAGCGAGGCGTAGCTCCAGGCGGAGATCTCGAACGCCTTGGCCGCGTCCGGACCCGGGCCCTCCAGGAAGGGGAACGCCTCGGGGCCCATCAGCGTGCGCGGCGCGAAGGCGATCGAGTGCAGGACGCCGTCGACGCCCTCGGGCGCGAGTTCACGCACCTTGTCGGCCAGCTCGGCCAGATTCTCCTCATTGGTGACGTCGAGGCCGATGGCGGGCGGCACCTCCTGCGGCAGCCGCTTGGCGATGCGATCGATCAGGCGCAGCCGCTCGGGAATTCCGGTGATGATCACCTTCGCGCCCTGTTCCTGCGCGACCTTGGCCGCGTGGAAGGCGATCGACGAATCGGTGATGATGCCGGTGATCAGGACGGTCTTCCCGTCCAGGATTCCGCTCATGAGTGGTGAATTCTCCTCTGGAAGCTGGGGTGGGGTGAGGCGGAAGGGGTCAGTGCCCCATGCCCATACCGCCGTCGATCGGCACGATCGCGCCGCTGATGTAGGCGGCGTCGTCGGAGGCGAGGAAGCTGATCGCCGCGGCGACCTCCTCCGGCTGGCCGATGCGGCCCGCGGGGATCGCCTTGAGCGCCATCTCCCGCATGTCCTCGCTCATCTCCTCGCGAGTCATATCGGTGTCGATGAATCCGGGCGCGACCACGTTGGCGGTGATGTTGCGCGAGCCGATCTCACGGGTGATCGCGCGCGCCATACCGACCAGGCCGGCCTTGGCGGCGGCGTAGTTGACCTGTCCGGGAATGCCCATCTGACCCACGACCGAGCCCAGGAAGATGATGCGGCCGAACCGCGCGCGCAGCATCGCCCGGTTGGCCCGCTTGGCACAGCGCCAGGCACCGGTCAGGTTGGCGTCGATGACGCGGGTGAACTGTTCCTCGCTCATCCGCATGAGCAGCGTGTTGTCCACGATGCCGGCATTGGCCACCAGCACCTCGACCGGACCCTGTTTGGCCTCGATCTCGCTGAACGCGGCATCGATCGAATCCGCGTCGGTCACATCGCATTTCACGCCGAGCAGACCTTCCGGCGCACCCGATCCACGGTGGGTGACGGCCACCTTGTGCCCGTCGGCGGCCAGCCGCCGGGCTACCGCGAGACCGATACCCCGGTTACCGCCGGTCACCAGGACCGACCGGGAAGTGAAGTTCGACATGAATGTCAACCTATCTGTTCGAGTTCGACTGTCGTGGCCGGGTTGCGCGGTACCCGTTATGGCAGGCGTTGACGATAGACCAAGCCGCTCACCACACCCGCAGCGGTCATCAGCAGCCCCAGCAGCAACCACGGCCTGCTGGCATCACCCATCTGCATCTCGAAGCCGATCTGCTTGTCGAGGGTGTCGTAGACGGCACTGAGTTCCTCCAGCGTGGAGGCGGTGTAGAAGTCGCCGCCGGAGATCTTGGCGATCTCCCGCAGCGAATCGTCGTCCACCGGCACCCGGACCCGCTGGGAGCCCTTACCGTCCTGATCCGGAATCTCCACCGATCCCCAGGTGGTACCGAAGGAGATCGTCGAGACCGGGATGCTCTTCTGCTTGGCGACGCGGGCCGCGACGAATCCGTGCCGGGGATTGTCGACGTCCTTGTCGTCGGGAACGGTCTGCTTACCGTCGGACATCAGCACGACCCGGGCCGGCGGCGGGGTCTCGGCGCCACCGAGCACCGAGGCCAGCGTGTCGATGGCCTGCAATGCGCTGAAGATGCCCTCACCGGTGGCGGTGCGCTCGGCCAGTTTCATGTTGTTGATCGCCGCCTTCATCGCCTCGCGGTTGGTCGTCGGCGAGACCTGTACCGATGCGGTACCGGCGAAGGTGACCAGCCCCAGATTGATACCCGGGGTGAGGTGTTCGACGAAATCGGTGGCGGCCTTCTTGGCGACCTGAATACGCGAGGGCGGCACATCGGTGGCCTCCATCGACAACGACACGTCGATCACGAGCATGACCGTGGCCCGGTTGCGCGGCACCTTCTTCGCCGCCTGCGGACCCGCCGCGGCGACGGTCAGCAGCACCAGACCTACCAGCATCAACGCCACCGGCACGTGCCGCCAGGCACTGGGCCGCTTGGGCGCCACCTTCTCCAGGGTCTCCATATTGGAGAACCGCAGCATGTGGCGTTTACGCCGGCGCTGCACCAGCACGTAGAGCAACGCGATCGCGGCGACGACGAGGAGGAAGGCCAGCCAGATCGCGGAGGTGAAATGCGAAATACTCACTGTCGGGGCACCCGCCCGGTCGGGGCGCCGAACGTGTGGCGCCTGGTGGACACGAAGCGGACCACGTCGGCGATCCAGTCACGATCGGTGCGCAGAGTCATCACCGGCGCGCCGCAGCTGCGCAAGGCCGCCTCGACCTGTTCGCGATGCTGCTCCGCCGCGCGCCCGAAATCGGCGCGCAGCGTGGGGGTGACGGTGAATTCGCGGGTGCGGCCGGTCTCGGGATCGTGGAGCACCACATCACCGACATCGGGCAGATCCAGATCCAGCGGATCGAGGATCTCCACACCGAGCAGATCGTGACGGCCGGAGATCGCGCGCAATGAACGCTGCCAGTCGATCTCGCCGAGGAAGTCCGAAATCACAACGGCCAGACCGCGTTTGCGTTGTGGCCGACGCAACGATTCGATGGCGCCGCGGAGATCGCCGCGGACGCCGTCGCTCGCATGCGGGGTGGTGGCGATGCGCCGCAGCAGCGATTGCGCGTGTACCCGACCGGTGCGCGCCGGAATCCGGTACAGCCGTTCGCCGTTGGCGATGACCGCGCCGATCCGGTTACCCCCGCCGCTGGTCAGATGGGTCACCGCGGCGGCGGCCGCGACCACCAGATCGCGTTTCTGGCACAACGCGGTCCCGAAGTCGAGACTGGCCGACAGGTCGACCACCAGCCACGTCTCGAGTTCGCGGTCGGCGATCATCTGCCGCACGTGCGGATGGGTGGTACGGGCGGTGACCGACCAATCCATCTGCCGCACGTCGTCACCGGGCTGGTACATCCGGGCATCCCCGGGTTCGGACCCGGGGCCCGGTATCAGGCCGAGATGATCACCGTGCAGGACGCCGTCGAGCCGGCGGCGCACCGTGAGCTCCAGCGTCTTCAGAGCCGCCGACAGGCGCGGATCGCGCAGGTCACCGGCCCGGAACGAAGGCGGAGCACTATCTGGGTGGGCGGGGACGTGTGCTGAGTTCGTCACTGGCGCAACCGAATCCGATGCCCCGCTCACTGGCGCGGTGGCTGCCCGGCGCCCTGACCGTTCTGCGGTTGCCCGGCCGGATGCGGCGGAATGGGCTGCGGTACCGCGCCTTGCGGACCGGGAGCCGGCATCGGCGCCGGGCCGTTCTGCGGCGTGGGTGTGTTGGCCTGGGTGGCCACCTGCGGCAGGCCGACGGTCTGTAGCACCCGGCGGATCACGTCGTCGGGGCTGACCTCGTCGGCGAGTGCGTCGTAGGACAGCACCAGGCGATGGCGCAGCACGTCGGGCACCACCTCGACCACATCCTGCGGCACCACGTAGTCACGACCGCGAATCAGCGCCACCGCGCGGGCGGCGGCGATGATGCCGAGGCTGGCACGCGGCGAGGCGCCGTAGGCGATCCAGCCCGCGACATCCTCGAGGCCGAATTCGGCCGGGGTGCGGGTCGCGGCGATGACGCGGACCACGTAGTCGACCAGCGCGTGGTGCACGAAGGTGTTCGAGGCCAGCTTCTGCAACCGGATCAGCTCGTCCGGCTCGAGAATCTGCTTGGGCTCCGGCGGGGTCACACCCATCCGGTAGATGATCTCGCGTTCCTCCTCGACCGTCGGGTAGTCCACGACGACCTTGAACAGGAAGCGGTCGCGCTGCGCCTCGGGCAGCGGGTACACACCCTCGCTCTCGATCGGGTTCTGGGTCGCCATGACCAGGAACGGATCGGGCATCGGGTAGGTCTTGCCGCCGATGGAGACATGCCGCTCGGCCATGACCTCGAGCAAGGCCGACTGCACCTTCGCCGGGGCGCGGTTGATCTCGTCGGCGAGCACGAAGTTCGCGACCACCGGGCCCAGCTCGGTGTCGAACTCCTCGCGGCCCTGCCGGTAGATGCGGGTACCGATGAGGTCGGTGGGCACCAGGTCGGGAGTGAACTGCACACGCGAGAAACTGCCGCCGACCACCTTCGCGAAGGTCTCGACCGCCAGCGTCTTGGCGATACCGGGCACACCCTCGAGCAGCACGTGCCCACGAGCCAGAACGCCGACGAGCAGCCGCTCGACCAACCGATCCTGACCGACGATGACCCGTTTGACTTCGTAGATCGCCTTCTCCAGGGTCGCGACGTCACGCTCCAGGCTGGCCGACACCGGTTCCGGCGTCGGCTTCACCGCACTCGCAGCGCTCACATCGTCCGTCGAAGTCACCAAACTCCCCGCTTTCGCTTCGGTCTCTATGCGTGCCGCCCCAACTATTCCAGGTATCGAGCAAGATTGCCGCAACTGGGCTCGCACTATGTCGCTGCCCTGGTCTCCCGGGCGGAGGGGGAGACACTTATCGATGTCCGGAATGCGCTGATTCCGAATTATCGCGTCACGGCCGATGGCGGCACGCCCGATCAGCCCACGGCCGCCAGATATTCCGCGTAGAACAACGCGAGCCCGACGGCCGCGGCGATCCCGGCGAGCAGCCAGAACCGGATGATCACCGTGGTTTCGGGCCAGCCGCCGAGTTCGAAATGATGATGAAACGGCGCCATCTTGAACACTCGGCTGCGGGTGGTCCGGAAAACCAGAATCTGCACCGCCACCGACAGAATTTCGGCGAAGAACAACGCGCCGACGACCACCATCAGCAATTCGGTGCGGGTGGTGATCGAGATTCCTGCCAGCAGCCCACCCAGTGCCAGCGAGCCGGTGTCACCCATGAAGATCTTGGCCGGGGCCGCGTTCCACCACAGGAAGCCGATGCAGGCCGCGCCACCGGCCGCGCAGACCACCGCCAGATCCAGCGGATCACGCACGCTGTAGCAGCCCGGCAGCGCGTGGGCGGCACAGGAGTTCGTGTACTGCCAGAAGGTGACGATCACGTACGCGCCCAGGGCGAACCCCATCGACCCCGCGGCCAGGCCGTCGAGCCCGTCGGTGATGTTGACCGCGTTGGACCAGGCGACGACCACGAAGCAGACCGCCAGCAGAAAGACGACCAGCGGAAACGAGACCGTCGGCCAGTCCCGGACGTAGGACACCTGCCTGCCGGCCGGGGTGAGGCCGGTGCGGCCGGGAAACTGCAGCGCCAGCGCACCGAAGATCACGGCGGCGCCGATCTGGCCGACGTATTTGCCGGTCGCGGTCAGGCCGAGATTGCGGTGTTTGCGGATCTTGATGAAATCGTCGAGGAATCCCACGAATCCCAGTGCGGTGGCCAGGCCGAGCACCAGCAGTCCCGACGCCGAGGGCCCGGCGACGTCGTAGCGCAGCCCGATCAGATGCGAGGCCAGATAGCCGGCCCACAGCCCCGCCACGATGGCGATACCGCCCATCGTCGGGGTACCACGTTTGGCCTGGTGGCTCTGCGGACCCTCGACGCGGATCTGCTGACCGATATTTCTGCGCGCGAACAACCTGATCAGCAACGGCGTCACGGTGATCGAGACCGCGAGTGCGATCGCCGCCGAGAACAGGATCTGCCTCATCAATACCCCAACTACTGCCGAGCTCTCGGCATGCTACCGAACGGACCGGCACGATTTGTGCCGATTCGCATGGTAGCCAAGATCATTCGGCGATACCTCGTCCGGGCGGCGATCGGCCCGGCGCAGTGACCGCTAGGTGATCAGCCGCACCGCGTACGGCATGATGCCGCCCTCGCGCACCGGTGAAATCTTCACCACGTCACCGGATTCCGGCGCCTCGATCATCTTGCCGTCGCCCAGGTACAGCGCGACGTGTTCACTGCCGTTGGAGCCCCAGAACAGCATGTCGCCCCGTTCGCGCTCGTCGACATCGACCCGGGTGCCCATCGTGTACTGGTAGCCGCTGTAGTGCGGCAGGGAGATCCCCACCCCGGCGAAGGCGTAGATCATCAGGCCCGAGCAATCGAACCCCACCTTGTCGTAGTCGCCGTAGGAATCGGCCACGCCGCCGTCGTGGATACCCTTGGTCGGGCCGTCCTCGTCGCCGCCGCCCCAGGAGTAGGTGACGCCCAGCTGCGACATGGCCCGATCGACAACGGTTTCGATCAGTTCCGAGCGGCTGCCGCTGGGCCGGCTGGGGGTCGACATCGAGCGGCGCGGCGGAGGTGAACTGTCGAGCTGCGTATGCGGGCGCCTGCCCGCGCCCAGTTCCGCGGCGCGGTCGCGGGCGGCCTGATCGGCCGCGGCCCGCGCGGCCGCCGCACCGGCCGCGGCCTGGGCCGCGGCCACCTCGGCGCGGCGCTGCCGGTCCCAGCTCAGATAGGCCTCACGCTGCCCCTGCAGGCCCGCCACCGCCGACCGGGCCCGGTCGAGTTGCTGCTGGGCCGAATCCCGCTGCGCCATCAGCGCATTGCGTTTCTGAGCCTGATCGTCGAGAGCGGCCTTCGCCGCGGCCACCGCGGCCTGGGCCTGCTGCTGCTTGCGCTCGGCCTCGGCGGCTGCCGCGTCCGCGGACTTCTTCGCCTGGCGCGCCGAGGAGTCCTTGTTGGCCTGCTCCACCTGCGCGCGACGCAGGCCGTCGATGGCCGACTGCTGATTCTTCGAGGCCATCCCGAGCAGATCGGCCCGGTCGAGTGCGCCCGCCGGATCGGGAGCGGCCAGGTAGTTCACCATCGACGTCGAGCCGGGATGGGTGTAGGCGTCGACCGCGAACTCGTCGAATTTGCCCTGTGCCCGATCGACCTGGGTCCCCGCGGCCTGCAGATCGCGCTGGGTGGCGGCGACGGTGGCCGCGGCCGCGTCGGCGGCGTCGCGGGCGTCCTGCAGGTCGACCAGCGCCTTGTTCACGGCCTCACGCTTACCGGCGACCTCGGTATCGAGCTGGGCCAGCTGCTGATCGGCGGTGGCGACCTGATTGATGAGCCCGCTGACCTGACCTACCCCCGCGTCGACCTGCGCCCCCGCCGCGGCGATATCGCCGTCACTCGGATTGGGCGGTGGAGGCGGCACGGCGGCCACCAGCGGAGCTGTGATCGTCAGCGCGATCCCACTTAAGAGCAACCCCACAGCGACCCTCGCGGCACCCCCGGGCCGACTCGCCGATATTCGCATCACACCTCCCTGATCCCGCTGCGGCTCCGGGCGGAAAAGAGATTCGCCAGGACTGCGCTGGGCGACCGGTCGAGGCGTCGCCGCACGAGCACCAGCGGCCCGTCCCTCCTCGGGGGGACGCTGGAGGCCCATGTGACACTTCTTCCCCAAAAGCGTCAATCGAAACCGTACGACACTTCCTTCACAGAGGAAACATCGGACGACAAATCACACGCGGGTAATTTTTCAGGTAGCCATGAATTTGCTACCGCGAATACGGGTTCGGGAGTGCAAACAAACCGATCGTTCAGTTTCGTTTGCGGAAGCGGGACATATCGCCCGCCGGTATACGCACTTCGAGACGTCGAAACCTCCCCGGCGATCAGCCAGCATCGCCGGGGATCACGCCGTCACGGCGCGTGGGTGACGAACTGCCGCTACCGAGCGGCGGGGTCGGCCGTTGCTTCCGGCGCCGCGGCACGCGCGCCCGCCGCACGGCGGGATTTCACGACGTACAGGCCACCGATCACGACCACCAGGCCTGCCAGCAAAACCGCGGTAATCGCGGTCCAGGACACCTTCTCCGGCGCTTCGAGACGATCGACGAAGATCTGCGCGGCGGTAGTGGCATGACCGCCGCCCTGGAATTTGGCCTTGTCCTCGGCCCACTCCAGCCGGGAACGGCTGATCGTATCGCTGTAGGTACCGATCCAGTCGTCGCTGAACACGACGACGGTGCCGTGCTCGGACTTGCCGAGCGTGGTGGCCAGGTCACGCAGGTCCGAGTCCCGGCCCCGATTCCCCTGCACGACCACGATGTCGAGATCGATGCCGTGCGCCCGCGCCTGGTCGGCGATCTCGGCGAGTTTGTCCTGCTTCGTTTCCTCGGGCGCCGCGACGTGATTGTCGGCCAGGTCCGCCACTATGGCATCGACATCGGTATCCGGCGGCAGCGCAGCGGCCATTGGGGTGAAAACCGAGGCATACGAGACGGTCATCTTCCATCCGGTCTTGTCGAGCCGCCGACTCCAGCGGCGGACGTCCAACACATTCACATGATCAACACACACCGGCCGGCACACCGGAGGCGACAACTCCGACGGGGCCTGCGAGCACAGTACGCGACGGGCGCATGATGGATTGCGGCACGCCGCGCCGGACGTGCCCCGCACGTTTCATAGGACAAGCGTACTGTTAGAGTTCGGAAGTACGAGGCGCGCAGCCCGAAAACGCGCCCTCGACGACAGCCACCGGCGCAGCCCCGCCGGTGGCCACCCCCGGGGCCCGCACGCGCCCCGATCGGAACACCGACGAGTGGAGCTGAACGTATGACAAGTATCGATACATTCGGCGCCAAGGGCACCCTCGAGGTCGGAAGCAACTCCTACGAGATCTTCCGCCTCTCGGCCGTGCCCGGCACCGAGAAGCTGCCCTACGCCCTGAAGGTCCTCGCGGAGAACCTGCTTCGCACCGAGGACGGCGCCAACATCACCGCCGACCACATCCGCGCCATCGCGAACTGGGACCCGTCGGCCGAGCCGAGTATCGAGATCCAGTTCACCCCCGCCCGCGTGATCATGCAGGACTTCACCGGCGTGCCCTGTATCGTCGACCTGGCCACCATGCGCGAGGCCGTCACCGCCCTGGGCGGCGACCCCAACAAGGTCAACCCGCTGTCGCCCGCCGACATGGTCATCGACCACTCGGTCATCCTCGACGTCTTCGGCCGCGCCGACGCCCTCGAGCGCAACGTCGACCTCGAGTACCAGCGCAACGGCGAGCGCTACCAGTTCCTGCGCTGGGGCCAGGGCGCCTTCGACGACTTCAAGGTCGTCCCCCCGGGCATGGGCATCGTGCACCAGGTCAACATCGAGTACCTGGCGCCCACCGTCATGACCCGCAACGGCCAGGCCTACCCCGACACCTGCGTCGGCACCGACTCGCACACCACCATGGTCAACGGCCTGGGCGTGCTGGGCTGGGGCGTCGGCGGTATCGAGGCCGAGGCCGCGATGCTGGGCCAGCCGGTCTCCATGCTGATCCCGCGGGTCGTCGGCTTCAAGCTGACCGGTGAGATCAAGCCGGGCGTCACCGCCACCGACGTCGTGCTCACCGTCACCGACATGCTGCGCAAGCACGGTGTGGTCGGCAAGTTCGTCGAGTTCTACGGCGCCGGTGTGGCCGAGGTTCCGCTGGCCAATCGCGCCACCCTGGGCAACATGAGCCCCGAGTTCGGCTCCACCGCGGCGATCTTCCCGATCGACGAGGAGACCATCAACTACCTGCGCCTCACCGGCCGCACCGACGAGCAGCTCGCGCTCGTCGAGGCGTACGCCAGGGAGCAGGGCATGTGGCACGACGCCGCCCACGAGCCCGCGTACTCGGAGTACCTGGAGCTGGATCTGGCCACCGTGGTGCCGTCCATCGCCGGCCCGAAGCGCCCGCAGGACCGAATCCTGTTGTCGGAGTCCAAGACCGCGTTCCGCAAGGACATCCACAACTACACCGACGACGCGGAGAGCGGCCCGGCCGCCGAGACCCCGCACACCCACCTGGACGAGGCCATCGAGGAGTCCTTCCCGGCTTCCGATCCGGCGGTGCTGTCGTTCGCCGATGCCGACGACGACGCGCGGGTACCCTCCGCCGCCAACGGCAATTCCGGGCGTCCGTCCAAGCCGGTCAAGGTCTCCGATCCCGAGCGCGGTGATTTCGTGCTCGATCACGGTGCCGTCGTGGTCGCGGGTATCACCTCCTGCACCAACACCTCGAACCCGTCGGTCATGATCGGCGCGGCGCTGCTGGCCCGCAACGCGGTCGAGAAGGGCCTGGCGTCCAAGCCCTGGGTGAAGACCAATATGGCCCCGGGCTCGCAGGTCGTCGCCGACTACTACGAGAAGGCCGGTCTGTGGCCGTACCTGGAGAAGCTGGGCTTCTTCGTGGGCGGCTTCGGCTGCACCACCTGCATCGGCAACACGGGCCCGCTGCCCGACCAGATCTCCAAGGCGATCAACGACAACGATCTGTCGGTCACCGCGGTGCTCTCGGGTAACCGCAACTTCGAGGGTCGTATCTCCCCCGACGTGAAGATGAACTACCTGGCCTCGCCGCCGCTGGTCATCGCCTACGCGCTCGCGGGCACCATGGATTTCGACTTCGAGACCGATGCCCTGGGCAAGGACTCCGACGGCAACGACGTGTTCCTGCGCGACATCTGGCCGTCGCCGCAGGAGATCGACGACACCATCAAGTCGGCGATCAGCCGGGACATGTTCACCAAGTCCTACGCCTCGGTCTTCGAGGGCGACGAGCGCTGGAAGGGTCTCAACACCCCCGAGGGCGACACCTTCGCGTGGGACGAGAACTCGACCTACGTTCGCAAGGCGCCGTACTTCGACGGCATGTCGATGGACCCGGCCCCGGTCGAGGACATCACCGGCGCCCGCGTGCTGGCGCTGCTGGGCGATTCGGTCACCACCGACCACATCTCCCCGGCCGGTCCGATCAAGCCGGGCACCCCGGCGGCGCAGTACCTCGACTCGCACGGTGTCGAGCGCAAGGACTACAACTCCCTGGGCTCGCGTCGCGGTAACCACGAGGTGATGATCCGCGGCACCTTCGCCAACATCCGGCTGCGCAACCAGCTGCTCGACGATGTCTCGGGTGGTTACACCCGCGACTTCACCCAGGACGGTGGCCCGCAGGCGTTCATCTACGACGCCTCGCAGAACTACCAGGCCGCGGGCATCCCGCTGGTCGTGCTGGGCGGTAAGGAATACGGGTCCGGTTCGTCTCGCGACTGGGCCGCCAAGGGCACCCGCCTGCTGGGTGTCAAGGCCGTCATCACCGAGTCGTTCGAGCGCATCCACCGCTCCAACCTCATCGGCATGGGCGTCATCCCGCTGCAGTTCCCCGCGGGCGAGTCGGCCGGGTCGCTGGGTCTGGACGGCACCGAGGTGTTCGACATCGAGGGCATCACCAAGCTCAACGAGGGCACCACGCCGAAGACCCTGAAGGTCACCGCGACCAAGTCCGATGGCGAGAAGGTCACCTTCGACGCGGTCGTGCGCATCGACACCCCCGGTGAGGCCGACTACTACCGCAACGGCGGCATCCTGCAGTTCGTGCTGCGCAACATGATCCGCGGCTGATCATCCGCGCCTGCGGTGTTTCGACACACCGCGCCGGGTCCGGCCACCGGTGGGTAGCCGGGCCCGGCGCGAATATCGTTGCGCCGCCGATGATCTACGCGCGCTCGACGCTCGTACTGTGACAACCCCCGCGCCGGATCGTCCCGGCGCGGGGGTCCGCGCATTCCCGCTGGAGGAGCCCATGCCCAAGGTCAGTGACGATCACCTCGCCGCCCGGCGCAGCCAGATTCTGGACGGGGCGCGGCGGTGTTTCGCCGAATTCGGGTACGAGGGCGCCACCGTCCGCCGCCTCGAGGAGGCCATCGGCCTGTCGCGCGGGGCGATCTTCCATCACTTCCGGGACAAGGACGCACTGTTTCTCGCCCTGGCCCAGGAAGATGCCGGACGAATGGCCGAAGTCGCCGCCAACGAGGGCATCGTGCAGGTCATGCGGGAGATGCTCGACAATCCGGAGCAGTACAACTGGCTCGGCACCCGGCTCGAGATCGCCCGGCGGCTGCGGACCGATCCGGAGTTCGCGGCCGGCTGGACCCAGCGATCGGCCGAGCTGACCGCGGCCACGCTGGCCCGTCTGGAGCGTCGCAAGGCGGCGGGGGCGTTGCGCGACGACGTGCCCACCGATGTGCTGCTCGGTTATCTGGATCTCGTCCTCGACGGCCTCATCGCCCGGATCGCCTCCGGGCACGTCAACGAGAATCTCACCGCGGTGCTCGATCTGGTCGAGGCCTCGGTCCGGCGTAAGGACTGATCCCGGCCCGCGCCATTCGAATCGACAGTGCCCCAACACCATTGCCGCCCGTGACCGACACCACGCGGAATTCGGAAATAGCGGGCATACAGCGGAGGTTCGCCCGAGTATGACCTTTTCCGTGCCCGTTACCGTTCGCGGTTACGAACTCGATGTCAACGGCCACCTCAATCAGGCCGTGTACCACCAGTACGCCGAGCACGCGCGGTGGGAGATCCTGCGTGCGGCCGGGCTGCTGCCGGACAAGATGCGCCTGTCCGGACTCGGTCCGGTGGTCCTGGAATCCAACGTCAAGTACCTGCGCGAACTGCACCTCGGTGACGAGATCACCATCACCTGCCGGACCCGCTGGGGCTCCGGCAAGGCGTTCTGGATGGATCAGCAGATCCGCAAACTCGACGGCACCGTCTCCGCCGAGTTCTCGGTCGTGCTCGGACTGATGGATCTCCAAGCGCGCAAACTCGTATCGAATCCGAGCGAGCGTTTTCTCGAGCTCGCCGAATCCGCCGATGTACTCGGCCTGTGAAGCGTTGACAGCTCAACCGAATATCTTTCGGCGATAGCGTTTTCCACGTCCCGCCCAGGCCGGGTATTTGCACCGAAATTCTTTCGATGCGAACCGGTCGGGCGCCGTCGCGGGCTATGATCCAGTTCACGCTCGACTTCCGGGGCAAATCGCGAGCAGATCGGAGTCCAGCCCATGAGCCATGCCCGCCGCCAGGTGCCCGACACCCGGCCGCGCCCACAACCCCAGCGATCGGCACCGCCGCTGTCCGGAAGCCTGGTCGCCGAATCCCGCGACACCATCAGTGTTCGGGTCGCCGAGGGTACCTGGACCCTCGACCGTGACGATGTCCTCCAACTCCGCGACGGATCCCCGGGCGCGGATCCCGGCACCGCCGAACGAGCGGTCCTGGTGTGGATACGCCCCGGCGCCGCAGCCGATTTCACGCAGCGCCGCCGGATTCAGCTGACCGAGCGCCCGTTGACCCTCCCGCCGCAGCCCAGCCCCGCGGTCGATGATGACGCACTGGATCGGCTCACCGACCAGTGGGCTCGCCGGCTGCGGCTCCGGCGCGCGCCCGGCGTCGTCGGAGCGACCGTGAGCTACAGCCAGACGAACAGCCGAGGTATCGGTGACGACGGTACGGCCTGCGACAGCCTGGACTGAGGGACAGCCGCGATGAGTGCCCGTTCGCCGGGTGCCGTACTGATCGTCTCGGAAAGCGGCGATCTGCACGCCGATGCGATGGCCTCGACACTGCGAAAGAGCTACCGGCTCAGTCCGATTCTTCTCGATATGCGTGACTTTCCGCATGAGAGCGGCAGTTTCCGGCTCGACCGAGCGGGCACCGCTCGATCACTGTCGCATCTGCCCGGTCTCGACGAGGTGACCTCGGTCTGGTGGCGGCGGCCCCACCGATGCCGGGTGCCCGGTGGCTTCCACAACGGTGACGACGATTTCCGCCAGGCCGAATGCGACGGTTTCCTGCAGGGCCTGCTGTGGTCCATTCCCGCCGTCTGGGTCAACGATCCCGGCGCCGACCGCACCGCCACCCGCAAGATCGTGCAACTCGACACCGCGCGGCGCTGCGGTTTCGCGATTCCGGAGACCCTGATCACCAACGATCCCGACGAAGCCCGGAGTTTCGTCGACTCCCGCGGCGGTTCGGTCGTCTACAAGCGCACCGGCACCGGGCGAGCCGAATTCACCGAGACCCGGATCGTGGGGGTCGACGATATCGCGCGACTGGGCACGATCCGTTCGGCGCCGACCACCTTCCAGGACTATGTCGAGGCCGAATGCGATCTCCGGGTGGTGTGGATCGATGGGGTCGAATGGGCGGTCCGGATCGATTCGCAAGCCGGTGCGGGCTGGGTGGATTCACGATTGGACACCTCGGTCGCGTTCACTCCCGAACGACTGCCCGCGTCGGTGAGCAAGGCGCTGACCACACTGATGGGCGCGCTCGGTCTGGGATTCGGTGTCCTCGACCTCCGTCTCGGACTCGACGGTGAGTACTACTTCCTCGAGGTGAATCCGCAGGGCCAGTTCGCCTACCTGGAGATCAAGACGGGTCTGCCGATCTTCGCCAGCCTGGCCCGGTTTCTCGTCCACGGCGAGGCGATGATCAGCGACTGATCACCGGAATCGGGACGGGTCATCGCCCGGCCCCGTCGTGTTCGAGCGCGACGAGCAGGGTGCGGGCGATCCGATCGAGTTCGCCACGGTCGTGTTCCGTCAGTGCCGACAGCAGCCGGGTCTCGTTCTCGGTATGCGCGGTGACCACCTCGTCCACCCGCTCCCGACCGGCCGGGGTGAGCGCGACCCGGACCGCGCGCCGGTCCGCCGGATCGGCGATGCGCCGCACCAGCCCGGCCGATTCCAGGCGGTCCAGCCGGCCGGTCATCCCTGCCCGCGAGAGCATGAGGGTGTCGGCCAGCACCGATGGCGTGAGTTCGAAGGGCTCTCCCGAACGCCGCAGTGCCGCAAGCACATCGAACTCCCCGCGGTGCAGACCGTGCGCGGTGAAAACGGCCTCGATCTCACGTTCGGCGAGCACCTGCATCCGGCCGAGGCGGCCGATGATCGCCATCGCCGCCAGATCCAGGTCGGGTCGTTCCCGCCGCCACTGTTCCACGATCGCGTCCACCGCATCGGTCTGCTGTCCGGCCATGGACACACTCTATTCGATGGGATATAGTTCGGTAGCGAATTATCAAGCGCCGAACTACACCGGAGGTTCCGATGTCCACCACCACCCCCCGCATCCCCGCCGCCGTCGTCCAGCCCGCCGAGGCCGAGGTCCGCGCGACCGACGCGGTGACGATGCGGCTGCTCCTGGACTCGAGTCGCACCGGCGGCAGTGTCAGCACCCTGGAGGTGACCATGACAGCGGGCGCCGACGGCGCGACCCCGCACTACCACACGCTCTCGGACGAACTCTTCTACGTCGCCGACGGTGAATTGCAGGTCCTGGCGGGCGACGAGATCGTCACCGTCGGCGCGGGCGGTGCGATCACCGTCCCGCGCTTCATGCCGCACGCGTTCGGCGCCGCCCCCGGCTCGCCGGCCCGCATCCTCATCGCTTTGACTCCCGCGGTGGAGCGATTCGGCTACTTCCGCCTCCTCGAGCGGGTCGCCGCGGGTGAGGCGACGCTCGCCGAACTCGCCGCCACCCAGGAGGAGTTCGACAACCACTTCGTCGACGCACCGGCGTGGTGGGCCGAACGCAACGCGAACCGGGCATGAGCGGTCGACACGGAAACCTTACGGTCACAACGGATTACCGCGTGCTCGCGAAGAATTCCGCATCCGGCCGGCGCCGCCGGTTCTCCGTCGTCCGGCCGGGCGCGGACGAGCGAATCCCCGCGCGGACCGATCAACAGGTACGCGCGCGGATCACTCGGCCGAGGCCGGCCGATCAGGCCTTACTGATCGCCTTACGACGGTTGGCACCACCACGACTGCGGAGCTGCACATGCGACTCCACCAGAACGTTGTGGATGAACCCATACGAACGGCCGGTCTCACGCGCCAGTGATCGGATACTGGCGCCCGCCTCGTATTGCTTCTTGAGCTGGGTCTGTAGCCGGTCGCGCGATTTGCCCGTCACGCGCGTGCCCTTACCCAACATCGACTTCCCCTGTGCGGGCCTGTCACTCATGGCTTCCTCCGGTCGCCGTGCAGCCTGATTCCAGGCTAGACACTCGACCGGCAGTGATCAACGCCTCATTGTGATGAAACTCACCGATTGCGAAGATATTTCGCCGCGCCCGGCGCGTCGCGCCGGGAACTCGCCGCGCTCAGGCCAGCTGAATGAGCTCGAGATAGTCCTGCGACCAGTGATCCTCGGTGCCGTCGGGCAGCATGATCACTCGTTCCGGGTTCAGAGCCTCGGCCGCACCCGGGTCGTGGGTCACCAGGACGACCGCGCCCGCATAGCTGCGCAGCGCGTCGAGGACCTGTTCGCGCGAGACCGGGTCGAGGTTGTTGGTGGGCTCGTCCAGCAGCAGGACGTTCGCGGCCGAGGAGACCAGTCCGGCCAGGGCCAGACGGGTCTTCTCACCGCCGGACAGCGTGCCCGCGGGCTGGTCCAGCTGTGGACCCGAGAACATGAACGCGCCCAGCAGGCCGCGGAGGTCCTGTTCGCCCGCGTCGGGCGCCGCGTGCCGGATGTTCTCCCAGACGGTGGCCTGATCGTCGAGGGTGTCGTGCTCCTGCGCGAAGTAGCCGATCCGCAGGCCACGGCCCGGATCGATCTGCCCGGCCGTGAGCGTCTCCACCCCGGCGAGCAAACGCAGCATGGTCGTCTTACCCGCTCCGTTGAGACCCAGGATCACCACCCGGCTGCCCTTGTCGATGGCCAGGTTCACCCCGGTGAAGATCTCCAGCGATCCGTAGAGCTTGGTCAGGTTCGTGGCCATCAGCGGCGTCTTGCCGCAGGGAGCGGGCTCGGGGAACTTGATGCGCGCGACCTTGTCGGCCACCCGGATCTCGTCGACCTCCGACAGCATGCGCTCGGCGCGCTTGACCATCTGGTGTGCCGCAGCGGCTTTCGTCGCCTTCGCGCCGAGTTTCGCGGCCTGCTGCTTGAGCGCTGAGGCCTTCTTCTCCGCATTGGCACGCTCGCGCACGCGGCGCTGTTCGTCGGTGGCGCGGGCGTCGAGATATTTCTTCCAGCCCATGTTGTAGATGTCGGCCTCACCACGCACCGCGTCGAGGAACCACACCTTGTTCACCACGTCGCCGAGCAGTTCGACATCGTGGGAGATCACGATCAGTCCGCCGTCGTGGTTCTGCAGGAAGCCGCGCAGCCAGGTGATGGAGTCGGCGTCGAGGTGGTTGGTGGGCTCGTCGAGCAGCAGCGTGGTGTCCGACTTGCCGCCGGAGCCGTCCGAAGCGCTGAACAGAATGCGCGCCAACTCGATTCGCCGTCGCTGACCACCCGACAGCGTGCGCAGCGCCTGGCCCAGTACCCGCTCCGGCAGACCGAGGCTGTTGCAGATGCGGGCGGCCTCGCTCTCGGCGACATAGCCGCCCAGCGCCGAGAACCGCTCCTCGAGCCGGCCGTACTTGCGCACCGCCTTCTCGCGCTCGGCGTCATCGGCCACCTCGGCCATCAGCGCCTGCTGCTTCTCCATATCGCGAATGAGCTTGTCCAGCCCGCGCGCCGACAGCACGCGATCGCGCGCCAGCACATCCAGATCGCCCTCGCGCGGATCCTGCGGCAGATAGCCGATCTCGCCCGAGCGGATCACTTTGCCCGCATACGGCTCGCCCTCCCCCGCCAGGATGCGCAGGGTCGTGGTCTTACCCGCGCCGTTGCGGCCTACCAGGCCGATCCGATCACCGGCCTGCACCCGCAGCGCCGACCCCGGCGCGGTGAGCAGGGTGCGGATTCCGGCCCGGACCTCCAGGTCGGTCGCGGTGATCACAACAGTCTCCTAGCACGATAAAGGGGGCAAACGGTTCGATTGTGCATCCCTCGGACGCACCAGAACCACCTATTTTACCGGCTGTAACCCCACCCGGACGAATCAGCACACCACCCGCAACCGGCCACGACAGCGAGATTCGTCACCATGGCAACCGCCGGGATCCCTCGCGCGAGGCGTCCCAATCGGTCAGCGAATGACGAGCCCGCGCCACAGCGCTGCGGAACTGCGCGCGATCCCCCTGTGGCGCGAAGATGTCGTAGGTGCCGGCCCCCACCGCCGCCACGACCGCGATCAGCAGCAGAGTCGTCATAGGACAAGTCTGCGGCCGGACGCCGCGCGCCACCAGAGCCAGTACCGCGACACTGGCCCGGAGACCGACCGCCGACACATTCGAACCGATGACCGGTTTCTCGTGCGCGGACATGTGCCGGTCAGTAACATCTGCGCGCGTAACCCAGAACGACGGCTCGGCGGGACGCCATCGGCATACGACAAGGGGGCGCGGCACCGGAACCGATAATCACCCGGTCGGGGCCGGCACGAGCCGTCGATATCCCGCAACGACGAACGGCGTTCGCGCGTCGATGTTTTCGCGGGCGCCGATGCGGTGACCGGCGTTCGTCGATTCCCGACGCCGACCTCCGGCCGGACCCCGCCGATCACATCGCATCGTCATCGACCACCACATCCGCATGGAGTTGCCTGCTGTGCCTCTGCCACCCTCACCGGGTCTGTCGCCGAATGAGTGCCCGGTCGTTCACAATTCGCCGGCCCCGCCCGACGGGCGGCGGGTTCGCCTCTACACCGAGGAGTTCGCCGCCGACCCCCACCGCGAATACGACCGCATGCGCCGGCACCACAAGTCCTTCGCCCCGGTGGAACTCGCGCCCGGCGTCCCGGCCACCTTGGTGATCGGATATCAGGCCGCCATCCGAATTCTCAACGACCCCGACCACTTTCCCGCCGATCCACGCATCTGGGAACGCGATGTACCGGCCGACTGCCCGATCCTGCCGATGCTGGGATGGCGGCCCAACGCCTTGCGCAGCACAGGTGCCGAACACGCGCGGTTCCGCGCGGCCAACAGTGAGGCCATCGACAAGGTGGACCTGCACACCTTGCACACCGTCGTCGAACGGATCGCGATTCCGCTGATCAACTCCTTCGGGGCGGACGGGCGGGCCGATCTGATCACCCAGTACATCCACCCGCTGGTGTTCACCACGTTGAACACGATGCTCGGTATCGAGCCGGATATCGGCCAGCGGGTAACCGCCGGTATGACGGCCATCTTCGACGCCACCGGCGACGCCGAAGAGGGAAACCGGGTGCTCACCGCCGCCCTTCAGGAACACACCCGCCGCAAACGCAGCGCGCCCGGCGACGACATCACCTCCCGGCTCATCGCCCACGACGCCGGGCTCGACGACGAGGAGATGATCAACCAGCTGGTCACCCTCTACGGCGCGGGCATCGAACCACAGGTCCATCTGGTCGCCAACGCGCTACTGCTGATGACGACCGACGATCGGTTCTCCGGAAGTCTGCTCGCCGGCAGTCTGGCCACCCGCGACGCCCTGGATTGGGTGCTGTTCAACAACCCGCCGCTCGCCAACTATTGCGCCAGCTATCCGCGCCAGCCGATCCTCGTCGACGACGTCTGGCTGCCTGCACACCAGCCGGTGCTGATCAGCATCGCCGCCTGCAACGACGATCCGCTGGTCCGCACGGGCGATCGCAACGGCAATCGCTCCCACCTCGCCTTCAGCGCCGGACCGCACGCCTGTCCCGCCCGCCGGATCGGATACCTGGTCGCACAGGACGCGGTCGATCAGCTGCTGGACGCGCTGCCCGATATCGAACTCGCCGTCCCGGCGGACGAATTGCATTGGCGCCCGGGCCCGTTCCACCGCTCACTGTCCGCGCTGCCGGTGCGCTTCCCGCCCTCCCCGCCGCTGAACATCTCCTCGGGTCCGTGACGCCGCGACGCCGCGGGGTTACCTTCGTGGCATGCACACCCTCGTGATGACGGGCGCGACCCGCGGGATCGGCCGGGTCGCCGCACGGTGCATCATGCGCACCGCGCCGGAGGCCCGGCTGCTGGTACTCGCCCGCGGTTCCTCGGGCGCGCGGATGTGCGCGGAGCTGGCCGGCGCGGGGTATGCCGCGTCCGCCGTCGAGGCAGACCTGTCGTCACTGTCGAGCGTGCGCGCGGCCGCCGGCGCCATCCACGACCTGCTCGACCGGGGCGAAGTGCCGCCGCTCGCCGGATTCGTCGGCAACGCCGGTATCCAGTACACCGACGACATCACCGAGACCGACGACGGACTGGAGGCCACCTTCACCGTCAACGTGCTCGCCAACCACCTGCTGCTGCGCACGCTCGCCGACCGGTTCATCGTCGGGTCGCGCAGCGTGATCACCGTCAGCGACACCCATTTCGGCGATCTGCGGCACAACCTGGGCATGGTGCCCGGTCCGGTCTGGCACTCCCCCGACGTCCTGGCCCGGCCGCGCGCCTTCCCTCATCCCACGAGCACCTCCGCGGGCCGGATCGCCTACTCCACGAGCAAGCTGGCGATGATCCACCTGGTCCACGAGTACGCACGCCGACTGCCGGCCGGAGTCGACATCCTGTCCTACAATCCCGGCTTCGTGCCCGGGACCGATCTGGCCCGCAACGCCGGGCCCGCGGCCCGATTCGCCATGCGCCGCATCGCACCGCTGCTGACCGTCACCCCGCTGGCCACCGATGCCGAGACGGCGGGACGCCGGCTCGCCGCGGTCGTCACCGGCGCGGTCGCCGCGCCCACCGGCAGCTACATCGATCGCGACCGGGTCGCCGACTCCTCCCGCGATTCCTACGACCCGGTGCGGGAACGCGACCTGTGGGACTACGCCGAACAGCTCACCGCCTCGCATCGGGTCTGAGCCGCCCGCACGACGACCTCGCGCCCGACACCGCGCCTGCCGCTGGGCGCCGGCATCGCCGGTGTGCTGATCTACCTGAGCAACGGCAGCACCCGGGGCTGGGGGTAGCTGTCGGCGTTGAGCCGGCTCATCGGCGGCGTGATCCTGCCGGTGGCGTTCTACGCCGGGGAGTTGTTCACCCCGAGCCGATCAACGCCCCCGGGCACGTCGAGGACCGTAAACTCGACAGCGGCCCGATGGCACAACTGCCCGACGGCGCGGCCTATACGAACATCTTCCATCTGTTCGCCGGCGCGGCAGTGGTCGCCTTCGTCCTGGCTCTGGTGTTGTTGCGCTACTACGACCGCCCGAGCACCGGAGGGACCGCCCACTGACCGACGAGATCCGTTCTCGCCGTGTTCATTTCCGCCGAGGTCACAGGAGGGTACGTGACCGGCCGACGCACCGACAGGGTCGCATTCGTCACCGCTACCGCCGGGGATCTCGCCGAGACACGTCCGCCGGCTCGCCTCCGACGAGTCCCGCTACCTCACTGGCGCCGCGATCCCGGTGGACCGAGGCAGCACGCAGCACCGAACACAGTGGTTGGGAGAGACAGATGAGTGACTTCGACATCGCCGGACCGGATCCGCGACTGACCGAATCACTGTGCGCCGCGGCGCGAGAGCTCGGCGATCAAGTCCGCGCCGTCCTGTTGCACAGCCCCCGCCCGGTATTCCTGTTCTATCTGGCGCAGACCTTCGAGGCGCTGGAATCGGACCGCGCTCGCGGCCGTCGACCGGTCCCGGCGACACCCGCGCAGCAGCTGTGCCTGCAGCTGATGCTCACCCACGCCGAGCGGCGCGCTCCCGGCCGGGACCTGTCCCTGATCCGCCCGCAGTCGCTGGACCGCACCGGTGCCGATATCGCGGCCGACCTTCGCGCGATCATCGGAAAGTCCGGGGACACCTGCGATTTCATCGCGCTGGGCGATCTGCTCACCGCGGGCGGAATGGCCGCGTTCTTCGCACCGTTCGACTCCACCGACCTGGTCGCGTGATCATCCGCGGGTCACGGCACCGCGGCGGGATCGCGCAGTCCGCGCATGAGCAAACCCCAGGCCCGCCGGGCCGTGGCCCTGCGGGCCGGTAGTTGGGTCTTGATCAGGACGGTGGCCAGCATCGCCAGCGCCATCACCACATCGTCGGCGCTCAGATCGGCGCGCAGGGTCCCGCGCTGATCCTGGTCGGCGAGTTTGGCGTCGATCAGGTCGACCACCCGGCGCGACACCTCGAACAGCCTCGGGTCGTCGAATCCGGTCGGGTCGATGGTCGCGATGAATCCGGCCGAGACCGCGATCTGGTCGACGATGAAATCGAGCAGATTCTCCGCTGTCGTCCCGGGCCGGTTCGCGACCTCCTCGATGGCGACGATGTTGTCGTCGAAGACGGCCAGAATCATCGATTCACGGTTCGGGAAGTGCCGGTAGAGCACGCCCGGGCCGACCCCGGCGGCGCGGGCTATGGAACTCAGGGGCGCGTCGAAGCCGTTCTCGGCGAATACGTCCCGCGCGGCGCGAACCAGAGCCCGCCGGTTCTCCGCAGCGGCCTTAGGCCCTCGATTGGCCCGGGGTGACGCGGTCATCGCACTGACGTTACCGCACCCGCGGCTCGGTCCTTTCCGCCGCGACCCGCGGGCCCGGCCGAGACCCCGCCCCCTGGGCGGCCCCCCACCACACGCTCGGGCGACGTTCGGCGCGAGCGGATTTCGCACCCACCGGACCCTGCCCCTGCAACACGTTGCAGTTGACGTGACGCACCGGTTCGTACACACTGCCCTGTGCAACCGGAGCTATGTGTCCGGTTGGGTGTCGAGCAGCTCGCCCCCCTTCCGCAGTCGGTGAGGCCGAGCCGCTCGACGCCGGTTACGTACCTGTAGGTCTTGTATGGAGTGTGCATGCCCCCGATGAAGCGACGCTCGTTCCTGGTCGGCGCGACCGCGGCCGGACTGACCCTGGCCACCGCGGCCACCGCGAGCGCCCAGCCCTGGATGAGCACCGGGAGACGTCGGACGTCGGTCCCGCTGACCAGGCAAGACCATCGCGTCGTCATCATCGGATCCGGTTTCGGCGGCGGAGTCAGCGCACTGCGCCTGGCTCGAGCCGGTGTCGATGTGCTGGTGCTCGAACGCGGAATGCGCTGGCCGACCGGCCCGAACGCCGACACCTTCCCGCATCCTTCGCGCCCGGACAAACGGATGCTGTGGTACCGCTCGGCACCCGAGGTCCTGGGCCGGCCGGTATCGGTCGGGCGCTACACCGGACTGCTCGAGGCGGTCGTCGGCGACAACATGACAGCGGTGTGCGCTGCCGGTGTGGGCGGCGGATCGCTGGTCTACCAGGGGATGACCCTGCAGCCGACCGAGGCCGCGTTCAATACGGTCCTGCCGCCCGAACTGGACTATTCGACGATGGCCCGCGACCACTATCCGCGAGTGGCCCGGATGCTCGGTGCCGCCGTGGCCCCCGACGAGCTGATCGACAGCCCCACCTATCTGCCGTCGCGGGCTTTCGCCCGCAATGTGACCGCGGCCGGCTATCCACTGTCGAAGATCCCGATGCCGATCGACTGGAATTTCGCGCTGCGCGAGCTGCGCGGAGAGATGAAACCGTCCTACACCAACGGCGATTGCGCACTCGGTGTCAACAACGGCGGCAAGCATTCGGTCGATGTCACCTACGTGGCCCAGGCCGAGGCCACCGGGCGGGCCACGGTGCGCACACTGCACGAGGTCACCGATATCGCGCGGACGTCCGACGGCCGCTGGCAGATCCACGTCGATCGCCTCGACCCCACAGGCACGGTGGTCGAGCAGCTGATCCTCACATCCACGGCGCTGATCATGGCCGCGGGCAGTATCAACACCACCAAACTGCTGCTGCGGGCCGCCGCGAAGAAGCAGATTCCGGATCTGCCGGACGGTCTGGGCAGCAACTGGGGCAACAACGGCGACCGCATCTTCACCTGGACCAGCCTCGCCGACGACTTCGGCACCCAGCAGGGCGGCCCGGTCGTCTACGGCAGCAAGGAATGGGACGATCCCGCGACCGCCAACACGGTGATCCAGGCGTCGATTCCACCGGCCGGCCTCGACGCGCACTCCACGATGCTGGTCGGCTTCGGCATCACGCAGGGTCGCGGCCACCTCGCCTACGATTCGGCCACCGACGACGTCGGACTGTTCTGGCCCGCCGACGGCGACGCCGAACTGCAGCAACGCATCGCCGCGCGCGTCCACACCATCGCGGGCCCCGGCAGCACCGTGCTCGACACGAATCTGGCGATGCCGAGCACCTGGCATCCGCTCGGCGGTGCGGCG
The DNA here is from genome assembly GCF_020733635.1 of Nocardia spumae. Taxonomy (NCBI): domain Bacteria; kingdom Bacillati; phylum Actinomycetota; class Actinomycetes; order Mycobacteriales; family Nocardiaceae; genus Nocardia; species Nocardia spumae. The sequence goes on along the minus strand of NZ_JAJFZL010000001.1, from coordinate 3,490,294 downwards.
ATGGGCTCGGTCTGCGATCTGGAGGGCCGGGTCCACGGCACCCGCGGGCTCTATGTCCTCGACGGAGCGCTCATCCCGGGCAGTACCGCCGCGTGCAACCCGTCGATGACCATCGCCGCGGTAGCCGAACGAGCCCTCGACCACATCGTCGCCGGCGATATCGGCACCGTCATCTGAGCGACTCGTGCGCGGCGTCCCGGCGGCTCGGCACGGGCCGTTCGCCCAGCCAGATCCGACCGGAGATCGCCAGCGACTCGCCGCCCAGTGCGGGTGGGGTGCTCCAGATCCGGCGCAGTCGATCGGTGTCGTCGAATCGTGGCCACCCCGGATCGCCGGTCGCGGCGAATGCGGTGAAGGCATCGCGCATCGCCGCCGACAACGCGGCGAAGTCGGACGGAATCCGCGCACCGATGAGACTCGCGGCGAGCGGGCTGCCGGGAGTGTCGAAGGTGAAGGGGATGTCGAGGCCGTGACAGGCGCGCAGCGCGCCGTCGCGCGCCGGGCTCGGCCACGCGAATTCGTACAGGTAGGTAGCGGCGCCCGTCTCGGCGTGGGCCTGCGCGCACCACAGCGCCGGGATCCGGAACAGGGCATCGGACAGGATCAGGGCATGGAGGTCGTCGTCGGTGATGCCGGGATGTCCGGCGCGGTAGTCGCGAACCGCATCCGCGTCCAGGCCGCACCCACGAGCGGTGTCGAGGGGATCGATACCCGAGAGGTCGGCGTCGACGGTGAACATCCGCGCCTCGTCCGTGGTGAACCCGCAGATCAGTTCTCGGTTCGTTCCGGATAGTCGCTGTCGCCGGCCTGTCCACGGTGGCGCGTCGAACAGTTCGTTGTCGACGATCAGAGAGTAGGGCGCGTTCGGATGGGTCCAGCGTCCCGGCTCACTCGACATGATCGCCACCGGCGCCATCTGCACCGCGTGAATCCTCTCGGGCGCCAGCGCGGCCAGCGCATCGGCTTTCGCGGCAACGCCGAGCTTCGAGGTGATCATCGCCGACACCGCGCGGGCCTCGTCGGCGGGAACGAAGATCTTTCCCGGACTCTGCGCGATACCGCGCCGAAACAGTTCCGGCGCAACGTCATCGGCGATCAGCCCCAGCACCGACGAGGCGCCGGCCGATTGTCCGATCAAGGTCACCGCGCCCGGATCACCACCGAAGGCGGCGATGTTCTCGTGCACCCATCGGAGTGCGGCGAGTTGGTCGAGTACGCCACGGTTGCACGGTGCGTCGTCGACCCAGCCGAATCCCTCGTATCCCACCCGGTAGTTCACCGTGACCACGACGATGCCCGTGGCGGCATAGGCCGCGCCGTCGAAATCGGTGGTGGCGGCGGTGCCGCCCAGGCACGCGCCACCGTGCAGCCACACCAGCACCGGCATCCCCGAGGACGTGGTGTCGGGAGTCCAGACATTGACGGTGAGGCATTCCGGATCGTCGCCGGGATGCCAGAGAATCGGCTGGGGAACCGAGGAGCCGAACGTCCGCGTATCGCGCACACCATCCCAGCCGCGCGCGGGAGCCGGCGCCTGGAAGCGGCGGGCGCCCTCCAATGGCGCGGCATAGGGAATGCCCAGGAACACCGAGTGCCCCTGCCGCGATTCCCCCCGTACCGCACCGCACTTCGCGCGAACGACGACACTCACCAGCGCCCCCTTCGATCGAACCCATTCTGATATAAGTCACTGTACTAAAAAAAGGAGGTTCGGTGCCGAAGATCGTCGACCGCCGACAGCGTCGCGACGAGGTCGCCGCCGCCCTCTGGCGGGTGGCCTACCGCGAGGGCTGGAGCGCGGTGAGCCTGCGCAGGGTCGCCGCCGAAGCGGGGCTGTCGCTGGGCTCGCTGCAACACTATTTCGCGGGCATGGACGACCTGCTCGACTACGCCGTCGGCGGAGTGCTCGATGTCCTCGACGCGCGGCTCGTCGATCAGCTCACCGCCCTCGCCGACCCACGGCAGGCCGAATCTACTGTGCGCCACGTGCTTCAGAGCATGATCCCGGGCGCGACTCCCGGCACGCCGGTAGCCGACGACGTCGGGCGGATCCAGGTGATGGCCTGGCTGACCGTGGTGGGCGCGGCCGCGCGGAATCCGCAGATGTCGGCGCGGTTGTCCGCCGGTTCCGATCGGCTCGCCCGAGCGATCGCCGAGACCATCCGGATGCGCACCCACCGCCCCCTCGGCACGGCGCGACGCGATGCGCGCGGACTACTGGCCCTCGTCGAGGGCCTGCTGCTTCACCTGGCGCGTGACGATCTCGATCCGGCCGAGGCATCCGCGGTGATCGCGCGCTTCGTGACGGACGTATTCACCCGCTGAGGCCGGTCAACGCGGGTCGACGCGGTCGCGTCGCCATTGCCTCGACGCCTGTCCGATCTCGGTGACCGGGGGCTCGTGATAGAGCCACTCCCGCGCGATCCGATGCCAGTTGTTGGTGGCCTCCAGCTGTCCCAGCACCCCGACGGTGTAGAAGTCCGCGCGCCGCGAGAACAGATGCTCGGGCGGCAGCAATTGGTGGCGCATACCGCGGAACTCCGCGGTGCGTGGATCGACGGCGAGCACGAAGGCGCCGGTCGCCAGTTCGGAGGTGATGGTGATCGGTTCGTCGAGCAGATGCCACCCCGCCGCCGCCCAGGTGTACTCCAGGCATTCCTGCGGCCCCACGTCATGTCCCGGGTCGATGATGCCCTGTTCGGACCACATGTCGTGCAGATCCTCGGCGCGATATTCGGCCGCCGCGCACAACGCCGCGCGCTCCAGCTCCACATGTGCCGGTTCCATCCGGTTGTAGAGGCCGAAATCGATGAAGGCGAGCCGGCCGTCGGCGCCGAGCAGCATATTGCCCGGATGCGGATCTCCGCAGAATTCGTGATCGACGAACAGCGAGCCGACGTAGAAGCGATAGACGAGTTCGCCGATCCGGTCCCGCTCGGGCGCCGCCAGCGTCCGGATCCGATCGAACGATTGCCCGTCGAAGTACTCCGACACCAGAACCCGTGGCGCGCAGAACTCCCCGATGCTGTCGGGGACCGTGATGTAGGGATGGCCGCGATAGCGTCGCGCCACCAGGTGCTGGGTGCGCGCCTCCCGTGGATAATCCAGTTCACCGGTCAGATTCCGGGAGATCTCGTCGAGCACCGCGGTGTCGGCGGCGGTGGGCAGGAAGGATTTCCACAGCCGGGCGAACATCGCGAGGTTGCGCATATCCGCCTCGATGGCGTCGTCCACTCCCGGGTACTGCACTTTCACCGCGACCGCGCGACCGTCGCGCAGCGTCGCCCGGTAGACCTGGCCGATCGAGGCAGCCGCGATCGGCGTCTCGTCGAAGTCGGCGAAGATCCGCCCCAGTGGGCCCAGATCCTCCTCGACGACCGTCCGCATCCGGTCGAACGAGACCGCCGGAGCCTGATCGCGCAGCTGGGCGAGCTTGTCGCGGAACTGATCTCGATACGGCTCGGGCACGAGTTCGAAGTCCAGCACCGACAGCATCTGGCCCAGTTTCATGGCCGCGCCCTTCATACCGCCGAGCACGGTCACCAGCTGCTGCGCGGTCTGCAGGGTCGACCGTTCGGCCAGCAGCCGGCGCGCCTGCTCGGTCCGCCCGACCATGGCGAGGCGGGTTCCGACGCCACGAACAGCCTGCCCGGCAGCGAGCCGGCCCAATGATCGGCCGCGCGCGAAGCGGCTCGTGGGGACTCGACCTGCCACCTCAACCCCTCTTTCGGCGCGGCGCCCGATGCCACACTCACGGTGGTGCCGCCGTCGACCGAACATAATGCGAGCCCGCGCTCACCTTCTACTCCGCTTCCGCGCGCGCCCGGCCGGGTTCGATCAGCAGCGACGATACGAGGCCGGGCGCGGCGGGAGCCCCCGCGATCGCCGATGTCCGTGGCGACCGCTCATTTTCGTGACGCCGCCGCCTCCGGAGCCCGACGCACGGCCTCGCCATCGATCCAGTCGCCGATCATCCGCGCGGTCACATCGATCACCTCGCGGCGCTGCTGTTCGTCGACCTCGACCGCCGATGCCCGCAGGACCGCGGAGAACCCGGTGTTGATCAGCACGAAGGTCATGACATCGAATTCGTGGTCGTCGCCGGGGCCGAGCATCTGAATCAGCATCACCTTGATCAGCAGGCGCAGACGCGGTTCGAATTCCGGAATTCCGCTGCTGTAGAACTGCACGCCCGCGACGAGCGCGCGCACCAGCAGTGCGTTGGCGACCAGTTCCTCGGCGATGGAGCCCAGCAGCCGGGCGGTCAGCTCGTGCGTGGTGAGGTCGGGCAGATCGAATACCCGCTCGGTGGCCCGTCGTTCGACGTTCTCGAGCAGGCGGGCGAGCAATTCCTCGACGATGACGGTGCGGTCGGAGAAGTAGCGGTAGACGGTGCCGATGCTGAGACCGGCCTCGGTGGCGATCCGATTGGTCGAGGTGTTCACGATGCCCCGCTCGCCGAAGAGCCGCGCGGCGGTGTCGAGAATGTGCTCCCGGGTGGCCTTGGCCCGCTCCTGGGTGGGCCGGCGACGCTGCCCGGCGACCTTCGACGCCATCACACACTCCTGCCTGGCCTTCGTCCGTGGACCGATCGCCCATCCTATCCGCGCCGGTCGGCTCGCGCCCGGACCGAGAAATCCGCCGAACTATTTTCCCCGATCGGGAAAAATCGTTACCCTCGATTCCGCGGCCGTCGCCCAGCGTCGTGCGACGCGCCGCGGTCCGGTGGCGGATTCGCCCACCGGGTGCGCCGCCGGCGGTGGTCGTCGGCACGAGAACAGCGAAGGCGACCCATGGCCCACCCCGACCCATCGACGCCCCTCCCCCCAGGACCTGCGCCAGGCCACAGCGCGCTACAACCGCGACCGCGATGCGCGCGACCGTGGCGCGCCGGCCGATCCGATGCCCGCTGACATGGAATCCGCTGTGCGCGAGGACGATTCCCGCAGGACCGGGATCACCGGGCACGAGACGACGCCCGCGAGCCCGCACCGCGGCCGACCAGCGGCCACCCCGCCTCACCGCGGAAGCACGCTTCTCACTGCAGAGAACGCAGCATCGGCCGAGTGTATCGACCGACCCGGTACCGCGCCCGGGACGCGATCGACGGCGGATCGACCGCGGCGGCCGCGCACGTGCGGTCACGACCCGGCACCGCGACCTCGGCGACCAGCTCGCCCAACAGATCTCGGGCCGCTTCGGCCCGCACACGCAGTTCGGGCGAGGCCTCGCTCGTGGCGAGTTCGACGATCGCGTTCAGTTCACCGAAGACCACCACCAGCCGGCGAAGCGCCGCTCGCTGCTGGGCCACCGACAGGCCGTTGATACTCACATTCGACAGATCGCACTACCGCCACCGGATGTTTCGTATCGGGGCGAACGAGTCGGCCGCCCCTCCGCCGGCCCACCAGGAGCACGCGGTACGCAGTGGCGATCCCCCGTGCACCCGGGCGCGCGGGCGCGCGGGGCAGGCCGGCGCAGCTCGGTTCGCTGAGTAAGGTGCCGTCGTATGACTCAGGATCTGTTGGGTAAGGGCGCGCTGGTCAGTGGCGCCAGTCGCGGTATCGGGCATGCCGTGGCGGCCGAGCTGTTGCGGCGTGGGGCGAGCGTGGCGATCACCGCCCGCAAGCCGGAACCGCTCGCGGCCGCGGCGGAGCAGTTGCGCGCGCTCGGTCATCCCGGGAAAGTGCTGGCGCTCGCGGGCAATTCGGGCGACGAATCGGCACGCGCCGAGCAGGTGGCCACCGCGGTCGACGAATTCGGCTCGCTCGACATCCTCATCAACAACACCGGGATCAATCCGGTGTACGGGCCCCTGATGGATGCCGATCTCGACGCCGTACGCAAGATCTTCGATGTGAACGTCGTCGCGGCGCTGGGCTACGTGCAGCAGGCCTACCGGGCCTGGATGGGTGAGCACGGCGGCGCGGTGGTGAATCTGGCCAGTGTGGCCGGACTGCGGTCGACCGATGTCATCGCCGCCTACGGCGCGTCCAAGGCCGCCCTGATCCGGCTCACCGAGGAGCTGGCATGGCAGCTCGGTCCCACGATCCGCGTCAACGCGGTCGCTCCCGGCGTGGTCAAGACGAAATTCGCCGACGCGCTGATCTCCGACGACGAGGACGGCGTCGCGGCGACCTATCCGCTGCGGCGACTGGGCACTCCGGAGGATGTCGCCGCGCTGGTCGGCTTCCTGGTCTCCGATCAGGCGTCCTGGATCACCGGCGAGGTGGTGCGGGTCGACGGCGGCCTGCTGGCCACCGGCGGCATCTGATCAGCGGAAGGCGAGGGCGCCCAGAATATCGCCGTGCCGGTACTTGAGGTACTTCTTGGCGGTCTCCTCGTCGACCGATGTGGTGGCCGTCGCGAAGGTGACCACCAGATACTCCTTCTCGGCGTCGTCCTTCCATTTACCGACCGCGAAGTGGTCGACATAGGTGCCGGGCCGCAGTTTCAGGTCGGCGTCGGTGTACTGCCCCGGCGCCGCCTCGGCCGCATCCGCACTCGACATCCCGAGGATGAACTGGGTCAGCATCAGCGACCCGCCCTCGGCTCGATACACCATCTCGGCCGCGTATTGGCAGCCCAATCCGGTCAACTTGCCGCCGACCTCGATATCGGAGCAGGTCGGGTGGTCGCGGCCCTCGACCCAGTCGGCGTGCAGTTCCACATCGCCGGCTTTGAAGTTCCAGTCCTTGCCGTAGTCCTGGTAGCTGATGTGACCCGAGGTGCCGGGTTTCGCACTGGTGCCGGGCGCGGAGGTGGACGGTGCGGCGCTGGTCGTCCCGGCCTCGGTGCTGGCGGGTACCAGTGCCGGAGTGCTCGACGCCCCGGCGTGGTTCTCGGTGCCGGAGTCCCGGGTGGCGACCACGGCGATACCGCCGGCGATCACCAGCAGGGCGATGACACCGAAGACGATGCCGACGATCAGCCCGCTGTTGTTCTTCGGGGGCTGCGGGGGCGGGTAGCCGCCGTAGCCGGGCTGTTCCCACATCGGCTGCGCGGGCTGGTGATCCCACGACGGCGACTCCCACCCCGTCGGCTGGGCATCCCAGCCGGACCCCGGCCGGCCGGGGTCATGGCCCCAGCCTCCCTCGTGGGGTTGCTGCGGGCCGCTACCGTAGGGCCCGGAGCCGGGGGGATATGTCATCTGCTGCCACCTTCCACATCCCGGGGCAGCACCCTCCGCGGTTCGTCCCCCCGGGCATCGTCCGTCGACCCTACCGGACCCACTGCGCCCCTTGCGATACGCCGGGCGTCCGCCCACCGGTGCCCATCTGCTGCAATAGCCGGGTGAGTGCGGATCTGATCGTCTGCGGACTGGGCCCTGCCGGGCGGGCGCTGGCCCATCGCGCCGCCCGCCTCGGACTGGCTGTGACGGCGATCGATCCGCATCCCGGCCGCCGGTGGCAGGCCACCTACGCGGCCTGGGCCGACGACCTCCCCGACTGGCTGGCACCGCAGGTGGTGGCCGCGACGGTGCCGCATCCGCGCGCCCGTGGCACGCGCTGGTTCACCCTGCCGCGCGCCTATGACGTGTTCGACACCGCCGCGCTGCAGGACAGCCTGGATCTGTCCGGGGTCCGCGTGCTCGCCGACCGGGTCACCGGCATCGAGCGGCCCGGCCGCGTACTGCTGGCCTCCGGAACGACCCTCACCGGCGGCCGGGTCGTCGACGCGCGCGGCCTCGCCCGGGCACCGCGGCGGGCCGAGCAGACCGCGTACGGCATCGTGGTCCACGACGACGGTGATCCCCCTGCCGTTTTCATGGACTGGTGCCGTGACAACGGCGCGACCGCGGACGAGATCCCGTCTTTCCTGTACACGATCCCCCTCGGCGGTGGCCGGATCCTGTACGAGGAGACCTGCCTGGCGGGGCGGCCGGCGTTGTCCCCCGAACACCTGCGGCGCCGCCTCGCGTACCGATTGCGCTGCCGGGGAATCGAATTCGGCACCGTCGAGGCGGTCGAGCGCGTGCGGTTCCCGCTCGAGGGCGGCCGTCCTCGCGACAACGCGTTCGGCGCTGCCGGCGCCCTGCTGCACCCGGCGACCGGATACAGCCTGGCGGCCACGCTGTCGGCCGCCGACTCGGTCGCCCGCGGCCGTTCGCTGTGGTCCCCTTCCGCGCGACTGGTGCACATCCTGCGTACAGCCGGGCTGCGCGCGCTGCTGGCGCTGCCGCCGCACGAGATTCCGGTGTTCTTCGATACCTTCTTCGCGCTGCCGCCCGCGCGGCAGCGGGCCTACCTGTCGGGACGCTCCGATCTGCGCGGCACCGTCGTGGCGATGTCGGCGCTGTTCCGCGAACTGCCGTGGCCGCTGCGGCGGGTCCTGGCGAGCGCCGCGGCCGGGGCGATCCCGGATCACCGGTGATCGAAGACCAGCGCGGTGGTGTTGTCGGTGGCCCCCGCCGTGATCGCGGCCTCGACCAATGCGTCGGCGGCGGAAGCGGCGGAGTCGGAGTCGGCGAGGATCTGCTTGATCTCGGTCATGGCCAGCGTCTTGTGGACGCCGTCGGTGCTCAGCAGCCACCGTCCGGTGCCGGTACCGGTGACGCCGTGGCCGATCGCGTCGGCGCGCACGGTACGCGCCGAGGTCGTCACCATGTGATGCATCCGCGGGGCGACGGCGATGCCGCGCGCATTCATCATCTCGGCGACGGTGTGATCGCTGGTGACCTGATGTAGCACCCGCCCGTTCCAGTGGTAGGCCCGGCAATCGCCCACCCAGGCGATATCGCAGGGCCCGTCGACGCGATCCGGGGTCGGGCAGACGGCCACGACCATCACGCTGTCGGCCGAGGGCTCGGGAAACTCACGCAGCAATTGCTGTTGTGCGGCAAGCAGTCCCGCCACCGCGCTGCCGCCCACGGCCACCCGCGCCGCGACCTGGGCCACGGTCCGGGCCGCGCGAGCGGCCAGCAGATGATCGCCGATCCCGTCGGCGACGGCGAAGGCGCTGCGGCCGACCGCCGAGTCGATATACCCCGACACCGCATCGGCATTGAGTGATCTGCCACCGCGCCGGCTCACCGAATGCGCCGTGATCCCGGTGAGCCGCATCAGCTCACGCCGGGTGATTGCCGTCGTCACCGCTGTGTGCACGGCCGACCTCCTCGACTGCCCCTGCCGACTGTGGTTCCGTTCACTCACGCCGACGACCACTTGAGCCTCGACAAGCGCGCGTTGCCCGAACGGAACCACCTGCCGCAACTATGTCAGTCCGGACCGTGTTCAACCTGTGAAAACGGGCACGAGTTCATCACAGGCGGTCGCCCGACGCCCGGTCAGAGCGACCGGGCATCGGCGTATCGGTCCGAAATGCCCGAGCCGGCGCGGACGGAATCGGCGCGCCGACCGCCCCTCGTGACCGGGCCGACGCTCGCTCGCGGCCACCTCGTGACCTCCGGCCGTGGACGACGCCGATCGGGCGCCGATCAGCTCGATTCCGGTGCGGGAGCGGGAGTGCCGGTCAGTGCGCGGATCTCGGTCACCAGCGATTCCAGCGGGGTGCCGGTCGGGAAGACCGCCGCCGCACCGGCCTCGAGCAGTCGCGGCCACGCGCCGCATCACCTCGGTGGCGGACAGCTCGATGTGCACGCCCTCGCCGCGCATCCGCTCGAGCCGATCCCGCAGGAGACCTCCGAGACGGGCGCACGCGGTCCGGCGCCGGCTACGACTCGACATCGGTCAGCTTCCTCGCCGCGCGGGGACCGGCGCGGATCACGCTGCTGACCGCTCGCGGTCGCGATTCCGCCAACGAGGACCTCGACCGGGCGCTGCGCTTTCCGGAACTGGAGCACAGGATTCTGCCGGAATCGAAGCTGCCCTTGACATATGCCGGATCGACGGATGGTCCTACCTGGTTGAACGAACCGTCGCCGCTGATCGTCGGCAGAAGCCGGGTCGGCGCACTCACCCGGCTGGCCGCGACCTTCGGCCCGCGTGTGCATCTGACGGGCCATGGCGGTGACCATGTCTTCAGCGGCGCACCCGCCCGCTATCGCCATCTGCTCCGGCACCGTCCGGTCACGGCGTGGCGGGGACTGCGGGCATTCGGCGCTCTCGGCGGATGGCGTATGCGAGACCTCCTCTACAGCGCGCTCGAACCGTCCGATTTCCATACCCGGTGGAAGAATTCCGATCCTGTCGTCGGCGTAAGCGACAAGCGCAAACCCATGCTGGGCGATCGTTCCGTCGACGCCCCTCTGGGCAACCGGCACAGCTCGCGAGGCGATACGGCACGGCATTCTCTGGATGGCGTCGGCTACCGAACCAGTGGCGCCCGGACGCGGCCGCCACTTCGAACTGGCGACGAACATCGAGGGTGCGCGGACGGCGGCGGTGTTGAACCGCCTGTCCATGGCCGCGGGCGGGCCGCCGCTGGCGGCACCCCATTTCGACGACGGCGTGATCACCGCGGCCTTGTCCGTCGCGGTCGAGCATCGGGTCAGCGCGGGGACCTACAAGCCGCTCCTCGCGGCGGCGATGCGCGACATCGTTCCCGATTCGGTGTTGCGGCGCCAGACGAAGGACGACGGCTCCAACGATGTGGAAGCCGGATTGCGAAAGCACCGAGACGAACTCGTAGCCCTGTGGGAACAATCGCGGCTCGGCGATATCGGCCTCGTCGACTCGAAGAAGCTCGCGGACCTGTGCGCCCGGCCCAGTTCGTTCGAATTGGAGGAGGGCACCATGTTCACCACCATCGCCTGCGAGCTCTGGCTACGCGACCTCGAGCGAACCTTCGTCGAGCCCGGAACGACATCGCACCAACAACACTGTGGGGGAACGAAAGATCTGTGGGCACCACCCTGCTGAGCCGACGGTACGGTGCGTGGACGACCTGGTGCGTCGGCGTGCGAACGGAACTGCCGTTCGCGGCGCACGCGTGGGTCGAAGCCGAGGGCAGGCTCGTCGGCGAGGCAGGAAGCATGTCTACATTCAGCCGGCTGATCGTAGTCGGCCCGCAAACGAACGTGGGTGGAGATGTCGACCGACAGCAGCGCTGACACCGGGCACAGCGATTCGTGGCCGCGCCGAGCCGGAGCTCTGCTCAGACTCATCGCACCACAGCGCAATTCGCTGATTCTGGCTACGACGCTGCTACTCCTCGGCACCGGATTGACCCTGGTGCAACCGCTGCTGGCCGGTCAGGTCGTCCGGAACGCGGCCTCCGGGACGGCGATCGGATGGTCGCTCGCGGCGTTGGTGGGGTCCTATCTGCTGTACGCCGTGGTCGACACCAGCGGGCTCTACATCCTCGAGCGGTCCGGTGAGTCCCTGCTGCTGTCCGTGCGGAACCGCTTGACCGGGCATCTGCTCGGATTGCGGATACCCACTCTCGAGTCCCTGCGGGTCGGGGACCTGATCTCCCGTGTCACTGTCGACTCGACGGTCGTCCGTAATGCCGTCGCGTCCAGCCTGGTCCAGTTGCTGACAGGGATGATCACGCTGATCGGGACCGTCGCGGTGATGATCTATCTCGATTGGCTGCTGTTCTCGGTCGTCATCGTCACCGTCGGCGCCGCCGCCGCCGCGATGTTGCTGGTGATGACGAGGATCGAGATGGCCTCGAATCGCTTGCAGGAGAGCGTCGGCGCGCTGTCCGCCGATATCGAACGCGCGCTCAACGGAGTACGCACGGTGAAGGCGAACAACGCCGAGCACAGTGAGCACGAGCGCTTGGCCGAGTTGGCCGGGGCGGCGTTCGCCGCCGGTGTTCGCGCCGCTCGGCTCAAGGCATGGGGAAATCCGGCGACACATCTGGCGGTGACCGGATCGTTCGTGGTTTCCCTGCTGGTCGGCGGCATCCGGGTGGCGAACGACCAGATGGAACTGAGCAGTCTGGTGACCATGATGCTTCTCGCGCTGAATCTGCTCGTACCGGTCGGAGATCTCTTCAACGGCTCGGTCGGCCTCCAACAGGCCCTCGGCGCGCTCAACCGCATCGAGGGCACGCTTCGATTGCCTGCCGAGGATGTCGACGACATCACCGCCGATCGAAGCGAACATAGTGGGCAGCAAGCGATGTCGGCACGCCGGTCACCCGCCGACAACGCGAATCTCGCGCTCGAGTTCCGCGGAGTGCACTTCTCCTACGGTGACCGGGAGATACTGAAGGGAGTTACCTTCTCGGTTCCACCTCGCGGGCACGTCGCATTGGTCGGACATTCGGGCGCGGGAAAGTCCACCGTCTTCTCGCTGGTCAGCAGGTTCTATGAGCCGGATGCCGGCGATATCCTGCTGGACGGCCGGTTGTCCGCCGATCGTCCGCGCCGGGCATGGCGCTCGGAGATCAGTCTGCTCGAACAGAACGCGCCACTGTTGTTCGGCAGCCTTCGGGACAATCTGACATACCGGCAACCGGATCTCGCCGAGGACGACCTCGCCCGGACCGTAGAGCTCGCGGGACTGGCCGATCTTGTCGCGCGATTGCCCCGCGGTCTCGATACCTCCGTGGGTGAGCACGGTGTTCTGCTCTCGGGCGGCGAACGTCAGCGCGTTGCGTTGGCCCGGGCGTTGATTCGCCGCCCCGTGCTCATGATGCTGGACGAGCCCACCGCGATGCTGGACGCCGAGACCGAGAAGGCATTGAACGCGACCATCCAGGCGGTGCGACGCGAGTGCGCACTACTCGTGATCGCCCATCGGCTGTCCACGATCCGCGAAGCGGACACCGTCGTGTTCCTCGAGGACGGGCGAATCACGGACAGTGGCCCGCACGACGAATTGCTGGCCCGCAACACGCGCTACCAGCAGCTCGTCGGCGCGAAGCGGTGACCAGCACGCGGGATCGCGGGCGGCGGGCTCCCGGCAGCCGACACGATCGTAGAAGATAGGACGCGCCGCCACCGGTTGGCACACCTGGCCGGCGGTGGCCGCGAACTATCTGCATCGGTGGCGGTACCGACCGATCCGGCCATGAGACAGTAGTGATCTCGCCGCCGCGAAGCTACGGCCGGTATCGACCGGTCCCGCGACCGGCCACTACGAGCAGGAGAGGCCGGTGGTTCAGCCGTCTGGGTCCGATGCGGACGAAATACACTCGTTGATTTCCACATTGGAACAGCTCGTCGCCGACGCCACCCGAACGATTCAGCGCCTGAAGACGACACTCGCCGACGCCGAGGCGATCACCGGCGGTCACGACACCCCGGTAGCGGCGCCCGCACCGGAACGTACCCCCTCGCCGGGCGTGCACCGGCCCGGCACGCGGGCGCAGCCGACGCCGTGGGCGGGGTTGAAGCCGGTTACCGCATCCGTCGCGACGGCACCGCCACCGCCGAGTCCGGTACGCCCACACCACCTTCGCCGATCCGCGCCGCCGGCTACTCCACCGGTCCCGCCGCCTGTTGCGGAGCCGGCGGCGCTCATGCCCGCTGGGCCGTCCGTTTCGGCCGGCCTCGGCGGCTCCGCGCCCCGCACCTCCGTCAGCTCCCACGATATCGTCGCGTCCGACCCACACATCGCCGGTCTCGGCCAGGTCGATCCGGCAGCCCCCGCCACCTACCGCTGGGAGCTGATCGGCTTCGACCGCGGCGACGTCGACGCGAGGCTGGCCCGGGAGATCACGTCCGCGGTGGATCATCTGGTCAGAACATATCCGATCCCGCTGCGGGGCATCGAGATTCGCGACGGATCGCCACATCCGGAGCTCGAGCGATCCTCGAACCTGCCCGTACCCGACCGGTCCGCCGACGATGCCGCCGCCTGGATCGTGCTGGACCGAGCGGCCCTGGGCCGACCACCTCGCCCGCGCGCCCGCTGGCGATCGCCACGCCGCCGTCCCGACCGCGCGCTGTACACCGCGGTCGTTCGCGAATACGCGCACACCTTGGACCGTGCCGGTGGCTTCCGCGCGCGTGAGCAGGCTTGGCAGCAGATCCTGCCCCTGTCGCTGCGGTCCGGACCGTCGACCTTCAGCCCGCTGAATCCGGAGCAGGCGCTGATCGATGGATTCACCGAGGTGGTGCTTCGAGGTAAACGTGCCGGGACGATCGCCCACGTCCTCCACGACGCCCTGGTCAACGCGGCCACGTGGCCGCCTCCCGCGACAGCCACCGCCGCCTTCGCCGTGCCGGCGGCCGAGGTGCAATACCTGCTGCCTCCGGATCCGCTGCCTCCGGCACCGTCGAATCAGCGGAAGTAGGAGGCGAAGTCGCCGTAGGGAACCTGGCCGGTGGGGCTGGCATCGATGGCGTCGACGACGGGTCCGGGAATCGGCGCCCAGTAGGCGGGCATGTCCGCCGCCAGCGTCGGCTTCATGATGTAGATCAGGGCGAAGTTCACGATCCACAGCGGCGGCGCCATCGACATGCCGACGACCGCGCCGACATCGCCCTTGGTGTTGGTCACCAACTGGGCTCGGCCCGAAATCTGTTGCGCCGCGAATCCGTAGGCCGCTTGCACGGTATAGGCGGAGCGGTAGAGGGCAGCGAGCGTCCGGGTGGCGCCGTTGTCTCGTAACCAGTTGCCCACATAGCCGCCGGGCGCGATCAAGGTGTTCACCTGCCTCGTCGGCGCGTCCGCATTGGCCGGACTCTCCAGCAGCCCACCGGGATTCACGTACAGCCCGTAGCTCGCCAGGACCGAGGGCGTGGGCCGGCCGCCGACGTCGGAGTGGAGCGGACGGCCGACCGTGTTCGTGAGGATATCGACACACGCATCGATCACCTGCGCGTTCTCGACGCTGCCGCCGACGCCGCCCCCCGTAGTCAGGTCCTGGTACTGCTGATCGGTCAGCACGTCGTCGCGACGCAACCCGATCCGGCCCGCGATATCGTCGGCCCGGGCCTGGCCCAGCGGCTGGTTGAGCTGATCCGGACCGGTCAGCTGCGTCGGTGCCGCGTTCTCGTAGGCGGGCGCGCCGGAGAAGGGCAGGGCGAACCCGGTGTCGGCGGCGTTTGCCACTGGTTCGCCATAGGCCGTCTGAGGTACCACGAAGGTGAGCAGGGACGCTCCGGTCAACGCCAGTACCGACAGGGCCACGCGTCCTGTGGACGATCCGCGCCGGCGTCTCCGGCCGGCCGATGTCGTGCGATGCATGTGCCCACCTCCCAGAACGCTATCGAACCAGGTACGACCGAGCTTCCACGTTAGTCAAAGCCGCGACCCGCGCCGTGTCAAGACCGCGGCGGTCCCGCACGGCCCCAGTGCGCCACCCACGCCGCCGATCGATTGCCCACAACTAGCCTCGGAGGCGCCGAGCCTGCTCGCCACACCGCCTCCGCCGTCCCGAGCGGTGTTCAGCGCGGCGTCGCCGTCTCGTCGAAGAGAAGGACCCGCTCAGCGAGAATGTCGCGACCGGTCTCACTCGCGTACAACACGTCGACACTGCCGAAGCGCGCATCGGAATAGTCCAAGCCGAGACTCTCGGCCGCGCGGCGGACAGCCGCCTCGTCGGGTCCCTCGATCTCCAGAAACGTCGGGAGAGCGGGCCAGGTGTCGATATCGAACACGACCTCGCCCAGCTGCCACTCCTCACGGTAATTCTCCTGGTACCGCACCTCGGTCAGGCCGAGGTGCACCAGAATCTCGGCGACGGCGTTCGGATCGCCCACCGTGGTCTCGATCTCGGTCGTCCCGTCGATCGTGGTGGCGTCGGTGACCTGTTTGAGGGTGAGCGTCGAGCGCGCACCCTCGTCACGCAACCGGACCCACGCACCGCGGGCCACGGCGTCACCGTCGAAGATCCTGCGCGTCAACAGCGTTCGCGGCATCGTCGGCACAGCACCCAGCACGGTGAGCGCGGTGCGGACGGCCTCGACATCGATGGCCGGGAACGTGGCCTCGTATTCGTGCTTCACAGCGTCGAAAACCTTTCTATCGAGCGGGGTTTCGGAATCGGTGCGGGAACTGCCGCCGGGTGACCGGCCGACGTGCGAGGTCGGGAAGCGGTCGGAGTTCGCCGGATTCCGGCCATTACATCCACTCCCGTGCCCCGCGGGCAAACGAATATCGCCCCCACGATCACACCCCATCGGCCTCGGAGATGTTCCAGCTGCCGGTCCGGATCGATCACCCGATGATCGTTGGTGACACGATCGAGGGATGAGTCTGCAGAATTTCCGCGACCTCGCCGCGGCGCGCTTGCGCGACTTCGACTTTCGGGCGACTCCCGATACACCCGGAATGCGGCGCGCGACCGTGGTGCTGTGCGTGCTCGAACACCACGGACACCCCTGCGTGATCGTGATCAAACGCGCCTACCACGGCCGCAACGCCGGACAATGGGCCATCCCCGGCGGGCGGGTCGACGGCGATGAGACCGCCGTGGCGGCCGGATTGCGGGAACTACACGAGGAGATCGGCCTGACCGCGACCGGAGACGATGTGCTGGGCCGGCTCGACGACTTCCCCGCGGCCTCCGGATTCGCCATCACCCCGATCGTGGTGGCCCTCGACGATCCCGGCCCGCTCACGCCCAATCACGAAGTGCACGCCGTGCACTACGTCGCCTTGGATCGCCTCGCCGCCGACGACACGCCCCACTGGGTGGACCGCCCCGACGGCACCCGCCTGCTGCAACTGCGGCTCGGCGACGCGATGACGATACACGCACCGACGGGCGCGATACTGCTGCAGTTCCGCGACGTCGTCCTGCTCGGCCGCGAGACCCGGGTCGCGGATCTGCAACAGCCCGATTGGACGCACCGCTGAATGCCGCCGCCGCGTCCGATCCGAATCGTCAGGCCGCGACGTCGTCGAGCCATGCCGCGAACGCATCGAAGGCGAACGGCCGACCGAGGAAGTCGGCCACCAGATCGGCCGCGTCGCGGGAGCCACCCGGAGCGAGAACGCGGTCGCGATAGCGCTGTGCCACAGCGGGATCGAACATATCGCCGTGGTCGAAGGCGGAGAACAGATCCTTGGCGATCACCTGGCTCCACAGATAGGTGTAGTACCCGCAGGTATAGCCCGCGAGGTGCCCGAACGAGGTCTGGAAATGGGTGTGCGGCAATCCGGCGATCCGGTTGTGACGGCCCACGGTGTCGAAGACCATCGGGCTGTGGTCCGCGGGACGGTCCCGGTGCAGCAGGTAGGACACCTCGGCGTAGCCGACCTGGGTCAGCACCGAGATACCCTTCCCGAAATCCTTCGCCGCCCGCATCCGTTCCACCAGTTCGGTGGGGATGACCGCGCCGGTCTCGTCGACGGCGAAGGTCTGCAGCACCGTGGCGTCCCATGCCCATTCCTCGAGCATTTGCGACGGCGCCTCGACGAAATCCCACTCGGTGGCAACGCCGGAGAAACGCGCCCAGTGCTGCCGCCCGCCGACCACGTGGTGGATCAGGTGCCCGAATTCATGGAACAGCGTGACGACATGCTGGTGTTCCATCAGCCCCCGGGAGAAGTTGCACACCAGCACCCCCTCGGGCAGCAGCCGGCCGGTGATACCGCCGGTGAGGTCGAATTGCGCGGCGTGCTTGTATTTGCCCGCCCGTGGATGCAGATCGAGATAGATGCGTCCGCGTCGTTCACGGTCGGCGTAGACGTCGTAGACGGCGACATCCTCATGCCAGCGCGGCACCTCGACGGGCCGGTACTCGAGGCCGAACAAGCGGCCGGTGACCTCGAGCAGGCCGTCCCGCACGCGCCGGAAGTCGAAGTACCGCCGTACCTCCCGCGCGTCGACGCCGAACCGTTCCCGCCGGACCAGCTCGGTGTAGTAGGCGACTTCGGCGCGGTCGATAGTCGTGGCGGAGAGCTCGTCCGCGCGGCGCCGCTCGAGCAACGCGTCGAGATCGCGCCCGCCGGCCGCCGCGGCGGCACCCGCGATCCGCTCGATGAATTCGCCGATCGCGCTCCCGCTGCCGATCATCTTGACCTCCGCGTCGTAATCGGGCCACCCGCCGTATCCCAGCAACCGGGCCTTCTCGTCACGAAGGTCGACCATCTCGTGCAGGACCGAGTCGTTGGCCGGCCAGCCGCGCGACTCGAAGGCGACCGTGAGATCGCGGCGGGCGCGGGCGTCCCGAGCGTAGGTGCGCACCGGCAGATAGTCCGGATAGTCGGTGGTCACCGCGACGAGTCCGTCCTCGGCGGGTCGATGATCGGCGATGAAATCGCCCGGCAGCCCGTCGAGTTGCTCCCGGGTGAGCCGAACGGTGCGCACGTCTTCGCGTATCGTCCGCCCGAATTCCTGTTCCAGGGTGGTGAGCCGTTCGGAGATGTCGCGCAACCTGGCCCGGGTCCGGTCGTCGCGATCCACACCGCTGCGCCGGAAGTCCCGCAGAATGTGCTCGCGCACGCGCAGCATCGATTCGTCGGCCCCCGCTGTGCCGGTGGCCGCGACGATGTCGTGAAGCGCGCGGTCGAGATCGCGGTCGGTCGTGGCCCGATCGACCTGTCGGACCAGCTCGTCGGCCAGCAGACGCAGATCGGGGTCGGGGTGGACCTCACCGAACAGATGTGCCGCGGAACCGGCGCCACGCAGCGCGATATCGGCGTCGTTCCACAACTCGAGCACCGCGGCGGTGTCGCGAACAGTTCCGTCTTTCAATCGGTCCAACGCCCGCGCCGCGGACCGAAGCCCCTCGCGCACATGATCGTCGAGCCAATTCCGCCAGTCGGCCGACGGCAGGGCCAGAGGTTCACGACACATGAGCCGACTGTAACCGCAGCCCGGCAACCGTTCACCGGCTCCGTGCCACCCGGTCGCTACCAGCCCTGCCGGGCCGGTGGTGCCAGTCCCATCGTCGCCGCCAGCCACCTCCTGCCCCGTGCGCGGTAGCCGCGGGCAATTCCCGCGCCGGGAGCCCAGCTGTCGAAACCGTGCGGTGCGCCGGGTACGACATCGATCTCGACCGCCACCCCGGCGGCCCGCAGTCGCCGCGCGTAGGCCACATCCTCATCGTGGAACAGATCGACCGTTCTCACCCCGATCCACGTCGGCGGCCCGCCGGCGCGGTCGTCGCGCCGGGCCGCCACCGCGAACTCCGGCACCGGCCGATCGCCGGGCGGCACACTCGGATAGCTGCGCCAGCCGAATCGGTTGTGGCGGTTGGACCAGACCGGATGATTCACCGCGTCCAGCTCCCGACGCAGAGCGGTGCGGTCGTCGAGCATCGGCGCGCTCAGCCACAGGGCGGCCGGGCGGGTGCTCCGCCCGGATATCAACCGCTGACACAGGCAGGCGGCCAGTCCCCGCCCGCGCTCTGTCCGCCGAGCACCACCCGAGCGGGATCCAGGTCGAAACGAGCGGCGTTGCGCCGCAGCCACATCCATGCGATCCAGCAGTCCTCGAGCGGAGCCGGGAACGGATGTTCGGGCGCGACCAGAGACCGGTCCATCGCGGCCTCCTTCTCCCCCGCCGGTCGAAACTGCCGTCCGGACAGGTGTTCCCAACTGGCGGAACGGTATCACCCCGGTCTTCGATGATGCCGAGATCCTGTGTGCGCTCATAGGTCCGGGGCAGCCCGGCGAAGTAGTTCACGATCTCGAACGGCGTCTCGAGCTGATTGGCGTGGGTCATCATCCGGGTGGGTGCTGCGCGACTGGCCGGCCGCCGAGGTCACCGAGTTCGCGGCCTTCCCGCGCCAGCTCAACACCGACATCGAGCGACTCGACGGGCAGCCGTGGCCGCGGCCGGAGGTCTCGTTCGCCCCGGGGTGAGCCGTCCTCGACTCGACCGCCTGCCACGGCCTCGGCGCCGCCGGTTCCAGCGCCGCGCGGCAGCGGATCAACTACGACGCAGGGCGAGTACCGGAATGGTCCGGATCCCGGCGGTCTTCTCGGCGTAGCCGGCGAAACCCGGATATCGGCGAGCTTGTTCGGCGAAGATCCGATCACGGGGTTCACCGGTGATCTCCTCGACGGTGACCGGGTATTTCTCGGTGCCGCGTTCGACGTCCGCGGTCCCCGCGGTGGTGAGGTTGTAGTACCAGGCGGGGTTGGTCGGGGCGCCGGCCTTACTGGCGAAGACGTAGATCACGTCCGGATGGTGTTCATCGGGCAGATACAACATGGGGGTGATCAGTTCGCGGCCGCTCTTGCGGCCGCGATGGTGGACGAGGAGCATCGGGGCGCCTTCGAACGGGCCGCCTACGCGACCCTCGTTGGCCCGGAACTCGTTGATGATCCCAGTGTTCCAGTCATCGGGTGTGCTCATGGATGGATTGTCCTGTCGATGGAGCGATCGGGCGCGAATTCCGCGCGGCGCGGCGGGCTCGTGTTCCGATCGCCGACTTCCCGAGCGCACGCGCGGCGGATCTCGCACGCCAGATCCGCCACCTCCTCGGCGGCAAGACCGGCCGGGGGTGCGAACGACAGGCGGGTGATCAGGCCGCCGTAGCGCCGCGCCGGCTGCTCGGGCACCTCGGACACCGGGGCGACCATGGCGAAGGCTTCGATCATCTCGTCGCTGATCGATTCCGCCATCCGGTCCCACTGTCCGACCTTCGACAACAGGGTCAGCCCGGCATTGTGCCGAACCCAGCCGTGCAATTCGAACAGCGGCCGATAGGCGGGGGTGGAGGCGTAGAGCGCCGGGCAGGCGCAGCCGCGCTACGCCGCGATCGATCTGCTCGCCGATACCGGTGAGGACGAAAGGCGTTGCGAGGATTTCGAATTCGTGTCGGGCCCCGACGGTGGCGAGGACCGGCAGCGTCCGCTCCCGGATCCAGCGCCCGGATGGCGCGCGGCGGGCCGACATCGTGTGCGGGCGGGACGAAGTCGCGCGGCATCAGCAGTGGCGGGCAACGGTATACGCACACCTTTGGGCCGGCCCAGCGGTTCCGCCGGAGTACCCTCCGCACTGTCCGCCCATCTGACCGGGACGACCCTGCATCCCGACGGCGGCACCAGCGCCTCGGCCGGCTGGTTCAACCGGCCCGATACCGGATGGGCGAACTATGCGCCCATGCGGTACCCGACCGGCGATCAATAGGCGAGAAAGAGGATTTCCTCGCGTGAGTAGTCGTGGCCGGGGTGGTTCTCCGCCAGATGCTGCTTGGTCTTCTCGACGAGGTCGTCCTCATCGGTTCCGACGATCTGTTCACCACAGGGGCAGCCCAGTCTGGTCTTCACGGTCTTCTCTCCATCGGTCGGGCTGTGAGCGTCGTTCACGTCACCTTATGCACATCACCCTATGCACAATCCGTGCCTTCCGTCACCCCGGGGCAATCACCCCCGCCACCGCCGGCGATACCTGTCCGGCGGTGATCCCCGCGCTGAACTCGACGAACACCTCGGCGCCGGCACGCGACACTTCACCCTCGGAGGATCGCCGGGCCACCCGCAGACCGGTGCGGCGGCCCGGGGCCGATTCCTATAACGTGTTCTAATCCAAAGTCGGGAACGAGAGGACCGAGGACGATGGTGGCATTCTTCCGCCGCACGGACAGCGGACTGGTCGCGAGCGACATCGCCGTGAGCAGGTGGTCACCCGGCCAGGTCGCGGGACCGGCGATCTGCGGGCTGCTGGCCCGTGAACTCGAAACCCACTGCCCGGAAGCCGGTTTCATACCCGCGCGACTCACCGTGGACCTGTTCCGCCCCGTCCGCGACGAACCGCTCACGGTGCACAGCACGGTGGTGCGCGAGGGCACCCGGGTGCGGGTCGCGGACGCCTGGATCGAGCAGCAGGACCGGATCCGGGTGCGGGCCTCGGTGATGTATCTGGCCGTGGCGCAGCAGCCGCCGGGGCAGGTGTGGCAGGCCGACCCGGACCTGCCGGTCCCGGATATCCGTCTCGATGAGCCGACCGGTCAGCCGCCGCTGTTCAAATGCGGAGACGGTGAGTGGTCCGGCGATTTCGCCGCCGCGCAGAACGGCGAGCGCAAATCGTGCTGGCAGAACCTTCCGGCGTTGGTGGACGGGGAGCAGATCTCACCGTTCCAGCGCGCCGCCTTTCTCGGCGACACCACCAATCTGGTGTGCCACTGGGGCACCGAAGGCGTCGGCTACATCAACAGCGATATGACGCTCACCCTCACCCGGCTGCCGCGCGGCCACGAGCTGGGATTACACGCCCAGGACCATATTTCGTCCGATGGCGTCGCGGTCGGCACCGCCACGCTCTACGACCGGCAGGGACGGCTGGGCACCTGCGTCGTCACCGCCGTCGCCGACGCGCGCCGCCAGGTAGATATGGCCGACACGACCGTCTGAACGGCGCCGACAGCCGGCCTCACCCATCCACGCGGACCGCTCGCAGACAGACCCGGCCGATAAGCCGGGCGTCGGATCGAGCGCAATGTGGGCCTCCACGGCCGAAACGGTCGCCTCCGAGCTGCGGACCCGCATTCTGTCCGGCGACGACGACTACCGACTGCCCACCCAGGATCAGCTGGTCATGGAATTCGGCGTCAGCTCTCCGTCGATCCGGGAATCGCCGCGCATTTCTGGAAACCGAGGAATTGGTGACCGTCCGGCGCGGCAACGTCGGTGGCGCCGAAAAACATCGGCCCGACGAATCCTCGGCCGCTTACTATCTGGGCCCCGGCGTGGTCAACGCCTCCTCCGATCTGCCGCGCCAGGCGATCGCGGCCGGCCCGCGCGCACGTCTGTAGTGCGCGCGGCGCCGTCGCGACGGACCTGCCTCAGCTCAGGTACGGCTGTGCGAGCGCGGCGAACTCGTCGAGGGCTCGCAGCGTCTCCGATTCCGGCATGGTCGGCAGCGACAGGGTCACCCGCACCACTCCGGCCGCGGCGTAGGCATCGAGCACCGCGGGATCCGGCGCCACCGGCGTGATCGCGACCGGGGTGTCGCTGTCACCGAGCACCGCGAGCTGTGCCGGCACCTCCGCCGCGTCGGCCACACCGTTGGGTATCCAACCCAGACCGAGGCGGACAGCCCGCTGCGCCGCCGCCGCACCGCCACCGACGAAGATCGGCGGATGCGGCCGCTGAACCGGCTTGGGCCAGGCGAAGATCGGATCGAAATCGACGAACCGGCCGTGATACTCGGCCAGATCCTGAGTCCAGATCGCCCGGATGGCCGCCAGCTGCTCGTCGAGCAGGGCGCCCCGGGTGCGCGGATCGGTACCGTGATCGGCCATCTCCTCCCGGTTCCAGCCGACGCCGACACCGAAGACCACGCGCCCGTTCGACAGGTGGTCGAGGGTGGCCACCTCCTTGGCGGTGTGGATCGGATCGCGCTGCACCAGCAGGGTCACCCCCGTGCCCAGCACGAGCCGTTCGGTCACTGTCGCCGCCGCGGCCAGCGCGACGAATGGATCCAGCGTGCGGTAGTACACCCGGGGCAGTTCCCCACCACCGGGATACGGCGACTCCCGGCTGGCCGGAATGTGGGAATGTTCGGCCAAGAACAGCGATTCGAACCCACGCTCCTCGAGCGCCGGGCCGAGGACCCGGGGGGGCGATGCCCTCGTCGGTCAGGAAGGTGTTGACTCCGATCTGCATGTAGGAGCCGAACCTCGATGCCGTACCCCGCTATTCCCACCGTCCGCCCCCACTCCGCGTGTCGGCGCGAATTGCCCGACCGGGGCGGATTCGTGCGAAACAATCGTTACCGTCCGCCGCGTCTCACCGAGCAGCCGCGGCCGCCGAGAGGAGCGTGACATGCAACCCGAGGCATCGCACTATCCGGTCCGTGTGCGCGGCGATCTGGATCCCGCGCTGTCGCGCTGGCAGTGGATCGTGAAGTGGTTCCTGGCCATTCCGCACTACATCGTGCTGTTCTTCCTGCACATCGCCTACGGCGTGGTGACGATCATCGCGTTCTTCGCCATCCTCGTCACCGGGCGCTATCCGCGGGGCCTGTTCGATTTCAACGTCGGCGTCCTGCGGTGGTCGTGGCGGGTTCGGTTCTACGCGCTCTCGGCGCTGGGCACCGACCGGTACCCGCCGTTCAGCCTGCGGCCCGACGAGAACTATCCGGCCGATCTCGACGTCGGGTATCCGGAGCATCTGCACCGCGGCCTGGTCCTGATCAAATGGTGGCTGCTGGCGATACCTCAGTATCTGATCGTGTGGGCGTTCGTCGGCGGATCCCGGACCTGGGGTGGCGACGACGACGGCACCGTCATGGTGTGGATTCCCCTGCTGTTCATCCTGGTCCTCATCGCCGCGATCGCACTGCTGTTCACCGGCCGCTATCCGGGCGGACTGTTCGCGTTCGTCGTCGGGGTGAACCGGTGGATCCTGCGCGTGCGCGCCTACGCGTCGCTGATGTGTGACGACTATCCACCGTTCCGACTCGACCAGGGTCCGCGGGAACCCGAGATCACCACGCGCCCAACCGAACCGGGCTACGGAGCCTGATCACGGGCCGAGACCACCCATCGCACCAGCCACCAGCTGCCCCGCCCCGAAGGCCCGCGCGGAATCCCGGGTCGCTCCCGTCTTCGCGACGCTCGCCGCGGTCGGTGTGCTCGCGGCATGCGGCAACACCGACGATCACGGGGCCGACGCGGCCACGACACCCGCGCCCGTCTCCGGCACCGCCGCGGCGGCGGTGACACCCCGCACCCCGGCGGCGACCTTGGCCGCCACCCCCTGGGAGTCCACCGCCGCCAAGGACTCCCACGGCCGGTCCGTCGCCCTCGAGGAGACTGCCGTCGCCGGCTATGTCGGCTTCGCCTACTTCGAATCCGACGGCACCTTCACCATGGTCGACCTCCACAACTCACCGAAGATGCGCGGCGACCGGTCGGTCTCCCCCGACGGCAGGACCCGCACTCCGGTCGCGAAAGACGATGCGGGACACGAACGCTTCCGCCGCGTCGTCGACATCGTCACCCTCGACGACAAGGAATTCACCTACCGCGTCCACCTCGACGCCGCGGACGAGACCGTCTACCACGACATCGTCCACACGCCCACCGACCATCCCGAACCGCGGAACCGAGCGGCTCCCCCACGACTCGGGTCGTTACCTCTGCCCCGCCTCCGCGCGATCGCCGGCGCGATGCTCATCGACCTCGGCCATATGCGCCTGCGCCCAGGCTCGCAGTGCCGCGAGCGGAACCTCCAGCGACAGGCCGAGTTCGGTGAGCCCGTAATGCACCTGCGGCGGCACCGTCGACTCCACGCGCCGGGTGACCAGACCGTCGGCGACCAGGCCCCGCAGCGTCTGCGACAGCATCTTCTGCGAGACCCCGGTCATCGCCCGGCGCAACTCGCCGAATCGCACCTCCGCCGGATATCTCTCGGCGAGGATCTTGATCGTCATCGAGGTCCATTTGGTCCCGATCCGGTCCAGCAGGTCGCGGGTCGGACAGCTGGGATCGAACAGGTCGCCCTGCCGACCGGTGACGTCCGGGCTCGGCGTCACTGCGATTCTCCGGGTACGAGGCTCTCCGTCACCATCGAATTATCGACCGAGACCCGGGCCGGTGCGCGGTCGGGGCGCCGGCCCGGCCGCACCTCAGAAACCGGCGAGCGCGGAGGCCAGATCCGTTGTGCCCGTCGCAACCAGCGTGTCCGTGCGCACCTGCGGACAGGTTGCGGTGGTCGTTTTGTCGATCACGTCGCGGTTCCGCACGACCGCGATATTGATCCCGTTGTTGCGCGCCGCCCACTCCTGCACCACGCCGTTGAATTGGGTCTTGACCAGAACGGCGTCCTTACCCCGCCAGCCCTCGACATGACTTTGCAGCTTCTGGCACAGGTCCGACGCCGCCGTGGGGGTGATCGTCGGATCCACGCCGGTATCGGCGGACTGGGAGGCGCCGGGCTGGGTCGGCTCGGTGGAGGTCGCGCAAGCGCCTGTCCCCAGCACCGCGCCGAGGGTCGCCACCGCGCAGATCCAGACTCGACCGGATTGGATGATCATCGACATTCCGCCTGTTCCTCAGGTGGTGCCGGAAAGACCTTTCCGGCACCACTTCTCGATATTTCGGAGGCGCGGTGCACGCGCAGTCCGGCTGTCTGCGAATCGGCCCGGCTAGAAATAGTGAGCGCGGCCACCCACCGGGCGGCCCAGCGTGCCGAGCAGCGCGAGGATCGCGCCCACCACGACCGCGATGATGCCCAGGGTCCACAGAATCGGGATTCCGAAGAGGAAACCGAGAACAAGGAGAACAACTCCGAGAACGATCATGCCAAACACCTCTATCCTTGCCGCGCGTCGAATTCCGATCGGTGGAATTCAGCGATATCGCGCCACGTGAACAGCGTGATACCCGGCATTCTCAGGGTGAAACAGCGAAGCTTCGAAACACCTTGATGCCCCGCCGATCCCGGTGCGCCCGCCACACTCGGCCGCCCGGATGACACCGGCGCTCACCCCGCCCTTACGGTGGTGCCCGCGCGACGATGGGGTGCGGGCGAGATGCGGGCGGCCGAGGCTGTGCGCCCGGATCGGAAGAGTTGTTCTTCGGAGGTGACGAGAGTGGCGGTCGGGTCGGAGCCCAGCCTGCGGTATCGGATGTTTCGCCGGACCGAGGTCAGGGTGCTGCTGCGCACGGTGCGCGCGGCATGGTCGGACGAATTGTCCGACTGGGCAGCGGCATTGACGTACTACAGCATGTTGTCGCTGTTTCCGGCGCTGCTGATCGCCATCGTGGCGCTGAGCCTCGCGGGCCCGGTACCCGCGGACTCGCTGGCGGGGGCCGCCGGACGGCTCGGTCCCGGCGACGGAACGACGCTCATCTCCGATTCGATCCGCCACCTCGAGTCGGTGAAGTCGCTGTCGGGACCGATGGCGATCGCGGGCCTGCTGTCGGCGTTCTGGACGGTGTCGACCTACCTCGGCGCCTTCATCCGGGCGGCCAACGCGCTCTACGGTGTCCGGGAGAGCCGATCGGCGTGGACGACGCTGCCGCTGCGGCTGGCCCTGGGCCTGATGATGGTCGCCGCCGTCGTGGTCACCGTGCTGGGTTTCGCGGTCACCCCGGAAGTCGCCGAACACATCGGCAACCGCCTCGGGGTGGGTTCGGCGGGTCTTTTCGTGTGGTCGATCGTGAAATGGCCGGTGCTGGCGGTGCTGGTGAGCATCGCGCTGGCACTGCTGTATCGGGTCGCGCCGAATACCGAGGGGCAGCGACTGCGCTGGCTCACCTCCGGAAGTGTGCTGGCAGTGGCGATCTGGATCGCCGGGTCGGCGGGACTGGCGATCTACGCGGCCCATTTCGATTCGCTCGATCGCGTGTACGGATCCCTGGCGGCCGCCGTGGTCCTGTTGATGTGGTTGTGGCTCACCAACTTCGCGATTCTGCTCGGCGCGGTCGTCGATGCCCAGCTCACCCGGAACAAGGCGATGCGCATCAACGGGATCTCGCAGTCGCCGCCGATCGACTGACCGCTCACGACGGCGCGATGGTTACCCGCGAGATACCAGGTTTCGCGACGTTGCCTTCTTGTGCACCACAGATCACCATCGGTTAGCTGGTATCCAACAGTCACCGAAGGAGTTCCGCGTGTTCGACACCTCCCCGCTGCGCACCGAAACAGTCCGTGTCACCACCGGTTCCGCGGAGTTGGCGGTGACGATCGCCGGATCCGGGCCACCGCTGGTTCTGCTGCACGGCTGGCCGCACACTCGCCACATCTGGCATCGGGTGGCGCCCGAACTCGCTCGCGCACACCGCATCGTCGCCCCGGATCTGCGCGGGCTGGGTGAGAGCAGCCGCCCCGCCCACGGCTACGACGCCGGCACCGTCGCCGCCGATATCGTGGGCCTGCTCGATCGGCTCGGCATCGGACGAGCCGCACTCATGGCCCTCGACGTCTCGGTCCCGGCGGCGGTACTGACCGCACTGCGCCACCCCGACCGGGTGGAGCGCCTGGTCGTGATGGAATCGCTGCTGGGCGATCTGCCCGGCGCCGAGGAATTCCTCGCCACCGGCCCGCCCTGGTGGTTCGGCTTCCACGCGGTGCCGGGCCTGGCCGAGAACGTCCTGATCGGACACGAGGCCGACTACATCGACTGGTTCCTCACCAGCGGAACGCGGCAGCGCGACAGTATCGACCCCACCCTGCGCGCACATCTGCTCCGGGCATACACCGGCACCGACGCACTGCGCGGCGGCTTCGCCTATTACCGGGCGCTGCCGGAGACCGCCCGCCAACTGTCGGCGGCGACCACGGCGGCCGCGTTGACGGTTCCGACGCTGGCGGTGGGCGCCGGGGCGGTCGGCGACGCTCTCCATCGGCAGCTGGCGACCATCGCCGATGCCGTCGCCGGCCATCTGATTCCGGAGTGCGGCCATATCGTTCCGCTCGATCGGCCCGACGCACTGCTCGCGCGCGTCACGCCGTTTCTGGCCTGAAGCCGCCCACGGGCCTACATGGAATAGCGAAGGATGGCCGCGGCCACGGCCTCTTCGGGGATATCGGATGCGCGCACCGCCAGCACCCGGGCGCCCGACAACAGTGCCCGGCGTGCGATCTCGTCGGCGATTCCCGGAATCTCGGTCTCGGATTCGGGCCCGTATTCGATCGCCCCGGTCTCGGGTGAGACCGTTCCCGGTACGGCGGTGTCGATGTCGACCAGCAGGGTCTGCACGATACCGAAGGTGGCGGCGCGAGCGATCTCGGCCAGATCGGTGGTGGCGCGGGCCTCGCCGCGGCGCTTGTCGAACAGTTCGCGCAGGTCGGCGAGCTGCGCGGCGTAGTGACCGTCGAGAATGTGGCGGGCCCGGTCGGCCAGCTCCTGATCCGACAGGTGTTCGGGATTTCCCGGTATGCCGTCGTCGAGCAGTTCACCGTAGCTGGCCACCGAGCGGTAGATCCCGTCGATCGGCTCGGGTGCGGCCAGGATCAGCGGAATGTCGCGCCCGGACAGAATGTCGCGCAACGCCCGGTCGACGCCGCGCGCGTACTGGCGCACCAGCACCTTCTTCCCCTCGCTGCCGGTCAGCCGCCGCTTCGGCGACCGATCGCCGATTGAGGACTTGTTGGCGAAATCGGCGGCGTCACGGGGCATATCGGGCACCGACACGTCCTCGGCGGCACGGTCCGGGGTGACCTCCACCAGCCGGGCCGAGCCCTCGGCCAGCGCCAGTACGAAAGCGCTCTGCGGGAAGGTGATCGCCCGCAACAGCGGTTTGAGCAGGAACCGGTCCGATACCGTCACCGCGGCGCCGAGCCGATTGGGGATGCGGAAGGTCCACATCCGCTGCGGCGTGACGTGTACGACGAGGGTGTGCGACTGGTAGCGCCAGAAGTCCTCATCGTCGGTGAGATCGTCGAGCTGATCCTCGACCGCCATCCGGCTGGGTGCGTCGGTGATGAGTTCGGCCGCCGTGCGCACCTGGTTGCCGAACGCGATCCGATTCGCCTCCGGGTTCGCGGTGACCGCCTCGGTCGGCAGATAGATCGACACCGACCAGGGGCCGGTCCGTTCGGCGAGGGCCTCGATCTCGCGGCGGGTCGGGATGTCGGTGTGCAGCACTTCGATCCTCCTTCGTTGTCCCGCACGACGCGTGGGGTGAGGGCCGTGACCGGCGCACACGACGCTGGTGCCGGCACGGCTGGCTACGGCCGGTCATTTGCCGACTGGTAACCA
The DNA here is from genome assembly GCF_020733635.1 of Nocardia spumae. NCBI lineage: Bacteria > Bacillati > Actinomycetota > Actinomycetes > Mycobacteriales > Nocardiaceae > Nocardia > Nocardia spumae. The sequence continues at coordinate 3,460,879 of NZ_JAJFZL010000001.1, read as the reverse complement.
GATCGACGGTACTGGATCGAAACTTGCATCCGGCATTAATACGGACATGGATGCCGAACTGTTGCTGCACGAGGAGATGAGCGCTTCGGCCCGCTAGCGGGTGGGTGTGGGCGAGGTGGTCGAGGCGCCCGGGGCGTAGAGCCGCCCGATGATCTCCTTGGCGATCTCGCTCGCCGCGGCGTGCCCGTCGGCGGTGGGTTCGAGATTGGCCCACACCACCACGGTCACCTTGTGCACCGGGTCGGCGCCGGCGAAGGCGTTGAAGCCGGGCAACTCACCCGTATGTCCGTACAGCGCACCGAATTTCGCGATCGCCAACCCGTACTGCGGCGCTTCGGGCGGGTTGGCCGGATCGGTCGGCCGCAGACTCGCCATACGTGTCGCCTGCATCTGAGGGCCGAGCACCTTGCCTCCGGCCAGCGCCTCCACCCAGGTGGCGAGATCGGCGACCGTGGAGATGCCGGCGCCGGCCGCCCAGCCCCAGGACGGATTGTCGGCGGTCCGGTCGTTCGGCAGGAGCGTGCCCGCCTTGACCTCGGCCTGCATCCGGGGTGGTAACGCCGGGGGCGAACCCATCGTCAGCACATTGGTGCCGTACATGTAGCCCTGCGGATGCGGATCGGGTATCGCCGCGGAGGTCCGGGGCGGAAACGAGGTGCCGCGCAGGCCGAGTGGCCCGAACAGCCGATTCTGCAGAATCTGCTCGAGCGGTGTGCCGTCCACCTGTTCGGCGATGAGCCCGAGCAGGACGGTGTTGGTGTTGGAGTAGTGATACCCCTGCCCTGGCGGGAAGTAGGGCGGATGCGAATAGGCCATGGCGAGTAGCTCTTCGGGCTGCCACACCCGGCCCGGATCGGCATCCATCGCCTCGGCGAGCTCGCGGGTTTCGCTGTAGTTGTACAAGCCGCTGCGCATATCGAGCAGTTCGGCGATCGTGATCGCCTGTCCCCCTGGCACATCGGGGCGGAATTTCGATACCGGATCGTCGAGTGCCAGTTTGCCTTCCTGTGCCTGCTGCAGGATCACCGTGCCGGTCCAGGTCTTGGTGAGGGAGCCGACGCGGACGCGGTCGGCCGGGGTGACCGCCGGGCCGCCGCCGAAGGTCCGGGTGCCGTACGCGGCCCCGATATCGCCGGCGGGCGTGCGCACCAGCGCCACCACGCCCGGCACCGACCACTGCCGTGCCAGCGGGGCGATGATGCCCTCCAGCGCCGGTTGGTCCAGTGGACGGACCCCGGCCGCGGTGGTGGTGGCCGGCGCGGCCGAGGTGCTCGAGGCCGCGGGTGCCGACGACGACCCGCAGCCGCACGCACCGACCACGACGACGACACCGATCACCGCTCCGAACAACTGCTGGGGGCGAATCCGTACAGAGGGTGAAACCGCGGGCACTGCACAACCTCCCTCATCGGGGAACGGTGGAGCCGGGATCAGAACTCTACTGCTCCGGCGTCCGCTGCGGAGAGGGTTGGCGAATGCTCAGCGACATCACCGCGGCCACCGCGCACAGGCCGCCCGCGAGGTACCAGGCCAGCTGATAACTCCCCTGCAGGTCGCGGATGATTCCCGCGCCGGAGGCGGCGATCGCGGCCCCGATCTGATGGGAGGCGAACACCCAGCCGAAGGCGATGGGCCCGTCCGCGCCGAAGTGCGCGCGGCACAGCGCCACTGTCGGCGGCACCGTCGCGATCCAATCCAGTCCGTAGAACACGATGAACATCCACATGCTCGGCCGCACGTCGGGTGCGAACAGCGCCGGCAGGATCAGCAGCGACAGACCGCGCAGCGCATAGTAGGTGGTCAACAGGTACCGGGATCCGATCCGGTCGGTGAGCCAGCCCGAGGCGACGGTGCCGGCGACGTCGAAGATGCCGACGGTGGCCAGCAGACCGGCGGCCGTGGTCGGCGGCATGCCGTGATCGTGTGCGGCACTGACGAAATGGGTGCCTACCAGTCCGTTGGTCGAGGCCCCGCAGATGGCGAAACCGCCTGCCAGCAGCCAGAATACGGGCCGGCGCAGGACGGTGCTCAGGACCGTGATCGCCCGCATCGCCCCGCCCGCCGCCGCGGTGCGCGTCCCGCTGTCGTCGTCGGCCGCGGCGCCGTAGGCCCCACGCCCGATATCGCTGGGGAAGTCGCGGATGAACAGCACCACCAGCGGCACCACCGCCAGTGCCGTCGCGGCGACCACCAACGCGGGAACCCGCCAGCCGTGATCGCGAGCGAGCATCGAGATCAGCGGCAGGAACACCAGCTGTCCGGTGGCGCCGGCGGCGGTCAGCACACCGGTCACCAGGCCTCGATGCCGGACGAACCAGCGCCCGGTGATGGTGGCGACGAACGGCATCGACATCGATCCCACCCCGACGCCCACCAGCAGCCCCCAGGTCACCATCAACTGCCACGGCTGGGTCATGAGGACGGTCGATCCGCTGCCCGCGGCCACCAGCACCAGCGCACAGGCCACCACCCACCGGATCCCGAACCGGTCCATGAGCGCGGCGGCGAACGGCGAGATCACCCCGTACAGGAGCATATTCACCGACACCGCGGCGCCGATGGTGCCGTGCGACCAGCCGAATTCCTCGTGAAGCGGCTCGAGCAGCACACTCGGTACCGAGCGGAAGGCGGCCGCGCCGAGCAGTGCGACGAAGCCGACGGCGGCGACGATCCACGCGGGATGCGGCCATCGGCTCACCGGCCGCGGCGCCGCGGTGGAGGGGTGGTCGGACAGGCGAATTTCGGTCACCGGCAGATCGTCCCGAATCCCGGCACCACCGACGAGTGGCATGAATGCCATAATGCGTAAAGATTCAGCCATTCCATCGGCCGGATACGAGGAGGCGACGACGGTGCGACCCCATTCGGTGGCGGTGCTGGCCCTGGAACCGATCGTCGGCTTCGATATGACGATTCCCCCGACCGTGCTGGGCGCGGCCACCGACCCGGCCGGCAATCCCTACTACGACGTGCGCATCTGCGGGATCGATCGCACCCCGATCGCCGCCACCGGGGGCTATTCGGTGGTACCCGAGCACGGCCCGGAACTCCTCGCCGACGCCGACACGGTGATCGTGCCCGGCACCCGCCTGCCCGCCGCCCGCGCCGACGGCACGCTCTCACCGCCGGTCCGGCAGGCGCTCGAGCGCATTCGCCCGGACGCGCGGATCGTGTCGATCTGCACGGGCGCCTTCGTCCTGGCCGCGGCCGGACTGCTGGACGGCCGTCGCGCCACCACGCACTGGGCCTACGCCGATACCTTCCGCGCCCTGTATCCGTCCGTCCGGCTCGACGAGAATCTACTCTTCGTGGAGGACGGGAACATCTGCACCGCAGCGGGTCTGGCCGCCGGTGTCGATCTGTGCCTGCATCTGGTGCGCGGCGATCACGGCAGTGCCGCGGCGAATCGGGCGGCCCGCTACTGCGTGGTGCCGTCGTGGCGCGACGGCGGCCAGTCCCAGTTCATCGAGCAGTCGGTGCCCGACCCCGGCACCGATGGCACGGGCCCCACCCGTGAGTGGGCGCTGAGCCGGCTCGACCGGGAGCTGGATGTGAGCACACTGGCCGGTCACGCCAGGATGAGCGTGCGGACCTTCACCCGGCGCTTCAAGGCCGAGACCGGTATGGCGCCCGGCACGTGGGTCCAGCACCAGCGGCTGCGCCATGCCCGACACCTCCTGGAGACGACCGGGCTGACGGTGGACGAGGTCGCCCGGGCGGCCGGAATGGGCACCGCGGCGTCGCTGCGTCACCATCTGCGCACCCGCCTGGGTGTGGCCCCGATCGCCTACCGCAGGACTTTCCGGCAACCGACGGGGATCGGCTCCTGACCCGGTCGCGACGACACGCACCCAGGCATTGACAACCCCCGCCACCGGGGTGCTACCTTAGGCAAGGGTTACCTCTTTAGGCGAGGCTTACCTCCCACTCGACCCCCCGTTGTTGTCGTTCAGAGCATTCCGAGGCCGACCGTGTACATCTGCATCTGCAATGCCGTCTCCGAAGCAGACGTGCACACCTGTGTCGCCGCCGGCGCCTGTTCGACCAGACAAGTCAAGAAGGCCTGTGGCTGGAAACCCGGCTGCGGCTCGTGTACGGCTCGACTGGCCGAGGCGGTAGGCCGGGCGCGCGCAAGCGACCCGGCTGAATCAACCGCGGCCTGAGCCGACACGCCCCCCGCCCGTTCCCCTGGGTTGTGATGTGTGCCACCATCACACCCCATGGAAGGCGACAAGGAAATCATCGCTCTGCTCAACGAGCAGTTGACGGCCGAGCTCACGGCGATAAATCAGTACTTCCTGCACGCCAAGATGCAGGAGAACTGGGGCTACACCAAGCTGGCCAAGCACACGCGGCACGAATCCATTGATGAGATGAAGCACGCGGAGATCCTGACCGACCGGATCCTGTTCCTCGATGCCCTGCCGAATTACCAGAAGCTCAATCCGCTGCGGATCGGCCAGACCGTCCCCGAGCAGCTGGAGGCGGACCTGCAGATCGAGATGGAGGCGGTGACCCGGCTGCGGGGCGGCATCGACCTGATGCGTTCGCGCGGTGATGTGACCTCCGCGCGCATCTTCGAGGCGATCCTCGAGGACGAGGAGAGCCACGTCGACTATCTCGAAACCGAGCTCGGCCTCCTGACCGCGCTGGGCGAGCAGCTCTACCTGCAGCGCTTCACCGACACTCCCGGCGACTGACGTGACCCACCCGGCCGCGGCGCCCGCGCGGCCGGGTCGTTTCGCGGGCGGAACCGGTTACAGCGCCGGCGATTTGGCACTGATCGTCTTCATCACCTCGCTGGTCCCGGCGTAGATGCGCGCGAGCCGTTTCGCTTGCTGCAGGCCGACGATCTCGGGCAGCGACCAGGATCCGCCCAGATCCGGGGACGATCCGCGATGGCGCACCGAATTCCTGTACTCACGCGCCGCCACCAGCTACGGGGCACCGCGGAGATCCAGCGCAACATCATCGCCCGGCGACTGGCAAGGAGTGACAGGGACATCCCACCGCAGGCCCACGCACCACGGTCGAACGGACCCATCGTGAATACCGCTGAACTCGACCTGCTGACCGCCGAGGCCACCCTCGCCACCGCCGACGACGAACTCGGCGCGCTGCCGGCCAAGGCGACCGCCGGTCAGGCCGCCCGCCGCACCGCTCGGCACTGCCAGCAGGTGCTGGGCGGTTTCGGTTTCACCGCCGAACACGAATTCCACCGGCACGTGCGCCGGGTCCTCGTTCTCGACGAGTTGCTCGGCAGCACAACCGATCTCACGCGCGAGGCCGGCGTGTGGGTTCGCACCCGGGCGACCGCGGCGCGGCTGGCTCAACTGTGAGCCCGGGGCACCTTCGATTCGCCGGGTATCGACGCCGGCGGGTCCGAGTACCGGCTCTGTCGTCGCCGGGACCGGTCGGACCGACTCGGTACCATACAGCGCATGCCCATCAAACTCGAGAACGTCGGCATCGCCGTTCGCGACCTCGAAGCGACGATCGCGTTTTTCACCGACCTCGGTCTCACGGTCCTCGGCCGCGACACGGTCAGTGGCGAATGGACCGACACTGCCGTCGGCCTCGATGGCAACCACGCCAACATCGCGATGCTTCAGACCCCGGACGGTCAGGGTCGCATCGAACTCTTCGAGTACATCCACCCCGAAGCGATCGAGTCGGAGCCCACTCGTCCCAACGAGATCGGCATGCACCGCGTCGCCTTCTCGGTCGACAATATCGACAACGCCCTCGAGATAGCCGCGAAGCACGGCTGCCATCCGCTACGCGGCGTAGCGACCTACCAGGACATCTACAAACTCACCTATGTCCGCGGTCCCAGCGGCATCATCGTGATGCTCGCCGAGGAGCTCGGGCAGAAGTGACGGCCGATCGACCCGATCCGGGTCGTCAGGCAACGGCCTGGGGCGGCATCGGATCGATCGGATGAGGTGGGGCCTGGGGTGACAGCTCGTAGCGCACCGTAGCCTGTCCGGTCGGATTCGCGTTCGGGTCACCGGGCTCGAGCCATCGGAACCGCACGGTGATCTGCCCGGGAGCGTCGCTGCCGACGACACCGGTGAAAGCGGTCGGCTTCTCGGTTGCCGTGCTCCCGTACTTGAAGTGGTCGAACAGCAGGATGTGCGTGGGCGAACTACCGGTCGCACCCTCCGGATCGACCTGCACCCAGTTCAGAGCGCAATCGACGGACGAACCGCTGCCCGAAACCTGCCACGGCACATCGGGAAACGCGTCCGGTAGCCGTCCGACGGCCTCCTGCACCCGGTCGGCGGGGACGGCGGGACAGGGCCGAGGCGAGGTGGGGGGTTCCGGTTCGGCGACAGAGGTCCCGGCACAGGCCGCCGTGGCCGCGACGGTGAGTGCCAGTGCGACAACGGTTCTAGGCATACAACCGGCTCCTTTCGTTCGACGTCGGACACCCGGTACGTCGCCCGAGAACGCGGGGGCGTTAACCGAGTTGATCATTCGGTGGCAGGGGCCATGCGCTCCGGATAGCTTGCAGTCATGCAAGACCACCTCGACGACGATCTCCGTTTCGCCCATGTCCTCGCCGATTCCGCCGACGCGGTGAATATGGACAGATTCAAGGGCCTCGACCTCACGGCCCGGACGAGACCGGATATGACCTCGGTCAGCGACGCCGAGAACGCGGTGGAAAAGCTCATCCGTGGCCAGCTTCGCCGCTCCCGTCCGCGTGATGCCGTTCTCGGTGCGGGTGAAGGTCTGGTAGGTGGCGGTCCGCGCTGCTGGGTGGTCGACGCCATCGCCGGAGTCGAGAACTACGTGCGAGGTGTGCCGGTGTGGGCCACGCAGATATCGCTGCTGGAGGTGTCGGAGGGCGGCTATCGTCCCGTCGCCGGTGTCGTCTCCGCTCCCGCGCTGGCCCGCCGCTGGTGGGCCGCGAAGGACCACGGCGCGTTCACCGGCCGCAGTCTTTCCTCGGCGTCCCGCCTGCGCGTCTCCGGCGTTTCGACACTGCCCGATGCCTCCTTCGCCTACTCCAGCGTCATCGGCTGGGAGGAATCCGGCCGGTTGAACAACTTCCTGGCCCTGTCCCGCGAGGTGTGGCGGACACGCGCCTACGGAGACTTCTGGTCCTACATGATGGTGGCCGAGGGGGTGATCGATATCTGCGCCGATCCGCAACTGTCCCCGGGAAATATGGCCGCCAACGCGATCATCGTCACCGAGGCCGGCGGCACCCTCACCGGCCTCGACGGCGACCCCGGCCCGCTCAGCGGCAGCGCGGCCGCGTCGAACGGATTACTGCACAACGACTTACTGGGGTATCTGAACCAGCCGTCCTGACGCTACCGACACCGGATCAGCCTTCGACCACCTGGGTGCCGTCGGCAAGTCTGTCGTGCCAGCCCTGTTTGGTCGGGCTGGAACTCACCGTGACGGCGATGGCGATCGCGGCGATGAACCACAGCAGCCCGCCGATGTAGGGAATCAGATTGAGCAGCATGTACGCGTTGCGTAGTGCGGAATCCTTGATATTCGGCTTATCCGAACCCCCGGATCCCCTGACGTGCAGGCCCAGAATCTTCTTACCCGGTGTGGATCCCGTCGTTATCTCGAATCCGACGAAGTACAGGAAGCCGAAGCCGGCACCGGGCAGGATCGACACCCAGTCGGGCGTGTTCGCCTTGTTCAGCAGCCAGAACAGGATTCCGCCGACGATGCCCGCGATGATCCAGTCGATGAAACGTGCCGCGGCGCGTTTGCCGAGCCCGCCGGGTGCCACGCCCGCCGCCGTGCCGAACTGAGGTTGGTAACCACCTGTGCTCATCACGTTCCTCCTCGTCAGGACGACCACGCGCATCGCCCCCTATGTCGGGTGTGCGCTTCTACGATCGCACAATCGGAATCGCCCGCAGGTGCAACTCGGCCATGATCGGCCGGCCTCCAGCGCACGGTCGACCACCACGGTGGTCCCGCTGCTCCGCGCGGCGGGCGCTCTCACCGACGGCTACCCGGTCCACCTGCCCGATCGGTCTGAGGGGCCTGGGGGTCCGAGGGGCCTGAGGGTCTGATCCGGATCGGGAACCCGCAGGCGCCGGTGTCGGTCTACAGTGCCCTGGTGTTCGTTCGACAGCTGATCCTCACGCCCGTATTCGCCGCCGTGACCGTGCTGGCCGCAGCCGCCTGCACCGTGCACGGTGCGGGTACCACCACCGCATGCAAGGTCGACGGGTGCACGATCACCTTCGACCGGGGTGTCAACGCCAAGGCGAGTGTGCTCGGCGTGGACGCCGAACTCGTGGCCGTCGAGGGTAACCAGGTCACCCTGTCGGTGGGTGGGCAGAAGGTGACCGTCCCCGTCGGGGAATCGGGATCCACCGACGGTGGTGCCACCGTCAAGGTCCGAGAGGTCACATCGGATCGGGTGATCGTCGACATCTCGACCGGCATTCGACCTGGCGGCTGACGCGTTCCGGTGGCTGTCCGGCCGACGGTCCCGGACGCGGTACCGCTCAGATTCCGAAGTCCCGCAATGCTTCCAGGACTCGGTCCGCCAACTCCGGACGGCAGATGAGCAGGTCCGGCAGATACGGATCGGGCTGGTTGTAGATCAGCGGTGAACCGTCCAGACGCGAGGTGTGCAGGCCTGCCGCGGCGGCCACCGCCACCGGCGCACAGGAGTCCCATTCGTATTGGCCGCCGGAATGGGCGTAGATGTCGGCATCGCCGCGGACGACTGCCATCGCCTTGGCGCCCGCCGAACCCATGGGGATGGTGTCGGCGCCGAGGACGGCGGTGAGATGGTGGACGCACGCGGGTGGGCGGCTGCGGGACACGACGATGCGCGGCGGCCCGTCGTGGGCGGGTGGAAGCGCCGGAGGCGCACCGGTTTCCAATACCAGCCCCGGGACCGGGAGGGCGACGGCACCGATTTCGGCGCGGCCGTCGACGGCCAAGGCCACGTGTACGGCCCAATCCGCGCGCGGGGGCTGACCGTATTCGCGGGTGCCGTCGAGGGGGTCGACGATCCAGACCCGGCTGCGGGACAGTCGAATCGGATCGTCGGTGCTCTCCTCCGACAACACCGCGTCGTCGGGGCGAAGTTCGGCCAGCCGGCTCAGCAACAGTTCGTCCGAGCGCTTGTCCCCGACCGCACCGCCCTGGTCACGAATCTCGAGCAGCAGCTCACCGGCTTCCCGGGCGAGCTCTGCGGCCACCGCGTGGTCGTCCATCTTCGGTTCTCACTCTCCCGCCGGACGACGAACACATGCCGACCGGGCGCACCTCGCGCATCGGCCGTTCCGGCCGATACTCGCAATCACCCCGCGATGTTCGCCGGGATCTCTGCAGTGTGCCAGCCGACACGACCGGGAAGGGGCACCGGCCCGATCGGCGGGAGACTCGAGACCCGCCGATCAGCAGGCGGGCGCGGTGCCGCGCTGCGGTTTCACCAGCGCACCGCGGCGCCCGCGCGGGCAGGATCGGCGAAATCCGTTGCCAGCGGGGCGAATCGCGTCATGGTCGCCAGGTAGGGGTGGGATCGGTGGCGTGGCCCGGTTCCTCGAGGACGATGCCCAGCTCCACCGCTGCCGCCGCCCCGGTCAGTTCGGTCCAGCCGAGGTCGAGGTGAGCATCCGGGACCGCCGCTCCGGCCGCGAGACTGCCCACCGACGCGGGAATAACATTCTCCGCATTGGAATCTAACAGTCTCCAATTTTGTATCTGGACACCCGAGATCGACGCCCGGGAACATGACATTCTCCGGTACAGTGCATTCATGTTCTGCACACATCACCAAGGACCGAGTCGATCGTGAGCAGCCCCAGCGAAGAGCCCGCCTGGAAGCAACGCGCCGTCGAGCGCTCGATCCGGACCGCGAAATTGCGTGCCGAACAACGAGTGCAGCGCTTCCTCGACGCGGCCCAGGCCATCATCGCCGAAAAGGGCACCACCGACTTCACCGTGCAGGAAGTCGTGGACCGCTCCAAGCAGTCGTTGCGCAGCTTCTACCTGCAGTTCGACGGGAAACACGAATTGCTGCTGGCGCTGTTCGAGGACGCGCTGAGCCGCACCGCCGAGCAGCTGCGCGCCGCGGCGGACGGCCAGGACGACCCCCTGGACCGACTGCGCGTGACGATCGAGCTGCTGTTCGAGCTGAGCCGGCCCGATCCGACGGCCCGGCCCCCGCTGTTCACCGATTTCGCGCCACAACTACTGGTCTCTCATCCGGCCCAGGTCGAGATCGCGCACGCGCCGCTGCTGAGCCTCATCACGGAATTGATGGACCAGGCCCAGGAACAGGGCCGGATGCGCAAGGAGCTCAACGCCCGCCGGACCGCGGCGATGGTCATGCAGACGGTGATGTTCACCGCTCAGTCCACCGGCAGCACCGACGAGGAGACCTCGCACCCGATCACCGCCGACGAGGTCTGGAACTTCTGCGCACACGGCTTCGCGCAAGAATGAGAATTTCATTCTCTTAGCCGAGAAGGTCGATTACGCTCGGGATCATGCCCGATTTGTGGAGCGACCTTCTCGCCTGTCTCGACCCGCACCGGTTCCGGCCGCTGACGGCGACCGCGACATCGCGGCGTTCACCGGACCCGATCAGTGCCTGGGTCACCACCGCATCTTCGGTGGCCCATTGCTCGGCCAATTCGTCCGTGCCGCGCAGCCGGCCCGCTCGGACAAGTCCGTCGAATCTGTTCACGCGCTGTTTCCGCGAGAGGGGAAGCCCGACCGGGAAATTCGGTACCGGACCCAGGTCCACCATCAGGGACGGACCTTCGCGACCGCGCCAGTGCTCGCGGAACAGCCTTCTGGGGTCATCGCCACCGCGTCGATCTCCCTGCACGCCGCCGACACCGAACCCGAGCAGCAGGCCAGGGCAGCGATCGGGCCGCTGCCGCCGGCGGAGCACAAGGCGGGCTTCGACATCATCCCGTGGGAAACCCGCACCACCGCGGATCTCGACGACACCGCTTCGGCCCCAACGGAATTCGAGCTGTGGATGCGCACGCCCACCGCCGCGGCCGCCCTCGCGCCGGCGCTGACCGCCTACGCCACCGACCTCACGCTCATCGGCACCGCGCCGCGCCCGCTGGACGGCGGTGTGCCAGCAAGGCAACGGCACCGCCTTCCACTCCGCGGTCACCAGTCACACGCTCCTTCGCACAGGAAGCCACCATCCGGTCCCCCATGAGACCGGATACGCTGCCGCACAACCGATCCGATACGGCCTCGGTCCGTCACGTCACGCAGTGGGCGTATTCACTGTCGTGTCGTACGCCGAGCTCGGCTCCCTCGGCATGCGGGCCCTCACCCTACTCGGCTCACCGGCGGGCACCACCCGCCGAGACTCCTGACGACTCACCCCTCCGGTCGGCACGCCGCGCTCGACGATTACTCTTCGATAACGATCGCTATCACGAATGTCGAGCGGCTATATCGTCGCGACAGCGAGTAGAGAGCTTTTCTGGGCGTTGCACGACGTTTAGGAGGTTCGAATGGCTGTGCTCGTACAGCCGCGTTCCGTCCCCGCTTCCGCGGCGGACAATATTCTGATCGACAAAGCAGATCCGGCCGACTTCTTCCGGCGCAACAGGTTTCGATATCTACGGCAACACACGGACGAGAGGTTCGTTTCGGCGGCGGCCACGCTGTATGTCGGCGAATGGACGGCTCAACTGTCCGCGATCCGCACTCTCGCCCACATCGCCGATGTGTCGGCACCGGCGCCACGCCAACGATGCATCGACATCCTGTGCGGCTATCTCCGGCTTCCGCGCCGACCGGGGCTGATCGACCTCCACGACCGGGCCGTGCGCCGGGCGATCGTGACCGTCATCGCCGATCGTGTCCGCCGTGGCGCCCGCCGCAGCTGGTCACGGGCCACCTTCGATTTCCGCGGCGCCCACCTCGAAGATGCCGACTTCACCGCCGCCGTCTTCCGCGGCCCCGTGGTGTTCGAACACGCGACGCTGGCCGGCACGACCCGGTTCGACAGCGCGATTTTCGGCAGCGAAATCCATTTCCAGATGGCCGCATTCGACACCGCGTGGTTTCGCGACGCGCAGTTCGCCGATTCGGCCAGATTCTTCGGCGCCCGGTTCCACAGCGCGCGCTTCGACGGTGCGACCTTTCGGGTCGCCGCGCAATTCCCACTGACCGTATTCTCCGACTATGCCGGGTTCCGGCGAACCGCCTTTCGCGGCCCGGCATATTTCGACAGCGCGCGATTCCACGGAGCCACCGACTTCAGCGCGGCGCGATTCACCGTCCCCGTTCATTTCGACGGCGCCACCTTCACGATGTCGTCACGGCAGGCATGCCGCGCGGGCTGACGGGAAATCTTCAGGCCGTGTATCCGCCGTCGACATCGAGAGTCTGACCGGTGATGAACCCGGCCCGATCGGAGGCCAGGAATCCGACGGCCTCGGCGATGTCGTGCGCGCGGCCGAACCGGCGCAGCGGGATGTTGCCCCGGGCGACGTCGAGTGCCGAGGCGCTCAGATCCCCGGACTCGATGAGCCGCTCGGCCATTCCATCGGTGAGCATGCCCGGCCCCACGCAGTTGACCCGCACCCCGAAACGCCCCTCCTCGACCGCCAGGCCGCGCGCCACCGCTTCCACGGCCCCCTTGGTTCCGGCCGACAGTCCGTCGCGAACCGGGTGCCGCCGGACCGCCGCGGTGGTCACCGCGACCACGGCGCCCCGCGACTCCCGCAGCATCGGCAAGGTCGCGTGCATCAGGGTGAAGAAGGCCACCGCGTCGGCGTTCAACTGGTCGCGGTACCGCTCCGGTGACACCGTGCTCAGATGCACCATCGGCACGTGCGGGCCGGCGGCATAGACGACGGTGTGCACACCACCGAACCGTTCCCGGAAATCCGAGACCACCGCTGCCATCGCGGCCGGATCGCTCGAATCCAACGACCACATATGGCAGGCACGGCCGAACTGGGCGACCTTGTTCGCGAGCAGCTCGGCTCCCTCCCGGTTCGCCCGATAGGTGAATCCGATATCGCTGCCGCGCCGCGCGAGCAGTTCGACGACGGCCGAGCCGATACCGCCGGTACCACCGGCGATCAGCGCCGCACCGCGGCGCCCTCCGAAGTCACTCGCCACCAGCACCCCGATCTTGACCAAGCATTTGCTTGCCTCACGGTATCACTCGAATCGAGATGTCCGGGCGGTGGTGTGGGCACCGTCGCCGACCCTGAGCACAGGCTGAGGAACGGCAGACGAAATCGCGGATAACAGAAGCGTCACGCTAGCATCGGCGACCGTGGTCGACACGATGGTGAGGGCGGACGGTGCGCCGACGGCAGGCGCGGACCCCGGGACCGCGAGTAGACATCGCGGTCACTGGGCCAAGCCGGTGGCCCTCATCGCCGGGCTCCTGGGCGCGCTGTGCGCCATCGCGGTGCCGCTGCTTCCGGTGAAGGTGGACCACACCACCCTGTCGTGGCCACAACAGGATTCGACCCGCAGCATCAACGCGCCACTCGTCACCTACGCCCCCCTGACCTTCGACGCGACCCTCCCCGGCCGGTCGATGGCACAGCTGAGCGCACACGGCGGAGTGCTGGCCTCAACCCTGCCCGCCGGCGCGCCGCAGCTCGAGAAATACGGGTTCGTCGCCCGTGTGCGGCCCGCCGAGGGCGGCAAACCCGCCCTGCTCGAGGTGGTGCTGCGCAATCAGTCACTGTTGAGCGTCCCGATCGACGCGGTCGCCGACAGCACCCTGACCGTGCACGCCGATATGAGCTCGACGAAGGTCACCCTGCCCGGCTCGGATATCCAAGCGTCGGTACTGCCGCCGGGAGACTGGCGGCCACAAGTGGTCGGCATCTTCAGCGATCTCCCCAGAGCCGACGGCGCCGAGGTCGTCGCGCAGGTGGACAGCCGGTTCTCGGTCACGCCGACCTTCCCCAAGCGGGCCGCCGAAGTACTGGCCGTCGCTTTCACGCTGATCGCCCTGGGGGCACTGTATCGGCTGGACCGGACCGACGGACGGCGGTTCCGGCGCCTACTGCCGCAGCGATGGTGGCGGTTCACCGGTGTCGATGTGGTGGTCGGGGCGACGCTGCTGGTGTGGCACTTCATCGGGGCCACCACCTCCGACGACGGCTACCAGTTCGGAATGGCGCGCACCTCACTGGTGTCGGGCTATATGGCCAACTACTTCCGCTTCTTCGGCGTGCCCGAGAACCCCGTCGGCACACCGCCGTACGACATCATCGCCCACATGTCGGAGATCAGCGTCGCGAGTCCGTGGATGCGGTTGCCGACGCTGCTGGCGGCCGTGGTCACCTGGCTGGCACTGAGCCGGGAGGTGATTCCGCGGCTGGGCGTGGCCGTGCGCCACGACAAGGTGGCGGTGTGGACGGGCGCGCTGGCCTTCCTCGCCGTGTGGCTGCCCTACAACAACGGGTTGCGCCCCGAGCCGGTGGTCGCGGTCTGCGTATTGCTCACCTGGTGCCTGGTGGAACGCTCCATCGCCACCCACCGGCTGTTGCCGTACGCCCTCGCGATCCTCGTCGCCGCCTTCAGTTTCACCGCGGCCCCGTCCGGAATCATCTGCCTGGCGCCGTTGCTGGCCGGCCTGCGCTCGGCGGTGGGATTCGGCGTCCCGCGAGCACGCGAGATGGCCGGCGCGGGCCCCGGCGCCGCGGTGTCGTCGAGCGCCTGGATCAAGGCCTACGGCGCGTTGCTGGCACCGCTGCTGGCGTCCGGAATGCTGGTGCTGGCCTTCGCCTTCGCCGTCGAACCGCTCTCGGCGATGTCGGAGATGCAGCGCGTGCACAATATCGTCGGGCCGTCGGACCCCTGGTACAACGACTACCTGAACTATCAGTGGCTGTTCATGCCGTCGGCCGACGGGTCCATCGCCCGCCGCTTCGGCATGGTCGCGATGTGGCTGGGCCTGCTGGTCTGCGTATTCGTCCTGCTGCGCAAGGGCGGCCGGATCCCGTTCACCGCGTCCGGCCCCGCCCGGCGGCTGCTCGGCGTGACGTTCGGGGCCATGGTGCTCATGGCGACCGCGCCGACGAAGTTCACCCACCACAACGGGGTATACGCCGGATTGGCCGGAGCGGTCGCGGTGCTGACCGCGGTCGCGGTGGGGCCTCGGGTCATGCGCTCGCCGCGCAATCGAGCGTTGTTCGCCGCGGTGGTGTCACTGGCGATGGCGCAGATCTTCACCAGCGTCAACCAGTGGTGGTGGGTATCGAGTTTCGGCGTTCCGTGGTGGGACGAGTCACCGTCGGTCCTCGGCATCGGGTTCAGCAGGATATTCCTGGTGGTGGCCGCACTGTGCCTGCTGCTCGCGATCTGGTGGCACGTGCGGGCGCCGAAACCCGGCACCCCGCACCGGGTATCCCCGCGCGCCTGGCGCCTGGCCAAGTTCCCGCCACTGACCGCGGCCGCCGCGATCCTGGTGGTGTTCGAGGTCGTCTCGTTCACCGTGGGGGCGCTCACGCAGTACCCCGGCTTCTCCCTGGCTTCCTCGAACATCCATGCCGCGGTCGGCAATCCGTGCGGCTTGGCGAACAAGGTGATGGTCGAGACCGACCCCAACGCCTCGATGATGACGCCGCTCGTCGGTGACGAGTTCTCCACCTTCACCGGCGGTGCCCGGGGCTTCGTGCCCAACGGTGTGGGCGACATCATGTCCCCCGACGAGAAGGAGGAGACCAGCAGCATCTCCAAATCCTTCGGCGACAAGTCCGGCAAAGGCAACCAGGCCGGCGACTCGGCCACCCAGACCGGCGGCGCCCCACTGCCCTACGGCCTCGACGCGGCGACCACACCGGAACTCGGGACCTACGAGCAACAGGAGCCCGCCGACCTCGTCACCGGCTGGTACCGCCTGCCCGATCAGCACGACCGCGGCGACATCATCTCGATCGCGGCGGCGGGCCGCGTCCAGGCGGTAGGCCCCGACGGCGCATACGTCGGCGGTGAGCCGGTGGAAATCGAGTACGGGACCACCGATTCCGCGACGAGTGCACACCCGCAGGGACGGGTGACCCCGATCGACATCGGCCCGGCGCCGTCATGGCGCAATCTGCGAGTGCCGCTGGACCGGATTCCCGCGCAGTCCAACGTGATCCGCATCGTCGCCAAGGACCACAACCTCGATCCGCAACGGTGGGTGGCGCTGACCCCGCCGCGCATCCCGCAGACGCACACCCTCAACGACCTGGTCGGTTCGAAACAGCCGGTGCTGCTGGACTGGGCTGTGGGCCTGCAGTTCCCATGCCAGCGCCCGTTCGACCACAAGGACGGCATCGCCCAGGTACCGGGCTGGCGCATCCTGCCCAACCGGCTGGGCGCCCACGACACCACGATGTGGGAGAGCCACGTCGGCGGCGGCCCGCTCGGCTGGAGCCAGCAGTTGCTGCGGTCGCAGACGCTGGCCACCTACCTCGAATACGACTGGGATCAGGACTGGGGCGAGCTGCAGCGCCTGACTCCCATCGACCCGTCGGCGGTGCCCGCGGCCCCGGCCGTCACCCAGGAGACCCACAGCGGTACCTGGTCACCCGGCCACATCTACACCTGGTAGCCCCCTCGGATACGCGAAGGACCGCCGGATGTTCCGGCGGTCCTTCGCGATCGGCCCGGCGCCCGGCCCGCGCTAGGCGGAGACCTCGCTGCGGTCGCCGCTCCACAGCGTGTGGAACTTCCCGGCGGCGTCGACCCGCTCGTAGGTGTGGGCGCCGAAGAAGTCACGCTGCGCCTGCGTCAGCGCCGCCGGAAGGCGCTCGGCGCGCAGGGCGTCGTAGTAGGACAGCGAGGAAGCGAACGCCGGGACCGGAATTCCGAGCATCGTCGCGGTGGCGATGACGCGCCGCCAGCTGTCGATGGCGTGTTCGATCGCTTCCCGGAAGTAGGGGGCGAGAATCAGGGTCGGCAGCACAGGATCCTGCTCGTAGGCCTCCTTGATACGGTTCAGGAAACGGGCACGGATGATGCACCCCCCGCGCCAGATGGTCGCCAGGTCGCCCGGGCGCAGGTCCCAGTCGTATTCGGCGCTGCCGGCCGCGATCTGATCGAACCCCTGCGCGTAGGCGACGATCTTGGACGCGTACAGGGCCTGCCGGATGTCCTCGGTGAATTGCGCTGCGTCAGCGGGCTTCTCGGCGAGAGTGCCGGAGGCCAGTCCCTGTGCGGCCTTGCGCTGCGCGCGGGAGCCCGACAGGGCGCGCGCGAAGACGGCCTCGGCGATTCCGGTGACGGGGATACCGAGATCGAGCGCCGCCTTCACGGTCCAGCGTCCGGTCCCCTTCTGCTCGGCGGCATCGACGATGACGTCGACCAGGGGCTTGCCGGTCTTGGCGTCGGTCTGCGAGAGGACCTGGGCGGTGATCTCCACCAGATAGGACTCCAGCGGGCCGGAGTTCCACTCGGTGAAGACATCGGCGATCTGCTTGGCGTCGAAGCCGAGCGCATCGCGGAACAGATGGTAGGCCTCACCGATCAGCTGCATATCGGCGTACTCGATGCCATTGTGCACCATCTTGACGAAATGGCCGGAGCCGTCGGGGCCGATGTGGGTGCAGCACGGCGTGCCGTCGACATCGGCGGCGATCTTCTCGAGGATGGGGCCCAGCGACTCGTAGGACTCCTTGGGGCCGCCGGGCATGATGGCGGGACCGTTCAGCGCGCCTTCCTCACCACCGGAGATGCCGGCACCGACGAAGTTCAGGCCGCGCTCCTTCATGGCGGCCTCACGCCGGATGGTGTCGGTGTAGAGGGCGTTGCCGCCGTCGATGATGATGTCGCCGGGCTCCATCGCGGCCGCCAGTTCCTCGATGACGGCATCGGTGGCCTCACCGGCCTTGACCATGATCAGCACCCGGCGCGGCTTCTCCAATGCCGCCACGAACTCCTCGACCGTCTCGGTCCGCACGAAGTTGCCCTCGTCGCCGTGGGCTTCGAGCAGGGCATCGGTCTTGGCGACGCTGCGGTTGTGCAGCGCCACGGTGAAGCCGTTGCGGGCGAAGTTGCGGGCGATGTTGCTGCCCATGACCGCCAGACCGGTGACACCGATATTGGCAATTGCATTGGTGGAGGCCATAAATACAGCTCTTTTCAGGTCGGGTCGCAGGTGGTCGGTCGACGGTGCCCGAACTGCCGGGCATGCCGGTAGTGCATGATAAGTGCGTTCGTGGAGCTGTCGAAACCGGGTGACCGTTCGGATCGAAGCTCGTCGTGGATACGGGTGGCGAGCTTCTTGCCGAGCTCGACACCCCACTGGTCGAACGGGTTCACACCCCATATCCACCCTTGCACGAATACCTTGTGTTCGTACACGGCGATCAGTTGCCCGAGCTCGTAGGGGCCGAGGCGGGGCAGCAGGAGGGTGTTGCTCGAGCGATTTCCCGGAAACGATCGATGGGCGGGCACCTCACCGGAATCGTCGAGATCGCCGAACGCCAGGGCGCGGGTCTGGGCGAACAGATTCGATATCAGCAGATCGTGGTGAGCCGAGTGCGGGTGCCCCGGTTCGAGCACACCGATGAAGTCACAGGGGGTCGGGGTCGTTCCCTGATGCAGCATCTGGAAGAAGGCGTGCTGACCGTTGGTACCGGGTTCGCCCCAGATGATCGGGGCGGTATCGACGGCGACACGGTTTCCGTCACGATCGACCGATTTGCCGTTGCTCTCCATGTCCAGCTGTTGCAGGTACGCGGGCAGCAACGCCAGCCGCTGGTCGTAGGGCAGGACCGCACAGGACTGTGCCCCACCGAAGTTCCGGTGCCAGATTCCCAGCAGGCCGAGCAACACCGGCAGGTTCCGCTCGAAGGGTGCGGTGCGGACGTGATGGTCGATGGCGCGCGCTCCGGCGAGCAGTTCGGCGAAGGAATCGGGCCCGAGGACGACCATCAGCGACAGTCCGATGGCCGACCATACCGAGTATCGGCCGCCCACCCAGTCCCAGAATTCGAACATGTTGGCCGGATCGATCCCGAAGGCCGAGACCTCCTCGGCAGCGGTCGACACCGCGACGAAGTGCCTGCCGACCGCGGCGGGGTCACCCAGGGCGTCCAGTAGCCATCGGCGCGCGGTGCGGGCGTTGGTCAGCGTCTCGATCGTGGTGAAGGTCTTCGAGGAGACGACGAACAGCGTCGTCTCGGGGTCGATATCGCGCAGCACCCGGGTGATGTCATGGCCGTCGATATTCGAGACGAATCGCGCCTGCAGGCCGTCCTGGGCCCGTTCCCGCAAGGCGTGGTAGGCCATCGCCGGCCCCAGATCGGATCCGCCGATGCCGATGTTCACCACGGTCCGGATCGGGCGTCCGGTGGCCCCGCGCCACCGGCCCGAACGCACCCGATCGGCGAAATCGCGCATGCGATCGAGCACCGCGTGCACCGACGGGACCACATCCTCGCCGTTGAGCAGGACCGATGCCGACGCGTCGGCGCGCAGGGCGGTGTGCAGGACGGCACGATCCTCGGTCGTGTTGATCCGCTCCCCGGCGAACATGGCGCCGATTCCCTCGCGCAGGCCACGGTCCGCGGCCAGGCGGATCAGCAGCTCCATCGTTCGCGCGGTGACCAGGTTCTTCGAGTAGTCCAGGACCACGCCGTCGTACTCGACCGACATGGCGGTCCCCCGCCGCGGATCCAGTCGGAAGAGCCGGGCCAGCGACGTCGTCGCCAATTCCGCACGGTGCGCGCTCAATTCGCGCCAGGCCGGCGATTCGACCAGGTCGCCCTCGTCGGCCAACAGGTTCAGCGTGCGACTCATGGATCCCTCGGTCCGTCATGCGCGAAATCGCGCAGCCAATGCTCGAAATCATGCACTGTGGTGATGAGGCAAGTCAACCGCCGCTCCGAGTACCATGCACGAAACCGCAGTACAGCACGACCGACGCAGGAAACCTGGTCTCGGAGGCACAGTTGCACGCCAGCACCCGACGGCGCGAAATCATGCACAGGCTGGTCACGGACGGCTACGTCGAGGCCAAGGCCCTGGCCGACGAACTGGGCGTCGACGCATCCACGATTCGCCGAGATCTCGACGCACTCGAGCGTGCGGGGCAAGCGCAACGCACCCACGGTGGCGCCCGTCCGACTCCCGGCGCCACGGCGAAGCTGCCCTACACGATGAAAGAGGGCGAACGCCGCACCGAGAAGGCCGCGATCGCGGCGGCGGCAGCGCGCCGGGTCCACGACGGTGACACGGTGATCCTCGACAGCGGTTCCACCACCTACGAGGTCGCACGAGCCCTGCGGCAGCACGCGAATCTGACGGTGATCACCAACGACCTGCGCATCGCCACATTCATCGCCGAAACACCCGGCGTGCGCCTGCTCGTCACCGGTGGCGAACTACTCGGCTCGGTGTACACCCTGGTCGGCGAGCGCGCGATCGCATTCCTGTCCGACTACACCGCCGATTGGGCGTTTCTGGGCGCCGACGCCGTGGATATCGACGCCGGCATCACCAATATGAACACCCTCGAAGTGCCGCTCAAGCGGGCGATGATCGCCGCGGCCGCCCACGCGGTCGTCGTCGCCGACAGCTCCAAATTCGGCCGGCGCGCCCTCGCCAAGGTCGCCGGCCTCGACGAGATCACCCGCGTCATGACCGATTCCGAACTGCCCCCGGATATCGCCCGCCAGTTCGGCCGAACCCTCACCTGCGCGCACGTGGCTTCTCCCCCACCGCATTCCGGCGAGACGGCGAACGACGAGGGCGATCCTGCGCCCTACGGCACCTAGCGCGATATCCCTCAGCTCGCGGCCGCGATGACCGCGGCGAGACCGTTGGGACGCAGGAGCGCGGTGCTGTCGGTGATCTGCTGACCGTTGACGGAGACCGTGGGCGTGGACGTCACACCTCCGGCGAGCACTTCTTTCGTCTTGATACGCAGGTAATTGTCGTAGGCCCGAGCGGTGATGCATTGCGCCACAGCGGCATCGGCATATCCGGCCGATCTCGCGATACCGACCAATTCGTCGTCGGTCAGTCCGTCGCCGCCCTCCTCCGGCTGCCGGGTGAACATCTCCGACAACCACGACTGATAGTGCTCGACACCTTCGTTCGCGACACAGAACGAGGAGTTGCCGGCGCGCGAGGAGTACTGGGTCGTGCTGGCCCGATCGAGGAACGTGATGACGCTGTATTCCACCGCGGCAGTACCGTTGCGGACGGCATCGGTCAGCACGGAGCCGTTGGCCGCTTCGAACATTTTGCATGCCGGGCATTGCAGGTCCATGACGACCCGGACGGTCACCTTCGCATGCGGATCACCGACCCGGACCGCGCCGTTGTCCAGAACGTGCGCGGCGGAGGTCGCCGCGCCGGCCGCCGTCGCCGTTCCCGGGATCTCCCTGGCCAGGGCGGTGCGAGCCACCACACCGAGCCCGATCGCGACGACGATGACCAGCACGGCCACGACCGGCACCAGGACGGTGCGGGAGCGGCGGGAGATGCCGCGCGGCGACGGTTGCGGCGGCGGGCCGCTCGGATCAGTGCTCATTCGGATTCCCCCGCTCGTCCGGACATATCGCGGTCAGCCTATGCGGCCGCCGTGATCCGACCGGAGTCGGCCGGGCCGATGGAGGCCGGCCGGCGCCCGTTGCCTGCCGATTTGTAAGCGAGCACTCACTGGATTTTCGATTCGATCCTGGGCAATTTTCCGGACGAGGCGATCGCCGCCGCGAACGACACCGATTACGGACTCGCCGGTTCCATCTGGACCGAGAACCTCGGCCGCGCCCATCGCGTCGTCAACGAACTACGCGCGGGCCAGATCTGGGTGAACTCCGCCCTCGCCTCGGATCCCTCGATGCCGATCTCCGGGCACAAGCAGTCGGGCTGGGGCGGCGAGCGGGGCAGGAAGGGTGTCGAGTCCTGCTTCAACATCAAATCCGTCTACATCGGCCACTGACGGCACCGGCCGGGCCACTCGGTCCACGGGCCGGTGACTTTCGTCCATCACGAATCCGCCGCCGATCGGACACGCTGGGAGGAATGGAGACCAACGACCCGTTCGCCGCACTCGCCGAAACGCATTCGGCCGTGGTCGTTCTGTACGGAGATCGGGCCTACAAGATCAAGAAGCCCGTCCGTACCGACTTCCTCGACTTCTCCACGCGTGCGGCCCGGCGGCTGGCATGCGATCGTGAACTCGAACTGAACCGCCGCTTCGCTCCCGACGTCTACCTGGGCGTGGCGCAGCTGAGCGACCCGACGGGCGAGGGGGACGAACCGGTTCTGGTCATGCGCCGACTCCCGGATGCCACCCGGTTGTCGCATCGCCTCGACGAGTCGACGGTAGCCCGCGACACGCTCTCGATGCTGGTGCGGCAGGTGGCCGCCTGGCACGACCGAGCGCCGACAGGCCCGCGGATCGCCCGGGCCGCGACCGTGGACGCCGTTCGCGACCGCTGGCGGTCGCTCCTGTCCGGGCTCACCTGTCCACCGATCGAGCCCGCCTCGGCAGCACGTGTCGCCGACTCGGCCATGCGGTATCTGGCAGGCCGCACAGCGCTGTTCGACGAGCGCATCGCCACCGGTCGTATCGTCGACGGACATGGCGACCTGCGCGCCGACGACATCTTCGTCACCGACGACGGCATCCGGGTCATCGACTGCCTCGATTTCGACGACGAACTCCGTCATGTCGATCGACTCGACGACATCTGCTTTCTCGCGATGGACCTGGAGCGCCTCGGACACCCGGACGCCGCCGACAGCGTGGTCGCGGAGTACCTCGACACGACCGGTGACCCCGCACCGGAATCGCTGCGCCACCACTACATCGCCTACCGTGCGACCGTGCGCGCGAAGGTCGACTGCGTGCGTCACCGGCAGGGCGATCGGCACGCGGCGGCCAGTGCGGTCGCCCACCTCGAGATCGCGCGGCGACATCTCGCGGCCGGCGCGGTGCGGCTGGTGCTGATCGGCGGCCTGCCCGGCACCGGAAAGTCGACGATCGCCCGCCGGCTCGCCGAGGCCACCGGCGCAAACCTGTTGTCCAGCGACCACATTCGCGGCGGCGCACGAGCCGACGGCATACTCGCGGGCACGAACGCCGAATACGACCGCGGGCTCTACGCCCCGGCCGCACGCGACCACGTCTACACACTCATGCGGGCCGAGGCGCGGACCCTGCTCGGCGCCGGCCGCTGCGTCGTTCTCGATGCCAGCTGGATCGACGCCGCGCAACGCCGCCGCGCCGAACAACTGGCGGCCGACAGCGCGGCAGAACTGATCGAGTTATGTTGTCGCACACCGCAGCAGGTCGCGGCCGAACGCATCGCCGCGCGACTCGGTTCCGAATCCGACGCCACGCCCGCGGTCGCGGCGGCGATGGCGGCCGACGAAGATCCCTGGCCCGGTGCCGCGGTACTGGACACCACCGCACCGCTGGAACAGACCGCCGCGATCGCACTGCGGATCTACCGGCGGGCCGGCGATCGAGAAACATCGTGAGTCAGCGGGCCTCCGCCACCGGCTCGTGATCGGACACCAGCGCCTCGTACAACTGCTCGACGCGGGCGCGCAGCCCCGGGCCGGTACCCGAGGTGGTCAACGCCGCGGTGGCCGCGGCGATACCCAGCCGAACCGCGTCCTCGAGACCGGATCCCCGGGTCAACCCGACCGCGATACCTCCCACCATCGCGTCACCGGCGCCGATTCCGCTGCGCACCGGCACCGGGATCGGCGCGAACCACCGCGACAGCTCGGTGGTGACCAGCAACGCACCCTCGACCCCCAGGGAAACGACGACGACCTCCGCGACCTCGGCGGTCACCAGCTCGCGGGCCGCGGCCACCTGTTCCGCGCGGCCGGGCAGGGTGCGCCCGACCAGCTGCGCGAGCTCCCGCACGCTCGGTTTGACCAGGAAGACACCTCGGCGGATCGCGTGCAGCGCCGCGCCCGAGGTGTCGAGTATCATCCGGACACCTTGTGCGGCAACCATATCCGCGAGGATCTGGTAGAACTCCGGTCCGACACCGGGTGGCAGGCTGCCGCTGGCGACCACGTAGTCCGCTCCGGCCGCGTGCCGCTCCACCGCGGCCAGGCAGCGGTGCTGCTCGACCGGTGTGAGTCGCGGGCCAGGGAAGACGAACCGGTACTGCTCCCCCGTGTCGTCCGCGTGGACCGCGATATTCTCCCGGCTCGGCTCGGCGGTCGGCACCGTATGCGAGGGGATCCCGGCCGCGTGGACCAGTTGTTCGAGGAAGGCGCCGGTATGACCGCCCGCCGGGTAGATCGCGGTGACGGACTCGCCGAGCACAGCCACGGTGCGAGCCACATTGATACCGCCGCCGCCGGGATCGAACCGCGGCGCCTCACACCGCATCTTGTCGGTCGGTGCGACCCGGTCGGTGTGGCCGGCGACATCGATCGCGGGGTTCATCGTGAGCGTGACGATCGGCATACCGTCGATCTCACGCGATCGGCGCTTCGCCGAGTAGGGCATTCCGGTCGCCGTGGGCGGTGACCGAAGTCCCGCCACGGCCGAAAGTCACCTCGACGCGCGAAACCGGTCACTCGAGTGAGGTCCCCGCGGTCCCTCCCGATGCGCGGGCGCGACTTCTACAGTCGGAGACGGGCACGATCCACCGCACCGGCGAGGCGCCGGAGGGAGGCATTATGGGCCGCACCATCGTCCGACGGCGACGGTGATCGACGGTGCTCGACTCCGTCTCACCCGGCACCGACCGCGCCGCGACCGGCGTCTCCGCGCAGGTCGAGGCCACCGAACCGCTCGACCTGCTGCTCCGGGACCTGCGCAGCTCACGGGAGGGACTGTCCACTCGCGAAGCGCGACGGCGGCTGATCCACGCCGGATCCAACACGCTGCGCCGCCGCGGCACCCGGCAGTGGCCGCGCCGGCTGGTGCGCCAGTTCACCCACCCGCTCGCGCTGTTGCTGTGGGCGGCCGCGGCGCTGGCGTTCTCGGTGGGCATCGAGGCGGTGGCCGTCGCGATCCTGTCGGTGATAGTGCTCAACGCCCTGTTCGCCTTCGTCCAGGAACGCCACGCCGAACACGCCGTCGAGGCCCTCGCCGCGTTCATCCCCCTGCACGCCACCGTCGTTCGCGACGGCGCGCGGCAGAGCATCGATACGGCCGACCTCGTACCGGGCGATGTGCTGGTCGTGTCCGAGGGCGACAAGATATCGGCCGACGCCCGCCTGCTCGACGGTGCCGTCGAGGTCGACATGTCGGCCCTGACCGGCGAATCGGTCCCGGTCCACCGCAGTGCCGGACCGGTCGACTCCACGGTGCCCCTGCTCCAGGCCACCGACGTGATCTTCAGCGGTACCGCCTGCACGCAGGGCGAAGCCGTCGCGGTCGTCTTCGCCACCGGGATGCGCACCGAACTGGGACGGATCGCGTCGCTGTCGGAACGAGTGCACACCGAGGAGAGCCCCCTCGAACATCAGGTGCGCCGGGTGGCATGGCTGATCGCGCTGATCTCGGTGATCCTCGGCGCGGCGTTCATTCCCCTGGCCATCTTCGGCGCCGGACTGCCCTTCCTGGACGCGGTGATCTTCGCCGTCGGACTGCTGGTCGGCAATGTGCCCGAGGGGCTGCTGCCGGTGATCACCCTGGCGCTGGCCATCGGGGTCCGTCAGCTGGCGGCCCGGGGCGCGGTGGTCAAACGGCTGTCCGCGGTCGAGACACTCGGTTCCACGGACGTGATCTGCACCGACAAAACCGGAACACTGACCGAGAACCGCATGCGGGTCACCACCGTGCACACCAGCGGCGGCGACATCGATCCCTTCGCCGACCCCGACGCCGAGCCCGGTGCGCTCACCCGCCGTGCGGTCCGGGCGATGGCGCTGTGCAACAACGCCCACCCCTCTCCCGCCGGTCCTCTCGTCGGCGATGCGACCGATATCGCCGTACTCGCCGCCGCGACAGAGCTCGACCCCGCGGCGGCGCGCGGACATCGCTTGCGCCAGTTCGCGTTCGATTCGGTGCGCAAACGCATGTCGACTCTCGACGAGGGCGACGGCGCCCGCACGCTTCACGTGAAGGGCGCGCCGGAGACCGTGGTCCCGCTGTGCACATCGGAAGCCGGCCCCGACGGCCACGCACGGCCGCTGACCGAGCGCCGGCGCGCGGAGGTCCTCGCGACGGTCGACGCGCGGGCCCAGGACGGATATCGAATGCTGGCCATCGCCGATCGCCCCCTGACCGCCGATCGGCCGGATCCCGCCACGCCCGATGCGGCCGAGGCCGAGCTCACCTTGCTGGCGGTGGTCAGCATCGTCGATCCGCCACGGCGCGAGGTGCCCGGCGCCGTCGCCCGCTGCCATACCGCCGGAATCCGGATCGTCGTCATCACCGGTGATCACGGCGCCACCGCGGCGGCCGTGGCGCGACAGGTCGGCATCGTGCGCGGCACACCGGCCATCGTCACGGGATCCGAACTGGACGCGATGAGTGAGGATCGACTGGATCGGCTTCTCTCGAGCACCGACGAGGTGATCTTCGCCCGCTCCTCGCCCGAGGCCAAATTGCGCATCGCCGACGCGCTGCGAGCCACCGGTCACGTGGTGGCCATGACCGGCGACGGCGCCAACGACGCCCCCGCCCTGCGGCGCGCGGATATCGGAATCGCGATGGGACGCAGCGGAACCGACGTCGCACGGGAAGCCTCCACGATGGTGCTCACCGACGACGACTTCGCCACCATCACCGTCGCGGTGGAGTCCGGGCGCAGGGTCTACGACAACATCCGGAAGTTCATCTTCTACATCTTCGCCCATGCCACACCCGAGGTGCTGCCGTTCCTGGTGTTCGCGCTGTCCGGCGGCGCGGTGCCGGTACCGCTGACGGTGCCGTTGCTGCTGACCTTCGATGTCGGCACCGAAACCCTGCCCGCGCTGGCCCTCGGCCGCGAACGCGCCGAGCCCGGCATCATGCGGCGCCCGCCTCGGCCTCGCGGAGAGCCGGTCATCAAGCGCCGAATGATGGTGCGCGCGTGGCTTTTCCTCGGCGTCATCTGCGCCGTGCTCGCGCTGGCCGGATTCTTCGCCGTGCTGCTGGCGGCCGGATGGCATCCCGGCGCCCCCACCGGTGCGGGGACCGCACTGCACCACAGCTACCGTCAAGCGATCACGATGGCGTTCGTCGGCATGGTCGCCGGCCAGATCGGCACCGCCTTCGCCGCCCGCACCGAACGAGCCTCGCTACGGTCGATCGGGGTCTTCTCGAACCCGATGCTGTTGTGGGGCATCGCCTTCGAACTGGTACTGACCGCGGCCGTGGTCTACCTGCCGCCGCTGCAGAAGGTCCTGGGCACCGCCGCACTCGCGCCGTGGATGATCGCCTTCGTGCTCCCGTTCCCGTTCATCGTCTGGGGTTGCGACGAGCTGTACCGATGGCTGCTGCGCCGCCGGAATCCCGGTTCGCCCCAGGCAGTCGCCTCGCCCGGCTGAACCCCGCCCGGCTGAACCCCGCCCGGCTGAACCCCACGGATCAGGGTGCCGGATTACGCGCTCTGCGCAGCAATGCCTCGATCTCGCCGGTGATCGCCGCGGGGATCATGTCGATGTCGGGAGTGGTGTCGAAGTCACCGGTGATCCCGAAGGCGAACTGGTCGGCATAGCTGAGCATCGCCACCGTGGTCCGGATCCGCATGGCGATCGGTATCCCCGGCCAGACCTGCTGCACCTCGCCCCCCGCGATGCTGAGGCGGTGGCGGGGTCCGGGCACATTCGTCGCCAGGGCACTGATGCCGTGTTGCGGAAAGCGGGCCGCCGCCCGGAACACCCACGCCGCCACCCCGGCCGGAAGGCGATCGGCCAGTGTCAGCAAGGACGCCTCCGCCTCGGCCTCGCCACGCGACCGGTGCCGGGAGATGCGCTCGTGGACCATGCGCAGCCGGTCCACCGGATCACCGATATCGACCGGCAGTGCCGCGATCACCGCCGAAACCTGGTTTCCCATGGCGTATTTCGCCTCGCTGGGACGCATCGACACCGGAATCACGATCCGCACCGATCCCGGTGCGGGTTGTTCACCCCGCTCGCACAGCAGCCGCCGGTACGCGCCCGCGAGCGCGGCCACCGCCACATCGTTGACCGTCGCGTCGAACGCCACGCCGATCTCGCGTAGCTCCGGTAGCGCAGTGTGCGCGACCGCATACCGGCGACGGCGCCCCAACGGGCCGTTGAGGGAGGACGCCGGCGAGGGGACCACCGTGTCGAGCAACACCGGCACCAGAGTGCGCGCGGTCCGGACAGCGAAACGCGAAGCGGTATAGGGCAACCGGACCATCGTGCCCGCCGCGCCGATCAGACTCGGACCGGTTTTCGCGGGCTGCGTGGCCGGACCGGGCGGCCGGTCCGGCTCCGCATCGCAGAGACTTTCGAATACGGCCACCCCGGCGATCCCGTCGACCATGCTGTGATGGGCCTTGACGATCACCGCCCACCGATTCCCGGCCAGATTGTCGACCATCACGACCTGCCACAGCGGATGCTCGCGATCCAGGCGACGGGTCAGTTCGTCGGCGACCAGCTCGCGCAGCGCCCGCTCATCACGCGGGCTCGGTAACGCCGCCCACCGGATGTGGCGCGACAACGCGAAATCCGGATCCTCCTGCCAGCTGGGCGCGGTGAGGTCCAGCGGCGCGCGCCGCATCCGCTGCCGCAACCGCTCGTACCTGCTCAGGGCACGGACCATGATCTGCTCGAACTGCTGTCTTCCGGGTGGCGGCCCAGCGACGATCGCGATCGCGGCGATCGCGACGTTGACATGGCGATCGCTGTCCTCCAGCTCCAGGAAACCCGTATCCAGCGGGCCGAGTTCACTCATCGTGATGACCGTTCGTGAACGTGCCGGCGCGCTGCCGGCGCGGTGCTTCCAGCCCCACCGCTGAGCCCGGCGCCGTACCACATCATCATCGCGGCATTCCCTCCTGCGATGTCTCCGTCTCGCCGATCACATCGGCATCGTCATCGGGCAGATTCCCTGCTGGTGCAGCCACATCATGACCGCGTGCATGACCTGCATGATCGGCGATTGCATATCCATGGTGTTCCTCTCCCTGCCGAACGGGCGGCGAGATTCTCCCGGCCCGGTTCCCAGCGTCATCCCGGGGTATGGGCGCCGGGCAGAGGCGAATGCCACTGCATCCACCGCCGTCGGTCCCCTCGTCGCGCGCAGATCGCGCCCGGCGTCGCCGGCCGGTGACCGCGACCGTGTCGTGGCCATCGCCCACCGGAGCGAGGACCTTCGGCCATGTCCCGGCATCACCCGACGGACGAGTCTGAAAGCGACGCACCCGGAGCAGATCGGAGCCGTGATGGGCGACTATGTGGCAAGTCTGAACGATATTCGGCTCGTGGACGCCGATCAGGCCGGCGGCAAGGGAGCCAACCTGGGCGAGATGGTCGCCGCGAAACTGGCGGTACCGCCGGGATTCGTCATCCTGCGCTCGACCTACGTGAGCGCAGTCGTCGACGGGCCCAACGGCCACCGGATCGACACTCTGCACGCGGACGCGCTGCGATACGCGGCCGCCGGTGACGAATCCGGCCGGCAGCATCTGGAGCTACTGTGTTCGCACATGCGCGAGCTGGTGCACGACATCCGGTTCGACGGGGCGATCGGGGACGCGATCGTCGAGGAATACCATCGGCTCGGCGACCGGGTGCCGGTCGCGGTGCGATCGTCGGCCGTCGGTGAGGACAGCGCCGATGCGTCGTTCGCCGGAATGAACTTGTCACGCACCAATATTCGCGGCGACGACCACCTGCTGGACGCGGTACGGGACTGCTGGGCGTCACTGTTCACCCCGCGCGTGCTCACCTACCGTGCCCGCCGCGGCATGAGCGGACGTCCCGAGATGGCAGTGGTCGTCCAGCAGATGGTGGCGGCCCTGCGCTCCGGGGTGGCCTTCACCGCCGACCCCGCCACCGGCAGGCGCGACCGGGTGGTGATCGACGCCGCGCGCGGACAGGGCGAGGTCGTGGTGTCCGGTTCGGTCGAGCCCGACACCTATGTCTTCGATGCCGACAGCCTCGCCCTCGTGCAATCACGAAGGGGCAAGCAGAGTTTCGCCATCGTCGCCGGCGACGACGGTGATCGGCGCATCGACATCGCCGCCGAGGAATCCCAGCGGCCGGTCCTCACGACCGAACAAGCCACGTCGGTCGCCCGTCTCGCGCTCGACGTGCAACGGCATTACGACGGCCGCCCGCAGGACGTCGAATGGGCCTTCGACGAATCCGGCCTCTGGCTGGTGCAGGCACGCCCGATCACCACCCTTGCCGGCGAACCGTCATCGCAACCCGACGAAACGCCGGCCGCGACGGTGCTCGTGCAGGGGCTCCCGGGCGCACCCGGACACGCGCGCGGCGCGGTACGCGTATTGCACTCCCCCAGTGAGGGAACCACGCTGCGAGACGGCGAGGTGCTCGTCGCACCGATGACGAATCCCGACTGGCTGCCGACGATCTCCCGAGCGGCGGCGCTGATCACCGACAGCGGCGGGATGACCTGCCACGCGGCCATCGTCGCCCGTGAACTGGGCATCCCTTGTATCGTCGGCGCGCGCACGGCCACCACCACGCTGCACGACGGCCGACAGGTCGAGGTCGACGCCGCCGCAGGCCGGGTGCTCAGCGTCGTGGCGGCCGAACACAGCGCGACCACCGCCGAGCCCGCCCGCTCGGCCACACCGGCCGGCCCAGCGGCGGCGCCGTCCGGCGAGACCACCGGCACCAGGATCTACGTCAATCTCGCCCTCCCGGAGATCGCCGAACGCGTCGCCGACACCGAGGTCGACGGCGTCGGGCTGCTACGCGCCGAAACGTTGCTCACCCGGGCGCTGGGCGGGCGTCATCCCCGCGCCGTCCTCGCCGCCGGCGACGAGAAGGAATTCGTCGACATCCTGGCCGGTTCGCTGGAGCGGATCGCCGTGGCCTTCGCGCCGCGCCCGGTGGTTTATCGCGCAACCGACCTGCGCAGCAACGAATTCCGGGGTCTCACCGGCGGCGCGGATTACGAACCGGCCGAACGCAATCCGATGATCGGCTTCCGCGGCTGCTACCGCTATGTGCGCGAACCCGAACTGTTCCGGCTCGAACTCGAGGCACTGGCCCGAGTCCGCGACCGCACCCCGAACCTGCATCTGATGATCCCGTTCGTCCGCACCCGGTGGGAGCTGGCCGCCTGCCTGGAACTGGTGGACGGCTCCCCGCTGGGCAGCGACCGCACGATGCACCGGTGGATCATGGCCGAGGTGCCCTCGGTGGTGCACTGGCTACCGGAATACGTGGGCCTGGGCATCGACGGAGTATCCATCGGCAGTAACGATCTCACTCAGCTGATCCTGGGCGTGGACCGCGACTCCGAGCAGTGCGCGGAGCTGTTCGACGAATCCGATCCGGCCGTACTGCACGCCATCCGGCGCATCGTCACCCTCGCGCGTGAACTCGGCATCACCTCGTCACTGTGCGGCCAGGCACCCTCCACGCGGCCGGAATTCGCCGAACATCTCGTCGCCGACGGCATCACGTCGGTATCGGTGACCCCCGACGCCGTGTACGCGACCCGCCGCGCCGTGGCGGCCGCCGAACGACGACTGCTACTCGACCGCTGCCTCGGCGACCCCCTGCACGCGGATCGAGTCGACCATGGTCGCGGCGGCATCGGGACCAATGGCCCCTCCGTCTCCGCTCGGGGAGTTCTACCGTGAATTCCATGAGCACCGCACCCACCCGCGAGGATGTCGAAGCCGCGGTCGAACTGGCCGGACGGGCGCCGTCGCTGCACAACAGCCAGCCTTGGCGGTGGATATTCGACGGCACGGCCATGCGCCTGTACAGCGTGCCCGAACGGATGCTGCCCGCCACCGACAACACCGGCAGACAGCTGACCATCAGCTGCGGCATCGTCCTCGACCACCTGCGTGCGGCAATGGCGGCCCAGGGCCGGCGCACGATCGTCGCGACCTTTCCCGATCCCAACGATCACACCCACCTCGCCAACGTCCGCTTCGAGCCTTCCCACTACGTCACCGAGGGCGACCGCGAACGCGCCGCGGCCATCGCACACCGGTACACCGACCGGCTCCCCTTCGACGCCCCACAGGACTGGGGCCAATTCGAGACCGTCCTGCGCACCGTCTTCGACCCCGAGGACGCCATCGTCACGGTCCTGCCCGACGACAGCCGGCCGGAACTGGCCCGCGCGTCCGATCTCACCGCGTCGCTGCGCCGCTACGACTCCGACTACCACGCGGAACTACATTGGTGGACAGGGCATGTAGTGGACCACACCGGCGTTCCCCGCGAGGCGCTGGTGACCGAGGACGAACGTGAACGCGTCGATGTCGGGCGCAGGTTGCCCACGGTCGGCGGTGATCCACGGCGGCCCGAACTGCGCGAGGATCACTCAGCGATCGTGGCCCTGTCGACCTACGGCGATACCGCCGCCGACTGGCTCGCCTGCGGCCGAGTGCTGTCGACGGTGTTGCTGGAGTGCACCATCGCCGGGTACGCGACGTGCCCGCTCACCCACCTCACCGAGGTGCCGCGCAGCCGCGGCGTGGTGGCCCGTTTGATCGGCACCCACGCCTTCCCCCAGGTGCTGGTTCGTATCGGCAGCGTCCCACAGACACAGCCCCGGCCGGAGCCGACTCCACGCCTGCCGCTGCACGAGATCCTGCGCATCACCGACGGCGCCGACTAGCCGTGTCAGCGAGCGGTCCCCACACCGCTGATCGACGAGCCCGGCCGGTCGCCCGCGGCCCCCGCGTCTCCACCCGGCTCGGACTCCGACCGTGCGATGGGCGCACTGCTTCGGATCGCCCGACACGACTTCCACGCGCCGTAACCGCCGACCTCGCACCGGAGAGCTGAACCATGACCTACCACGACGATCCGTTCGCACCGGCCGTGAACACCGCGCATGTATGGCTGCGCACGGTCGCGGACCGGCTCGGCACCGACGACCGCGCCTTCGCCCTGCGAGCCATGCGTGCGTGGCTGCACACCGTTCGCGACCGCCTGGACGTCATCGGCGCGGCGCATTTCGGCGCCCAGCTGCCCGAGTTGCTGCGCGGGATCTTCTACGAGGGCTGGGTGCCCGCGCATGTGCCGGTGCACCACGACGCGGCGTCGTTCGTCGACGGGTTCGCGCACGAAGCGGGAATCTCCGGCGACGAAGCGGTCGCGCTGATCGGCGCGGTGACCATCGCGCTGTCCGACGTCTTCTCTCCCGGACATCTCGATCACGTCCTCGCGGTGGTACCCGACCCGCTGCGCGCGGTACTTCTCGGCAACGATTTCAACGGTCCCGCGGCCACTGCTCCGCAGCAGGCGTGACGGGCGCCGCTGACCTCGCGGTTCCACCGACCGGACCCGTTTCGAGCGCATCCGCCGGTCACACCCCGGCGCGGCGTCGACGAGATCCCCGGCTTCGTCCACCGTTGAGGACGTTGGTCCCACAGGCATCGGGAACGACGACTCTCACCGCGGCTCGCCGGCGAGCGCAGGCTCGACATATGAGCCGTGAAACTCCCCGCATCGCAATCATTTTCGCCTCCGCCGAAGGATCGACCAGGGAGATAGCCGAGTACATCGGCGCCGACCTGGCCAACCGCGGCGCACAGGTCCAGGTCGCCGACGCCGAGCACGCACCCGAGCTGTCCCGTTTCGACGCGATCGTTCTCGGCAGCGCCATTCACAACGCCGACGTGCTACCCGAGATGTCGGAATTCGCTCGCACCCACCGCCACGAACTGACAGGGATGCGGGTCTGGCTGTTCAGCGTCGGACTCGGTCCCGCCCTACAGGGGCCGATCGGGCGCCGACTGGGCCGGGCGGTGCCCAAGAGGATCGCCGCTCTGCGTGATTCGGTCGAGGCGATCGACTACCACGCTTTTGCCGGTCACTTCGAGCGAGCCGGCGTCTCGTGGCGAGCGCGTACGGTCTATCGACTGCTGGGCGGCCCGCGGTACGGAGACCTCCGGGACTGGCCGGCCGTCTCCGAGTGGACGGCCACCGTTGCCCGGGTGCTGCGGCTGCCCCAGGCCTCGACCAGCATCGTCTACCCGTAACCGCCTTCGAATTCCTTCACGGTCCGGCCGGGGCTCGGATGCCGGATCCGATCCGCCCGGACCGCCAGGTAACCCAACGCCGACGCGCCGGTCATCACCATCAGGTCGGTGACGGCGACCGGTTCGGTGTGCAGCAGGTCCTGCAACGGGACCAGGTACAGGGCCGCGACCTGTAGTGCGAAGGAGACCGCGACCGCGACGGGAAGCAAGGGATTGGCCGCCGACCACGGGCGGGTGCGAGATCCCAGTGCCACCCCGAGCTGGGTCGCCCCCAGGGTGAAGAATGCCATGCTCTGCCAGGGCCGGTCGGTGTGCAGACCCCAGATCGCGACGGCGAGCGTCACCACCGTCAGGACCACGGCGATACGAGGAATTCGCTGCCACAACCCGGCACCGAGAATGCTCTGCGTGGGCGGACGGGGTGGGCGCGACATGATCGCTCGCTCCGCGGGCTCCCCGCCCAGCGCGACACCCGTGACCCCGTGAGTGAGCAGATTGACCCACAGGATCTGACCGGCGAGCAACGGCAGGGCGAGTCCGAACAGCGGCCCGAAGAGCATGACCGCGATTTCGGTGGCCCCGCCCGACAGTCCGTAGATCAGGAAGCGCCGAATGTTGGCGTACACGCGGCGGCCCTCCTCGACCGCCACGACCAGCGTGTCGAGATTGTCATCGGCCAGTACCAGATCGGCGGCCTGCCGGGCGACCTCGGTGCCGCGTCCGCCCATCGCCACCCCGATGTCGGCGCGCCGCAGCGCGGGGCCGTCGTTGACCCCGTCCCCCGTCATCGCGACGATCTGTCCGTCGTTCTGCAAGGCGGCGATGATGTCGAGTTTGTGGTTCGGGGTCGCTCGGGCGAAGACCGAGGCGGTGCGCAGGTCCTCGCCGGTCGCGCCGCCGCAGTCGACCACGGCCTCGCCGACACCGAGGATGCCGAGCTCGGTGGCGATCGCGGCCGCGGTCCCGGGGTGGTCGCCGGTGATCAGAACCGGCCGGATCCCGGCGCGACGGCAGGCCGCGATGGCCGCCCCGGCCGCGGATCGCGGCGGATCGAGAATGGCGACCAGGCCCAGTAGCCGCAGCCCGCGCTCAGGTTCCTCGCCCGGCACATCCGCATGATCGGCGGCCGCGATCGCCAGCACTCGATACCCCGCCCGCGCGAACTCCTCGGCACGCACGAGCGCGCGGGTGAGGTCGGCCGGATCCCCACCGACGAGATCGGACCGCAGAACCGCTTCCGGGGCCCCTTTACACACCGTTCGGAAGCCGCCGCCCGGCCGTCGGTGCACCGTCGTCATGCGTTTGCGATCACTGTCGAACGGCCGCTCGACGATTCGCGGCATACGGCCGCGAAGAGTATCGGTGTCGATACCGAATTTCGCGGCCGCACACTGCAACGCGGCCTCGGTCGGATCGCCCAGCACCGTCCATTCGCCGTCCGCCCCCCGGGGTGCGACCAGCCGCGCGTCGTTGCACAACACCCCCGCGGACAGCAGCTGCGCCAGCGCCGGTTCACCAGGTCCCGGCGACTGCCCGGCACCGACCAGAACCTGTCCGTCGGGGTCGTAACCCGTCCCGGTCAGCCGCGCCCGCGCCCAGGGCGTCCAGATCTCTCGAACCACCATCCGGCCTTCGGTGAGCGTTCCGGTCTTGTCGGTCGCCAGGACCGTCACCGAACCGAGCGTCTCCACCGCGGGCAGGGTGCGGATCAGGGCCCGATGGCCGACCATGCGCCGCGCGCCCAGGGCCAACCCCATGGTCACCACGGCCGGCAGCGATTCCGGGACCGCCGCCACCGCGAGGCTGATCGCGGTCACCAGCATCAGTTCCGGCGGCTGATGCCGGATCAGGCCCAGGGCGAGAACCACCGCGCAGAGCGCGACCGTGACTCCGGCCAGCAACCGCCCGACGTCGACCAGACGCCGTTGCAACGGCGTCGGGCCGGTACCACGATCCAGTAGAGCCGCGATCTGCCCGGTCGCGCTGGCGGCCCCGGTCGCGGTCACCGAGGCGGCGCCGCGGCCGCGGACCACCACGGTCCCGGCGGACAGGCTCCGGTCACCGGACACCGATTTGTCGACCGGCACCGACTCCCCGGTCAACGCCGACTCGTCCACCAGCAGCGCGGCCGCGTCGACCAGGCACGCATCCGCCGCGACGATATCGCCCTCGGCGAGAACCAGCAGATCGCCGACGACGACGTCGGTGGCCGGCACCTGCCGCTGTGTTCGGTCCCGGACCACCCGAGCCGTCGGCGCCGTCAACTGCTCCAGCGCCGAGATCTCGTGCTGGGCCCGTACCTCCTGGCCGACCCCGACGGCGGTGTTGACCACGATGACCAGCATGATCACCGCCATATCCGCCCAGTCGCCGGTCGCGACGGTGAGGACGGCCGCGATCAGCAGCACCACGATCAGCGGGTCACGCAGCTGAGTCAGGACCCGGCGCCACCACGGCACGGGCGGCGGCCGCGGAACGACGTTCGCGCCGTCGCGGGCCAACCGGGCGGCGGCCTCGGCGCCCGCGAGCCCGGCGGGCATCGTGTCCACGGATTCCTCACTCATCGCAGAGCTCCGTCCGGTGCGAGGGGGGACGACAGTCCCTCCGCGAGCGTCGTGGCACCGCTACCGGGTTGCATCACCACGCCCCCGGCGCCCCGACCGACCCGCACGCCGTAGCCCGTTTCGCTCAGCGGCCCCGGAGACGCTGCCGCACGACGGTGATCGGGCACTCCACCGAGTGGACCAGTGCCGTGCTCGTGGAGCCCAGCAGCATTCCGGTGAAGCCGCCGCGACCGTGACTGCCGACGACGACCAGCTGCGCGTGCTCGGCCGCGTCCAGCAGTGACCGCACCGGCCGATCGAGAACCACCCGCCGGTCCACCTTCACCTCCGGATAGCGTTCGGCGAATCCGGCCAGGCTTTCGGCCAGCAGGGCGTCCTCGGACGCACGCATCTCGTCCCAGCCGATGATCGACGGATCCAGACCGCTGCTGCGGTCACTCCAGGCATGCAGCACCACCAGTCCGACATTGCGGCGTGAAGCCTCCTCGAACGCCAGCTCGAGTGCCGGCACGCTGTTCTCGGTGCCGTCCACACCGACCAGCACGGATTCGACCGCGCTCACCGCATCCGTCGCCGACATCGCATGCACCACGGTGACCGGACATTCGGCGTGCCGGATGATCTCCGAGGCCACCGAGCCCAGCAGACCACGGCGGATCGCTCCCAGGCCACGGCTGCCGACGACGATCGCTCGCGCGTGCTTCGACGCCTCGATCAGATGTCCGATGATGGCGTCGGTGGTGACCTCGGTGGTGATCACCGCGCGATGCTCACCCGTGGCGGCGCGAGCGATTCGAGCGGCCTCGAGCAGAATGCGCTCACCGTCGAGGTGTAACCAGCTCATATCGTCTTCGGTCGGAATCGGCGTCGGGCCGAACCCGCCCCCGATCGCGATGGACGTCACCAGATGCAGGGGTCTGCTGTGCAGCGCGGCTTCGGCGGCCGCCCACGCCGCGGCGTGGTAGCCGACCGCCGAGCCGTCGACCGCGGCGATGATCGGGGGCTCGGTGTGGCGCTGCGGTGCAGCGGGACGCGGGGCCATGGTGTTCTCCTCTGGAATCGGAGCTCTCTCTCGAGTTTCTCCGGGGCGGTTGATCATTCACACGCGGAGCGGACCACCGGGTGGTCCGCTCCGCCATCCTCAGAGCCTGGTGAGGACGTCGTCGAGCGGTCTGCGCGGAGTCGGCGACGGCCGCGGGGAATTCGTTGCGGCCCAGCCGGTCCGGACGATCATCTGCGGGAAGCCGCTGTCGTCGAGCAGACCGGTGCGCAGCTGTGCGCGCACCTCGGGCACCTCGAGCGGTTCGGTGAGCGGGCAGGTCGCCAGGCCCAGCGTCGTCGCGGTCAACAGGATCGCGCTGGTCGCCTCGCCGGTCCGCAGCCAGCTGACCCGATCGTCGCCCGCGGTGTAGAGCACCAGCATGCGATCGGCCTCCGCCATATCGCGGATCACCGCCTGCGGCAGCCGGGGATCGGCGAACGGCCTCGTCGCCGCACCGGTGGCGGCGACGGCGTTGCGGGCGGGCACGCCGTCCGGGGTCGCGTGATGCCCGCTCCAGCGCGCGAGCTCGGCCCGATACTCGCTGTCGGCGTCGTGCACCGCGGCGGCGTGTTCGAAGGCTCGCAGCAATTGCACCCGGCCGGCCTCGGAGGCGATGTCGCGCACGAGGACTCCACAGGCGGCCGCTGCGGCCGTGAGTGCCCCGAGGTGGGCGTCGGGCACCTCCCACGAGGTGTAGCGGCGGCGGTCGCTGCATCGTTCGGTGATCGCTCGCGACAGCCGTACCGTCTCCACCTCGGGTGGGGCCGGGCGGAATTCCACGGCGGCCAGATGTTCGGGCAACGCGGGATTCGGCAGCCGGTGCACCGTCGTCGCCCAGCCCAGCGCGGCGGCCGCTATCTGCAGATGGTGCAGTGCCGCACCGCAACTCACCACCAGATCGCGCATATCGGGATCGGTGTGCAGTCGCCGATCGGTATCGGCGTAGAGCTGAACGGTGTCCGCACCGATCCGCCACAACCAGGGCTGGCTGTTGTGCACCGAGGGTGCCCGTACGGCCAGCGCCACCGCGGCGATCAGGGTGTCGTGATCGGGATGTTTCGTCATAGGTCTTCACTCCCCTGCCGAACTGGGCATGTGCAGGACTTGGCCGGCCGTGGCGCCACCGTCGACGATGAACTCCGAACCGGTGGAGAACGTGGCCTCCGTGACGATGAACCGCACCATGGCCGCGACCTCCTCGGGCTCGCCGAATCGCGCCAAGGGTTGTGCGGCGATGGCGGAGTCGTCCATATCTGCCGTCATAGGGGTGTGGATCGGGCCCGGATGTACCGAACACACGCGAATATTCGACGACCCCCATTCGAGCGCGGCGGCCTTGGTCAGTCCACGCAGGCCCCATTTGCTGGCGACATAGGCGCCCACATCCGCGTAGCCGATCAGGCCCGCGGTCGACGAGATGTTGACCACGACGCCACCGCCCGCCCGGCGCAGATACGGACCCGCCAGATGCATCCCCAGCCACGGTCCGTAGAGGTTCACGTCCAGC
This sequence comes from Nocardia spumae, assembly GCF_020733635.1. NCBI lineage: Bacteria > Bacillati > Actinomycetota > Actinomycetes > Mycobacteriales > Nocardiaceae > Nocardia > Nocardia spumae. The sequence continues at coordinate 3,421,726 of NZ_JAJFZL010000001.1, read as the reverse complement.
ACATGGCGGAACATCACCGGCGGCTCGACCTCCACGCCGCCGAAATCGACGATCCCGGCGTTGTTGACCAGCACAGCCAACGGCCCGAACATCGCCTCGGCATCGGCGATCACCGCTTGCCAGCCATCCTCGTCGGCCACATCGAGCCGCCGGAAGATCGCATGGGCGCCCAGTGACTCCGCGGTGGCCGTGCCGTCGCGGTCGAGCAGGTCCGCCACGACGACACCGAGATGTTCCTTCGCGAGAGCGGCGGCCACGGCGGCGCCGATACCGCGCGCGCCCCCCGTCACGATCGCGCTGCGACCGCTGAACATGCTCATTGTCGTCATCCCTTCGACCTTCGCGCCTTCCGACATCAGCATCGCGCCGGCGGCACGCTGCGGGCATGGCCGAAAGTCACCGGCGGCCGAGTCTTCGGACCGTCGTCCCGCCCGGTCGCACCGGTGGACCGACGCTGCGGCACTCCGGGACCAAAGGCCCTTCCGGCACCGCGCGCGTGCCGGGAAAGTTCACGGTATGGCGGGGATCCTCCGCCGCCCGGCCCATGCCCGGGAGTTCGAGTACAGCGCCACCGACGCTCGGCGAAGCGTTCTCGGCGAAAGGATTTCATGATGTCCGCACAGTTCACCGAGGATCCGCACCACCTGGCCTCCGCGCCGATCGTGGTCGGTGTCGACGGTTCCGACGCGGCCCGGACCGCGCTGCTGTGGGCGGCCGGCGTGGCGCGCGAACGCGAACGCGCACTGGTCATCGCCTACGGACTCGACCTCGACAGCGCGCGGCGGGTGTTCAATTCCTACGACATCTCGGAGCCGTCGGTCCTCGAGCAGGTGCACACACGCGGATCCGCACTGGTCGCCCATGCCGCCCTGGCGGTGCGCGAGGTCATGCCCGAGGTGCGAGTGACGACGGAGGTGTCCTCCGAACACCCGGCACGAATGCTGTTGCGTCACAGCGCTACCGCCTATCTCGTGGCCGTCGGCGCACGCGGCACCGGCGGCTTCGCGGCACACGTCGGCTCCATCATGTTGTCGGTGATCAGTCACGCCGAGGGCCCGGTCGTGGTGGTGCGCGGTGAACCGGCCACGCCGACGCGGCCGCGCACCAGCGGCCCCGTGGTCGTCGGGGTCGACGGCGGCCCGGTCAGTGAGGCCGCGGTGGCAGCCGCGTTCGAGGAAGCCTCCGAACGCGGCGCCGAACTCGTCGCGGTGCACGCCTGGAGCGATCTGCCCTTCGGCACGTTCGTCGGCGACCCGTACACGTGGTTCCCGACGTCGGATATCGAGGTGAACGAAGAAGCGATCCTGGCCGAGCGCCTGGCGGGCTGGCAGGAAAAATACCCTGACGTCTCGGTGCGCCGGCACATCAGCATCGCCGACCCGGCCCCGCAGCTCCAGCATTGGAGCGAATCCGCTCAGCTGATCGTGGTCGGCAGTCACGGGCGGGGCAGCTTTCGCGGCCTGCTGCTGGGCAGTGTGTCCAATTCCCTTGTCCAGCACTCACACTGCCCGGTGATGGTGGTCCGCCCCGGCACGGAGTCGCATGAGCGTGAGAACCACTGACACGCGTCGTCACCGCGGTGGCGCGCTGTCTCGTGGCGATACCGGGATCGCCCGCCCCGGACGGTGGGCCGTATGCCGTCGCCCCGGGCCGAAAGTCCCCGCGGCGAGAGACCGCCGACCCGGACATGCCGGACGTTGCGCCCTTCCGACCGGCCGGAGCTCTCGGCGATGCTGAATCCGGCCCGACTCTCGCTCGCCGCGGTGTGCCCCCTCAGCGAAACCATCCGCGAACGGCACCCGGCGCACGAGCAGTGACGCCTCGAGACAACGTCAGGAGTTCAGATGCCGCATTGGCGAACCCCGCTGCAGCGCCTCCGGCCCGCCGAAGTCGTTGTCGCACCCGAGGTTCCGAACGTACCTGCCGATCGAATCCTCGCCGCCGCGGCCGAACTCGCGGCGCCGGCGTCCTGGTTCGGGGTCCGGGAGCCGGATCACCATGTGGCAGCAGAGACGGACGCGACGCGGCCGACGCACCGTCGTTCTTCTCGACTGCGGTGGCGATCCATCCCGGTCCAGGGCCGCACTGCCCGCTACGCGGTCGGTGGTCACGGTCCTCCCGTGCTCTTTCTGCACGGCTGGGGACTGGGGGGACATGCCTATGCCCGCCCGCTCGAGCAACTGGTCCACCTGGGAGTGCGGGTGTACGCTCCGGCGCTGCCCGGTTTCGGCGGCACCGCCGGCCTGCCGGTCGAGGACCGGACTCTCGCCGGATACGCCCGCTGGGTCGGCGACTTCGCCGCCGCGATCGGCCTACCCCTACCGGTGACCGTGGTCGGGCACTCGTTCGGCGGCGGCGTCGCGATCGAAGCCGCGCACGATCTGCCCGATCTCGCCGAACGGCTCGTGCTCGTGAACTCCATCGGCGGCTCGGCGTGGACCGACGGCCGCGGAGTGGTGCGTGCGCTGCGCGAACGACCGCTGTGGGATTGGGGTCTGCATCTGCCGGCCGACCTGCTGCCCGGCCGCCAGCTGACCAGGGTCCTGCCGGTGATCCTGCGCGATGCCGTCCCGAACGTGCTGCGGAATCCGACGGCGGTGTGGGAAGTGGCCCACCTCGCCCGGACCGCCAACCTGACCTCCGAACTCGCGGCGCTCGCCGAACGTCGTCTGCCCATCTTCGTGGTGTGGAGCAAGCGAGACACGGTGATCCCCGAATCCACCTCGATGTCGCTCCAGACGGCTCTCGGCGACCCGCGCACGATCACCGTGCCCGGCGGTCACGGCTGGCTCTTGGACGACCCCCATACCTTCGGCGAACTGATCACGAACGTCCTCCGCGAACCGGGCGCCGGCCCCGAGCCCACCGCCCAGCCTTCCGGATAGGGCCACGGGCCATATCGGGCGGTGATCGTCGCGGCGTCGCGGCGTCTCGACGATCGGGGCCCGCCGGGCCAGCGTTCTCCGCGCGGGACTCGCCGTACCCGGGGCTCGGGGATCGTCTACCGGCCCCTGTCGGAGCGCTGGTGCCGAATACCCATCTGCGCGGCGGTGAGGACATGCGCGTCGGGGCCAGGGAAGGTCAGGGCTCGATGGCCGGTGTCGGACCAGTGCACGAGATAGGGCGGACCTCCCCCGGCGCCGTGCACTTCCTCGATCCGACCGTGGCGAACCGGGCCTCCGAGCCGACGTCCTTCGACGACCAGCCAGTCTCCGGGTTTCGCGTGCATCGCGGGTGCCTCCTCGAATCGGAAAGGATCCGGCGGTGGACACATCGTCCCCACTTCGGACACGGGTCGGGAAGAGTCGTTGGTCCACGGCCGATCACGGGGCGGCGATGCAGGCGCCGAGCCAGATGAGCGGACCGGACCGACATCCACGCCAATCGTCGGGACGGACGGCCATGACCGGGCAATCAGCATGTTGCACAAGAGAATTGGAGGCCGACCGGTGGATCACAGCTTGTAGCCGATGCTGCGCAACAGGCGTTTGCGGTCGAGTTGATCTTCGGCGCTTTCCACCCCCAGCGGCGGTGGTCCGTCCACGACGCCGACGATTCCCCGCCCGAGCCCGGTCTCGGCGACGAGCACCTCCACCGGATTGGCGGTGGCGCAGAAGATGCCACAGACCTCCGGAACCTGGCCGATGGCGTTGAGGACGTTGACCGGATACCCCTCGCGCAGGAACACGATGAACGAGTGCCCCGCACCGATCACCTGTGCGTTCTTCGTGGCCAGCTCGACAAGTCCGTCGTCGTTGCCCGAGTGCCTCACCAGCCGGGGGCCGGAGGCTTCACAGAAGGCCAAGCCGAACTTCAGATGCGGGCTGACACCGATCAGCGCTTCGTGGAGATCCTCGACCGTCTTGATGAAATGAGACTGGCCGATGACGACGTTGAGCTCATCGGGCTTGTCGACGCGCACCGCGGTCACTTCCATCGCCCTATGGTCCGCCCGCGCCGTACAGACCGGGCAGGGCCTTTGGTCCCTGTGTCGATTGCCAACAGCCCGTCGCCCGCACGGTGTTACCCAGGTCACAATGGGTTCATGCGTGAGTTCGGCATACCGGCCGAGTACGAAGTCGCTCCCGGTAGCAACCTCGGTGATCTGATCCACCGCAACGCCGAGCAGTACCCGGACGTTGCGGTAATCGCCCGTAAGACGAATGGCCGATGGCGGGGGCTGACGGCCACCGACTTCCGCGCCGACGTACGAGCGATGGCGAAAGGGCTTATCGCCGAGGGTATCCGGCCGGGCGACCGGGTGGCGATCATGTCGCGCACTCGCTACGAGTGGACGCTGCTGGACTTCGCGATCTGGTGTGCGGGCGCGGTCACCGTGCCGGTGTACGAAACCTCCTCGGCCGAGCAGGTCGAGTGGATCCTCGCCGACTCCGGTGCCCTCGCCGTGGTCACCGAGAGCGACCACCACACCGCCGTGGTCACCGATGTGCGCGACCGGCTACCGGATTTGACCCATCTCTGGCAGATCGACACCTCTCGGACCGATACGGATGTGACGACCGTCCTCGGCCGAGCGGGTGGTCGAATCAGCGATGCCACCCTGGACGAGCGCCGGTCCCGGACGACGGCAGACACTCTCGCGACGATCGTCTACACCTCCGGCACCACCGGGCGGCCGAAGGGCTGCCAGTTGACGCACGGCAATTTCCTCGCCGAACTGGGCAATATCATCGCCCGGGTGCCGTCGCTGTTCCACACCGGCGAATCGTCGGTGCTGCTGTTCCTGCCGCTGGCCCACGTGATCGGCCGGATCGCGGAGGTCGCGGCCGCGATGGCGCCCATCGAGATCGGTCATGTCACCGACGTCACCGATGTCACCGCGGAACTCGCGGCGTTCCGGCCGACGTTGATGCTCGGCGTGCCGCGCGTGTTCGAGAAGGTCTACAACGCGGCCGCGTCGCGGGCCCAGCTCAGCGGTCGCGGCACGATCTTCGCGATCGCCGCCGACACGGCCGTCGCCTACAGCCATGCCCTGGACCAGGGGCACATTCCGATGATCTTGCGGCTGCGGCACGCGGTTTTCGACCGGCTGGTCTACCGCAAGCTGCGGGCCGCCCTGGGCGGCCGGGCCACGCACGCGATCTCCGGCGGCGCCGCGCTCGGCGCACACCTCGGGCACTTCTACCGCGGCATCGGTTTCACCGTCCTGGAGGGGTACGGCCTGACCGAGACCTGCGCGGCCGCCACCTTCAACCCGGACGACAAACCGAAGATCGGCACCGTGGGACAGCCACTGCCGGGCTCGGTGGTGCGGATCGCCGAGGATGGCGAGATCCTGCTGCGCGGCCCCAACGTGTTCACCGGCTACTGGAACAATCCCGCCGCCACCGCCGAGACCTTCCGAGACGGCTGGTTCGCGACCGGCGACCTCGGCACCCTGGACGAGGACGGATATCTGACCGTCATCGGACGCAAGAAGGAACTGATCGTGACCGCCGGAGGGAAGAACGTCGCCCCCGCGGTGATCGAGGACCGCATCAGGGCACACCCGATCATCGGTGAGGTGATCGTCATCGGCGACGGTAAGCCGTTCGTCAGTTGTCTGGTGACCGTCGATACCGATCACTTCCCGACCTGGAAGCAACTCAACGGCAAGCCGGCCGACGCCACGATCGCCGATCTCGACGGTGACCCGGATCTGCTCGCCGCGATCCAGGCCGCCATCGACGACGGGAACCGGGCGGTGTCGCACGCGGAGGCGGTGAAGAAGTTCCGGTTGCTGCAGACCGAGTTCACCGAGGCCAACGGCTACATCACGCCATCGCTGAAGCTCAAGCGCAATATCGTGCTCCGCGACTTCGCACCCGACGTCGAAGCCATTTACACGCGATAGCCGGCAGCGTCCGCACGCCGAGTTTCGCCGTGGCCGAACCGCTCACTGCCCGTCGGCCGGCAGGACCACGGTGCTTCCGGTCGCCAGAATCGCTGTGCGGCCCCGGCATTCGATCGTGATCGGCGCTACCCCGTCCGCGTCGGAGGTGATCTCCACGGCGGCGGCGTCGATCCGGACGGTGAGCCGGTGGCCTCGATACCCGATGGCGAACACCAGCGGTCCCAGCTGCGACGGCCACCGCGGCGCGAATATGAGGCGATCGGCACGGATTTCGAGCCCGGTGAAGCAGCGCTGGACCAGATCGATGCTGCCCGCCATCGCTCCGAGATGGACGCCCTCGGCCGTCGTCCCGCCCTGGATGTCGGCGATATCGGACTCGAGCACGCTGTCGAAGAAATCCATGGCCCGGTCCCGGTTCGCGCGGGCCAGCACCCACGCACAGACGACCGCGCTGAGTGTGGATCCGTGGGACGTGCGGGCCAGGTAGTAGTCGACCGTGCGGGGAATCGCCTCACCCGCCAGGTCGTAGCCCAAGCGTTCGAGCAGTTCTCGTAACTCGTCGGACGAGAGCAGATAGAACAGCATGAGCACATCGGCCTGTTTGGTGACCTTGTACCGGTTCACATCGTCATCCGCGGCTTCGAGGATGCGATCCAGGCGGCGGATGTCACCATGCTGCCGGTAGGAGTCCCAATCCAGTTCCGCCAGTTCGTCATAGCCGGTGAACTGGCTGATCATGCCGTCGTGAAAGGGGACGAACATGCGATCGGCGACCTCGCCCCACCGCGTCGGCTCGTAGGCGGCCACATCGAGCCGGTCCAGCAGTTCGGACCGGACTCGGGGCGCCAGCAGTTCCAGCGCATCCATCGCACGCCGGATCACCCAGACCGCCATGATGTTGGTGTAGGCGTTGTCATCGATGCCGTCGTAGGGCGCGTCCGGATACCCGGAATGGAACTCGTCGGGGCCGATGACACCGCGAATGTGGTAGCGGTTGCCGGCCGGGTCGTAGTCCGCCAGCTCCGCCCAGAATCGCGCGATTTCGACCAGCATCTCGGCACCGAATTCGATGAGGAACGAACGATCGCCGGTGGCCTGGTAGAAGTGCCATACGTTGTAGGCCACCGCCAGCCCGGCGTGCCGAGCCCGCGCGCTCGGATCGGGATTCCAGTGTCCCGATCGCGGGTTCAGGTGCAGGCGCTGGCTCTCCTCCCGGCCGTCGCTGCCCGACTGCCACGGATACAACGCGCCTCGGCGCCCCAGGGCGCGGGCCGCCCGGCGGGCCTCGGGCAGCCGCCGGTAGCGGTAGTGCAGCAGTGCCCGGGTCAGCCCGGGCGCCCGCAGCGTCACCACCGGCAGGACGAACAACTCGTCCCAGAACACATGACCGCGGTAGGCCTCACCGTGCAGCCCGCGGGCCGGCACACCGACGTCCAGGTCCGCCGTGTGCGGCGACAAGGTCTGCACCAGGTGCAACATATGCAGGCGCAGGGCGCGAACCGCCTCGACGCTGCCGTCGAGATCGATGCGCAGCCGCCGCCACACATGCTCCCACGCCTCGACGTGGTCGGCGAGCAGGTCATCGAATGCGGGGAGATCGGCCAGCAGTCGAAGCGCGGCGTCATCGGGCGCGGAGATGGCCGGATCACGTCCGGTGAACAGCACCGCCGTCTTGTCGATGACGAGGGTTCTTCCGCTGGCGGCGGATAGCTCGAACCGGTGTCCGATCAGCCCGTCCGCGGCGAACTCCGCACTCGTCACCGTATCGGCCGCGATCGACGTATGCACTGCGACTGCGACGGTCAGCAGCGATCGGCTGGTCCGCATCACCGCCAGCGTGGTGTCCGGGGCGGGCGCGCACGACCGGAGCTCGCTCAGATGTGTTCCGGACAGATCGCGGTAACGGTTCACTCCCGCGTTGCGCACCGCGGTGTCGATTCCCGAGCGGATCGTGATCGGCCCCGCCCAGTTCTCGGCGACCAGCGTGGTCCGCAGCGCGCACACATGTGACGAGTGCATCGCGGCGAACCGGCGCTGGGTCACGGCGGTGATGCGCCCGGCCGGGTCGCGGTAGCGCATCCGCCGGGTGAGAACCGCCCGTCGAAGATCGAATTCTTGTGTGTAGTCCAGTAATTCGGCGGAGTCGGGATCGAACCAGGCGCCGTCGCCGACCCGCCAACTCAGTGCCAGCCAGTTCGGCAGGTTCACCAGGCTCTCGTTCTCGACTGTGCGCCCGGCGATCTCGTCGCTGAGCCGGTTGTAGACACCGGCGATATAGGTGCCCGGGTAATGATGTCCGGTTGCCACCGATTCCGGTGCGGCGCCGCGAGTGACGAGGTAGCCGTTGCCGACCGCGCACAGCGCCTCACGCAACCGCTCCGACGCCGGATCGTATCCGGAATAGGTGAGACTCCAGGAATCCGCTGCCGCCCAGCCGCTTTCACCGGCGAGCAGGCCGGCCAGCCGGTCCAGCAGCTCCGCGGCGCGTTCGGGATTGTCCAGTGCGAAACGGGCAGCGGTGCGCCGGTCGCCGATGTCGTCGTGCCGTACCACGATCGGGATTCCGGTGACGTCGATCGCGTCGAAAGCGTCCTCATCGGTCAGATCGTCACCCAGATACACCGCGGTCACGGGCAGAGTCAGATGATCCAGGATCCAGCCCAGCGCTCGGCCCTTGTCCCAGTCGACGTCCGGGCGCAACTCGGTGACCTTGCGGCCGGTGGTGACCCGCAGCCGGTATCGGCGAGCGACATCGTGGACGGTGCCGACCACCTCCGCCACTGCCTCGGGCGCGACCCGGCGATGATGGACGGCGACCGCGAAACGCTTGTGCTCGACCACTACTCCCGCGATCTCGCGCAACCGGCCGGTCAGGTCCGTCGCCGCACCGGTGAGTGCCTGTTCGGCCTGCGGCCCGGCATCGTGGACGTGCACGGCGCCGTCGGGATCGGTCAATTCGAAACCGTGGCTGCCCGCGTACCAGATCCCCTGGACGCCGACCCGCTCGCGCAGATCGTCGAGGTCGCGACCGGAGACGATGGCGACCGGGCAACATTTGGCGAGTCCGGCCAACGCGTCGCGAACGCCGACGACCGGGACAGCGGCATTCGGATCGGCGACGATATCGGACACGGTGCCGTCGAAGTCCAGCAGCACCGCCACCCGTTCGCCTTCCACCACGTCGACGATCGACGGCCAGCACTCCAACGCATCCGGAACCTCCGAGAGGCGCTGGAAACCGCTGCGCACGTCCACCCGGGCGGCATCGTCGACGACGACATCGGCGCCGTAGTCCGCCAACCGGTCCGTATCTCCGGTTCGATCGATCCCGACGACCAGCCCGAATCCACCCCTGCGCCCGGCGGCCACGCCTGCTTCGGCGTCCTCGACCACGACGGTCCGTTCGGGCTCGGCTTCCAGCCGGGCCGCGGCCAGCACCAACGTCGCCGGATCGGGTTTTCCGGCCAATCCGAGCTCCTCGGCGACGACACCGTCGACCCGCACCGCGAACAGATCACCGATCCCCGCGGCCTCGAGGATCCGAGCGGCGTTACGGCTGGCCGAGAACACCGCGGTCCGCACGCCGGCGGCACGCAGACGGTGCACCAGCGCGACCGTGGTGTCGAATACCGGAACACCCGACTCGGCGATCCGCGCGAGGAATTCCTCGTCCTTGCCGTTCCCCAGTCCGCATATCGTCGCCATGTCGCCGGTGTCGGAGGGAGATCCGCGGGGAATCGAAATACACCGGGAGGCAAGGAAATCCGTGACTCCGTCGTAGCGCGGCTTACCGTCGACGAAGTCTCGGTAATCGGCGGCGTCGAACGGTGCGCAGTTCTCGCCCGGACCCGGCCGTCGCGCGGCGAGGAACCGATCGAACACCTGCGTCCATGCGGCGGCGTGAATCGAGGCCGTATCGGTGACGACACCATCCATGTCGAACACCACGGCATCGAAAAGACGGGTATCGATCACCGGGCCCGCCGGTTCCGCAGCCTCCACCCCCCCACCCTGCTCCGCTGCGCACCGCCACGGCAAGGTCCACAAGTCCTCATCCGCGCCGGTGACGGGGTGCTACTCCGGCAGGGGCTTTGGTCCCTGGTGGGACCGGCCGCTCGCCGGAACCATCGACAGTATGAACGGTGCCGCGGTGCGATCGCCCTCAGCAGCTGTCACGACCGCCGCCGCCACCACACTGCCCGAATCCCTGCCCGCGACCACCGCGGCCGCCCTGACTCCCGTACAGGTCACAACGCGGCTGTCCGCGACGGATACGGGCCTCACCGCGGCGGAGGCCGCGCGCCGACGGCGACGGATCGGGCCCAACGCGGTGCGTACTCATCGCGTACGGCTGGTCACCGTGGTGGTGCGTCAGCTCCGTTCACCGTTGCTGTTGCTGCTCGCGGTCACCGCCGCGGTGTCGTCCCTGCTCGGTGAGCATTCCGACGCGGTGGTCATCGGTGTCATTCTTGCCGTATCGGTGGGGTTGGGGGCAGTGAACGAGTTCCGCGCCGAACGCGCGGCCGAGGCCCTGCACGAGCGAATACGACACGGCGCCGACGTGATCCGCGACGGCCGACCGGTCTCGGTCGATGTGATCGACCTCGTCCCCGGCGACATCGTCGAACTGCGGGCCGGGCAGCTGATACCCGCGGACGTCCGGCTGCTGTCGGCGAACGGCCTGCAGTGCGACGAGTCGGTGCTGACCGGCGAGTCGGCCGGCGTCACGAAATCCGTCGAACCGGTGCCACCGGATACCCCGGTCGCGGACCTGTCCAGCTGCGCGCTGATGGGCACCGTCGTCAGCGCTGGTCACGCGCGCGGGGTCGTGGTGGCCACGGCGGGCGCGACCGCGTTCGGGCGCATCGCCCTCGGACTGGGAAAACGACAGCCCGACACCGAATTTCAGATCGGACTGCGCAAGTTCTCCATGCTGCTGGTCTGGGTGGCCGCGGCGCTCACCACCGGCATCTTCGCGGTCAATCTCGCGTTGCATCGGCCGGTGCTCGACGCGTTGCTGTTCTCGCTGGCGATCGCGGTCGGCATCTCACCGCAACTGTTGCCCGCTGTCGTGTCCACCGGTCTCGCCGCTGGGTCACGGCAACTGGCCCGGTGCAAGGTCCTGGTCAAACGCATGGTGTGCATCGAAGACCTCGGTGATGTGGAAGTGCTGTTCACCGATAAGACCGGAACCCTCACCGAAGGGCGCATCGAATTCTTGCGGTCGCTCGCGTTGGACGGCACCCCGGGCGCTGACCCGGTGGCGCTGGGGCTGGCCTGTACCGACGCCACCATGACGAACGGCCGGCCAGTCGGCGCGGACTCGCTCGACACCGCCCTGTGGACGGCATGTGGCGCCACACATCCTGGCGCGCAACGCTTTTCCAGACGAGCGACTCTGCCTTTCGATCACGTGCGCCGGCTGGTGTCGGTTCTCGTCGACCAGCCCGACGGCACCGCGACGGTCATCACCAAAGGTGCACCGGAAGCGGTGCTGGCACGCTGCACGAGGATTCCCGACACCGCCCGCGCCACACTCGATGACGAATTCGCGGCCGGACACCGGATCGTCGCGGTCGCCACCCGTCCCGCACCCCACCACGACCACCTGACCGCCGACGTCGAGACCGGCCTGACACTGAGCGGATTCCTCGTCTTCCTGGACCCGCCCAAAACCTCGGCGCGCCAAGCCTTGCAGCGCCTGGCCACCCTCGGTATCTCCGTCAAGGTCATCACCGGCGACAACCCCGCGGTCGCCGCCCACATCTGCACCGAACTCGGGCTCGAGGCGGGCCTGCCCCTGACCGGAGCCGACCTGGATCGGCTCGACGACCGGCAACTCGCCGAAAAACTCCCCACCACGACTATTTTCGCGCGGGTCGATCCCGAGCAGAAGGCACGGATCGTGCGCACCCAGCGTCACACCGGACTCGATGTGGCGTTCCTCGGCGACGGAGTCAACGACGCGCTGGCCCTGCACGCCGCCGATGTCGGGGTGTCGGTCGATTCGGCCACCGACGTCGCCAAGGATGCCGCCGATATCGTGCTGCTGGAAAAGGACCTGCGGGTGCTCGCCGACGGTGTCATGGCCGGACGGCGCATCTTCGCCAACACCATGAAATACGTGCTCATGGGCACCTCCAGCAACTTCGGCAACATGTTCAGCGCCGCGGGGGCCTCAGCGTTTCTGCCGTTCCTCCCCATGCTGCCCGCACAGATCCTGCTCAACAATCTGCTCTACGACACCAGTCAGCTCGCCATCCCGACCGACACCGTCGACCCCGAGCAACTCGCCCGCCCCGCACGCTGGGATATCGGGCTCATCCGCCGATTCATGCTCGTCTTCGGACCGATCAGCTCGGTATTCGACTTCGCCACCTTCGCGCTCATGCTGACCGTTTTCCATGCCGGTGAAACCCTCTTCCAGACCGGCTGGTTCGTCGAATCCCTGTGCACTCAAACGCTGGTGCTGTTCGTCATCCGCACCCGGCGCAGTCCCTTCTACCGTAGCCGCCCGAGTAACGGGGTCCTCGCCGCCGTTCTCGTCGCCGCCACCACCGGCGTCATACTGCCCTTCACCCCGCTCGCGAACCGTTTGGGGTTCACGCCGTTGCCGATCGCGTTCTTCGGCGCCCTCGCCCTTCTGGTCCTCGTCTACCTCGCTCTGGCCGAAACGGCCAAACGCCGGTTCTTCCGCGTACCCGCACCCGTGCCGGCCGAGCGCCCGCGCACCCCCGGCCATCGAGTGCAACGTCGGGCGGCCCGCTTCACGACCGGCTCGGCTCGACCATGCGGCAGGCGATCACCGATCTCGACCGCACGTCACCTGCGCACACGCGCCCACGAGAGGAGCTCACCATGACACCCGAACCGGTACTGATCGCCTTCGGTTCCACACGCGGTGGCACGGCCGAGATCGCGCAATGGATAGCCGAGGCACTGCGACGAGCAGGACTCGACCCGCGGGTGCGCCCCGCACGCGAGATCCGCTCGCTCGATGAATACGGGGCCGTGGTCATCGGCGGTTCTCTCTACCCGGGTCGCCGGCATCGCGATGCGCGGCGCCTCACCAAACGATTCGCCACCGTCTTCGGCGGTCGACTCGCACCTGATGCGCGCGGGTTCATCGCCTCGTCGATGGCCAAGAATCGCGCCGGTGACTTCCGGGACGAACAACGCGTCACCGACTGGGCAGCGGATATCGCTGCACAGATCATCCGTTGCTGATGACGCGGATCCACGCCCACCGGCACTGCGGAGAATGACGATGGATCTTTCCGACATCACCTATCGCACGCTCACCACACGTGACAAGGCCGCTATCCGCGATCTGCACGCGGCTCTCGACGACCGCGACGGCTACTACCGGTTCTTCGGCCCGCGGCCGAAGAACTTCGATCATCTGGCCGACGTGATCGCGAGCGACGACCCGCGACATTACGCGGTGGGCGCATTTCTCGGCGACCGGCTCATCGGCGTCGCGAACTATGTCGTGCTGGCCGATACCCACTGTGCCGAAGTCGCCATGGCGGTAGCCCACGAAGACCAGCAGTCCGGCATCGGAACCGCATTGCTCACGCGCCTGGCCGCCGACGCCCGCCGGCACGGGATCGATCGATTCGCCGCCGACATCATGGCGGCGAATTCGAAAATGATGGAGTTACTGATGGATATCGATCTCCCGATGGCCGCACAACGAGAAGACGGCGTCGTTCACGTGATCCTGCACTTGTGAGGTTCGAAAGCGGGACTTTCGCCCCTCGCGGCCGCTGCCCACCCCCGAGCAGACTCGATGTCGGATGTTCCTCCCCGACCGAAACGAGGTCGTTCGATGATGCCCGGTGACGCGGCGGTGATCGACCGAGCGGGCCTCGACCGCTTGGTGGAGGTCCTGCGCGCACACCGATATAACGTGATCGGCCCGCAGGTGCGTGACGGTGCGGTGGTGCTGGGCGAGCTCGAGACCGGTGCTGCGCTGCCCGACGGGTGGGGAGTGCAGACCGCGCCCGGACGATACCGCTTGGTGCGCCGAGAAGACGCCGCCGTGTTCTCGCATTCCGCCGGCCCCGGATCGTGGAAGCAGTTCCTGCACCCGCCCCGCCGCAAAATCGCCGACATCACTCCGGATCTGGAATCCGCTCCGATCGAGGAGGCCCCGGCCCGGTACGCATTTCTCGGCGTCCGCGGTTGCGACCTCGCCTCGATCGCGATTCTTCAGCGAGTCCTCGGCGGCGAACACGGCGATACCTCGTTCGACCGGCGGCACGAGGGTCTGTTCGTTGTCGCCGCGAACTGCATCGAACCGGGGGGCGTGTGCTTCTGCGCCTCCATGGGTACCGGCCCCGGTGTCTCGGCCGGATACGACCTCGCCCTCACCGAGCGTATCGACCGGCTCGGCCACCGATTTCTGGTCGATATCGGCACCGAGGCCGGCGCGAGCGTCCTCGCCGAGGTCGGCACCCACCAGGCGAGCGCCGCGGATGTCACACAGGCGCGAGAAGCCGTCACCGAGGCCGCGGGCCGGATGGGCCGATCGATGCCCGACCTCGACCTCCGGTCCCTGATCCGTGACTCGAGCGAGTCCCCGCATTGGCAGGACGTGGCGAGTCGCTGCCTCACCTGCGCCAACTGCACCATGGTGTGCCCCACCTGCTTCTGCACCAGCACCGAGGACGTCACCGACCTCGAGGGAGACCACGCCGAACGATGGGAGCACTGGTCATCGTGCTTCGAACTCGACTTCTCCTACCAGCACGGCGGCAGTGTGCGGCGGTCCGGGGAGAGCCGGTACCGGCAGTGGCTCAGCCACAAGCTGAGCACCTGGTACGACCAGTTCGGCAGCTCCGGGTGCGTCGGCTGCGGACGCTGCATCGCGTGGTGCCCGGCCGGCATCGATCTGACCGCCGAAGTGGCCGCGCTGGCCGAAGGGGCCGGTGATGACCAGCGTTGACGAGTTGTCGGAGTTCGCCCACCTGGCGACGCTGACCGAGTCGCAGCTACAGGCTCTGGCCGCCACCGGACGGGATGTGTCCTATCCGGCCGGCCGGCGGTTGATCACGGAAGGTGAAGCGGCAGAGCACTGTTGGCTCATTCGCAGCGGCCGCGTCCTGCTCGACGCGCAGGTGCCCGAGCAGGCCGACATCGCGATACAGACACTCGGTCCCGGTGAGCTGCTGGGCTGGTCATGGCTGGTACCGCCGTACCGCTGGCAATTCGGGGCGTGCGTCACCGAGCCGGTCGAGGCGATCGAATTCGATTCCACAGCTCTGTCCCGTCTGGCCGACGCCGATCCGCAGTTCGGGCTGGCACTGGTCCTCATGTTGTTCCAAGCGCTGCTCGACCGGCTGCAGGCCACCCGGGCGAGGCTGCTGGACCTCTACCGCAACCCCCTCGAATCCGGCCGTTACCACGCGCATTCCGACGACGGGTCAGGTCCGCGATGAACGTCGCGGCCGAGACTCGCCCGACCGCGGTCGGCGATACGATGCTGCCCTACCGGGTCATCGCACGCGTCCCGCAGACCCGGGACACCGTCACCGTCGCGCTCGAGCCGATTCACACTGCGGCACAACGATTTCGAGCCGGTCAATTCATGATGCTCTACAGCTACGGCGTCGGCGAGATCGCGGTGTCCGTCAGCGCGGACCCCACCACGACCGACAATGTGCTCGAACATACGATCCGGGCGGTCGGGGCGGTCAGCGCGGCGTTGCACGACACCACCATCGGCGGCGTGATCGGTGTGCGCGGACCGTTCGGCATCGGATGGCATCCGGAATCCGCGGCGGGGCGCGACCTGGTGATCATCGGTGGCGGTGTCGGGCTCGCGCCACTGCGGCCGGTCATCGCCGGTGCGCTTGCCGCGCGCGACCGTTATCGGCGCGTCATCCTCATCACCGGGGCGCGGACGCCGTCGGACATTCTCTTCCGCCACGACCAGGATCGCTGGGCCGCGACCGGTTCGCTCGAACTGCACCAGACCGTCGACCACCCGGCTCCCGGCTGGACCGGCGCGGTCGGATTCGTCACCGAACCCCTCGCTCAGCTGCGACTGGACTCCGCACACACCACGGCATTCCTCTGCGGTCCGGAACCGATGATGCGGTTCTGCGCCCGGACCTTGCGGCGCAAGGGCGTCGCCGCCACCGACATCCGACTGTCGCTGGAGCGCAACATGCAGTGCGGTGTGGCCCGGTGTGGACACTGTCAGCTCGGTCCGCTGCTGCTGTGCCGGGACGGGCCGGTCGTCGACTACGCCACCGCGGAACCACTACTGGCCATCCGGGAATTGTGATGGATACCCCGACACTCGCGGTCTGGAAGTTCACCTCCTGCGACGGCTGCCAGCTCACCCTTCTCGACTGCGAGGACGAACTACTCACCCTCGCCGACCGGGTGCGTATCGTGCACTTCCTGGAAGCCTCCAGTGCGGTCGAGCCGGGACCGTACGACGTCTCGCTGGTGGAGGGTTCGATCACCACGCCCGACGACATCCGGCGCATCACCGAAATCCGCGAGCAATCCAGAATTCTCGTGACGATCGGCGCCTGCGCGACTCACGGCGGCATCCAGGCGCTGCGCAATTTCGCCGATATCACCGAATTCACATCGCTGATCTACGCCAGCCCGCAGCACATCGCGACGCTGGCCACCTCCACCCCGATATCCGCGCACGTACCGGTCGATTTCGAACTGCGCGGATGCCCCATCGACCGACACCAACTACTCGGCGCCCTGACCGCGTTCCTGGCGGGTCGCAAGCCGGACATTCCGAATACCAGCGTGTGCACCGAGTGCAAACGGCGCGGCACCACGTGTGTGACAGTGGCACACGGCATTCCCTGCCTGGGCCCGGTCACCCAGGCCGGTTGTGGCGCCCTGTGCCCGGCGTACCGGCGCGGTTGCTTCGGCTGCTTCGGCCCCATGGCGAAGCCGAATATCGGTGCGCTGCTGCCGATCCTGCGTATCAACGGAATGTCCACCGACGACATAGACCACACCTTCAGCACGTTCGCGGTGGCCGCGCCGGAATTCGCGGAACGGGTTCACGATGAGCCATCGCAGTAGGCAATTGCGGGTCAGCTCGCTGGCACGGGTGGAAGGCGAAGGCGCGCTGCGTGTCGTCATCAGCGACGGCGTCGCGCAGCGAGTCGAGTTGAACATCTACGAACCACCGCGCTTCTTCGAAGCCTTCCTGCGGGGACGCGCGTACACCGAACCGCCCGACATCACCTCCCGCATCTGCGGCATCTGCCCCGTCGCCTATCAGACCAGCGCGTGCAACGCGCTCGAGCAACTGTGCGGGGTGGAGCTGGATCGGCCGCTGGCGATACTGCGCCGCCTGATGTATTGCGGTGAGTGGATCGCCAGCCACACCTTGCATATTCATCTGCTGCACCTCCCCGACTTCCTCGGCTACCCGGACGCCGTCGCCCTCGCCGCCGACCACCGAGACCTCGTCGAAGAGGGGCTGGCGATCAAGAAGGCCGGCAACGCGCTGCTCGAGTTCCTCGGCGGGCGCGCGATTCACCCGGTCAACGTGCGAGTCGGCGGCTTCTACTCCACCCCCTCGCCCACCGACTTCTCCCTCGTCGCCGAACAACTGCGCCGTGCGCTGGATTCGGCCATTCACACCGCCCGCTTCGCGGCGAACCTCGAATTCCCCGATCTGGAGCTCGAGCACGACCTACTGGCCGTCAGCGATGATGGCCGATACGCGATCGAAACCGGTGGCATCCACGTGAGCACCGGACTCGTCGCCACCGCGGCCGAATTCTGCGAACACGTTGTCGAACAGCAGGTTCCGCACTCCACCGCCCTGCACGCGACGCTGGACCGCAACCGCTACCTCACCGGTCCCCTGGCCCGCTACACCCTCAACTCCGCCCGGCTTTCACCACTGGCCCGGCAGGTCGCCGCCGAGATCGGCCTCGGCGACGAATGCCGGAACCCGTTCCGCAGCATCCTGGTTCGCGCGATCGAGGTCGTGTACGCCATCGACGAAGCCCTGCGCCTGATCAACGAATACGAGACCCCAGCTCGGCCCGCCGTTCCCGTCGCGCCGCGCGCGGGTGTCGGGCACGGGATCAGTGAAGCCCCGCGCGGACTGCTGTATCACCGTTACGAGGTCGACGCCGGCGGAACCGTCCGCTCGGCCACGATCGTCCCGCCCACCTCACAGAACCAGGCCGCCATCGAGGACGACCTGCGCCGGATGGTCACCGCCAATCTCGGCCTCGACGACAGCGCGCTGACCTCGTTGTGCGAGCGCACAATTCGCAACTACGACCCGTGCATCTCCTGCTCGGCCCATTTTCTCGATCTCGACCTGGAACGCCGATGACCCGGCCCCGGTTGGTGGTGATCGGCGTCGGCAACGAGTTCCGGCGCGACGACGGCATCGGCCCGCTGTCGGCCGCGCGGATCGACTCACTCCGGCTGCCGGACACTCTCGTCACGGTCTGCGACGGGGAACCCACCGCCCTGCTGGACGCCTGGGACGACGCCGACCTCGCCATCGTGATCGACGCGGTCCTCTGTGAGCCGTCCGCTCCCGGTCGCATCTGGCACACCACGGTCGACGCTCTCCGTGGTCTCACCACCGCCACCAGTTCACACGCTCTGGGCATCCCCGACGCGCTCCCTCTGGCGCGAGCCCTCGACCGAGTGCCACGCGAACTGGTGGTCCTCGCCGTCGAGGCAGCCGATCTCGGCCTCGGAACCGGGCTGTCCGCACCGGTCGCCGCGGCACTGCCCCGCCTGGTCGAGACGGTCCGGGCCGAACACGCCCGGCTGCGCACCCCCCTCGGCCACGGCGCATCCGGCGACGAATGATCCCGGCGCACGGATCAGCCGACCGTGCGCTACATCGGGGCGGGGACGGCGCCCTCGACCGCGCCGACGGGCCCGGCCGCCGGGAGCGGTGAGGTGATCCCCACGATGGTCCCGATCGCCGCCCCCAGCGCGCCACCGAGCGCGGCGGCCGGGCCCGCGACGACCGCGGCACCGACGGCCGCACCGAGCAGCGGACCGACCACCACGCCGGTGGGCAGGAACGGCAGACCGACAACGAATCCGGCGACCGCACCGGCCATGGCGGCGGGAATA
The DNA here is from genome assembly GCF_020733635.1 of Nocardia spumae. Classification (NCBI taxonomy): domain Bacteria; kingdom Bacillati; phylum Actinomycetota; class Actinomycetes; order Mycobacteriales; family Nocardiaceae; genus Nocardia; species Nocardia spumae. Next base: position 3,402,765 of record NZ_JAJFZL010000001.1, on the reverse strand, counting down.
GCCAGCGGCGCCGACACCGCCGCGCCGATACCGGCTCCGATGGCGGCGCCGACGCCCGCGTCGACCACGGTGGCGGCGCATCGGCCGGGCTCGGCGGGAACCTGCTCGCAGAACTCCTCGATCGGATGCTGGACCTCGGCCGGTACCGCATCCACCGGACCGGACGCGGGCGAACTACTGTCGCCGGCCACCGAATTCTGCGGGGCGAACGCTCCGTAGGCGAACGAGTTGTCCGGGGTGACGGGAATCTCGGCGGCGGGCGGATTCTGTGGGGCGACAGGTGCTTCTGCGGGCGGCAGTGGCAGAGGTAGCGGGAAGGGAAGCAGCCCCTGGACATCATGCGCCAGCGATTGCCAATCCAATGCCGGTGGCGGCATAGCGGGCGCCTGGGCGGCATCAGCCGGGGAGAGCACACTATCAATGGGCGACGCGGTGGCCACTCCCGTTCCTAGAAGGACCGCAAGTGGCAACATGCCCGCAATCAATATCGGACGTGACATGCGCCGATGACCGGCCTCCGGCATTTCACACCTCCTGGGCGAAGATCTCTCAGTGATTCCCGACCCTCTAACGTGTTTTATACGGTGCGGCTGAGGTATTTTAAGCGCCCGGCACGGCCGGCCAGTGAAGATTTACCAAATCCGTATCCGGCCGGATAAGTCGAAATCATCCCCGCCCACGCTCGAATCCGGTCGCCGGCATGGCCGAACGCAGGTCTTCGGGCAAATATATGGTCCAGCCCGAACGGCGCGCGACACGTACTGATACCGACGCCCGCAACAACTGTTCGCCACCGTGCGCCAATCGTTAGCTGCGGAGAATTTCTCACTACCCCGGTACGCCGCTGGGCCACGAACGGCACGGGCGATGCCGACGAACCCGCAGTACGACAGCGCCTTGTCGCGAGGTCATCCCTGCGGTTGGTCGCGAAAAACGAAGCCGCGCAATGCCAGGAAACGCATACCGCCGATCGCACCCATGATCGCGATCACCGCACTCGCCGCGGCGATATCGCCGAGCCCCGGCGCCCAGAATCGGAGGCCGGCCAGTGCCGCCGTGGTGATCAGAAGGCCGAGGAGCGCCAGGCCACCACCCTCCCACTGCGCGGTGATCCACCCGACGCGTCCGGCTGCCCGGAAGGTGAGCCGGCGATGTAGTTCGTTCGCGATAGCCGTACTGACGAGTGAGCCGACGATATTCGCGACGAGCGGGCCGAATCCGCTGATGACCATGAACAGCACGGCGTAGGCGATATTGCTGGCCCCACCGACCAGTGCGAAGCGGATCAGCTGGGCACAGGGATGTTCGCCGCGCAGATACCGTCGACCGCGGGTGAGCCATTCCGCGCGCAGCATCGGGGAGAGCCCGAGGCTCAGATCGACGTCTCCCAGGATCGTCGTGTCCCCGGGTACTTTCCGCGGGCCGCAGGAGGCAAGTGCTGCGCTGTTCATGACAACACTGTCTTCCGCCCCGCTGTCACCGGGCTGACGCCGACCTGACACGCCCCTTGCACGGGACCCGATTTCAGGGCTGCCTCGGCGTTCATCAACTAGCGTCTGGATTCACGACATCCGCGCTCGACCGAGGACCACGACGATTCCGCTGATCGGCATCGTCGGCGATGAACAGAACTGGCCGGCATCACGGCATGCCATCGGACAAATCTGTACCAGGGGCCCACAGAGGAGATGGACTGTTGGTTAGCGACTTCGCCTATACCGGATGTGACAATCTCGAAGTAATGGCCGCGGCGGTCAACTACAACACATTCCTCGCCGACACCGTCGGCACATATCTCACCTCACCCGGTATGCGGGTGCTGGATTTCGGCGCCGGATCGGGAACCTACGCCGACATGCTCACCGCACGGCGAATCACCCCCGACTGCCTGGAACCGGACGAGCGCCTGCAGAACACATTGCGGTCCAAGGGGTATCGGGTCATCGACCACGAAGCGCCGATTCCCGAGGACGAGCGGTACCACCTCATCTACACATTCAACGTCCTCGAGCACATCAAAGACGATCAGGCCGCAGCGGAACACCTGGCGTCGCTGCTGCGGCCCGGTGGCACCCTGGTCGTCTACGTGCCCGCGCTCGAAATCCTGTTCACCTCCATGGACGCCAAGGTCGGGCACCACCGCCGCTACCGGCGAGCCCAGCTCGAACGGCTGCTGCGCGACGCCGGCCTCGAGATCGTGGAATCGCGCTACTGCGATCCCATCGGATTCTTCGCGACCTTGGCCTACCGTGCCGTCGGCTCCGGCGACGGCACGATCGACCCGCGATCACTCGCGTTCTACGATCGCGTGGTCTTCCCCGTGAGCAGGGCACTGCACACCCTCACCGGCAAACTCTTCGGCAAGAACGTGCTGGTCGTCGCCCGCGCGACATGAGCTGCGGCGCCGTCCGCCTCACCGCCCGGGTGATGCGGGCGGCGCCTCGGTGCGGGGGGCGCCGCTCGGCGCGGCGCTCGAAGTGCTGTGTTGTGGTGCGGCATCCGGGCGTGGCGCCACTTCGCAGGCGTTCGGTGCCGGAACACCGGACAATCGCTCACCCAGCCACTGCGTGGATCCGAGAAAGCCGTCGAAGTAGCCGAGAATGTGTTCACCGCCGACGATGCTCTTCGTGGCGGGAACCCCCAGAGCGCATTGTTCGGCATAGAACGCTTCGGCTTTCGCGACCGGCATCCAGGGATCGTGCACGCCGTTGTAGACATAGATCGGCATGCCCGCCTTCTTACCTTTCAGGCTCAATCGCCGGAACATCGTGTCGGCGAATTCGGTATGGAGTGGGTCGGCCATATTCGCCAGGGCCGCATAGGGTACGAAGATCCCGACGTCGGCCATGGTCGAGCTGCACACGTCCTTGAGCGGGGAGATAGCCGCCCACTGCGCGAGATGATTCATGCGACCGAGAATTTCGGGATGTTCCCGGGCCAGCGCGAGAGTCACGGTCAACATCAGTCCCGAGGCGTAGGAGCCGTCGAAGGTCTTCGCGAAGGATTCGTAGTCGACGGGCAGGCCGCCCATCGCGGCACCGGCCAGGTTGGGTGCGAGTTCCGGGGCGTATTCGCGCTCGAGCATCGCGGCGGCGTAGCTGGCGATCGCACCGCCGGAATAGCCGGTCATCGCGAAACGGCTCGCGCCGAACTGGTCCGGCATCAGGTGGCGCACCGCACGCACGGTGTCGAGCATGATGTGTCCGGCCACGGTCGGCTCGGCGTAGGCCATCAACGGCCCCTCGTGGTCCGGGATCACCACCGCGTAGTTCTGGCTCGCGGCCCACATGGTCGGTGACGGGACGAAATCGTTGCCGTTGCCGGAGGTGAGGTCGTACCCGTGCGAGAACACCCAGCCGGGAGTGCAGCGCCGGTTGAGCGCGTTGATCGGTGGGGCGTTCAGCAGCACCGGGCGACTTCCCGGCCCGGTCCACTGCCCGAAGGGCAGCAGCAGCGTCGCGGTCCCGAACGACGGCGCACCGGAGGAATCCGTGGTCCGGAATTTCAGCTGGATCGCCCGCTGCACCGGCGTGAGCACCGTCAGGAACACCATCGGTACCGCCGGCCAGCTGACGTCACGCGATTCGATCACGTCACCGGGCGCGTAGCGTGCGAGGTCCGGCGGGGCGGCATCGAAGAACGGGTCACCGGTCGGGCTGGATTGAATCGCTTTCCACAGCGCCGACGGATCCTGCTGCTCTCCTGGTGCGGTGGCAGCGGAGCCGGTTCCGGACAGGACCGACGACGGCGCCGGAATATGGTCGTCGAGCCATCGCTGGAACGCCGATGGGCCCGGATCCGCATGGGCGACCGGCGGCGACGGTTCCGACGCGGTGGGAGCGCCCGGACCAGCGCTCGACGGCGCGGCCGCCGGACCGGAGGCGGGCGGCGAGGCTTGATCGGTGGCGGCCCTCGTGCCGGGTTCGGCGGCCGGCGGAGTCGTCGGTTCGGCGGCAGCCGGCGCCGGAGTCCGGGGCGGCGGGTCGGCCACCGCGACCGATTGCCCCCACGTCAGCGCACAACCCATCGCCATCGCGACCGCAATACTCCGTAGATATTTCACGACACCACACCCGTCTTGTCAGAGTGGTACTCGGACCGAAGATGCGCAGCAGTGCGGGCAAGGCCCCGGTAATCCAGCGAACACGGATGCGCGCCGCCGTTGGCCGGCGCCGCACCGACCTTCGAAAGATACCCGTGGACCAGCAGAAATCGGCAGATCTGTGACATTACATCGACTCGTGTCGGTCCGCCCATCACCTTCGGCGAACCGATCACCGATCGAGCGTCCGGGGCGGAGCCGGAGCCTCCCACCACGGTGGCCGCCGGACGCGTCGCCGCCGACGACCGGGACGCCTGCGCGACCGACACGTCGTTCCGCCGCGGCGGCGCGGGTGATATGTGCTGCCGCGCAGACGATCTCCGCGGCACTGGCTATGGTGATGACGTGGTGTCGACCGATCATCTCCTCGGATTCGCGGGGTTGGCCTTCCTGCTGGTGGTCGTCCCCGGGCCGAGCGTCCTGTTCACCATTACCCGCGCGATCACCCTGGGACGCCGCGAGGCCCTGCTCACCGTGGCGGGCAATGCGGTCGGCGTCTATTCACAGGTCGTCGCCGTCGCCGTCGGGCTCGGAGCTCTGGTCGCTACCTCGTCCACCGTCTTCACCACGGTGAAACTCCTCGGCGCCGGCTACCTGGTCTATCTCGGCGTCCAGGCGATCCGCCACCGCGGCGACCTCGCGGAATCCTTCTCCGCCGCCGCACCGGACATGCCGTATCGGACGGGCAGGGTGCTGCGCGACGGCCTCGTCGTCGGATTCGCCAACCCCAAATCGATCGTGTTCCTCGCCGCCCTCCTGCCGCAGTTCGTCACCCTCGACCACGGCTGGATTCCGGGCCAGATGCTGCTGCTCGGCGCCATCATCCCCGCGTTCGGCCTGGTCCTCGATACCGGCTGGGCCCTGGCCGCGGGCGCGGCGCGCACGTGGTTCGCCCGCTCGCCACGCCGGCTCGCGGCGGTCGGCGGCACCGGAGGTCTGGTGATGATCGGGCTCGGCACCTCCCTCGCGCTGAGCGGCCGGAAGGACTGAACGAGGCGCGTGCCGCGAGCGCGCGACCCCGGCGGACGGCTACCGCACTGTCGGCAGGTAGCGAACTCCGACACCGAAAGCACTGTGCGGCAGCAGAATCCGAGGACAGCCCCGCGCGGTCGGCCCCGAATCAACGGTCAGATCGGCGGATTTCGCTTCAGGCTGCCGACGCTGAGCGATCCGTTCGGCCCGGTGCGCAGCGTCATCTCTGCGGCGCGGACGTAATCGACGGGATCCTTGTCGACGGGCTCGACGCCGGCGTGGTTGCGCGCCTCGTAGGCGGCGAAGGCGACGGCAAGCCGATGGCGGCGTTGCAGCCCGGCCAGGCGACGGAAGTCGGTGAGCCCCTCGCGTTCTTCCTCGGCCATATGATCGCTGTTGGCCAGGTTCGCCGCCGCGACGGCCGCGTACCACTCGTCGGTGCCGACCCGGTGTCGCGCTACTTCGGCGACCGCGTCCCTGATCTCGTTGTGGTCGCCGATCGCGTCGAGTGTCTCGTCCTCCGGCCCGCTCGCGCGCCGAGCCTCGATCCCGGCCCGCAACAGCGCGGGATAGAAGATCTCCTCCTCGGCCTGCGCGTGCAGTTCGAGGAAGGCCGCCAGCCTGCCCCAGATCGCGGACAGCGCACCGGTTTCCCCGCGATCGATCTGCTCCAGGATCGCGAACAGCCGCCGCTGCTCGTGATGATCATCGAGAATCAGCTCGGTAATGTCCACATTTCCTCCCTGACGTCGCGTTTCGGGTAAGCACCGGACGCGGCCGCCGACTGCCGCTCGCACAGCCGGGATGTCCGCGAGAACCCGACGATAAGCCATCACAACCACGCGGGTCCACGAACAGCGACTGATGACGGCGCCGTCGCGTGCTCGGAGCCGATGCCGTGATCACACCATCGACCGACCATATCGGCATCCTCACACTCCATGCGGTGATGTGCGTTGCCGACGTCGAAACAGTAACGCCGCGACTGTCATTCGCGCGGGGGGCCGGCGAATGCGAGCCACGCTCACGACAACCGAGGAGCCACGCACCGAGGAACGATCGCTCACTCAATCGCGCTGTCCGACAGTGCCGTCCAGGTCGACATCGGCGAAGGGCTCGCCCAGGTGACGAAGCACTCGCAGGCACGTATCGATATCCGCGCCGGTGAGGTTCCCGCCGACGCCGCGCAGCACGGCGTGTTCGTGAGCGGCGGTCGAGGCCATCACCGCCCGCCCCTTCGCGGTCACCCCGACCAACGGCGAGCGTTGATGCCTCGGGTTCTCGCGAGTGTCGACAAGCTCCTGTTCGAGGGCGTCGTTGACCATCCGCTGGACGAACTGGCGACTCAACGCCAACGCGCGCGCCATCTGCGGAACGGTCATCGGCTCGCGGGCGGCGAGCAGATCGCAGACGGCGCGGACGCCGACCGACAGTCCCGGCGGCAGCGCGTCCTGCTCGATCTTTCGATACACATGCCGGTAGAGGATGCCGACCTCGGCAAAAACCTCCATCAGGCGACGTGCGAGCTCATCGGGCGCGAGGGAATCGTCCACGACGCCAAGTATGACACCCGAGTTGTCAAACTGGCCCTATTTATGACACCTTGGTTGTCATGTTGGGCGCGACCGATTCACTCCCCTTCGACACCGACGACGGCGCTCTGGCGTATCGCGACACCGGCGGCGAAGGTCGTCCCGTGGTGCTGCTGCACGCGAGCTTCGTGGACTCCACCATGTTCGATCCCCAGCTGTCGGCCCTGGGCCGACGGCATCGAGTGATCGCCCCGGACGCTCGGGGGCACGGCGAATCCGCGAACGCGACAAAGCCTTTCCGTCAAGTCGACGACCTGGCCGCACTCCTGCGTCAGCTGGAGGTGACTTCCGCTGTGCTCGTGGGCGTATCGATGGGTGCCATGCTCGCGGTCGACGCCGCGATCGAACATCCGGAGCTGGTCGACGGTCTGATCGTCAGCGGCCGCGGCATCGGCGAGCCGGAGTACCGCGACCGCTGGTCGAAGAAGACCGCCGAAAGCCAAGCGGACGCGCTGGCGCGCGGCGATATCGCCGCATGGATGGACGGGTTCATCTCCTGGGCAGCAGGCCCGACCCGTTCGCCGGCCGACGTCGACCCGGCCGTGATCGAGAAGCTTCGACTGATGGCGGGCCGGACCCTGGCCAAACACACTGCCCCGGAACCGGATTACCATCTTCGCGTCGCCGATGTCGCAACTCGCGCGCGGACCATCCGCGTCCCCGTACTCGCCGTCGACGGCGCACTCGACTCCCCCGACCTGACGGCGACCGTGGACCGCCTGCTGCACGCGGTCCCGCACGCTCGCCGCACCACCATCGACCACGCGGGTCACTACCCGAATATGGAGCAGCCCGCGAACTACAACAGCCTCGTCGAGAAATTCCTCGACGAAATCGGCTGATCCCTCAGCACTCGGCGAAGCGACCTGAGTTTCACCCTTGCCGCTTCCCTATCTACGCGCAGACCGATAACCCGTCCGAACACGCCATGCGCGTGTGTGCGAACTGCCCGGTACCGACACGCTGCCGCGACCATGCCATCACTTCCCCCGAGCCGCGCGGCGTTCGGGACGCGCCGACACCGGGTGAACGGATCGAACCCCGATGGACTCAGCGCCGGCGCAACCCGCATCGGCGCACGGCATAGTTCCTGTCTGTTTACCCGGGCCGGTCGCGCGGACCAGAACCGTGCCGCCCACCACTACGAGTCGGCGGCCGCCGACCAGAGGCTGCGAAGCGTGTGGTTCTGCCTCAAGGCCTCGCCTGCACATCCCAGAACTCCAGCTCGAACCGGAGACCTTGCCGGAAAAGACGTTCGGCGCGGGCGGGGTCGAGGGCGACCTCGTCGAGCATCCGGGCACAGCGGCGAGTCGATGCGGCGAATTCCGGATCGGCGTAGGTCTCGATCCACCGTCGATAGCGCGGCTCGTCGGGCAGGTTCCGCGCCAGAATCGCACCGAGCGTGGAGTAGCCCCACATGCACGGGTACAGCGCCGCCAGACCATCAGCGTAGGACGCCGCCGACTCCAGCAGGAAGGCCGAATACTCCGCGCACGTCCGCCCTTTCGCCGCACCGTCGAGATCGGCCCCGAATTCGGCGGCCAGCGAGCGATGCAACGAGAGCTCGTCGTGATAGGTCGCGTGGGCCAGATCCACGAGATCGCCCAGATGGGACGCCGGTGCCTGCCAGGCGAGTCGCGCGAAGACCCGGACGTAGTCGAGCAGGAACAGATAGTCCTGCTCGAGCCAGGACCGGAAGACCTGTTCCGGCAGATCACCCCGGGCGATACCGGCCACGGTGGGATGGGCGAGCTGTTGCCGGATCTGCGGAAGCCCGATGTCTTCGAGATGCGTCGAAAGGCTCATCCGTCGAGTCAATCAGCTGACAACGTCGGAGACAGCGCACCTGCTCGACACCCCCGCCAACGCGCGGCACCTGCAGCCTGGGCTCGCGGAATTCGCCGCGGGTGTACCCGTCCCCCGCGAACGTCTGGACGTGCCCGACGACTGTGATCCGGCGGGAGTGGTGTCAAGCTGCAACTCCACACCGAAACGGGGACCAACGACGTCTGGACGGTAGCCAACGACCGAGCCGCCGCACGCACGATCAATCGCCTGTTCGACGACATTGCGGTCACCGGCCACGCGGACGGAATCGGACAGCCGGAACCCTTGCCACACCATCTGTCCGGATGGTGGTCGCGACGCATCACCCAGGACCACCGGCTGGTGTACCGGGTCGAGCACGCGGTCATTCACATCCTGTCGTGCCACCCCGAGCAAGCCGGGAACCCGAATCGCCCAGCGATCGGCGACGGGTCTGTAGCACCGGTCCAGCGGCTGTCTTCGCTGAGGCGATGCTCGATGATCTCAGGGGGGACTTCTTCTCTACCTCCGCCCACAACTTTGCGCTTCCGGCAGCGACACCGGCTTGTCTGCGCTTTCCGTGACGTGGTCGCGCATACACCGCGCTGCTCGACGGCAGCGGCACAGAAGCGTTCGGCCGATGAGGCTGAGCTACTATCTGTTTCGCTCAATGGTTTCGAATAAGACTCCGCTCCAATGACTTCCGAGTAGCCCCGCAGCCCGCGCGGCGCATCCATGCGATGATCACACGGAAGCTACTCGGATACGCAGATGTTTACTAGACAGTAACCATGGCTAGTCTGTGGGCCGGGCCTCCTGTTTCACCCGATCGAAAACCGCTCGACCTCTCACCGATGCAAGCCTGATCGATTACTCGTTCCGGACCGCATCGGTCGCAAGTCAGAACGTTCGTCGAAAGGACTGAGGGACAGTGCACTACCTGGATTCGAGCTCAGCCACGGTTTCGCCGGTCGGTGGTAGCCGGTGACAGCCGAGATGGAAATCCTCGAACTGACCGACGACTTCTACCAGGATCCGCATGCGACCTACCGGGCGCTGCGCGAGCGCGGCCCCCTCCATCGAATCCGATTGGACGGTGTCCTCGGCTGGTTGATCGTCGATCACGACGTGGCCAAGCAAGCCTTCGCGGAGCCGACCATCAGCAAGCGCATCGGGTCACCCGAGGGACAGGCCGTGCTGGCCAAAAACGGTGCGGCCGAGATGTTCAACACCGCCATCAGCGACAACATGTTGTTCGCCGATCCGCCCCAGCACACCCGATTGCGCCGCCTCGTCGCGAAAGCGTTCGCGGGCCCCGCCATCCGCGACCTGCAACCGAGGATCACCTCGATCGCCGACACCCTGCTCGACGACATCAGCGCGCGAACGACTGTCGACCTCATCGACAGCTACGCGTTCCGGCTGCCGATCGCGGTGATCTGCGAACTACTCGGGGTGCCCGACGACGACAAGGCAGACTTCCGCTCGTGGACCGCTGTCGTCGTCAGCGACACCGCCACGAACGAGGAACGCGCCACCGCCGGGGTGAAGTACTTCACCTACCTGACGAAGTTGATCGCCGCACGCACCGACGACCCCCGCGACGACCTGCTCTCCCAACTGATCATCGCGAAAGACCACGAAGACAGCCTGGACCAGCACGAACTCATCGCCATGCTGCTCCTGCTGCTGATAGCGGGGCATGAGACCACCGTCAACCTGATCGGCAACTCGGTACTCGAGCTACTGCGCGAGCCCGCAATCGCCGAGCGGTTGCGCGCGGACCCCGAGGCGATACCCGCCTACGTCGAGGAGATCCTGCGCTGCCAGGGCTCGCTGCACCTTGCGACGGCCCGCTACACCACCGCCCCGATCACGTTGGGCGATCAGGACATCGACGCGGACGAGTTCATCCTGATCTCGCTCGCCGCCGCCAACCGCGACCCCGCCCGGTTCCCCGAGCCGGACCGCATCGACCTCGAACGACCCGGGAACCGGCACATCGCCTTCGGACACGGCATCCATCACTGTCTCGGCGCCGCCCTGGCCCGCATGGAGGCCACGACCGCGATCTCGCGGCTGCTGGCCACCTTCCCGGATATGTCGCTCGACGGGGAACTCAGCGATCTGACGTGGCGAAAGAGCCTGCTCATTCACGGCTTGACCAGCCTGCCGGTCCGGCCGGCCACACGCCCCGATTCTCCTACGGTAGCGATCACCGACGCGGACCGCGTCTCCGCGATGGCCTGACCTGCCGGTCGACACGACGGGGGTGCACCGCGGCGAGCCCTTTCCGGGACTCGGTCACCCGCTGTGTACCACTCGTCTGTGCGGGACCTGCGCCGCTGCGTCGACAGCTGTCGGCGCAGCATTCGATCACACCGGCGGGCTCGAGGCTCGGATCACCGACTCTGCGTTCGGTCCGGAAGTGTGGAAGCGGTTTCGGGCATGGCCAGTTGCACCAGCATCGCGCCGATCAGCATGATCACCGCTCCTGCTATCTGCGCCGGCCCGAGCGACTGGCCGAGCAGCAGCCATGCCAGCACGGCGGCCACCAATGGCTCCACCACGACCAGCACGCTCGCCGGAGCCGAGGGCAGATACCGCAGAGCTCGAAGCCCCGCCAGGTAGGGCAGCACGGTGCCGACCACGGCCAGTACCAGCAGCACCAGCCACACCGGCACCCGCACACCACTCAATTCCGCAGGGGCCGAGAGTAGCTGGGAGGGCAGCGACCAGGGCGGGGTGAACAGGCCCACCACCACGGCACCGATCGCCAACCCGGCCGCCGTCAGCCCGAGCGGGTCATGCTTGCTCGCGCCGTGCTCACCGAGCAGGAAATATCCGGCCGAGCAGATCGCCGAGCCCAGCCCGGCGATACCGAGCAGGTCCAGCCGCGCGCCCTGCCAGAGCTGCGCGACGAACGCCAATCCGACGACAGCCAATCCGATGCCGAGCCACACCCGCCCCGCCAGCCGAGTACGCCGCACGATGCGCACCCACAGCGCGACGAGCGCGGGCGCGAGATTGACCAGCACCATCGCCACTCCCACCGGGACCCGGGCTACGGCGACGAAGAACAGCAGCTGTACTCCGGCGACGCCGAGCACCCCGTAGCCGAGCAGCAACCACAGATCGGTAGGACGGAACCGCAACGCCCGCGGTCGCAGCAGGGCAACCACCGGCACCAGTAGTGCCACGGCCAGCGTGATCCGCACCGAGGTCACCGTCGCCGCCGACCAACCGGTCACCATCACCGCCTTGGCCAGTGATCCGGAACTCGCGAACAACGCCCACGAGATCAGACACCATCCGATCGACCGGGTTCGGATCGACACCCGCCCGGTCCGTCCCATCGTCGCCACAGCTGCAGTGTGCCAACCGGTTCGGTCGGACGCGGGCACAGCTCGGTCGTATCGGGAAGGTCCTACACCCCGGCAGCGGAGCCGGTTCGGTGGGTCAGGGGGTGATTCCGTCGAACATCAGCCGCTGGATCGCTCGACTGAGTCGCCGTTGCCGTTCGGTCGGCTCGTTCCCATCCACCGCGGCCGATTCCGCGGTATCTCTGGCGACGGCCAGAACACCCGCCAGCAGCATGCCCATAATCGCCTCTGCCGTGTGGTCGACATCGAGTTCGGCGCTCAGATAACCGCGTTCGATCCCGTGTTCGAGGTAACCGGCGGTCAGCGTGTTGGCCGAGTCGAGGACGCCGAACATTCGCTTGTTGAGTTCGGAATCGACACCGCCCAGCCCGGTGAACAGCAATCGGGGAATGCGGGGGTCGGAGTACAGCAGGTCGGTCAAGCCGTCGGCGATGCGGCCGACCTGGGCACGGTAGTCCTCCAGAGTATCCGCGGCGGCGGGGGCGTTTTCGGCCGCCAGCGCTTCCAGGACCCGGCCGAACAGGTCGTCCACGACATGATCGACGATGTCGCGCTTGTTCTGGAAGTACCGGTAGAAGGTGCCGTGGCCGATCCCCAGCCGGGTCGCGATGTCAGCGATCGAGGTGTCGTGGTATCCGCTTTCGGCGAAGCAATCGAAGGCGGCTTCGATGATGTCGCGGCGCGTTTCCTCGCGCATGCGTTCCGCTCGCTGAGCGCGCTTGTCCCCGATTGACTTCGGTCCGGCCACGCCAGTGATGATAGCTTCCATCGAAGTTGAGTGACATTTCATTCCGTCAGTGGAATGATACGTCAGTCCACTTGTGGACGTGGCTGGAGCAAGGAGTACGCATGAGCCGAACATCCCCACGACGCGGGCTCGCCATCGGGTGCGGCGGAACAGTCGGGGCCGCATGGATCGCCGCTGCCCTCGATTCCGTGGCGACCGCCCTGAATTGGGACCCGCGTGAAGCCGACGCCCTCGTGGGGACGTCGGCGGGCGCGGAGTTCGTCACCATGCTCGGCAGCGGAGTCAGCGTCGACGACGTGGTCGCCATGCAAGCCGGAACCAGCACCGATCCCGTTCTGGCCGAACATATTCGGTCCGCCCCTGGACGCCTTCCGCCGGCACCGCGCCTTCGCTGGCGCCTGCCCGAGCGGGAGTTGCTGGAAGCGGCGAAGGCCGGGCAAGGCCTGCTGACCTGGGGTTCGGCCCTACTTCCGAGCGGACGAGGTGATGCCGGCTGGTTGCAGCGCATGGCCGAACGCCTCAACCCTGGCCGCACCTGGGTCCCGCATCCGGCGACGTGGCTGGCCGCGATGGACTACGCCACCGGTCAGCGCGTCGCGTTCGGGTCACCCGAGGCCCCCGCGGCGACCATCGGACAAGCGATCCGCGCATCCTGGGCGATACCGGGCTGGTTCCCGCCGGTGCCGATCGCCGGGCGGCGGTATGTCGACGGCGGAACCGCGTCGACCGCCTCGGTCGACCTGCTCCTACAACTCGAGCTAGACGAGCTGGTGGTGATCGCGCCGATGGCATCCACCGAACCGGTACCGGCCACCGGTCCGGCGACCGCGCTGGAACGACAGCTGCGCAGGCGGATGAGCGAACAGCTCGACCGCGAGGTGACCGGATTGCGCGACAACGGCACCAAGGTGCTTCGGCTGCATCCGGACGCTGAGGATCTGGCGGTGATGGGCGCGAACTTCATGGATCCACGCCGGCGCCTGGCCACCTTCGAACATTCTCTGTCCACTACCCGGCGACAACTCGATCAGCACAACGGCTTCCGATGAATCGCGGGCGTCTTTCCGCATTGCCGCGTCTCCCCGACGCCGGGCCGCACCGCCACCGATGCGCTGAACTCCTTGCCCATCTGTCAGAGAAAGCCGACCATCCGTGACCACGACCGCACCGCGTGACCCGAAGATCGTCATCATCGGCGCCGGCGTCGCCGGAATCACCGCCGCTGTGATCTTCAAGCAGGCCGGATTCGAGAACTTCGTCATCGTCGAGAAGGGCTCCGACGTCGGCGGGGTCTGGTACTGGAACCGGTACCCCGGCCTCACCTGTGACGTCCCGTCCCAGATCTATCAGTTCGGCTTCGCACCCAAACCCGACTGGACCCGAATCTGGGCCGAGGGCAGCGAGATCCAGCGCTACCACCGCGACGTGGTCGAGCAGTTCGGCCTGAACGATCACCTCGTGCTCGACAGCGAGGTCACCGACGCCGTCCACGGCGCCGACGGGTGGACCGTCACCCTCGCCGGTGGCCGAGAGTTGCGAGCCGACTTCGTCATCGCCGCCACCGGCGTGCTGCACCACCCCTTCACTCCCGACATCCCCGGTATCGAGCGGTTCACCGGATCCGTCGTGCACACCGCCCGATGGGACGATGCGATCGAGACCGCCGGCAAGCGCGTCGCGGTGATCGGCAGCGGATCCACCGGCGTGCAAGTGGTCTCGGCGCTGCAACCGCGGGCGGCACAGCTGACCCACTTCGCCCGGACACCCCAGTGGGTGGTCTGGGCGCCGATGGGCCTGCCGCAGCCGCGACTGTTCGCACAACTGCTCGCCGCCGCACCCGCCGCGCATCGGCGCCTCTATGCCGGCCTGTTGTGGACCTCGGGCATTCTGGCCGATATCGCGTTGAAACCGACGTGGCGACGCCGAGCCGCGCAACAACTCGCCCGCTGGTCACTGACGACCCAGGTCCGCGAGCGCGGGTTACGTGCCGCGTTGACTCCCGACTACGAGCCGTTCTGCAAGCGGCAGGTGCTCTCGGGCACGTACTACCGCGCGATCGGCGCCGATAACGCGGCCCTGGTGACCGAGGCGATCAGCGAGATCACCGAAACCGGAATCCGCACCGCCGAAGGCACCCACCACGACCTCGACGTGATCGTCTTCGCGACGGGCTTCCACCCACACAACTACATGCGCCCGATGAACCTGCGTGGCCGCGACGGTGTGAGCATCGACGAGGCCTGGGCGAAAGGCCCCCGCGCCTACCGGATGACCGCGATCCCCGGTTTCCCTAACCTGTTCACCGTCCTCGGGCCGAACTCGCCCACCGGGTCGATCTCGTTGCAGTACTCCGCCGAGGTGACCGCCCGCTACATCACCCGGTGGCTGGAACGCTTCCGCGACAGCGAGCTCGACACCGTGGAAGTGACCGAGGAAGCGACCGTCCGATTCAACGACAGCGTCGCCGAGGCGATGGCACCGACCGTGTGGAACACCGGTTGCGATTCCTGGTACTTCACCGAGGAGAACACCATCGACCTGTGGCCCTTCGACCGCAAAACCATGACCGCCATGCTCACCGAGCCCGACGACCGCGACTTCACCACCACCTGAATGGGGACAACGATGTCTGATACTTCCCGCATCAACCTGGACGGCGCCGTCGTCGTGATCACCGGCGGCGGGCGCGGAATCGGCGCCGCTACCGCGGAAGCGTTCACTGCCCGCGGTGCCCACGTGTGGATCGGCGACATCGACACCGATGTCGCCGCCGCCACCGCCGCGCGACTGCCGCACTGCTCGAGCGGAACCCTCGACGTGACGAGCGTCGATTCCTGGCGCGAATTCCTCACCCGGGTCATCGAGGCCGAGGGCCGGATCGACATCCTGGTCAACAACGCGGGGGTGATGCCGTTGGGCAGCTTCGTCGACGAATCCGAGGCGACCACCGACCTGATCCTCGACGTCAACGTGCGCGGGGTCGTCAACGGCATGCGCGCGGTACTGCCCGGCATGGTCGAAGCAGGACGTGGCCACATCGTCAACGTGGCCTCGATGGCCGGCATGATCCCGCTCGCGGGCATGGTCACCTACAACGGATCCAAGTTCGCCGCCCTCGGGTTGTCGCTGGCCGCACGCCGCGAATACAGCGGCACCGGCGTCACCGTCACCGCGGTCCTGCCCTCAGCGGTTCGCACCGAACTGGCCTCGGGGGCACCCCTGGGCAAAGGTATGCCCACCGTCGATCCCGAAGACGTCGCCGCGGCGGTGGTGGACAGTGTGCGTCACCGCCGCGAGCGGGTCTCGGTGCCCGGCTGGCTCGCACCGGGGTGGACCGCGGTGCAGACGCTCGTTCCCCGATTCATCGAAAACGCCGTCCGGCGCCTCGTCGACGATCGGCGCGCTCTGACCGGGATCGACGCCGCCGTCCGCCGCGCCTACCTCGACCGCATCGAACGCCACGCGGCCGACCACACCGCGGCATCCACCGCTGCGCCCAACCGAACTCGCGAGCAGGGGCCCCGATGACGACCGACCACCTCGCCCGAGCGTGACACCCAACTCTGGGACAACGCCGCCTTCCTGACCCAGCTGGGCCTGTCGCCCGCGGCCGCCGACGCCTGACAACGCGAGCGAAAGCCCCGGGGAGACAACACGGTTGATGGGCGCTGCGTGCGCTGAGCGGGCAGCCCCGCCGCGGTAGCCGGAACGCGGGACGCAGCTGTGCGCAACGGGTGGCGTAGCTGCGCATCAGCTGGTTCGGGGCGGCTCTACTGGGCGATACCCCTGCACGCTGGTGGATGCGAACGAGGTGGACCACCGCAGTGAGCCCACTGTCCGTCGGAGTCGACGATCCGTCCCCGCTGACCGCCTGCCGTACAAAACGGGACCCGGCCGAGTTCGCTCGCGGAGGAATCGAACCGGAGTTCTCGGCCGCTCACGGCCGCATTCCAGCCAGTGGCCGGACACAAACGGGTTGGCAAACGTCCCTGAAATCTCCTCGTCGCGTAACGATTTCAAGATCATCTCCTATTATCTGTCATAATCCCGATCTGGCCGCAGGTCGGGTCCGTCGGGTGGAGGATGGATCATTGTCTTCTCTTGGTTCGCGTGCGAGGTCACTGGATTCCAAGAGATACCTGTGGATGCTGGGCTTGATCGCGCCGGGATGTGCCTTACTCCCGTCCCAGCTGGTCGCCCACACCGGAATCGAAGCCTTCTGGTGGATCGGGCCCATCATCGTGCTGATCATGATTCCGCTGCTGGACATCATGGTCGGCGACGACGACTCCAACCCGCGCGACGAGGACTACGAGCGCCTGTCCCGCGACCGGTACTACCGCTGGTGCACCTACCTGTTCCTGCCGATCCAACTGGCGGGGCTCGCGATCGCGGCCTACCTGTGGGCCGGTCCGGAACTCGACCTGATCGACAAACTCGGCCTGGCCGCGACGCTCGGCCTCGTCAGCGGCATCGGAATCAACGCCGCCCACGAACTGGGGCATCGCGTCGAGCGATCCGAACGCTGGCTCGCCAAGATCGCGCTGGCTCAATCCGGGTACGGCCATTTCTTCGTCGAGCACAACAAGGGACACCATGCCCGAGTCGCGACTCCGCAGGATCCGGCCAGCGCCCGATTGGGTGAGTCGTTGTGGATGTTTCTGCCCCGCAGTATCGGCGGCGGCTTCCGCTCCGCCATCCACATCGAACGTGATCGGCTGCAGCGCAGAGGCTTACGCTGGTGGTCGGTGCACAACAACATCCTGCAGGCCTGGTCGATGACAGTGGTCCTGTTCGGTGCGCTGATGCTGGTTTTCGGTCTCGGCATCCTGCCGTACCTGCTGCTGCAGGCCGTGATCGGATTCTGCCTGCTGGAAACGGTCAACTACGTCGAGCACTACGGACTGTTGCGGAGCCGGCTCCCCAGTGGCCGTTGGGCCCGCTGCTCACCGGCCGACAGCTGGAACTCCGATCGCCTGGTCACCAACATCTTCCTGTTCCACCTGCAGCGCCACAGCGACCACCACGCGAATCCGGGCCGGCGCTACCAAACCCTGCGCAGCACTCAGGAGGCTCCGCAACTACCAGCGGGGTACGCCACCATGATCTTGCTGGCCGCGGTGCCGCCGTTGTGGCGGCGAGTGATGGACCCGCGAGTGCGCGCGCACTACGACGGAGACGTGACCCGCGCCAATATCGCACCGCACAAGCGCGAGCGCATTCTGGCGTCCTACGGACTGGCGAGCTGACGCGAAATCGACTGCGGCACCGTGCCACGATGCCCGCATGAGTACGACCACGATTCGCCCCGCCGAAGACGACGAACTGGCCGCCGTGGCCCAACTGCGCTGGCGGTGGTTCCTGGAAAACCAGGGCACGCCTCCCGGGCCACAGGAGGAGTTCATCGAAAGCTTCGCCTCCTGGGCACGAGATCACCGAGCCTCCCACCACTGCCTGGTCTTGATCGAAGACGAGGCATTCATCGGGATGGCATGGCTGGCGATCACCCCGCGAGTTCCAGGCGTGCTCTCGCGAGATCGAGCCATGGGCGATCTGCAGAGCATGTACGTGATCCCGGAACGCCGAAACGATGGACTCGGCGGCCGGCTCATCGATGCCGTTGTCGACCTCGCCGGTCGACTCGGACTCGAACGCGTGACCGTCCAGTCCACCAAGAACGCCGTCAACGCCTACACCCGCCACGGCTTCGCGACATCACCTGGACTGCTGCATACCGAACCCCGGGTCGACACCAGCGCCGACACCGTGTGAACTCCGGCCGGTATCGAAGCATCGATCGCGGGCTCGAGGAGTCATCAATTCACCGCGCAGACAACAGGCCCGCGAGATCGACAGCCCCCGCAGGGTCGCGCTGAGCGGAGAATGCGTCCGGTCACCGGAGCTGGAAAGCTTGCTGTTCATGCCCAAGCTCCGCGTCGGTGTCCTCGTCTCGCACAACGGCTCCAACCTTCGAGCTCTGCACCGTGCCGCGGCCGAACCCGCGGCGCGGTTCGAGGTAGTGGCCGTGATCAGCAACAACAGTGGCTCGCCTGGATTGGCGTATGCGCGGGAGCACCGGATCGCGACCCGGCATCTCTCCGGCAAGACCCACCCCGGTCCCGATCAACTCGACGAAGCAATTCGTGCGATGTTCGTCGAGCATTCGGTCGAGTTGGTCGTCACGGCCGGCTATATGAAGAAGCTCGGCCCGCGAACTCGAAAGCAGTTCGCGCCCAACATTCTCAACATCCACCCCGCGCTCTTGCCGCGCTTCGGCGGGCCCGGGATGTATGCAAACCACGTTCACCAAGCAGTTCTGGACTCCGGCGACACCGTCAGCGGCCCGTCGGTCCACATCGTCGACGACGAATACGACACCGGCGCGGTGATCGCCCAGCTCGAGGTTCCGGTGCTCGCCGCCGACACCGTCGACACACTCGCCGCGCGTGTGCTCACCGCGGAGCACACTCTCCTGCCGCTGGTCGTTCAGCAGATCGCCACCGGCCACCATCTCTACCTCGATAGTCGACCCTGACCACGCGATAGCCACGCTGTGCGGCGTTATCGCGATGCGATGGTCAGGGTTCGAGGACGGTCACGAGGGGAGTTTCTATCGAGCGCCGGAGCGACCGAACATCTGACTCAGACCGCGGCGATGGGGCGCCGGCTGATCACCGGGGTACGGTGCGGGCGCGGCACCGGTGACATCGGTGGTGCCGAGCAGACGTGCCAGGCCGGCGACTCCGATGCCGCCGACCACTATGCCGTAGAGGAACAGCACCCCGGTCGAACCGGTGACGTGTTAGCCGAACACCGCGAAGTCGTCGGTCAGTGTGTGCGCGGAGCCGCTGTTGGCGAACACTCCCGCGACACCGACGAGTACAGCGGCGACAAGGATGACGAGTCCGATGATGACAATCATGGCGATCCCTCGGATCTGTTGGGTACTTCCAGTGGACTCGGCCCCCGCCGACCTCATCGGCGGCGCCGTGGCGTAATCCGCCGCCGGGCTCCGAGCCATGCCTCGATATCGGGCGCCGCGCGGTCTTCGGAATCCTGGCGCCTGCCCGCGCCCGTCGTGGCCGCGGCCGGAGCGAGGAGCCGAAGGGTCAGTGTCGCGTCGATCCCGACGATGACGAGGGTGCGCGTTTGCCGGAGCCGGTAACCGTCGAGCCGGACACGCCGTCCGCGGCATACCAGTTCGCCTGGGGCGGTGGACCATTCGTCGAGGTGGTAGATCACGCGCCGGATCGGCCCGAAGCCCGGCCGCAGCGCCGCGAACAGACCCGCGAGTTCCGCGGCGAGGTCGCGGCTGTACGGCCACCACACACCGTCGGCCATTGTGTCCGCGACATCGAACTCCAGCCGCACCCGGCGGGTCGCCCACTCCCGTCGGCAAACCTCGAACGCGTTCGATTGTGATGTCATGGTCGGTACTCCTGTCATGGCCCCCGCGTACGGCCTCGGATCGGCGTGCGTCATACGCAACCGGCCACCTCGAGGGCTCGACTCGGCACGGGGAGATCCGCTGGTTCGACTCTGCGCACCTGCGATCTTCTCCGTCCGAGCGGCCCCGATTGCCTCGCCAATGCGCGCAGCGCCGAGCGCAGGCCACTGCGGCCCGTCGAGCCGGGGGCGGTTCCGGGGCGGCCGTCACCGCATTCGTTGCGGTCTCGGAATTTCTTCTCCGAGGCCGTCTCGGGCGCATCGTCACTGGTCGCGATGAGGAAGCGGTCCGGTAGGGCCAGTTTCGTGATGGTGCGCAGAGTGAGCAGATATTGGCGCAGCAGCGGGCCGGTCGTGTACGGGAGGTCGTATTCAGCGCACAGCGCTCGCACCCGGTGACTCATTTCGGCGTAGCGGTTGCTGGGCAGGTCCGGGAAGAGATGGTGTTCGATCTGGTAGCACAGATTTCCGCTCAGGAACGCCAGCAACGGCCCGGCGTCGAAGTTGGCGGTGCCAAGCATCTGCCGCAAATACCACTCCGGCTTCGATTCCTCCTCGACCACGGCGGGTTCGAATTTCTCCGCGCCGTCGGGAAAGTGGCCACAGAAGATGACCACGTACGCCCAGAGGTTGCGGGCCACGTTCGCCGCCGCGTTCGCCGCCAGCGTCCGGCGCCACCGCCGCCCGCTCAGCGCCGGGAACAGCAGATAGTCCTTGCCGAGCTGTCTGCCGATCTTTCGCACGAACGCCTTGGTCTCCGCGGCCTTTCCCGCGGGGGTGGCGGCACGATCGCGTTCGGAGTACAGGTCGTGCAGGGCGATCCCCCATTCGAACAGGGCCGCCAGCACGAAGTTCTGGAGCGGCTGCAACAGTAGCCGAGGCCGCCAGGGCTGGTCTCGGGTCACGCGCATCACGCCGAAGCCGATATCGTCGTCCATACCGAGGACGTTGGTGTACACGTGGTGGCGGAAATTGTGGGCATAACGCCATTGCGACGACAACCCCGCCATATCCCATTCCCAAGTGCCGGAATGAATTTCGGGATCGTTCATCCAATCCCATTGACCGTGACCGACATTGTGGCCGAGCTCCATGTTCTCGATACTCTTGGCCACCGCCAGTCCGGCCGTCCCCAGCGCCCAGCCCACTGTGCCCCGGCTCAGGGCGATGACCAATCGAGAGGTGACGTCCAGGCCCCGCTGACAAGTGATTGTGCGGCGAATGTACGCCGCGTCCCGTGCGCCCCGCTGTGCGACGATGTCACGCCGGATCGCGTCGAGTTCATCGCCGAGCGCTTCGATATCGACGGGACGGAGGTGCGCGTAGACACCGATTTCGGTTATTGCCATTGTCCATACCCTCGAATTGCCGGGTCTCGCGGTGCGCCCGAACCGATGCCGGACGCTCGCGCCGATTGCCCGCTCGAGGAGCGACTCGGCGTGCGAACGCGCTTCCTCTGGCGTTCCCGGCTCGGCCATCTACGCCTTCGCTGCCCGAACTCGGTGATTGATCTTGTATTTCATGGCCATCGGAATGGTCCCGTATCCGGTATGCGCATCGGACCCCGGTCGTCCGGATTGTCCGATCGGCCGACGCACGACCCGGTTCGCAACCGCCAGCCTAGACCCTATAACACCGTCTGTCTACAATGTAGAATTACACTGTAAGCATACAGCGATCGGACAGGTGGTACGGGTGATGAACGAGACCAGGGCCGGTCCGTCCGACGGACAGGATCGACGCAACGACGTCACCGCGGACCACGGTGCCCATCCACTGACCCGTCCGGTCATCCTGGCTGCCGCGCTCGAGATCATCGACCGCGACAGCATCGACCGGCTATCCATGCGACGCCTCGGCAACCGGCTCGGCCACGATCCGACAGCGCTCTACCGGCACGCCGCGAACAAGGCCGCGCTGCTCGACGGCGTCACCGAGTACGTGCTCGACCAACTGACCGTCGACACCACCGATCCCGACTGGCGCCACCAACTACGCCTCGTCGCCCGCGATTTCCGCCGACTCGCCGTGGCGCACCCGCACGCGGTGCCGCTGCTGGTCACCCACCCGCTGGCGACGCCGCTGGGACTGCGCCCCCTGGGCACCCTGCGTCCGCTGGAACATATTCTCGACCTGCTCACCCAGGCCGACTTCAGCGGCAGCGACGCCCTGCACATCTATCGAGCGCTGTTCGGATTCCTCTACGGGCACATCCTCAACGAGTTGCAGGAAATCGTCGACCGGCCGGAGGAAACCACCGACCTGCTACGCCTGGGCCTGCACCATCTACCGATAGCCGAATTCCCGCTGCTACGCGGCCTCGCCTCACAGCTGGCGGCCTACGACGGTGTGGCCGAACTGGAACGCGGCCTCGACACGCTGCTCTCCGGCCTCACCGCCACCATCACCCAGGCTGCACCACGCTCGTCGAATCCGGACTGAACCATCACCCGGCGGCGGGCGCATCGCCTGGACCGGGTAATACGGCCTCACCCGACCGGGAGGTAGCGGGATGCGGTCCAGGCAACGTCGCCGCGAGGCCGGCCAGCAGGATGTCGAGCCCGCGTTCCAGCTCCACGGCGCCGTCGTAGTCCGCCAGCACCGGCGCCAGGCCCCGGACGAGCGGAAACTCACCGATCGGCAGCCGATACAACCCCAGCCGCAGCAGATCATCGGTTTCCTCGGGACGTTCCACGATCTCCTGCAACTCGTTGAGCACATGCCCGTACAGGAACCCGAACAGCGCTCGATAGATGTGCAACGCGTCGACCACCGAGTACCCGACATGCGTGAGCAGCGCGAGCATGTCCTCCAGCGGCCGCACGACCGCGCGCGGCCGCTGTCCCAGCGGCGTCGCCAGCGGCCGGGTCACCAGCAGCGGCACCACTCGCGGATGCGCCAACGCCACGCGCCGGAACTCCCGGGCCACGCGCCGCACTTCGGCAACCCAGTCGGCGGCCGTGGCATCGACCGACAATTCGGCGAACACCACCTCCGCGACACCATCGAGCACCGCCGCCTTGTTGGACACGTGTCGGTAGATCACCATCGGATCACGACCGACCGCCTCGGCCAGGCGACGCATCGACAACCCGTCGACCCCATCGCGGTCGACGATCGCGAGCGCCGCCCTCAGCACAACCGCCCGGGTCACCGGACTGTCCCGGCGACCGGCCCCGGTTTTCCTGCGACTACTCGAGGGTTCAGCCATCACGAAGGCGCTCCGTTCTCAGGGCGGATTCCGTACGTAGATCTACAACGTTGACAGATCCGGACCGTCACGTCCAGTTTGCGATAGCCCGCCGGCCACCAGCGACGAATCCCGCCGCACCGCGACCGAGGTCAACCGGCAGCACAGCGGGCCACGGTCGGCCCCGCGCGCCGTGGCAAGCGAACGGATCTCATCGCCACGCGGGGTTTCGCAGGGCGCGCGGTTGTAGACCTACAGTGTTGACTTCGCGCTCCGGGCAGGGTGTACTGGAGCGATAGCAGGCCCAGACTGCCTCGACGATCGCCACAGCCGGGATTGTCGTCCCGCCCATCGGGCGGTGCTATCAGCCGAGAATTCGGCTCACCGATACTCCGCGGCCCGGCCGGCCATGTCGACAATCCCCTCCGGCCGGCACTCCCGCCTCGCACGCGCCGGGTCGCTGCGGACAGGTCCTTGTCGAAATCACCGGGAAGGCGCCACCGCGAGTCCAGCGTCCGGCGGGTAGTTCAGGAGAACGATCCGATGGACAACACACCCGATACCGTTCATGGCGAAGTTGCCGCCGCCGCGACAAGCGCGGATCCCCCCGCCGTGCGCTGGCCCGACCCCAGCCCGCTGGCCGACTGGTGGATCGAGGTCATGCGCCATCATCCGACCGAAGCCGCACGACCGCCAAGCCCGGCTCCGGCACGGAATCGCCGCGCGCGATAGCGCCCTATTCGCCGGCCCACTCGTTCCGAACGGGATGACACATCCCCACCCGCAATGGAATTCGCCGTTGCCCTCGCCCCGGTTCCTTCTCGCTTGCCCACCCGAGGGCGGGCACATCGCACTCATGTCGACAAAGCGCGCACAGATGCGCCTGGATTCGATCACCTGCACCTGAGGAGTCCCCCGTGACCGCACACACCAGCAGTATCCGACCGGCCCCGTCACCGTCCGCCCGCCGCGCCAACCGCGGCCACGACCCCTACGACGGAATCGAGCCCCGGCTCGTCGAACTCGCGGCCCTCGACCCGACCGACCCCCACCGCCCGACGCTGCGCGACGAGATCATCGGGCGTTGCCTGCCGCTGGCCGACCATATCGCTCGCCGGTACGCCGGCCGCGGCATCGAATTCGACGACCTGCAACAAACCGCGCGCATGGGCGTGGTGCACGCCGTCGACCGGTTCGATCCCGCGGCGGGCGCCCCATTCGTCTCCTTCGCCGTACCGACCATCATGGGAGAGGTACGCCGCTACTTCCGCGACCAGAGCTGGGCCGTCCGCGTCCCACGCCGGCTGAAGGAACTCCGCGCCAGGATCACCTCCGTCACCCCGCTCCTCATGCAGGAACTGGGCCACATCCCCACCGCTCGCGACATCGCCACCGCACTCGACGCCGAGGCCGAGGAGATCACCCAGGCACTGATCGCGTCCAACGGCTACACCGCCGACTCCCTCGACACCACCCCCGGCACCGACAACGACAGCGGCGACCTTCCGCTGTCGCATGCCGACCGGCTCGGCGCCATCGACCCTTGCTACGGCCTGCTCGAGGACGCCGCGGCGGTGCGGCCACTACTCGCCCGACTCCCCCGCAGCGACCGGCGAGTACTGACCCTGCGGTACTACGACAACAGAACCCAGCAGGAGATCGCCACGACGATCGGCTGCTCCCAGATGCAGGTCTCTCGCATACTCACCCGCATCCTGACCACGCTGCGGGAGCAGGCCCTCGACGAACCGGCCACCGTCCGCGCCGCGGCTGATCGGCGACCGAGATCTCGGGATCACTTCGCCGCCTGTTCACCTTCCGGACCGCGTCCGGTCCGTCGGTCCGACAACGAGCGCACTGCCTCGCCCCGCGGCGCTTGATCCCCTCCATGTCCTCCACCTGCCATGTCGATGCCATCGAACACCCGACCGGCGGAAAGAGTGCGGAGCGAGGGCGCCATCTCGGCGGGTTCAGCCGCGAGGCACGGCACCCGGACGGCTCATGCTCACTGATTACCGTGTGCGACAAGATGTTTCGTTCGATCCGGCGAGGAGGTGAGAACGTCGATGCCCACGGTCCGTCGTAACTCCTCGAGGATATCGGCCTGCTGGCGTGCGCGTTGCTCGAGCTGGTCGAGCCGGTCGCGGGCGAATCTGTCGTCGTGCTCGGCCAGTGCGCGCAACAGCCGCCATCCGGCGGCCTTGCCCTCGACGGCGACGAGCATCGCCTCGAGTTCGATGAGCGAACTCAGCGGCGACCGACGGAGCAGGCGGCCGTTGAGTTTGAGCCGCGCGACCTTCTCCCCGAGCCATGCCGCCAGGCGGCGATACAGCGCGGGCCGGATGCCCAGCCCGGCCATGATTTGCCGCAGCGCGTCCCGATCGGACGCCACCTCGTCCGCGATCTCGCGCAGTTGCTCACCTTCGGGACTACCGCGATGCGAACTGGCCAGGCGGCGGGCCAACTCCGCGCCCCCCACCGCACCGGTGTAGTGGTCGGACAGGTAGATGGTCAATAACTTGCTCATGTCGGGCCTTCCGTGCCTCGAGGACATCGT
The DNA here is from genome assembly GCF_020733635.1 of Nocardia spumae. NCBI lineage: Bacteria > Bacillati > Actinomycetota > Actinomycetes > Mycobacteriales > Nocardiaceae > Nocardia > Nocardia spumae. Next base: position 3,376,969 of record NZ_JAJFZL010000001.1, on the reverse strand, counting down.
CTGCGGGCCGAATTGCCTACGCCGACCCGCCCACAAGCGGCGACTACCCGAAGCCTGGAGGTTGAACAATTCCCGTGCCCCACACCCCACAGACGGAGGCAACTCGCGCTCGCCGCTGCCGGTGAACCAGGTGTGACACGATCAGGGAGAAGGTGTGACGCACGCCCAGACGCAGCACTCCGGCGTCGTGGCAGCGTTGCAGCGTTTCCTCGAATGGCAGCCACGGGTAGTAGCCGGGAAAGTCGCGTGATCGCCCTTCGAGACAAGCCCAACTGACCGGTTTCACCTCGGCCGTTGCGCTCGCCGGGGCATCACTGATGCTGTTCGGATTCTTTTCCCGTGTCGGTAACGTCGGTCTCATGTCGACCGGACCGGCGCTGCATCTCAGCTGAATCGTCGACCCGCGCTCGCAGCGCGACCGCGAACGGTGAAAGCGTTTGCCTCCCGGTCGACTTCGGCTATCAGGTCGCGATAGGTGATGTCGCGGGTTCCGTTGTGTTCGACCACTCCCCGATGTCGACCGCCGAGCCACAGGCCGGTTGACGCAACTCACTGGTTGCAATAGTATCGCAACCAGTGAGTTGCTATCTATGGAGGTGGTTATGGGGTTTCCCGATCGCATCGAACGGACGATCGAGCTGGCGCACCCGCCGGCGAAGGTATGGGCGGCGCTGACCACGGCCGAGGGGTTGGGCACGTGGTTCGGCAACGAGGCCGGCATCGAGCTGCGCCCGGGTGGTAAGGCATGGATGCGCTGGAACGAAGGAGGCCACACCGCGGACATGCGGGTGGAACGGGTCGAGGAACCGCACGTATTCGGGTTCACCTGGCACATTTTCGGGCTTCCCGAGGAAGATCCGCGCCGCACCTATGTGGAGTTCACGCTGGAGCCGGTAGCGGCGGGCACCCGGCTGACCGTGGTCGAGACCGGTTTCGCCCAGCTCGCGGAGGACGCCTACAAGGCGGCGTTCGAGGGCAACACCCGCGGGTGGCAGAACGAGCTCGGTGAGCTGGCCGACTACCTCGATGCGGCCTGACCAGGAGGCGGTTGCCGAGCAGGTCTTCGTAGCCCTGGCGGACCCCAGCCGGCGCGCGATACTCGCGGCGCTGGCCTCCGCCGGGCCCGCCACGGCGACCGACCTGGCGGCTCGGCTGCCGATCACCCGCCAGGCGATCGCCAAACATCTGACGTTGCTGTCCGACGCCGGGCTGGTCACCGCGGAGCCGGGAGAGCGCCGCCGGGTGCGTTACCGATTGCGTTCCGCGCCGATGCAGGTGGCGCAACAATTCCTCGCCGCGCTGGCGCGGGACTGGGACGGCCCGCTCGACGCGTTGAAGAACATCCTCGATCGAGACTGATCGATCCGACACCGAACAGGACACCGCGATGAAGACACCGCCGATCGTTTCCGTGAACGAGTGGGAGACAGCGCGTTTGGAGCTACTGGCGCAAGAGAAGGAGGTGATGCGCGCCCACGACGCCCTGGCGGCCCAACGCCGCCGCATGCCGTGGCTGGCCGTCGACAAGCAGTACACGTTCGACGGACCCGACGGCGCGGCGAGTCTGCTCGACCTGTTCCAGGGCCGCCGCCAGCTGATCGTCTATCGCGCATTCTTCGAGCCCGGCGTGGTCGGCTGGCCCGATCACGCCTGCCGCGGCTGCTCGATGATCGCCGACCACGTCGGCAATCTCGCGCACCTCAACGCCCGCGACACCACGCTCGCATTCGCCTCGCGCGCACCGCAACCCGAGATCGAGAAGGTGAAGGCCCGGATGGGCTGGTCACCGATCCCCTGGTACACCATCACCGACCAGTTCGACGTGGACTTCGGCGTCGACGAATGGCACGGCACCAACGCCTTCATCCGCGAGGGCGACCGGGTCTATCGCACGTATTTCATCAACCGGCGTGGCGACGAGTCCTTCGGAAACACCTGGAGCTACCTGGACATGACGGCCCTCGGACGACAGGAGAACTGGGAGGATTCGCCCGAGGGCTACCCTCGGACACCGCCTTACGAGTGGTGGAACTGGAACGACGGATACGCCGCCGCAGTCGACGAGACCGGAACGGACTGGCTGGATCGCGTCGCCACCGCCATCGACGGCGGTGTCGCCGGCCGCGGACAGCGGCAAACACCGCACGACTGCTGCGCACACCCGCCGCAGTGACCGTCCGCCCGCCGGCGTCAGCGCGCACGCTGCGCCGGCGGTGTCGGCGGCGGCGAATTCACCGACCCGGACGAACGCCGAGTCAGTCGCGACCGAGAGCGTGGGCGAGCTGAGACTTGTTCATCTTGGAACGGCCATCGATATTGCGCTGGCGAGCCTCGTTGTACAGCTGGTCGTAGGTGGGACCCTGCGCACCGGAATGCGAGCGTTTCCCGCCCCGGCGCTGCGGTGAGAGGTCCTGGACCGAGGATCGGCTGGCGCTGCGTGACTGGCCGGACCGGGCACGGTTCTTGTTCACAGTCCGCGCGCCGATCTCCTTGGCCCGCTTGTCGCTCGCACCGCGAGACTTCTCCGATTCGCGGATGTGCTCGTATTCGCGTTCCTGTTTCGCGGTCCATTCCTTCGGCATCACATACCTCCTGTCGGGATAACCGTGTTGTTTCGGGCATCGCCTGCACGTGGTCGACTACCCCCTCGAAGGCGAACGACACCGCCCGCTGATCGAGCGATGCCCACGGCCCGATCAGCGCCACCCGGTGCCGGGTATGCGGGTGTGGGCGGTGAGCAGCAAATGATCGAAGGCGGTGACAGCATCCGGTTGCAGTGCCGGCGCCTCCGCGAGGTCGTCGACGAGCTGGGCCGCCAGGTCGCGGAGTTTGGTGTTGGTTTCCTGTGAACGCCAAGCCAGCACCTTGAACGCCTGCGTGGAACTGATTCGGTAGATGTACATCAACACCCCCTTGGCCTGCTCGATCACCGCCCGGTGTTCGATGACATCGGGAAGCATCGCGGACAGGGTCACGCGTTCGGTCTCGGCGAGGGTGTCGGTCAGATCGATATAGAAGCCGGTCGTGCCGGTGACCGTGCCGCTGTCGTCGTAGATGCGGTCGGCGACCACCAGCACCTGATGGACCCCACCGCCAGTGTCGACGAAGCGGTGCCGGCTGGAAAAGGATTCCCCCAGCTCGATCGCCCGTGCGATGGTCTTGGCGACCTCGTCGCGGTCGTCGGGATGCTTGTGCGCCAGCAGCAGTTCGGTGGTCGGCACGACCTCGCCCGGGGCGTAGCCGTGCATCCGGTAGACCTCCTCCGCCCACTCCCAGCGCCGCGTCGCGAACCAGAACCTGAACGACCCCACCCGCGGCACTTCGGCAGCGAGCGAAACAACCGGGCGAGCATTGTTGGTGCTGGTCGGATCGGTGCGACGCATAGAGTCGATTATGACCGCGAGAGCGCGCGATTCGTCCCCTTCGAGCCATGGGAATTCAGTGCGACAGGGGCCCGGTTCCTCAGCGTGTCCGTGGATATCGCCACCGGGCGCGGGACTGGTCGGCGGACAATACGGGCCTCGTTCGCCGACCTCGCTACGCCCCGGCGGCCTGCTCCTGAGCACCGCTGTGCATCCCGGAATCACCCCTGCCCACGCCGCCGCGTACGGCCGTCGGGCCGTGTTCCCACCGACTTTCGATGGACTTCACCAGGGCGGTCAACGTCGAGTTCACCGGCGCCTCGAGGTCGATCCGTCTCGCCTGGCTGGGCACCGCGCCGTTGATCACGTCGATTTCGCTGACCCGCCGCGCCTCGTGATCGAGTAGTGCCGACGGTTTGGCGGCCGGCATCCGGGCGCCGAACGCTCGCACGTGTTCGATCGGGTCCGTCACTGTTATCGCGATGCCGGATGCGCGGGCGATGGTCCACGCCTCGGTGGCGGCCGCGCGGCTGACGGGTCCCATCCGCGCGTCGTCCATGACCTCGCCGACGGTCATGCCGGTCAATGCGCACGGCGCGCTGTAGGCGACGTTGCAGATCAGTTTTTCCCACTGCATCGCGGCGATATCGGCCGCCGCGGCGGCATCGAAACCCGCGTCCCGCCAGACGGCGGAGATGTTCTCCGCGATCGCGTGATCGAGGGTGGAGTAAGCGCCGAACCGCATCGCGCTCATGGCGTTGTGGTGTACGTGGGCGGGCCCGCGGCGTGAGGCGCCGAAACCGCTCGCGATGCCCACCGCGACGCGATGCGCCCCGACGATCCCGGCCACCGTATCCGCCGATCCGAGGCCGTTCTGGATGGTCAGGACGGGGGTCGCCTCGCCGAGCAGCGGCAGCGCGGCTCGCGCGGCGACAGCCACGTCGGCGGCCTTCACGGCGAGCACGACGAGATCCATCTCCTCTACGGGAGCCACAGCGGCGCGCAGGGCGACCACCACATCGGATTCGGGCCCGGTGATCCGCATGCCGTGCAGGGAGATTTGCTCGGCGGTCTCCTGCCCGCGGACGACGGCCAGGACATCGTTGCCGGCGGCGGCGAGCTTACCGGCGTAGATCGAGCCCATTGCGCCACAACCGACTATCGCGATCTTCATGGGTCGTTCCTCACGCCAGCAGTTCGGTGATGAGATCGGCCAGGCCGGACTTCTGTTCGAGACCGAAACCCGGAGCGTCCGACGGCGCGATCCGCCCGTCGGCGAGGACACATTGCTCGCTGTAGCCGCCGAAGGGTTGGAAGACGCCCGGATAGGACTCGCAGCCGCCGAGTCCCAAGCCGACCACGATGTGCAGGTTGAGCAGATGCCCGCCGTGCGGGAACGCGAATGTCCGGTCGAAGCCATGTGTTTCGAGGACGCCGAGCATGCGGGCGTACTCGGTCAGTCCGTAGCCGAGTCCGGCATCCATCTGGAAGATGTCGTGGCGCCGGCGCATGCCGCCGAATCGCACCAGATTCGTCACGTCCTGTACGGAGAACAAGTTCTCTCCGGTCGCGACCGGCCCCGGGTAACCGTCGGTGAGCTGACGATTCAGGTCGAAGTCCAGGGGATCACCCGCCTCCTCGTACCAGCGCAGCCCGTAGGGGCTCAGCGACGTGCCCCAGTCGGTGGCGGCGGACAGATCGAACCGGCCGTTCGCGTCGACCGCGACCCGATCGGCGGCGCCGGCGATATCGATGACGGCCTCGATCCGCGCGAGGTCCTCGGCCAGCGGCGCGCCGCCGATCTTCATCTTGTACGCGTCGTACCCCAGATCCCGGTACCCGCTCATCTCCTCGCGCAGTCGGGGGATCCCCCCGTCCGGGTAGTAGTACCCGCCGGCGGCGTATACCGGCACTCCGCCGGTGATCGGCTCACGCCCGAAATGCCGTGCGATGCGGGCATACGCGGGTTCGTCGTCGAGTTTGGCGTTCAGATCCCAGCAGGCCAGTTCCAGCGCACTCGCCGCCGCCGCCCGGTCACCGTGGCCACCGGGCTTCTCGTCTCGCATCGCGGCCCGCAGTACCTCGGCCGGATCGATCCGATTCTGTTCGTCGAGCAGCGAATCCGGCTGTGCCGCAAGGACACGCGGGATCATCCGGTCGCGCAGTATCCCGCTCTGCGCGAAGCGGCCGATCGAGTTGAACGCCACCCCCGCCACCGGCTTGCCGGCACGGATCACGTCCGAGACCACAGCGACCAGCGAGATCGTGTGGCCGGAGAAGTTCACCAGCGCGTTGGCGACATCGCCGTGCAGCCGGACCGGGATCTCCACGATCGCGGTGATGCGCATCGGCATTGCTCCTTTTCGGGGATGGCGGCGGGCGCGGCCCGCACGCGGTTTCGGCGTCGGTGCCGGCTTACGGGTTCGTCGCGGTGAGACTTTCGGGACGGTATCTGCGCACGTCCGCACTGGCCGCGGTGTCCAGGTACTCCTCGATGCGAGTGATCCGCCCGCCCGCGACGGTGACGAAGAAGCAGGCGCGCACGGTGATTTCCTCACCACCGGGGCAGTGTCCGCGCAAGACGTGCCGTTGCACGTAGCCGTCGCGAGCAGGCATCCGCACGACCTCCTCGTAGCGCATGTCCCGCAGGGTTGCCGACAGCCAGGCCAGCGTCGCGAGGTTCTGCGCGACGGTCATCTCGACGCCGTCGCTGTTGTGCCAGATGATCGCGTCCGGGGCATAGATGCGCTCGGCGATCTCGTCGGTATCACCTCGCTCGACCGCGGCGATGAAATCCGCGGCCAACCGCTCCAGTCCAGGATCGAGCCGATCGGCCGGCGCCGATGCGTCGCTCGCGCTCTCGCTCATGCGAACCGCTTTTCGATCCAGGCGGTCATCAGATCGGCGAGTTCGGTACGGGCACCGGCCGGTTCGAGGAAATAGTGGTCCGCGTGCACATCGTGGCGCTGTTTGTCGGTGCCGGCCAGACCATCGAAGATGGCGGCGGCGTCACTGGGAAAGACCCCGGTGTCGGCATCGGCGTTGACCACCAGCGACGGCACCACGATCCGGGCCAGATGCGGCTGCGCGCGGGTCTGGGAATCGTCGAGGCTCCACAGGCTCAACCAGGTGCGCAGGGTGGACGCGGCGGCGATGCCGTAGACGGAGCGGTTGGCCCGCACCGGCTTGCCCGCGTAACAACTGTTCGGCCGGCGTCGGGTCGGCTCGAGCGTCGGGTCGACCGTGCGGGGGTCGGCCCAGGTGCGGAACACGCTGAACGGCCGGTCGTGATATCCGCCCTCGGTCAGTCGCGCCAGCTCGGCCTTGACCCACGCGGTGATGCGCCGGTTGCGCGCGGCCTGCGCGGCCCGGTAGCGGGCGACGAATTCCGCACTGTACGGCGGTTCGTTGTGCGGCTCGAAAAGATCGAGGGACGGATCGGTTTTGAGCGGATCGTTCTCGTCGACGACCGCGCCGTCCATCCACGCGGTCAGCACATCGGGCCGGCCCAGGTGCGCGGCGACGGAGATGTAGGCGTCGCCGGCGGGCAGTTCCTCGACACCGGCCGCCAACCGCATACCCGGCAGCGGCGTCACATTCGGCTCGACCGCCTGCGACTGATACGCCGCCATCAGCGACCCACCGCCGGAATTGCCCAGCAGCACAACGGTCTCCACCCCGGCGACCTCACGCAGCCAGCGGACACCGACGCCGATGTCGACCAGTGCGTGATCGAGCAAGAAGTGGTTCTCATCCCCCCGGAAGCGGGTGTTCCAGCCGAGGAAACCGAATCCGCGCTCGGCGAGATATTCGGCGAGATAGTGCTCGGAGAAATCGATCTGATAGTGGGTGGCGATCACCGCCACCTTGGGGGATCTACCCGCCGGGGTGTGGTAGACGCCCTGGCACGGGTGCCCGCCCGCGCCCGCCCTCCCGATCGCCGGGGAGGGAAGTCCGATGAATGTCTTGTCGATCGCCATTGGTCGCTCCTGCTGTGATGATGAAAGGTGTACTCGCGGAGGGCTATCCGACCCTGCGGCCGTCTCTCGGCCAATAACGGTCGCGCAGCACCCGTTTGAGGATCTTGCCGCTCGGATTGCGGGGCAGGTCGTCCACGACGTCGACCGTGGTCGGGCACTTGTAATGGGCCAGCTGCCCCCGGCAGTAATCGATGATCTGCCCGGCCTCGAGCGCCGCACCCGGGCGCGCCACCACGACCGCCTTGACCGTCTCGCCCCACTTCTCGTGCGGCACACCGACGACCGCGGCGTCGGCGACATCCGGATGTTCCATGAGGGTGTTCTCGACCTCGGCCGGATAGATGTTCTCCGCACCCGACACGATCATGTCCTTGACCCGGTCGGTGATGTAGAGATAGCCGTCGTCGTCGAAGTAGCCGGCGTCGCCGGTGCGCAGCCAGCCGTCCTCGGTGACGGCGGCCGCCTGCTCGGCGGGCCTGTTGCGGTAACCGGTCATGAGCAGATCGCTGCGAGTCCACACCTCCCCGACCTGCCCGGACGACAGCCGTTCGCCCGCGACCGGGTCGAATACGGCGACCTCGACGCCGTCGACGGGCCGCCCGGCGGAGGTCAATCTGTGCGCCGGAGCGTCTGCCGTGTGATCGGCCGGCCACAGGAAGGTGATGGGCCCGTTGCTCTCGGTCATGCCGTAGGACTGGGTGAGCTCGCAGCCGAACACCTGCCGGGCCTCCGCGAGCACAGTCGTCGAGGTCGGCGAGCCGCCGTAGATGATCATCTTCAGGTGCGAGTAGTCGACCTCGGATGCCACGGGGTCGCGCGCCAGCATCTGCAGCACCGCCGGCACCACGAGCGCATGTGTGACGCAATGGGTTTCGAAAAGCCGCAGCACCTCGGCGGGCACGACCTCGTTCACATACAGCGCGTGCGCGCCGCGCGCGAGACACAGGAACAGCCATCCGCTGCCGGACAGATGGAAGGTCGGGGCGGGCACGAACACCACATCGTCGGGCCCGATCGACCACGGCGCGGTTTTGGCCAGGTTGGCGCTCACGCTGCGGTTGGCCAGCTGGACGCCCTTCGGCCGTCCGGTGGTGCCCGAGGTGTAGAAGAGGAAGGCGATATCCTCCGGCTCCGGCTCACCGCCGGGATCCACGGCGCTCTGCCCATCGAGCCAGGCCCGCAGCGGCGTGGCCACCCCGTCGACCACCAGGCAGTCGCCGTCGCCGGGCTCTCCCGCGGGCAGGCCGAGCAGCGGCAGCAGCTGCGGTTCGCACACGATGGCCGCGGGTTCGGCATCGGCGAGGATCTCCGCCATCTCCGGCCGTGCCAGACGCCAGTTCAGCGGCGCTCCCGCCGCCCGCACCTTCGAGGCGCCGACCAGCACGGTTGCCCAGGTGCGGGTGTCGCGGCCGAGAAAGGCGATCCGGTCCCCCGCCCCGACATCGAGCCCGCGCAGCCCGTTGGCGAATCGCGAAGTCAGCTCGTCGAGTTCGCGATAGGTCAGCGCCCCTCGGCCACCCACCGTAATGGCGGTCGCGTGCGGGCGAACCCGCGACCAGTGCCGCACCATATGTGCCAGTGACGCATCGACCTTCATCGGACTCCTGTGTTTCTGCGGGACCGCGCTGTCCGTCCGCCCGAAATGTAAATCTGATGTCATAATCATGTCCGAGGATTGCGCGACTGGCAAGACCCGATCTGCGATCGATCAGACCCGGTCGGCGGGCTTCCAGTAGATGGCGCGGTACCAGATGTCGGTGAGCGCGGCGACAGCCTCGTCGTCGTCGACGTCGGGAGCACCACCGGCGAGGTGGTCGTAACAGAACTGATTGAGCATGGACACGATCGCCGAGGCCGTGACCCGCGGCACCAGGTCCGGGCAGTAGCCCTCGTCCTGCGCACGCACGATGGATTCCGCGATGCCGGCCACCGCGTCGTCACAGAGTTCGCGCCAGTATCGGGCGAACTCGTCGTTGACCATCGCCAACTGGCTGACGCCGACCATCTCGGCGAGGCGCTCCCGATAGGTGTCCCAATGCGCCTGCACGGACCGCGCGACTCGTTCCCGATGCGACAGACCAGGACCGTATGCGGGCCGCGCACGACGGCTCGCCTCGACCTTGAACTCCTCGGCCCAGTGTGCGAGCAGGTCTTCCTTGGAGTCGAAGTAGTTGTAGAACGAGGCGGGCGAACGCCCCGCTTCCTTGGCGATGTCCGGAATCGTCATCTTGAGAAAGCCTTTGTCGGCGATCACCTTTCGTGCCGCAGCTTCGATCGCGGCCAAGGTCTCCCGGCCACGAATCGTCGGGCGCGCACGTTCGGTCATATCCGGACTCCTCACCTCGTCGGACACGACGATAGCGGCCGGAGCGACAGGGCCGCAGGAGGCAGGAGGCAGGAGGCAGCCTATGGCCGTTTTATGAATCTGATGTTAACCTCAGATTCATAAAATCACGGCAGCCAGGAGGACGGCGATGACGCGAGAGAATCCAGAATTTCAGCTCAGGGGCTTCAATCATGTCGCGCTGGTCTGTTCCGACATGGCGCGAACGGTCGAGTTCTACACCGGAGTCCTGGGGATGCCGTTGATCAAGACGCTGGACCTCCCCGACGGACAGGGCCAGCATTTCTTCTTCGATGCCGGCGGCGGAAACTCCCTGGCGTTCTTCTGGTTTCCCGACGCCCCCGAACCGGTCCCCGGCATCTCCGCGCCGGTCGCCGTGCCCGGATTCGGCGAATGGTCCAGCGCCATCGGCTCACTCAACCACGTCGCCTTCGACGTCCCCGCGGACAAGTTCGACGAGTACCGCGCCGAACTCAAGGCCAAGGGCATCAAGGTCGCCCCCGTCGTCAATCACGACGAAAGCCCGACGCAGGTCGCCACCACCATGCACCCCGGCGTCTACGTCCGCTCGTTCTACTTCCAGGATCCGGACGGGATTCTGCTCGAATTCGCTTGCTGGATGCGCGATTTCACCGAGGCGGACGTGGCGCACGCACCGCGGACCCGGGCCGACCGCACCCTGACCGCCTGACAGCGGGCCCGTCGCCCGAAGGGACATCTCATGCAGAGCTGGATACACGTGCTGGAGTGGCGGGCCATCGGGCGGCGCGACCGGCCCGCGCTGCGCGACGCCGACAACGCCTACACCTACGGCGAACTCCTCGCCGAAGTCGAGCGGCGGGCCGGTGGCTGGGCCGCGCTGGGCATCGGCTCAGGTGATGTGGTCGCGGTCATCGCACGCAACAGCGCGGCCTACCTCATCCAAGCGCTGGCCCTGATGCGGGCCGGGGCGCTCCCCGCCCTGATCAACTGGCGGCTGTCCGCACACGAGTTGACGCCGCTGCTCGCCATGCTCGATCCGGCGGCGGTACTGGCCGGCCCGGATCTGGTCTCCACGGTGGATGCCGCCGAACTCCCCCATCGGGTCGAGGCCAGGGTCGTACTCGCCGGCCAGGGAGACGACGGCTGGCGACCGGAGGCCACCGCGGCCGCACCGCCGCGCCCGGTCGAGCGGCTCACCTCCGATTCGGTGTTCGCGCTGATGCACACCAGCGGAACCACCGGTCGGCCCAAGCTCATCCCGCTCGATCACGGATCGCTCATCCGGTCACTGTCCGGCTTCGCCCTCGATATCGGCGACCAGGTCACCGGATCGCGGCACCTGCAGATCATGCCGCTGTTCCACCTGGCCGGCTTCGCCCAGGCGATGCAGGTCATGCTGACCGCGGGGACGCTGACCGTGCACGACACCTTCGACGCCGCCGCGGTGGTGGACACGATCGAAGCCGAGGGCATCGAGTTCTTCACCGCCGGACCGACTCTCATCGATATGCTCGTCGACGAGGTCCGCTCCCGCGACCACCGGCCCGACCTGTCCGCGCTCGTGGAAATCCAGTACGGCTCGGCACCGATCACCCCTGCCCTGCTGCGCGCGGCCGTGGAAACCCTCGGCTGCCGGTTCCGGCAGATCTACGGCGGCACCGAATGCCAGTCGTTCGTGAGCCAACTGCTTCCACACGACCACACCCCCGAGAGCCCGTATCTGACGAGCGCCGGCCAGCTCACCCTCGGCTGGGAGGCCAGGGTGACAGCCCCGGACGGCACCGATGTGGCGGCCGGCGAGCCGGGCGAACTGCTCATCCGCAGCGAGAATCTGTTCCCCGGGTATTGGGGCGATCAGGACGCGACCGATGCGGCCTTCACCGACGGCGGCTGGTACCGCACCGGCGATATCGCCCGGCTCACCGCCGATCGGTATCTGTTCATCGTCGACCGCGCCAAGGACATGGTGATCAGCGGCGGCGAGAACATCTACCCCGCCGAGGTCGAGTTCGCGCTGGCCGAGCACCCCGACGTCGCCGAGGTCGCCGTGATCGGTCTCCCCGACGGGAGATGGGGCCAGCGCGTACACGCCGTCGTGGTCCCGAACAGCGGCACGACGGTGACCGAGGCGGATCTCGTTCAGTGGTGCCGTGGGCGGCTGGCGCACTTCAAGTGCCCGCGTTCGGTGGAATTCGCCGACGAGCTGCCGCGGGGCGCGACCGGCAAAGTGCTCAAGGCCGAACTGCGCGCCGGACACCGATAACCCGCTGACCGATCCCCACCGCGCCACACCCTTGCCGCCGGCGACAGTGCGGGCAGGACGTGCCGACCGACGAGGTAGGCGACCTGAACGAGGGTAAAGTTCATGCGTTCAGCAACGGAACGGCGGTTCCGTCAGGGCGACAGCGGCGCGGTAGCGGAAAACTGGCCGCGACCGAATGGGGAGTGTATGGCCAGGACAGCGCGCGGCCGCGCGACGCGAGAAGCGTTCCGGGAGGGTGCCCGCCGGGTCTTCACCCGGGACGGCTACCTCAACGCCCGCTTGAGCGATATCGCCGCCGAAGCGGACCGATCGCCCGCGTTGCTCTACCAGCACTACGACGGCAAGGAAGCACTGCTGGCGGAGCTCGCCGAAGACTTCAGCGAAAAGCTCCAGGCCAAGATCGCCGAGCCCTACCGCAGCGGCCTCACCCCGATCGCCGCGCTGCGGGAGGCGATCCGGTTGTTCTGGCTGCACTACCGCGAACATCTGGCCGAGGTCATCGGAATCAGCCAGGCCGCGATGATCGACCCCGCGTTCGCGGCCCGGTGGCGCGAGATCCACCGCAGCGCAACAGAACTCATCGCGCGCGACATTCGCGCGGCCCAGTCCGCGGGGTACTGCCCCGGCCTGCATCCCGAGATCGCCGCGTCCGCACTGACCGCCATGATCGAACAGTTCTGCCTCACCTGGCAGTACCAGAACGACGACCCCCACATCGAGCTCACCGACGAGACCGCCGTCGAGACGCTGTGGCAGCTGTGGGGTCACGCGGTGTACTGGACCGACCCGCTCCCGGCGACCTCGACCGCCAGGTGACCTCGACGCCTGTCGACAGACATTCTCTGTGCTCGCTCACTGTCGGGACTGAAGCTCGAACCGCCCGGCCAGAAGTTCCTGAACGTGGATCTTCGCGTGGGTCACCGGTATGCGATAGCGGGTCTCACGACGCTGTGCCGAGATCTGCTTGGCGGGCCGGTCACGATATCTCCAGCGTGCCCACGGAGACTGCGGCCGGGCCAGCCGGATCGCGCCGACGATCAGCAGGGGCGGAAAGAACAGCCCGATGAGCCCGGTCCAGAGCTTGCCTTTGAAGAGGGTCACGAACGCCAGCGCGTACTGCAGGATCAGGAACCCGATATCGGCGGCCAGGACGGCTGCTCCGTCGCGCTCGAGATCGCCCTCGGCAAGTCCCAGCGGATGCACGCCGAGCACGAACAGGACGGAGATGGCGAAGGCGACGAATACCGCGTCGACACTCGCGCGGCCCTCTTCGCTCCAGTACACGTCGCGCAGGTGGAGTATGAGCGCGAATTCGTCGAGGACCAATGCCGAACCGACTCCGAATACCGCCGCGAGGATGCAGTTGGCGACGGGGGTCTCATAGTTCGCGAGCGCGACGAAACCGAGGCCGGACGCGAGCATCATCACCAGCCCGAAGACAACGTGATGAATGTGCAGCCCACCTGGGGTCACATTGCCGGGCCACCAGCTCACTTCGGCTCGGATGAGCCGCGTACTGATCCGGATGAACGCGAAGGCCAGCGTGAAGGCGACCATCATCGCGAACAGCGGCAGCCGTCCGGTGTCGACGATGGTGGTGCTGAACCAGTGCGTCATCGGCGTCCGAACGCCGGCGCGATCGGGGGTTCGATCGCGGTGGCTTCTTCCATGGCGCGACACCTGCGCATACTGTCCAGTGTCCACCGCGAACACGATCGGCGCACACAACGTCTACGGGCAGATTCCAGCTCACACGGCGGGACCGGGTTCGGGTGCGCGGCCACCATCCCCACCCCGCCGTATTCCCGACACCGCCGCGGATCGGTCACCGAAGTGGGCGTTGTGGTGCGACGCATCGGCACGATGTAACGAGCGTGTTCCTTCCTGTCGGTTCCTTTGACAATCGCCCTGACGCCACTTAAGTTCCACCCTGGCAACGGGCTGTATGCCACGGTTGGTGCTGCAAGGGGCAAGGGATGCCACGATTGGGAACGACGCGCAGATCCCTCCTGCACGCGGCGGGTATCGGCGCGGCGGCGCTCACCGCGGCGGCGTGTACCGGCTTCGCCACCACCGGCGGTGGCGCAATGATCCTGCTGTCCACCCAGTTTCGTCCCACGGACGAGGCCGAACGCTTCCGGTCTCTGCTGGGCCGGACCGCGCCCGGCATCAGCTACGTGACCGTCGAGGAGGGCCCGTTCTCGACGCAGGTGCGCAGCCAGGTGGGGGCGGGTTCGACGAAGATCGGCCTGCTCGCCGGGCTGCACGGCGACCTGGCCCCACTGGCACCGAAATACCTGCAGGACTCGACCGGCCTGCTCATCGATCTCGGAAACCGCGGCTGGTCACCGGATTACCTGCGGCTCGCGAAGTCCGGCACCGACCGCACCTGGTACATCCCCTGGGCCACCGCGAGTTACGTGCTCGCCGCACACGCCGAGGCGCTGGAGCATCTGCCCTCCGGCGTCGATGTCGCGGCGCTGACCTACGACCAATTTCTCGACTGGGCTGTCGCGGCCCGCCGCGCCAATGGCAATCACCCGATGCTGGGCCTGCCCGCGGGCCCGAAAGGGCTGCTGCACAGGTTCACTCAGGGTTATCTGCTGCCGTCGTTCACCGGCGGTCAGATCACCACGTTTCGTTCCGCCGAGGCCGTCACCGCCTGGGAGTACTTGCGCGAGCTGTGGTCCAACTGCGTGCCGGCGAGCACCACCTACGACTTCATGCAGGAGCCGCTCGAGAGCGGCGAGGTGCGCATGGCCTGGGATCACGTGGTGCGCTTGGTGCACGCGCCCGAACGCGATCCCCGGAATTGGCGGATGGTGCCCGCGCCCCGCGGCACACATGGACTGGGCTACATGGCCGTGCTGGCCGGGCTGGCAATTCCCAAGGGCTGTCCGGATTTCGAGCTGGCACAGCGCACGATCACCGCATTCACCCAGCCGGACAACCAGATTGCGCTGCTGCGCTCCAATGGTTTCTTCCCCGCCGTCAGCGCGGCGATCCCACGAGATCTGCCCCCGGCGATCCAACTCGAGGCCGAGGCGGTGCAACGCCAGCAGCGGGCGCCGGGCGCGATCGTCTCGCTGCCACCGGTGGGCCTGGGCCGGCGCGAGGGTGAGGTGAACAAGGTGTTCCAAGACAGTTTCCGCTCGATCGTGCTGGGTGGGGCCGATATTCGATCGACGCTCGATCAGCAGGCACGGGTGTTGCAAAGTATCCTCGACGACCTGAAGGTGCCGTGCTGGGCCCCCGACCCGGTCGCCGAACTGTGCCGGGTGGAGTAACCATGACCGCACGATTGCGCTCCCCGTGGATGCTGCTGCTGCCCTCGCTGGTGCTGATGGCGGCGCTGTTCGGCTGGCCGCTGATACAGGGAGTGCTCGCCGCCTTCGAAGACGGCCACGGGTTCACGCTGGCCCACTGGCATCGTCTGTTCGGTGATCCGTACTTCCTGAAAGCGCTGCGGAATACGTTGTTGCTGCTGGTTATCGTCGTCCCGATCCAGCTGGTGCTCGCCGTCGGGATGGCGCTGCTGCTGCAGGCCCGGCCCGGACTCGCGGGTGGGCACTTCTATCTCTGGTGCCTGCCCTTGGCGATCTCGGAGCTGGCCGCCGGCCTGGTGTGGCTGTCGATCTTCGGCAATCGCGGTTACCTGAATTCGCTGCTGGTATGGCTCGGGGTGTCCCACGACGGGGTGCAGTGGCTGAGCTACCAGCACACCGGCACGATGCTGTTGGCCGTCGTGCTCGCCGAGATCTGGCGCGCCACGTCGCTGGTGTTCGTCATCGTGGTCGCGGGAGTGCAGCTGATTCCGCGCGATTACGAGGAGGCCGCACAGGTTTTCGGCGCGAGCCTCTGGCAGCGGCTGCGCCACGTCACGCTGCCGCTGCTCGGACCGAGCCTGCAGGCGGCGCTGATCCTGCGAACCATCCTGGCGCTGCAGGCCTTCGCGGTCGCGCAGGCCCTGACCGGGCGCGATTTCCCGCTGCTGGTCGGCGAGACCTACCAGTGGTATGCGAATCTGCAGAATCCCGCGGTGGCGAGCTGCGTTTCCCTTGTCGTGCTGGCCATTTCACTCGGCACCGCGGCGTTGTATCTGCGGACCGTGCGACAGCCGAAGGATGCACGATGAGCGAGGTGTTCCCGGGCACCGGTGCCGCCGAGTCGCGAACTGCCCTACCGCCGGTCGATCGAGCACCGCTACGCAGGCGGCGGTGGCGGGCCGTGGGTGTCCAGCTGGGATGCATCGCGGTGACGGTGTTCATGGCGTTGCCGATCGTGCTCATCGGGCTCTCGGCGGTGTCCTCGCGCGAGACTCTGGACAGGTTTCCGAAACCGTTGATCCCCGATCACTTTTCGGTCGAAACGCTGTCGTCGTTCTTCCGGGCGACGGGAACGGCGCCCGCTTTCGGTAACTCGGTGCTGGTCGGGCTCTACACGGTGTTCTGGTCACTGGTGATCGGCGCGCCCGCGGGATATGCGCTGGCGCGCTACGCGTTCCGCGGTAAGGACACCTATCAGGTGTTCATTCTGCTGGTGCGCGCGTTGCCGATCGTGGTGCTGTCGGTGCCGCTGGCGACGATCTTCCTGCACGCCCACGTCTACGACACAGTGCTGGCCGTGACACTGGTACACACCACCCTGGCCCTGCCGACCACCGTACTCATCACCGCGAGCATCTTCGTCGCGGTGCCGGCCGATCTGGAGGAAGCCGCGCAGGTCTTCGGCTGCACACGCTGGCAGGCCGCCCGCACAGTGGTGGTGCCGCTGGCGCTTCCGGGGCTGGCCGCCTCGTCGATCTTCACCTTCGTGCTGTCCTGGAACGAGATCCTGGGAGCGACGATCGTGACATTGGGCCACCGCACGCTGCCGGCACAGGTGCTCACCTCGCTGTCGGAGGCGTCGGCGCCGTACCGTTTCGCGGGCGGGTTCGCGCTGATCATCCCGGCGCTGTTGTTCATCCTGGTGATGCGCCGCTATCTGGTGAATATGTGGGGGACGACGCTTCGATGAAAGACCTTCCGACGACAGGGATCCGCGATGGCTGAGGTGGTCCTGCGTGACCTGGTGAAGACCTATCCCGGCGGCGCGGCCCGCGCCACCGACGAGGTATCGCTCACGGTCGACGACGGCGAATTCGTGGTGCTGCTCGGGCCTTCCGGCTGCGGCAAGACGACATTGCTGCGGATGATCGCCGGACTGGAGGTGCCGGACTCGGGGCAGATCGTGATCGGCGGCCGGGACGTCACCTATCTCGAACCGCGACGGCGCAACCTGTCGATGGTGTTCCAGTCCTATGCGGTGTTCCCCAACAAAAAGGTCTCCGACAACATCGGTTTCGGGCTGCGCATGCACGGGGTGTCAGGCGAGGAGGTGCGGCGCAAGGTCGCTTGGGCCGCCGAACTACTGCAGCTCACACCGTATCTCGATCGCTATCCGGCGAAACTGTCCGGGGGGCAGCGCCAGCGGGTCGCGGTGGCCCGCGCGATCGTGATGGACGCCGATGTCCTGCTCATGGACGAGCCTTTGTCGAATCTGGATGCCCTGCTGCGCATGTCGTTTCGCGCCGAGTTGAAGAAGCTGGTCGCCGAGCTCGGCACCACCACGATCTACGTCACGCACGACCAGGTGGAGGCGCTGTCGCTGGGCGATCGGGTGGCGGTCATGCGCGCGGGCGTGGTGGTTCAGTGCGGCGCACCCACCGACGTATACGACGATCCCGCAACGGAATTCGTCGGCGCCTTCCTCGGCGGCCCGCCCATGAACTTCCTCACCGGCACGATCACGGCCGGCGAGTCCGGCCCCCGTCTCGACCTGGGCGGCCGATCACTGCCCGCACCCGCTGCCCTGTCCACCTTTGCCGGGAAGGCGATCAGGCTCGGCATCCGCCCCGAGTCCATCGTCGTGAACGGCGAGCACCGAGGCCACGCGGTAGAGGCCGAACTCCAGGTTTTCGAACCCCTCGGCTCCGCCACCCTGCTCACCACGACCCTCGCCGGACAGACGGTGAGAGTCCAAGCGCCACCGACCTTCCGCGCCGAACCCGGCACTGTGCTGTCACTCCTCCTCCCCTGGCGATCCTGTCGCTGGTACGACCCCGAGACGGGCCTGCTGCTGCCGATCGATCGCACCTAGCGCGCCGACGAAGCTACTTCGAACCGCGGACCTGTTCACGCATCGAGAGACGGTGTGGCTCGTCGGTGACGGTCGATATCGGCGGGTCGAGGCGGATCGTCAGACTGCGGGTGGGACAGCGACGACCTTGCCGTGGATCTCGCCCGCGTCGGCCTGCCGATGGATCGCGGGCAGCTCGCTCAGCGGCACGCGCCGGGCGATCTCGACGTGAAGATCACCGCGGTCGACGAGGGCGACGAGGTGCGCGAGCACGTCGGCGTCGGGGTGGACGAAGATCGTGGCCGAGCGCACGTTTCGCTCGTCGTCGCCGGGCGTCGTCACGGTCGGTGTCGTGGAGACGACCACGCCGCCATCACGGACGCGCGTGACCAGGGCGGTGAATCCTTCAGGGGTGATCGGGGCCAGATTGAGCAGCACATCGACCGGCTCGGTCACCGCGTCGAGCACGGCGGTGGCCGTGTAGTCGATGATCTCGTCCGCACCGGCCGCCTTCACGATCTCGCCACTGCGCGGGCTCGCCGTGGCGATGACGTACGCACCCGCGCGCTTGGCCAGCTGCACGGCGTACCCGCCCACCGGGCCGCCGGCACCGTTGATCAGCACCCGTTGCCCGGCCTCGAGCTCGCCCGCCTCGAAGAGTGCCTGTGACGCGGTGAGCCCGACCGACGGCAACCCGGCCGCCTCGGCCAGCGGGATGCTCGTCGGAGCTTTCACCAGCGCTTCCACCGGGGCGACGACGTATTGCGCTGCCGAGCCGTCGGCATTCATGGGTATGAACCCGACGACGTTCTCACCCACGGTGCGGCCGTCCACCCCGTGGCCGATCGCGTCGATCGTGCCGGACACGTCGTAGCCCGGAACGTGCGGCAACGTCACCGGGATCGGCAGAAAGCCGCCGCGGATTCCGGCGTCGGCCGGGTTGAACGCCGACCCGGCCACCTGGATGCGCACCTCACCGGCACCGGGGACCGGCAGGTCCGCGTCTTCGTAGCGCAGAACCTCCGAGCCGCCGGTTTCGTGGAACCGTACTGCCTTCATGGTCTTCCCCTTCCGATTGCTTACTTCGAATTCGAAGCAACTGTCGATTACGCTAGCACTGCTTCGAACTCGAAGCAAATGCTTCGAGTTCGAAGTACTGATAGGCTCGGCTCATGCCCTCGTCGCCGCCGTCCTTGGATGCCACCCAGTTGGGCGCGTACTTCGCCCTCATCGAGGCGAGCAGCCTGCTGAAGCACGCCGTCGAGCAGCAGTTGCGGGAGGCCGGGGATCTCAGCTACGTGCAGTTCCAGCTCCTGGCCAGCCTCGGCGATTCCCCGGGGGGCAGTCGGCGGATGACCGATCTGGCCGACGGCGTCGTCTACAGCCGCAGCGGATTGACCTACCAGGCCCAAACACTGGAGAAGCGGGGCCTTGTGACCCGCACGCTGTCCTCCGATGACGAGCGCAGCATCACCGTCACCATCACCGACGAGGGCCGCGCCGTGCTCGCGGGGGTCTTCCCCGGTCACGTCACTGTCATCGACGACCTGCTGTTCGCCCCACTGTCCCGCTCCGACATCGAGACACTCGCCGATATCCTCACCCGCGCGCGAGACCACATGCGTCGGACGCCGCCGCGGTCGGCCGAACCACGGCGGCGCAGGAAAGCGGCCGGGACGGACCGACCTGCGTAGAGCGACAGGGTACGCCGCGACCGCTGCATCGGTTCGCACGACGGAGCCGCCGGGGGTGAGGCCGGATCGGATCGCGGCCGACTTCGGGATCCATTGCCTTCGAGTGCAATTCGAGAATCGCAGCCCCGAGCCACGGGCCATCGACGTCGATCCAGGAGAGGATTATCGAGGCTTGGCAACTCGTCGAGTGCTCCATGACCTCGAACAAGAGCGACGTCGAGGCACACCGAGGGCCCGCTCTCGGGGCGGCTCCGCACGGGCACCGGCGGCGGGCGGCCTCTGCTCGACATTCGACCAGCGCGACGGCCGGCACGGCGCTACGCTGAAACACGTCCCGCGCTCCTTGCGGACGTCGTGAAGTGGTCTGGTTGGTCCGGGCGATTCAGCCCGGTAGTAGGGCCGGTCCCGAAGCAATGGTGGTCGTTCGTAGCCTCGACAGCGGAGGCGGCCGGCTTCCCGCATGAGGGGAGTTGCTTCACGCGCTCCCTCGGACGACGAGGGAGAGTGGCACGGATGAGTAGTGCTGCGACGGTGAATCAGAACGTCAATTCGATGATGACTCTGTGCGCCTTTTCGCCGATCGCCGCCGTTCCGCTTCCGGACGGTGAGACGTCGGCGCAGCAACAGCAGCGAATGCTCGACGGAATCAGATCGATGATGGCCGAGACCCCGGGCCTCGACTCGTGGAAAGTCGTGTGGCTGGGGCTGAGTTCCTTTCGCGCGAACATGGCGTTCGTGGTCCAGAACGTGAAAGACCCCTCGGAGCTGGCAGTCTGCTTCCGTGGGACGGTGTTCAGCTCGCTCATAGATCTGGCCGAGGATTTCGAGGTTTTCACGCAGGTGCCGTTCCCGCGGGGCGGCACGCCGCCTCCCGGTTCGGCACCCGTGATCGCGAAGGGCGCCTCGGCCGCCTTCGACGACATCATGGCGGCGAGGTGTGTTCTCGGGCTGCCGGGCGGATCCGGGACGCTGGTGTCCGCGCTGCAAACTCTCTGCGGTACGAGTGAACCGGCTACCGTTCACCTCACCGGCCACAGCCTCGGCGGCTGCCTCGTCACGACAGTGGCGTTGTCTCTGCAGTCCCAGTTCGCGAAGATCAACCCCCACGTCACGTTCGACACCTATACCTTCGCCGCCCCGACTGCCGGAAACCAGGCCTTTGCCACGTGGTTCGACAACCGGTTCCCCAATGGCCAGGCGACATGGAACAAATACGACGTGGTCGCGAACGTGTGGTGGAACCTGGGGCCGGGACCGACCAGCATCCAGTCCTTCTTCCCCGACCCCGGCCCCTACGCGAGCGAATGCACGGATGAGAAAGGCCAGACCGTCCAGGCCCAGATCCAGGACCTCGCGCAGAAGCTGGTCAAGAGCGGCGTGTCACCGTACGTGCAGCCGACTCAACAGCCTCCGCTGAACACCGACTACGCGGTCCACTCATCCGACGCGCTCGGCAAGACCGAGCAGGATTGGATGGGCCAGCTCGCCTATCAGCACGCCAACAACACCTACCTCAGTCTCCTCGGGGCGCCGACCGTGAACATCGATGTGCCCCAGATCAAGTCGGTGTCCCCCACCAGCGGTCGGGCGGGCACGCCGGTGACGATCGCGGTCCCGTCGACCACCGCGTTCGCCTCGGCCTGTGTGGTCTACTTCGGGTCCGCGCGCGGGACCGACGTCAAGGTCGGCGACAATTCGATCACGGTCACCGCGCCGCGCCATCTCGGGATCGAGAAGACCGTCGCCATCGCCGTCACGAACCTGTTGACCATCTCCGACACGAAGAAGACCGCCGTCAACGAGTTCACCTACAACAACCAGGCCGGTTGAACCCACTGCTCGTGACGAAGTAGCGACCGGTGACGGTTCCCATCGCGAGTGCACCCGTCGCCACGTGCGCAACACGTGCGGCGGGTGCTACGCACGACCGCGGCCGGCGGTCTGCCGTTCGCCGGGACCTACGACCCCACGGATGGCGCGGTCGCCGAACGCGTCGACATCGTCCACACCTCCGGCCGCGCACCGAAGTCACAACAGCCTTCGCCGCGATGTCACAGTCGGCCGGGCTGCTCCGTCGACTCTGTAGCAGGCGCCAGCGGGTGCCACACACCACCGACACCTACGGAGTTCCGGTGACCGCTTCCGCGCAGACCGCCCCCGTCCTCGTTCGCGCCGACGAGGCCGAGGCCGAACTGCTCGTGGTCTTCACTCCGGGATTGCACCGGTTCGACTTCTACCGGCTGCTCGAGCGGTGCACCGCGGCGAAGCGAGCGTCGAGGAGATCCGCGCGAGCTCGCAACACTGCGACAACCAGTACGTCGACAGCCCGATCTGGCGCGACGAGCTCGCCCAAGCCTGATCACCCGAACCTGCACGCCGACATGATCATTGACGCGGTGACGCAGTGATCCCTCAACAGCCGCCACACGGCGCGCTCTCGAAACAGGTGCACCTGCGATGACAACCGCAGCGTCGGAGCTGCTCCGACGCACCGGTCAGCGCACCGCGAGAGGCGACCCGGATGAGAAACGAATTCACGGCCATGACCTCCCTCGGATCGGGGCTGGTTCATCCGGGGCCCACCGTGCGGACCAGGTCCGCGTGCTGGGGCCTGCCCTGCCGCTGCTCCGCCCTGCGTGCGGGTGCGCCCGAAAAGGGCGCACCACGGGCGTAGACACGCTGTCACCTGACTGTGGCGCGGAACGCAGGCAGGCAATCGGAAAGTACCTGGTAGTGGTGGCGGGTACCCACACCGAGCTGTGCGATGAACGTGCGCGCATTTGCCAATTGTTGCCTGATCCACGCGGGACGCGAAAGTCTGGCAGCTGGGGGGGCTACAGTTGGTGTCGGGTCGCGGCTGTGTGAGTGCGCGTCGGTACGCGAAGTGCGGAGCGCGCCGCGCCTTCGATGGGATGTATCGCTATGGCTGACCGCGCAGAATTGTTTCGTCGTTTGCAGTTCGAGCATCGCTCGGCACTGTGCAGGTACGCGAATGTTCTGACGCGTGATCACGGCCAGCGTGAAGAAATCGTGCAGGAAACGTTCGTTCGTGCGTGGCTGCGGCCCGAGGTGTTGGATCAATCCGGCATCTCGGTTCGCGCCTGGCTGTGCACGGTGGCGCGCAATCTGGCGATCGACGC
This sequence comes from Nocardia spumae, assembly GCF_020733635.1. NCBI lineage: Bacteria > Bacillati > Actinomycetota > Actinomycetes > Mycobacteriales > Nocardiaceae > Nocardia > Nocardia spumae. The sequence goes on along the minus strand of NZ_JAJFZL010000001.1, from coordinate 3,354,087 downwards.
TCACCGCAGCGCCCGGAACCGGCGTGAACTTCCGACCGCGACGGTGCCCGAGCGGGCGCGGGGACCGGACGAGTTCGGACGAGTTCTCGATTCGTGCGTGCTCGCCGATGCCCTCGGTTCGCTGGATATTCGCCAGCGCGTGGTGATCGTTCTGGCCTATTTCGAGGGACGGTCGACCGATGAGATTGCGACCGAGCTCGATATCCCGCCCGGGACGGTGAAGTCACGCATGCACTTCGGGGTCGCACGGCTCAGGCAATCGCTACGCGACCTTGGGGTGAACGGATCGGTGACATGCGCGTGATCGACCGCACGCCACTCGAATTCACTCGCTCACCGGATCGAGGGTAAAAGGCCGTGCGTTTCCCTGCCAAGTATCGTCGAGCACCGATGCGGCGGCCCCATGTCATCGATCACCGGTCTTTGACCGACAGGTCGTCCAGTGTGGTGGTGCTGTCGCCCCATCTCGACGATGCCGTCTTCGCCGTCGGCGCGTTCATCGGCTCCGAGACCGCCGCGGGCGTACCGGTCGTCGTGCAGACCATCTACTCGGGTGATACCGCGGTGAGGGCGACCACCCGACGACAGAGGGCTTTTGCCGATTATTCGGTCAGGTGCACCGAGGATGACGAGGCGCTGCGGATATTGGGCGCATCGTCGCGCCGGATCGGCTTGCGGGAACGACTGTTCCGGCCGCCACCGTTGCGTACGCCGGCGCAGATCTTCAGGACCCCGCGGTCGGCCGGCGAGTTGGGTGATGTGGACTCGATCCAGGCCACGATTCACGACACTCTGGCCAACCCCGGCGTCGTGGTCATGGCTCCGCTCGGAGTCGGTAATCACGTCGACCACGTCGCCGTCGCCGTCGCGGCATTGCGGTGCGCGGTGGGAAACGGCGGCGTGGGCAGAATCGCGTTCTACGAAGATTTCAACGCCTTGTCGGAGTGTTCGCGGCGGCGACATCCGGTAGCACGCACCGCGCCGTTTCCTTGGCGCGACGCGCCCGGCTGGGCAAGTCCGCGCAGCGGTCTGGGCATGGAGGCGATGTCGTTGCTCGCAGCCGGGCCGGCGGCGACCGACTACCTCCGCCAGGAGAGCGCGGGCGTCGGCCTCGACGAGTGGAATTGGATTCCGTACACGGTTCCCGCCGCCGAATACGAGCAGGTGAAGCTCGACGCCGTGTGTGAATATCGCAGTCAGACAAAAGTTCTCGGCGGTGAGAGACAACTGTGTGCGATGATCCATCGCTCACTCGCCCGCCGCGGTGGCGAGGTCGTGTGGCGTCTACTCCGGCGGAGTGCGCGATGATTTCGGCGCGTGTGGCCGCGGTGCTGGCGATTATCGTGCTGGTGTCGGCGTGGATGGGAACCGCCGCCGCCGAACCCGCGCGGGCTCCCGGCGGCGCCGCCCGCATCGATCACATCGTCCCGATCACCGACCGATGGTTGCAGGTGTTCGTCGATTCACCCGCGATGGGGCGGATCGTGCAACTCGACGTGCTGCTTCCCACCGGATCGCACTCACCGCGCCCCACGGTCTACCTGCTCGAGGGCGGCGACAGCGTGCTGCCCGACCAGAACGATTGGACCTACGAGGGCGGCGCGATCTCGTTCTTCTCCGACAAGGATGTCAATGTCGTGCTGCCCGTCCACGCCCCGGGCAGCTACTACACCGATTGGCAACACGACGATCCGGTGCTCGGCCACCAGAAGTGGGAGACGCTGCTCACCCGCGAGGTTCCGCCCTTGTTCGACGCCCGGTTCGGCGGCAACGGGGCCAACGCCGTCATGGGGGTGTCGATGGGTGCACAGGCTGCGATGATGCTTGCCGAGCGCGGCGCAGATCTGTACCGCGGGGTGGCCGCGTTCAGCGGGTGCTACGCCACCAGCGACCCGGGCGGGCAGGCCGAGCTTCGTTATGTGGTCGGTTCCAAAGGGGCCGAGCCCGACAACATGTGGGGACCGCCCGAGGACCCCGACTGGCCAGCCCACGACGTCGTGGCCAATTCCGGGGCGCTGCGGGGAAAGACGGTCTACGTGTCGAGTGGCAGCGGTGCGCCCGGACCGCATGAGACACCGTCGAATCCGGACCTGACCAATTCGGTCATCGCCGGCGGACCACTGGAATTCGCCGTCAACTACTGCACCAGGCGGCTGCAGGACGACCTGAGCCGGATCGCGGTGCCGGCGACCTTCGACTACACCCCGACCGGCACCCACAGTTGGGCGTACTGGCGAGACCAACTCGTCTCGAGTTGGCCGATCATCGCCCGGTCGCTGGGGATGTGAGCCAAGGTCGTCGAATGCGAATCCTTGTCGTGGCCACACCTTTGATCGGGCACCTGTTTCCGATGATGCCGCTCGCCGAATACCTGCACCGCTCCGGCCACCAGGTGATGATCGCCACCGGCGGCGATGCCATGGTCGCCCGAAAGTCGGGCATCCCCGTGCGAGAAGTGTGGCCGCGGATGTCGATGCCGCCGATCGTTGTGCGCGCTTTGCTGTTGCACCCCGCCGCAGCGCTGCGCTCCGGGCGGGGCATGGCCGATGCCGACGGAGCAGGGCGAGTTTTCGCCGGAATCAACCGGACGGCCGTCGAGCAGGTGGTAGAAGCCACGCGGGCCTTCGCCCCGGACCTCGTCGTCCATGAACCCTTCGCCGCGGCGGGGGCGGTGGCCGCCGCGCGCTGCGGTATCCCGTCGGTCCTGCACAACATCGCCTTCGACAACGGCGCCGAGGTCCGCGAACGAACGTTGCGGCATATGGGGCGGGCCTACCCGGCGACCGACCCCGTCGCCACGATCTCGATCGCGCCGGCCAGTATCGTGTCCGTTCCCGGTCTGCCCCTAAGGCCCGTCCCGTACTCGGCCCCGGGCACCGCCACCGCCGAATGGTTGCTCGAGCCACCCGCCCGGCCCCGAATCCTCGTCACCCGTAGCACCATGCTCGGAAACGGGCCGAACGCGATGATCACCTCGATCCTGCGCGCGGCCCCGGCCGTGGACGCCGAGTTCGTCATCGTCCGTCCGAACCGGACAATCCAGCGCGCGAACGACCTGCCGCCCAACATCCTCACGGTCGGCTGGACCGTCCTGTCGGACGCATTGCGACACTGCCACGGCGCAGTCAACCACGGCGGCGCCGGATCCATCTACGCCGCACTCGCCACCGGTGTCCCGCAACTCGTCACACCCGCGCCCGGCGACCGACGCTGGAATGCGACGCTCATCGAACGGCGAGGAGCCGGGCTGTCCCGACGACCTCACCACATCGACGCCGCCGCGCTGACGCGACTGATCACCGACGGCGACCTCGCCGCTACGGCGACACAGATCGCCGCCGAAATCCAGGCCATGCCACCGGTGGCAGAGCTGGCATCCACGGTCATCGCCGCGGCCGCACCATGAACCGGCGGTCGCGGCCCGGTCGAGATCATGCCGCTGCTCGGAACTCGGACCACTGGGTGTGGAATTCTTCGCCACCCATCGCCTGCCGCTCGCGGCAGCCGCCGACGCCTACCGAATGTTTCAGCACAAATCCGATGGTGCGGTGAAGATCTTGCTCGACCCCGGCCTCGAGGGCAGTCGGGGACACACCAGCACTCATGAACACGGCCGATCCATACCGAGCTCCTCCGACGATCCCCCCTCCGGCAGCCCGCCGGCACGAACACCGGATAGAGATCCGCGACGACCGACGGCTGAGATACCCAGCGGATTCTATTGCCGGACTTCAGGTTCCATAGAACTCATCGAGCAAGGGCTGAATCGCGGCCTTCGCTTCGAGAGAGGGGTCCAGAACAGCGGCTGACCGCAGCGCCGCGCCTGCCAGCTCGATCAGACGTTCGACCACCGCCTCCACGGGGAACGGCTCATCGTTCTGCAACCAATACACGGCAGCCTCGTCGATCGCGCCGACAACCGACCGGAGCATCATACGCAGCGCCTGGTTCCGAGAGTCGAGACCCAGCAGTGAGATCCAGGCTTCGATCGTTTGCCAGCGCCCTGCCTCGAGCATTTCCCAAGCCTCGGGATCTGCGCCTCGACCGCCGAGCACCAGGCGCAATGCGAGCCCTCGATGGGCGGCCAGATATCGGAATTGCGCAGTGAAGGCACTGCGGAGCTGTTCGACCGGCGACATACCGGGGCGCAGTATGTGGGTCTGCAAGACGCGATTCGACGTCTCCCGTACCGCCTCCAGGTAGAGGCCACGTTTGGTACCGAAGTAGTGGAATACCAACCCGTGGGCAGCATCGGCAGCCTGGCAGATGTCCGCCACCGCAACCTCGTCGTAACTGCGTTCTGCGAACTTTTCGACCGCCGCATCGATGAGACGTCGCCGGGTTTCGGCAGCCCGCGCAGCCCGCGAGGTCAGCCGGCCCCCATCGGTCGTGCTTGTCATCGCGCCCTCCATCGCCGAACACTCACAGAGCCCGATAGTGCACCCCGACCTGGCATAACACAAGTTGATTCGAAGTCATTGACATTGAATCAACGAACTGCTTACACTGCCGAGAACAATAACGGCAACACTGTTACCGACATGTTGGATGTGGCGAACACCCTGCCCCGTATAGAGATTGGAGAAGCGATGATCCCTGACGGTCGCCTGCTGCCGCGGGACGGAAGCGGGCTCACGATGAACGAGTCGCTGACCGGCCATGAAGTAGGCGATGGGCTCCTCGAGGGGACGGCTTTCGCGGGGCGTGGAGGCTTGTCATGACATTCGACGTTGCTGTGATCGGGCTGGGCCCGGTCGGAGAGTTGGCGGCACTTCTTCTGGCACGTGCGGGTTTGAAAGTCCTCGCAGTGGAGCGGGAGAGCGATGTCTACTCCAACCCCCGGGTCGGTGTACTCGACGGTGAAGCCCTGCGCACGCTGCAAAAGGCGGGAGTGTACGCATGCGCCGCCAGCGACATGCTCCTCGGGGCGGGCGCCCAGTGGGTCTCGGCTCGCGGCAAGGTCGTCGCGACAACGCTGCCCACCGAGCAGCTTCAGGGACATCCGTGGCTATCGGCGATCTATCAGCCGTTGCTGGATCAGCAACTACGGACAGCCCTTGCGGAGTACCCGGATGTCGATATCCGTCTGGCCCACCGGCTCACCGGTTTGACGCAGGACGACGAAGGGGTCGAACTGACATTTCGTCGAGGTGACGGCGGCACTGCGAACGCGAGTGCACGCTTTGTCATCGGCTGCGATGGCGCCAAGAGTGCCACCCGCGACGCGGTCGGCGTCGGGTTGGTCGGATCCGAATACACGGATACCTGGCTCATCGTGGATGCGAAGTTACCGGAGCCGATTGCTCATATTCCCTATTTCCAGATGACGCTGAACCCGACGGCACCCCGCCTGACAGGTCGACTCGCTGCCGGAGGGCACCGCTGGGAACGGAAGGTAATGCCGTGGGAGGATCACGACGAGCTCCTCACACCAGAGGCCGCGCGGCGAGTGATCGCTGAGGACGCTGACCCCGACACTGCGGAGATTCTGCGTCATCTCATCTACACCTTCCGAGCCAAGACCGCCGAACACTGGCGGATCGGAAGGGTGCTGCTGTGCGGGGACGCTGCCCATCTGATGCCTCCGATGATCGGACAGGGGCTGAACTCGGGAATTCGCGACGTAACGAACCTGACCTGGAAGATCGCGGCAGTCGTGAACGACGGTGCGCCACTGCGAATCCTCGATAGCTATGAGGCAGAGCGTCGGCCACACGCCGAGGCGATGACCAAGATGTCGGTCCGGGCCGGCCGTCTGGTCACCCTGCAATCGCGTTCGGCAGCGACGATTCGTGATGCGGTGGGCGGGGCGCTCGGGCGTATCCCGCCATTTCGAGAACGCGTTCGCCAAGGCCGGTGGCGTCCACCCGCCCGGTATCGACGTGGTTTCCTTCTGGCATCGCCTTCGCCGCGTTCGCCGGTCGGCCGCTTGTTCCCCCAGCCGCTCGTGCGAACCTTCAGCGGAACGCATCATCGGCTCGACGACATCGCAGGCTCTGGCTGGCGCATCATCGGTTGGGAAGCCGATCCACGCGAAGCGCTGTCGGCACTCGGCCGCCGCATCGCCGACAACGACCTCGAGGCAACCTACGTAACACTGACCTCACCGGGGCGACGGCCCGTCCATCGTGATGCGACGCAGCGGATCCTCGAAGACCTCGACGAAGTTGCCCGCCCGTACTTCAAGCGACAGCCGTTCGTCGTGCTCCGTCCTGACCACTATATCTGCGCCAACCCCTCATCGACCGAGCTGGACAGCACTGTTCGGGAGTTGATGCAGCAGATATCGAATGAATCGGGAACCAGCCAGTTGCCGTCGCACACTGCGGCTTTCAGGCGAACCGGTATCCGGGAATTGGAATCCGCCACCGCGGACATCGGCTTTCGCGCCCGCGGGCTCTGGGGGCTGCTCCCCCTCGATCTCCACCGCTTGCGCGGTCTACTGAAAGTAGCCGGCTCATGAGCATTTCCGTGCTCCGCACCAGCGACGCGTGGTGGGTGCAGACACCAGCCGGCGCCGCCCGTATCGATACGTCCGCCACGACCACCAAGGAGCTACTCGCCGATCGTTCGGCAGTCGAAGCGGCCCGCAGCGCGACCGACCTCGTTCCCGTCGAGAGACTTTCGCTGCTCTCACCGGTGACTGCGCCCTGCCGCGTCGTTGCGCAGATGACCAATTTCGTGTCGCACGTGAAGGATTCCGGTGGTGATCCGGCTACTGTTCCGCTGACCTTCTTCCGGAAGGCATCCGGATCCATCAGCGGCCCCACCGATGACATCGAGCGGCCGGCCCACGTGCAGTTGCTGGACTACGAGGTCGAGATCGGTTTGGTCATCGGTCGCGAAGTACCGGTAGGCACCACCATCGATGCCGGCAAGCCGGCCGAGTTCGTCGCCGGCCTGGTAGTCACCAACGATGTCTCCGCACGTGATATCCAGTTGCCGAAAACCCAATTCTACGAGGCGAAATCGTATCCGACATTCACCCCGGTGGGGCCTGCGCTCGTTCTCGTCGACGCGGAGGAGCTGGCCCGATTCACCGAACTTCGACTGCGACTGTGGGTCAACGGTGAGGTCAGGCAAGACATGACGGTCGCCGACATGATCTACAAGCCCGGCGAAGCACTCCAGGCGCTCACTCGCTTTCAACGCCTCGATGCCGGAGATCTCATCCTCACCGGAACCCCGGTCGGGACCGCGATCAGCGCACCGCCGAAACCGGTCGAGCTCCTCGGATCGCTCCTTCCGGCGGCGCTGAAGTGGCGGTTGTTCTTCAAAGGCCAAGCGAAAAATCCCAAGTATCTGCAAGACGGTGATGTCGTCGAAGTCGCCGTCGCCACCGACGACAACGCCATCGATCTGGGCCGTCAGCGCACCACAGTGAGGTACAAGTGATCACCGACAATGCAGCAGCCACCACGGAATTGTGGCCTCGCTACGCCGAACCGGGCGACCTGCGCGCCATCGAATCCATCCCGCTGGCCGAGCGCGGCCTGCCACAGTCGACGTACGCTCTGCTCGCTCGCGCCGCACACCTGTGGCCCGACCGGGTCGCACTCACCGTGCTGCCCGAAGCCGCCCGCTGGCAGGAACCGGTCCGGCGCACCTTCGGTGAGCTGCTCGCCGACGTGCATCGCTATGCGAACCTGCTGCGTCGACTCGGTGTCGGCCGCAGTGACGCGGTCGCGCTGATGGCACCCAACTGCGCGGAACTCGTTCCCGCCACACTCGCCGCGCAGCTGGCCGGGATCGCCGCTCCGATCAATGCCGCCCTCTCGGGCACACACATCGAGGAACTTCTGCGTCGCTCCGGCGCACGAGTTCTCATCGCGGCCGGACCTGATCTCTCGCCCGAGACCTGGGAGTCCGCAGCGGCATTGGCGACCGACGGTCTTGTCGATATCGTCCTCGTACTGCGCCCGACCGACGCCGACGCGATCCAGGCGCTGCCCGCGCCCGAGGCGGCACACACCGGATACCTGGATGCGCTCGCCTCCGACGAACCTTCGAGCAGCTTCTCCGGCGAGCTCCCCCGATCCGAGGATTTGGCGAGCCTGTTCCACACCGGGGGCACCACCGGTGTACCCAAACTCGCGGCCCACACCCACGGCGGAGAGGTCGCCAATGCCTGGATGATCGCCGCCAACTCGCTACTCGACACCGACGACGTGGTCTTCGCGGCACTCCCGCTCTTCCACGTCAACGCGTTGGTGGTCACCGTGCTCGCGCCGCTGTTCAAAGGGCAACAGGTTGTGTGGGCGGGCCCGCTCGGGTACCGAGATCTCGCGTTGTACGCCAACTACTGGAAGATGGTCGCGCACTACCGCATTGCCGCCATGAGCGCGGTCCCCACCGTGTACGCGGTACTCACCAACTGCCCGCTCGACGCCGATATCAGCACTCTTCGCTACGCGATGGTCGGTGCCTCGCCACTCCCACCGGCAGTCCGTGACAACTTCGAGCGCCATACCGGAGTCACGCTCGTGGAAGGGTACGGACTCACCGAGGCGACCTGCGCAACCGCGCGCAGCTTTCCCGAGCGGCCACGTCCCGGCGCGGTCGGGCAGCGGATGCCCTACCAGCAGGTGAAGGCGGTCCGCGTAGGCGACGACGGCTCCCACGAGGACCTGCCCCCGGAAACCACCGGTGTGCTGTGCGTCAGTGGTCCGACGGTATTCCCCGGATATGTCATCGACCGCAACGAAGACGGACATGTGCTCGACAGTCTCGGCAGCGTGGCGAACGGCTGGCTCGAAACCGGCGATCTAGCTCATATCGACAGCGACGGGTTCATCCACCTGCACGGACGGGCGAAGGACCTGATCATCCGCGGCGGACACAATATCGATCCGGCAACCATCGAAGACGCGCTGCTGTCGCATCCCACCGTCACCGCGGCAAGTGCGGTCGGCCGTCCTGACCCGCACTCAGGCGAGGTACCGATCGCCTACGTGGTCCTCAGCACCGGTGCCACCACCACCGAATCCGAGCTGCTCGAGTGGGCGTGTGAGCGGGTTCCCGAACCCGCCGCCGCACCGAAGGCGGTGCTCGTGCTCGACGCATTGCCGGTCACCGACGTCGGAAAGCCCTACAAGCTCGGACTGCGTGCCGACGCGACGCGACGCGCGGTCGCCGAAGCCCTCGCCCACATCGACGGAGTACACGCCGTCACCGCGGCGATCACCGACGGCGAGGTGGTCGCGACCATCGAAATCGATCGCGATACCGACAACGCCGCTGTCGCGACCGCATTGAATTCGTTCGCCCTGACCTGGAAGGCAGTGAGTCGGCCATGAGCATCCCGACAATCACGCTGACAGTGCTACTGGTCGCGCAATTCACACTATTCGGCGTCCTGAAACTCGCCGCTGCGAAGCACATGCGGGACCGTGCCGCTCACGTCGGTATGACGGTGACGACGTACCGAATGATCGGGGCCCTCGAAGTTGCCGCTGCTGCTGGGCTGGTGATCGGAACCGTCTGGTGGCCGGCGGGATTGGCCGCGGGCATCGGTCTGGTTCTGCTGATGGTCGGTGCCATCGCGACGCACCTGCGAGTGCATGACAAGCTGTCGGCGGCGGCCCCCGCGATTGTGACATTCTTCCTTGCCGCCGGCTACGTCGCACTGGTCCTGACCGTAGATCGATGAACATCGACGTTGCGCCGGTCGTCATCGTGGGGGCCGTCCCCACCGACTCACCACCGCGATCCTGCTCTCCCAGTTCCTCTGAGACCGAGCGAAAACCACCTGCCGACGCCCGCGCCGATCCGCCCGGACGGCATCGTCCCGCAGACCGGTAGACGAGTCGCGGATCTGCGAAATGTTCTCCCCCACTTCGTTATTCGTACTCCGCCGCCATCCGCGAACGATGGCGCCGAGACCGACGATAGGAACTTCGATGCTCGAGCGTGCTGACGTTCCGGTCTATCAGCCGGACCTCTACTCCGAGGCTGCGATCCGCGATACCTACCCCCACTACACCCGTCTGCGAGAGCTCGGACCCGTGGTGTGGCTGGCCAAACAACGGGCATACGGACTGCCCCGCTACGCCGAGTGCAAGAAGGTACTTCTCGACGACGAAGCCTTCGTGTCCGGCGAGGGAGTGGGGCTGAACCCGATCACCAATCGCCTCTCCCGTGGGACCACGCTCAACAGCGATGGCGACGAACATTCGCGGCGCCGCGCTCTCCTGTCCCACCGGCTGACCCCACGAGCGCTGCGGTCGATGCGCGAAACCATTGACGAACAAGCCACCGCGGTTGTCGCGGAAGCCGTCGCACGCGGGAGCATCGATGGCGTCAACCTGGCCACCGCGCTGCCGATGTCGGTCGTGCCCGATCTCATCGGGTGGCCCGACCACGGCCGCGAACATCTCCTACGCTGGGCCGGAGCCACGTTCAATGCCCTCGGCCCACTGAATCTGCGGTCGGTACGAGCGGCGCCGTCCGGGCTGGAAATGATGCATTTCGCCCGGTGCATCTCCCGGGATCGCGATATAAAGCCCGGCGGCGCGGGACACGACGTGCTGCAGGCCGCCGACGAAGGCAAGCTCGCCCACGCGGAATGCCCAGCGCTGATGCTGGACTACCTGGCGCCGTCGCTGGACACGACGATCGGTGCCATTTCCGCCTCGCTGTACCTGTTCGCCACCAACCCGGATCAGTGGAACCTGCTGAAGGCCGACCCCGGCCTGATCCCCAACGCTGTCAACGAGGCTGTCCGCCTCGAGTCGCCCGTTCGGGCCTTCTCCCGCAAGGTCACCCGCGATACCGAGATCGCCGGCACCAGCCTCCCGTCCGGCGCCCGGGTGGTGGTGATGTACGGGTCCGCCAACCGTGACCCCCTCGAATGGGATGCCCCGGATACCTTCGACATTCGTCGTGACGCCTCGCGTCAACTCGGTTTCGGCCACGGGACCCACGGCTGCGCCGGGCAAGGTCTGGCCCGCCTGGAAACCCAGGCCATCCTGCGCGCCTTGGTCGAGCGAGTCGACCGCATCGAGATCACCGGGCCCACCGAATGGGCCATGAACAACATCATCCACCGCTTCAATCGCCTGCCCCTGCAACTGATCCCCGCCTGACAGAAAGGTTCCCCGATGAAGATCACCGTTGACTACCACCGCTGCGAAGGTCACGGGCTATGCGCCGAACAGGCACCTGCCGTATTCGATCTCGACGACGAGGGTGAATTGATCTATCACTTCGACGGAACAGATGTACCCGATGGACAGATCGCCCGGGCGCGGGCCGCCATCAATTCCTGCCCGGTCGCCGCTCTGCGAGAGCAGCGATGAGCCAATCCGCCACAGTCGTCATCGTCGGCGATTCGATCGCGGGAGTGACCGCCGCACGTGAACTGCGGACCCTGGGACACGATGGCCGGATCACTCTCATCGGAGCCGATCCACACGGCGCCTACTCCCGGCCACCGCTGTCGAAGACCGTCCTCAAAGACGACTCCGCTGACACCACCCTCGGCTACGACCTGGACGGCCTCGACGTCGAGGAGCTACGTTCGGCAGCCGTCGGCGCGAAACTCGATCGGAAGCGAATCACCACCGCCGGCGGACACATCGTGGGCTACGACGCGCTGGTCATCGCGACCGGCGCGCAAGCACGGCGACTCGCCCGGCCGGACCAGGACGGTGAACTCGTCCTGCGGACGCTCGAGGATGCACGAGCCCTGCGGACGCGGCTCGACACCGCCACTTCAGCGATCATCATCGGTGCGGGATTCCTCGGCATGGAGGTGGCCAGCGCGTGCGTCGCCCGAGATATCCCGGTGACCGTAGTCGACGTCGACCGCCCACTCGAACGAGTCCTCGGGCCGTATCTGTCGGAGCTGATCGCCGAACGCGCTCAGCGACACGGTGTTCGGCTCATTCGAACGCCGGGCTTCGTTTCCCTTTCCGGAAATCCGGTACGTGGTATAGCCCTGCCCGACGGTACCGAATTGCCGGCGGACCTCGTGGTGAGTTGCGTCGGAGAAGCGCCCAACACTGCCTGGCTACAAGGCACCGGCTTGGCCGATCACATCGGTATCGGCATCGATCACGCCTGTGCCACAGCCTTTCCGGATGTCTACGCCGCGGGAGACGTGTCCTACCTGCGGAACACCAACCGTCGGTCCGCGTTCTGGTCCAATGCCGTCGCGCAGGGACGGGTCGCTGCCGCGTCAGCGCTCGGCCACACACCGACATCGGCACCGAGCGATGACTACTTCTGGACAGAGATCCTCGGAATGAGCATCAAAGTCGTCGGGTCCCTGCCGTTGATCGGCACACCTAGCCACATCGACGGTGACCCGACCGCGGGGTCCGCGCTCCTCACCTGGAACCGCACCGGCGAAGGCGCCACGCTCGTCGCCTACGGCATCCGTAAGCCGGTCACCAAACTCCGCACGATGGCTGCGTCGCTGGTTGTCTGAGCCTGAGCCTCCCGGTGCATTGCTCGAAGCGCCCTCGAGTTTCGGCCGTCGTCAGCAGCGCAACGCCCCTGCAGGAAGTGATGATGCGTCCAGAAGCGGGAGTTCTATACCGGCCAGCAGTCCGCGGTAGCGGTCCGCCAACTGCGGAGGAGCCTGGCGGCTGTAGGCGACGATCTCGCGGAAAACTCCCGAGCCGATCCGGCGGGTGTGACGTGTCCAGCCGCCTGGTACCGCGTTCGCCGGCGCCAAGGTGACGCCCAATCCCTCGACGGCGAAGGACAACCCGGCGGCGACCTGGCCGGTACGAGCGACCACGCGCGGAGCGAAGCCGATCGTGGCCGCCAGCCAGTCGGCCACCTCGCTCATTCCCTGTTCGGGCTCGTAGAGAACCCAGTCCGCGGCGGCGAGCTCCGTCGGGTCGGCGACGGTGCCGGGCTCGTGCTCCTCCGCGCCGACGAGCACCATCTCCTCATAGCCGAGCGGCACCACTGGTCCGTCCCAGCCGACCGGGCGCGGCCCTACCGACAGGTCGCCTCGACCGGCGCGTGTGGCGGCTTCGAGATCGCGACGGTGGGAGAAGTCATGTAAACGCAGCACCGTGTCGGGATACATCGCATGCCAACGCGCGGCACTGGGCGGCAAAACTCCCGCGGCCACCGACCGGACGGTGAGCACGTGTACATCACCGTTGCTTCCGTCGACCACGTGCCGAACAGCGTCGGAGGCGTCTTGGACCGCGTGGAGAATTCGACGCGCGATCGGCAGCAGAGCCCGACCCGCGGGGGTCAGTGACAGGCCGTGGTGTCCGCGTTCGAGCAGGGGTGAACCCAACTCCTTCTCGAGAGCCCGAATCTGCTGCGACAGTGACGGCTGTGACACATACAACCGTGTCGCGGCCGCGCTGAAAGAGCCTGTGTCCCAGATCAAGACGAAATACTCCAGTTGTCGCAATTGCATCGCCGGTGGTATCTCCTCTCCCCCCGGGGACCGGTCGTAGCGGTGTAGGTCGCGTGGTTGGCCGCCGGTACCCGCACGAGCGCGCCGGCTCGACACGATCAGCCCACGAGCACGACGCGGGGGTCACGGCGAGCGAGCCGTTCGAGCAGGTAGTCCACCTCGGAGCGGGTGTGTTCCGACAGTACGCCGCTGGGCGTCCGCTGCGTATCACTGGCCAGTAGCCCACGACGTTTCATCACGTACTTGCGCACCGCCAAACCGATCCCCGGCTGCTGCTCGTAGCGCAGCAGCGGCAGGTGAGCGTCGAACAGATCATGACTGTCCTCACGACGCCCGGCCGCGGTCCGGGTAACGACATCGACGAGCAGTTCCGGGAAGCAATAGCCTGTCATCGCACCGTCGGCGCCCCGCTCGGTCTCGAAGTCCAGGAACAGCCCGCCATTGCCGCACAGGATCGACAAGCGAGGCATGTCCTGGTTGGCCTCCAGATGTCGCAATGTGGTGATCTTGTCGAGTCCCGGCCAGTCCTCGTGTTTGAGCATGACACAGCTGGGGATATCGCGCGCGATCCGAGCGATGACCGAAGGCGTCATCACCACCGAGAACGACAGCGGATAGTCCTGCAGCACCAGCGGAGTCTCCTGCCCCACGGCCGCGGCTGCGCCTTCGTAATAGCTCACGATCTGGCTGTCGGCGCGCAAGGTGTTGGGCGGTGCGACCATGACACCGGCTGCGCCGGCGGCCATGACTTCCTGCGCGAGCGAGCGCATCGGCGCATAACCCGGCGCCGAGACTCCGACCACCACCGGGAGAGTGGTCTTGCCGAGAACGTAGGAAACGACGGAAACAGATTCGGTGTGCGAGAGCTTAGGAGCTTCACCGAGCTGACCGAGCAAAGTCAACCCGGTCACGCCTGTCCCCTCGTAGAAATCGATCAGGCGGCCCAGAGACGAATAGTCGATATCGCCTCGGTCGTCGAATGGAGTCGGCGCGATGGCGAACACGCCGGAGGTTTCCCGGGTAACAACGGCCATGTGGAATTTCCTTCTCGTTTCTGTTCGGTGGTCTCTCAGATGCTGGCGATCAGGCCGCCGTCGACACGGAGGACCGACCCGGTGATATATGCCGCGCGTGCACTCGCAAGAAACGCCACCGCGGCGGCGTACTCGGCCGGTTCGCCGTAACGGCCGACGGGAATGGAGGCGACGCTCTCCGCGCGGACCTGATCGACACTCCTGCCGTCGCGCTCGGCCTTGGCGCGGTCGAGATAGTCGGTGCGGCCGGTACCGATTCGTCCTGGCACGATCACATTGGACGTCACACCGTCGGGGGCAACCTCGCGCGCGAGCGTCTTCGACCATCCCAACAAGCTCGCGCGCAGCGTATTCGACAAGCCGAGATTCGGAATAGGTGCCACGACACCGGAACTCGTGCTGGTGATCACGCGGCCCCAGCCACGGTCCCGCATACCCGGCACCACCCGGTCGGTGATCGTGATGACCGACAACACCATCGACTCGAAGCTGTGCCGCCAGACGGTAGCCGGCTGCCCGCCGATCGGTGACGGCAGCGGGCCACCGGTGTTGTTGATCAGGATGTCGATCGGACCGAGTTCGCTGTCGACGGACGCGACCCGCTCCTCGACTATCGACGGATCGGAGATATCCCACTCCAGCGCCACCGCACGTCCGCCGGCGGCGGTGATGGCCTCGGCGCGCACGGTGGCGGCCTCCGCCGCGATATCGGCCACCACCACCGCCGCGCCCTCGGCGGCGAGGCGCTCGGCGACCGCGCCGCCGATACCCCCACCCCCGCCCAGTACCAGCGCAGTACGCCCGGCAATCCCCAGGTCCATGAAAATGCTCCGTTCTCGTTCTCGGAATGACCGGAAACTCATTTGCTTTTCGCGTGACATTAACACCGACAATTGACGGATAACCAATAACAATTTCCGAACCACCCCATAAGATGATCTTATACGCGCAGCTCAACAACGTAATCGCTGGACAAAAAGCAGGATTCTCCACGTCAACGGATTTGGACTCCAAGCATATTTTCGATCTACAGTCCAAGCCACGCCAATTGTGAATTTTCCAGCGGAAGGGTTCGGAATGTCTTTGCCGGAAACTATGACGGCAGCCGTACTCGGGGAACCCGGTGTGATTACCACTCGCACCCTCCCTGTGCCCGAAATCGGGCCGGACGAGGTGCTGGTTCGCGTTCACCGAGCTTCACTCTGCGGTACGGATGTCAAGATTCGTAGTCGTCACTTCTTCGCAGACGGGGGCCCGGCCCCGGGCACCTTCGTCCCCGGACACGAATACGCCGGAACGGTTGCCGCCGTCGGGGCGAGCGTCGACGAGTTCGCTGTCGGCGATCGGGTAGTCACCGAGGCCCACCGAGGCTGTATGCGGTGCGCCAATTGCCTGGCCGGCGCGTACACCGACTGCCTGAACTACGGGAACCGCGGCAAGGGCCACCGCACCCAGGGCATGACCGTCAACGGCGGCTTTGCCGAATACGTCGCCAACCACGTCTCCACGCTCACGAAGCTGCCCGACACCGTCGACTTCGACGCCGCGGTGGTTCTGACCACCGCCGGCACGGTGATCCACGCCTTCGACGCCCTCGGGACGATCCTCGCCGGTGCCAGTATCGCGGTCATCGGCCCCGGACCGATCGGGTTGCTCGCTGTGCAGCTCGCCCGGCAGCTGGGCGCACACCCGGTGACGTTGGTCGGGACCCGTCGAAGCCGCCTGGATATCGGCGCCGATTTCGGCGCCGACCAGGTAATAAACTCCCGCGACGACGACGCGATCACGGCGGTACGTGACAGCACCGGCGGACTGGGCGTCGACATCGTCCTGGAGTGCTCGGGCGCGCCGACCGCCGTGGACGACGCACTGCGGATGACGAAACGCTCGGGCACGATTGTTCTCGTCGGATTCTTCCCACAGCCGGTCACCGCCGACCTCAACCACGCGGTGATGAACGGGATCTCGCTGCTGTCGGTCCGCGGCGAAGGGACCGGATCGGTACGCCGAGCCGTATCCCTGGCCGGCCAGGGACGCTTGCACACCGATTCTCTTGTCACTCACCACTTTCCGCTGGACGAGATCTCCGACGCATTCGAGACTTACACCACCCGCTCCGACAACGCCATCAAGGTGATGATCGATGTCGTCGAATGAGGACGAGGTAGCCAACGCAATGAGCGCGGCCACCCGAGCCTGGCTCGAATCACTGAAGCCCACCCAACTTACCCACGCCCACTATGGATCCCCGCTCGCGCCGGACGCGGAGGCCGAGCGCGTGAGATGGTTCTACACTCCTACCGACCACGGCGGCCTGGCGCTACGCGAACAGAGTCCACGCCAGCAGAACCTGGCCATGCAACTACTCGCAACCGGCCTCTCGGAATCGGGTTACGCCACCGTGGCCACCGTGATGGGTTTGGAGAACATCCTCGATCAGGTCGAGGGCTGGGGTGTTCATTGGGGACGAGAGCGCGGCCGCGACCCGGAGCTGTATTGGCTGAGAGTCTTCGGGGAGCCCGGCGACACTGTCTGGGGATGGCGGATGGGAGGGCATCACATCTCGATCAACAATCTCATCGTCCGGGGCCGTGTGGTCGCCACGACTCCCAACTTTCTCGGTGCCGATCCTGCCACGACCACTCTGCTCGGCTCGTCCTTGCGCCCACTGATGGGACTCGAGGAGCTCGCCCGTCGCCTGGCGCGCAGCCTCGATCCAGCGCAGTGGGAGCATGCACGGCTGCACTCTTCCGCGATCTCCGACATCGTGTCAGGAAACAGGCCCCGCGTCGCGCACGGCGACACCATGATGCACATGCAAGACCTCTGGCGAGGCCGATTCACCGACCCGGAACTCATCGCCCTGGTCGACGAAGTCGACCGTCGCGCAGAAGCCGCCAGTGGATACACACGCAGCGACCACAGGGCGATGGCGATCACCGCCCCACCGAAAGGCGTCGGTGCGCGCCGGCTCGACCAACGCCAACGCGACGACTTGCGGCGATTGATCGGCCTGTACACCGGACGAGCACCGATGCCGATTGCCGACCGGCACACCGCGTACTACTCCCGCGACAGCACACTCGACGAGGTGCACTTCGGCTGGGCGGGCAGCATCGACGCCGGGAACCCTCACTACTACCGGATCCAGGGACCGCGCCTGCTGATCGAATACGACAACACCCAGCGCCACGCCAACCACGCCCACTCGGTATGGCGCGACCCGGTCGGCGACTTCGGCCTCGACAGCCTTGCCGAACACCGGCACCGCTCCGCGCACTGACCGGTCCTGTACCTCAGACCTGCCCGTGCACTCATCGCCGCGCCGCGAAAGCCAGGGCGTCGCGATCCACGCCACCGGGGTGGTCATCGGTCACGCGTGTCCTGGAACGCAATGAGCAGAATGAAGCTCGCGAGGATTCCAGCGCCATCGTCACCGCTACAGTAAACCAATGTCCAGTAGGTCCCAGCCGATCCCAGAGACGACGGACACCGCCCCGACCGACGAGGACGCGAAGCCCAAGCGGGGACGTGGCCGCCCCAGGGTCCCGTTGGAACGAATCGTCACGGCCGCATTGGCTCTCGTCGATTCCGAAGGCGCCGGCGCATTGTCGATGCGCACCCTCGCGCAGCGGCTCGACACCGGAACCGCCGTTCTGTATCGGGCCGTGGCCAATCGATCGGAACTGGTCTCACTCATTGTGGACCGAGTCTTCAGCGAGGTCGCCTTCGACAACGACCCCACTCGCACCGACTGGCAGGAGGCATGCCGCTCGACGGCACAAAGGTTGTTCGACACCCTCAACAACCATCGCGGAATCGCGCCGTTGCTCATCGAACAGGTACCCGTCGGCCCGAGCGTGATGGCCCACCGCGAACAACTTCTGGCGATGCTGCTGGCCAACGGCTTCAGCCCGGAGGACGCCGCACGCACCTACACCACGGTGGCCCGGTTCGTGGTCGGCTTCGCCGCGCAACTACAGGGTCACGACTCGACCTCCAACCAGGACACCGCCCAGCTGGAGACACTTTTTCACCAGCTCGACCCGGCACACTTCCCGGCGACGGTGGCAGTCGCGGACCGCCTGCCGAAAATGACCTTGGAGAAAGAATTCAGCTTCGGCCTGGACCTGCTCATCGCCGGGCTGGCCGCTCGCCACAATCCCGAAAGGGGAAGCACCGACAAAGCACGGTGACCACACGACCCGACGGCGAATCATCCTCCGGTGACGAGTACCTGGTCCGCGCGCCCTTGACACCCCACCAGGTTTTCGGCCACAGTGTTACCGAATTAAGTCTTACCGTCGTCCCATCCACCGGCTGTCCCGCCGCAGAGGCGGGCATCCCGGACGGACGACCATGGGCACACAGTGGAGGCGACATGCGGCGGACGATCCTGAAAGGGGCCCGGGTCATCACGATGGAGCCGGGACGACCGGACCATGAACAGCTCGACATACTCGTCGAAGACGACCGGATCGTCGCCCTGGCAGAGCACATCGACGAAACAGATGCCGAGATCGTCGCTCTACCCGGCCGGATCGTAGTTCCAGGCTTTGTCAACGCGCACCTTCACACCTGGCAGACAGGCCTGCGGGGCACGGGCGCCGATTGGACATTGCACGAGTATCTAGCAAGAACTCATGGCGAAATCGCGCGCCGTTATACCGCCTCCGACCTACATATCGGCACCCTCGCCGGTGCGCTGAGCCAACTAGACTCCGGGGTGACGACGGTCGGCGACTGGTGTCACAATTGCCGAACATCGGACCACGCTGATGCCGCCATCGAGGCCCTTTCCGAGGCAGGAATTCGCGCTGTCTTTCTGCACGGGACTGCGCACGGTGGTCCGAAAAAACCTCACAACATCCACGAAGTAGACCGGCTTCTGTCCGGTCCGATTGCCGGGAACGAACTGCTGACACTGGGAATGGCGATCAAAGGGCCTCAGCTCTCGGCGAGCGAGACCGCGTTGACCGACCTCCGCGCCGGCGCAGAACGAGGTCTGCTCGTCTCTATGCACCAAAGTGTCGGCCGCCCCAGCGCCGCCTGGAAAAAGGTCGCAGACGCAGGACTGTGGGGCCCTCGCACCAATATCGTGCACGGAACAGGCATTTCGGGCCAGGTGTTGCACATGATGGTGGAGGCCGGCGCGACCTTCACCTCTACGCCGGAAAACGAACTCGCACAGGGCCACTGCACATCGATCATCGAAGACTTGTCGTCCATCGGTGCGCAGGTGTCGCTGGGAACCGACACCGAGATCGCCGTGGCCGGCGATGTATTGACCGCCGCCCGCATCTCGTTGGCGCGCGTACGAGCACGCGTCCACAACCGCTCCCGTTCCACCAGCGGGCTGAGCGCACCCGAGGTCGAGATCAGCACCAAACATGCGCTCAGTTGGGTCACCACCGAGGGGGCCAGGGCTCTGGGATTGGATCACCGAACCGGGTCGATCAAGCCAGGCATGCAAGCCGATATCGTTGTCATCGACGCCCGAGCATTCAATCTCTGGCCGGCCCACAATCCCCTTGCGGCCGCTCTTCACTCCCACCCGGGAAACGTCGAGGCGGTCATGGTCGGCGGCGAGTGGCGTAAACGCGACCATGCGCTTATCCATCCCGATTTACGACGAGTCGCACACGAGTTGGAACGATCCGCCGAGCGGTTCATCCACGAAAGCATGTCCACCGGAGTCCTGACCCGCGCGCGGCGTGAAGTCGTCCGCCGCGTCGTTCACCACGCCATGCTCCGGCAGGCACGATCCGGCGAGGATACGTCTACATCCCGGTAGTTCTGCGGTGTCCGAGCAAGTTCCGGCTTTCCCGGTGAGAAGGGCTGAATCTCGGCACGAACCTCGCCTTGCGGCCGAGCACGCGGGCGGCATCGACTGGACTTTAAAACGGAAACGCCGTCGCCGAAATAGATTGCCGGAGATGGAATTTTCAGCTACGGTGTATCCGTAAATAAAGTCCTCTCCGCTGCGACACGACCGCTCTCCGGTTCAGCGAGGCAAGCCCCGCGGGGCTCCGGTCGCCGCACTCGATCCACACTTGCCGGGAGACCAGCGAATGACCTCTGCGCTCCGCGCCGCCCTCAGCACCTGCGTCGGCATCACGGCACTGTTGACCGCCGGCTGCGCATCGGCCCCGAACCCGATGGCCCACAAGACACACATCACCGCCGATTTCCGCAGTGTCGCAGGTGTATTCGAGGGAAACCCGATCACCGTTCTCGGCCTGGAAGTCGGCAGGGTGGAAAAAGTTGTCCCCCATAGCCAATACGTAGAGGTCCATATCACCGTCGACAGCGATGTACAGATTCCGAAAAACGTGACGGCCGCATTGATTTCGCCGTCCATAGTTACCAACCGGCACATCGAGCTGACACCCCGATACACAGGTGGACCGACGTTACCGAACGATGCGCATCTCACTGTGGAGTCCACCCGGACGCCGGTCGAATTGGACACCATGATCAAGACCATCGATCAGTTCGCCGCTGCACTGAAACCCGCCGACGGTACGAATAGCGGTCCGTTGTCGGGCACGGTACTCCATGCCATGGTCGACGGTCAGGGCGCCAAAATTCGCGACACACTCGAGGCCTTGTCGGGCGCCTTGAAGGTCGGAGTGACGAACAAGGACGCGATCTCGCAGATCATCCTCGAGCTCAACGAACTGACTTCCATGCTTGCCGACAACGATCAGCAAGTACGCGACTTCAGCGACAAGGTGACGCAGCTGACACAGCTGCTTGCCGAGCAGGCACCCGGCCTGCAGGCAACCCTCGATCAGATGAACGCTTTCCTGTCCAACACCTCCGGAACATTGAGCCGGTACCAGGACCAACTGGCCTCGAGCCTGACCGGGTTGAAGGCAGTCACCGATCAACTGCGAGCCAACGCCGCCGGCGCGACCGAGGTGGTCGACACGGCACCGCTACTGATGCAGAACATCTCGCGGTCAATGGATGCCCAAGGCGGGTATTTCCGCTCTCATGTCGTTCTCGGAACCGCACTGTCCGGAGAAGTCGTCAGCCTGTTCTGCGAACGAATCCAGATGCGTGCCGACGGGTGTCGCACCGGAAGAATCGAAGATTTCGGCCCGGACCTCGGGTTGACCGCAGCCCTGTTGGGCCTTACGAAATAGGAACTGAAAACATCTGCGCAACCGATCGATCCCCATCAGCCTCTGCTGCCGTGGCCGGATCATTCCCGACCATTTCGAACCGAGGTCCGTCCCACCGTCCACGACGTTTCCGCTGAGACGCACCTCTGCAGCGGTACAGGTCCCTCGACTGGATGAACCCGCGATGGCCTCAGGGCCGCCCGCGAACCCTCCGGCGCCAAGAAATGGCATAACCCGAGTCTGTCGACCCGGATGACGGCGAGATTCAGCATCATCGCCCTGACCGCGGCTGCACCGCTGCGGGCAAACGACCACTACCCTCCGCTGTGTACCGGCGCCGTGTCGGCAGAGGCCGGGGTCATCGCTCGCGCCGCTGCCCTGATGACTTCGACACGACCGTTTCTGATCGCGATCGACGCGATGTAGCCGTCCGGACGGATCAGCAGCACCGACGGTTCGTGCACCCCGTAGGTACGGGCGAAGCAGCCGACGATATCGGCGAGAACCACGTCCGCGGCGGCCGCCGGGCCGGCATCGATGGCAACCCGACGCAGCGGCGCGCCCGCAGCGGGCCACGGCAACGCCTGCAGGTCCGCTGCGGCATCAGCGCCGTAGGCGACGGCGGTGAAATGCGGCCCCCGCATGATCTCGAACAGACGCAGGGGCCCGCCTTCCGCGGAGAGCAGCTTGGCGTCCGGCGCGCGGTCACCGACCTGCAGGGTGGTCGTGCGTTCGACCTCGTGCGATGCCAGCGGTCCGCCACGGTAGGTAATCGCGAGCTGGCTTTCATCCTTGCCGCGTTTGATGCTGGCCGGATCGAGCTTGCCGATACCGTCATACTTGTCCGTCGACAACCTCAGCACTCCGGCCGCGATCGGAAGTCGTTCTGTTTCATAGGTGTCCAGCAGGACATCGGGTGCGCCGGCCAGCACCTGCTCGATCTTCCAGCCGAGGTTGTAGGCGTCCTGAACCCCGGTATTGAGCCCCTGCGCTCCCGCGGGGGTATGCACATGGGCAGCATCACCCGCGACGAAAACGCGGCCTGATCGATACCGATCGACCATACGAATGTTGGGCCGGAATACCGATTTCCAGGTGATGTCGCTCAAGCGGATCTGCTTGTTGCGGGTCTGCGCATGAATACGCGCCATGATCGAGTCTTCGTCCATCGGAGGGTCCTCGTCCGGCCGCAGGCGAATCATCCACTGGAACTGGCCGGACCCCGGCAGCGGGCATGCCCCTACAAACCGACCCCGCGGGCCCGCCCAGATATGCCATCGATCGCGGCTCAGTCCCGATACGCCGGCGTCGACAAGGAGGATCCTGTCCGTCTCGTCCGTGGAACCGAGAAAGCCGAGGCCCATCCCCTTACGAACCGCACTCGATCCGCCGTCGGCGCCGATGAGATAACGCGCCGTGATGGCCTGTGTCCCTTGCGCAGTACGTACGTTCGCCACGACGACATCGGAGCGCTGTTCGAAGTCGATCAGCTCGCAGCCGAATTCGACGCTGTGACCCAATGTTTCGAGGCGAGCATGCAAGGCAGCGTCCGTGCGGTGTTGCGGTATCAACAACGTATTGGGATACGGAACGTCCGTCGACGCCTGATTGCGTGCTTGCATCCGCCACGGGATCGTCAAGGGGCCCAGATGAATTCCCATCAGCGGGTAGTCGGCCCCCGCGGCGAGGACAGCCTTCAGTACGCCCAGGTCTTCGAGGACCTCGAGACTGCGAGGTTGCACTCCCTTGGCGCGCGATCCGGCGAAGGCACGATCGACTTTGTCGATAATTCGCACGTCGAGTCCGCGTCGAACCAGATCGATCGCCAACGTGCTGCCGGTCGGTCCGCCGCCGACGACGAGGACATCCAGAATTTCGGCTGACATCACTGCACCGCCTGTCCCGCGTTGCGGACGAACGCATCGAATTCGGCGGCCAACTCAACGGCCCGTTCATAAGGTGCCATGTGGCCACACTCCGCCAGAACGCGCTCTCGAGAAGGGAGGAGCAGGCGGCGCATTTCCTCCATCCGGTCGATGGGCGTGACACGATCCTCGGCGCCCCACAGCAGTAGCGAGGGAACCTGCAGTCGTCCTATTCGGCCGTACAGTTCGTGCCGGGCGGTCAAGGGGAAATCGGCGAGTGTCGAGAAAAGAGCAAAGATCGAGCCTTCGAACTCGTAGCAGGCACGCACCATCGATGACAAGCTCACCGCCAGTTCCGGGTCGCGCACGTTGTGCGACAAGTGATTGTTCAACAGCCGACCGCCCAGGTATCGTCCTATCAGCGTGCTGAGCGTGTCGTGACGCAGCAGTTTCGTCGCCGCGATGGGCGCTTCGAGTCCCGCCGGCCCGGCGAGTGTCAATGTGGCCGTCCGCTCGACGTGCCGTTCGACAAATGCCGAGGCGACCACCGCTCCCATCGAGGTACCGACCACATGCCACGGCCCTGTCAGGCCGAGCTGCGAGATCAAATCCGACAGCTGGCGCACGAACAAGGCGTCGTCATAGACCGCGTGTACCCGGTCGGAATAGCCGCGCCCGTACGCGCTGTAGGCGAGAGTACGAAAACCCCGACGGTGCAATTCATCCGCGAACCCGTCCCAGTAGAAAAGCGGTACCGTCAGCCCGGGCGCGAGCACTGTGAGCGGACCGTCCGGCGGACCGTTCAGCTCGTAATGAGTCACGCCGTCCGAACATTCGACGAAGCTGCCGCGTAAACGGTGACGCAGATCCGCGTCCAACCGCCGATGTTCTCCCCGGGCCACGAAAAACTTCACGACCGGTCCTCCGTGTCCGCAGCTTCGGTTCTCGGCTGTGTGGCCAGAAAATGACTCACCTCGTTGGCCACCCAGTTCGGCGCCTCCTCGGGCAACAGGTGCCCGCCACCGAGGTACACCGCTTCCCTACTACCGGCGATATCCCTGGCGAAGTACTGGGCGTCCATATCCGCGCTGCGCAGCACGAGGGTCGGCACCGCTATCCGCCGGATGTCGCCGGTGCGGTCGGCCTGTTCTGTATTGGCGAAGTCGATGAACGCCTGCTGGTTTCCCTCTCGGGTCAACATGGCGTGAACACGATCGACCATCGCTTCGTCGACGATCGACGCGGCGGCAGGACCCACCGCCGAGCGCAGGTTGCGCTCCGTGGCCGATCGAGTGACCAGACGGCGCACCAGCGGCCTGGTCACAGGGTTCCGCGCCAACCGCAAACCCAATGGCAGCGACTTACCGGGATAGCCGGTGGCATTGACCAGCACGAGTCGCTGCACCCGGCGCGGATAATCCAGGGCGAAATTCCAGGCGATATTTCCGCCCAGCGAATTACCCACGATCGAGGTCGAAACCACGTCGAGCCTGTCGAGAAAACCCGCCACCGTCTGCGTGTAGGTCCCGATGCGATAGTCACGATCGGCGCGAGGTCCCGTCAGCCCGAAACCCGGCAGATCCAGGCGAATCACATCGAACGACGACGACATCAACGCCGCCACTTCGTCGAACTGGTGCAGCGAAGAACCACTGCCGTGCAATAGCAGAACCGGCGGCCCCGAACCAGCCCGCTGGTAATGGATATTCGCGCCGGCGACCGTCGTGAAGCGCGACTCCGCATCGATGTAGTCGTAGGCTGCTCTGCGTGACACCATAATGGCAACAGTGTTGCCGAAACGATGCCTCACGTCAAGGGCTCCAATGTCGAGGGCGACGTTCCCGCCCCGACATGCGCCGCCGATCCAGCTCGGCAGGCGCGTCACCCTCTGTGAAATATCGGTAACATCGTTACCGAAAACTATTGACTGGGCCCCTTCCGACGACAACATTCGCCTCTATGACTGAGCGAACAGTGGCTCCAGGCCGGGCGCGGGCTCCAGGCCGGGCGCGCCTGCGCACTGGCCTGTTGGACGCTCTGCGATCTATCGCATCGGCCACGCCGGGTCGCCTACTCCAGGCAGCAGGCCGAAGGATGCGGCGAGCCGCGGTCACACACGAGCCGCGTTCACCGAGGCTGTTCCGGCGCGGTGGACAGAACGATTCACTCGGCACGATCATCGCCGGCCCGGTCGGCATCCGCCATCTCCGGGCGTGCGATCCGAGTATCGCCTCGACCACAAGACCAACGTCCCGCGCTGCAGAGATGGTGGAGGCGAAGGCCTCCGTCGACGTTCAAGCCACCGCCGCGACGACGGTCTTCGAGTGGTTTCGCACGGAGGATGACGTTCACCTGCGAATCTGGCTCCAAGACGTCGCCTTCGACTACGCCGCCGCCGTACCCGCGGCCCTGGCCTTCATCGGCGACTGGAGCAGAAATCCCACGCATGCGATCGAAGTCGTCCTCGCCACCCCCGATGCAGGCCCGCTGCCACGTTTGCCCAACGAACGATTGTTCTATCTCCGTTAAGACGCGCGCTGATCACTCGGCGCGGTCGCCGAAACACCCACCGACGGGCTGTGGGGCTGCTGCACGATCGGGCGACACTGTCACCTCATGGTCAACAGAACGCCAATGTGGGATCTGGCACAAATTGATGATCTTCACCACCGGGTTGTTCACTGGCTCAACAGGATTCGCTTCCCGAGCAGGACAGTCCGCCAACTGCGGCACTCGCTCGACGAAAGTCCTTCTACCGCAGTCGGAGTTGTCGCAGAACAGCCTTCGGACCCGAAACCCGATCACGGCTTCCCGGCCCGTGATCGCCGTATCCGACAACCGCCGCTGATACTGGCTGTGCACCCGGCCCGACAGCGTCCCACAGCCGGGGCAATCAACCGGATGGCCGCCGGTGACGGCATCGATCCGCACTGTTGAACCTGCCGCACGGATCACCTCGATCCGCGGACCGTCCAGATGCGGGAACAGGACACTCATCGGACCAAGATCAGAGCACCCGCGACATGATGAACTATCTACCGGCCCTTCGTATCCCGAAGACGGTTGATCACGAAGTCTGCGCCGGATCCTCTGGGGGCTCTGGCTCACTGTCGCTGGCGGTCCATCTATGCGAGCAGGATCCCGTGTCGGAGTAGCTCAAGGCTGGCCCGCCCGTACATTTGTCGTTTGATCAGCTTGGTTTTCGTGTTGACGCCTTCGATCGGTCCGTTGCCGTAGGCGACGGTCAGGCCGGCGACTGCGACCTCGTGGTCCTGGTCGAGGCCGCGCAGGAACGGGTCGAGCTCGGTCGGCCCGGCCGCACGGACCTCCTTCATCCACCCTCCAGGTCGCTGCCGCGGCGTTCGGCCAGGATCGACGCGAACTCGCCGACGAGCCCGCCCAGGTCTGTCATCTCGGGCAGGCGGCGACGAGTTCGTCCAGATGAACGCCGCGCCCGGCGGGAAGATCGGTGGGGCGGCTCATGATCCACGCGGTCGGCCGACGCGGCGAGGGAATGATCCGCTCGTTCTCGGCGCGGCCCCGGTTGAGGTATTTGTGGTGCTGACGCGACTGTTGCGGGTCCTGACGTTGGTGGTATGTCGGGGTCGCGCCGTTGTTGCTACCGTCGACCGGTCAACCACTGCGGGACTCCGTCGCCCTGCACGGACCTCTCACTCCCCCCATCGATTTGCTCCGCAGAGCGGATCGGGTCGGCGTCTGATGATGTGGTTCGTCGTGTGGGACCGAGGGGCCGAGATCACCGATGTTCCACTGCAAGCACGGCCGTCCGACTTGATGTGTCAGACCGCGCTCACCAGCGCCCGGTAACGACGTACGGCGACCGATGCCTCGGCACGACTCCGGCCGCTACGTGCGAGATCACTCCCGATAGATCTTCACGTAATCGTTCGTCGCCGTCCCACGCTCATCGATCGCCTCCACCAGCCAGTATTTGGCGCCTTCGCCGCAGTCGCCGACCCACAGGCCGAGGGTGTCGCGTTCGCCGGCCACGGTCACGCCGATGAGCGCCGAGACGATGTCCTTCGACACCGAAGCACATAGATCTCGGAGAAGTGCGCCGAGATTCCACCCAGGACGATCAATATCGCATAGGCGGTCGCGATGAACGCCACCACAATCTCGTCGGCCGGCGGTGTGGTCATGCCGATCGTTTCACGCTCGAAGCTCTGGACCAACAGGCCGTCCGACTCGCCCGGCACTTCGGTTACCCGACATCGAATGTCGCTTCGACATTGACGGCGTCCGTGGGAACTGCCGGAACAGCCCCAGGGAGGCCGACTTCCGCACCGGCTCGGCAGCCCTCGGTCGAAAAGGCGGGAAGGCAACGTCCGCACTTCTACTCCTCGGCCGCCACCGACGGCCACCTACTGATCGGCTTCGGTGACGGCGCCGACGCATTGACCTGTACCGGTGCCGGCCGGATGCCCGAGCCGATGGCCACGACCGCACTCGCCGTCCCCGATACCGATACCGATAACGAAGACTGGGCCATGAAATGGGTGGCATTACGGTCGAAGCGGAGGTTCAGCCGGCGAGCCAAAAGATCGTTCGCCCTGACTACCCACCGGTTGCGACCGAACCGTTCGGTGGATTCGCTACGTGATCGTGGATCGGTGCCGCATCGGTGCGCTGTGGGCACCGCGACCCCGGGCGACGACGGCAGCATTCCTCCACCCGCAGGTGTTCCGTCAGTGCCGGGACGCGGGTTCGGCGGTGTTGGATCCGGGTATTCCAGCGGAGTGTGTGGGTACCGCGGCGTCGGCTGCGGCCAGGCCGAAGACCAGTGCGGGCGCAATGCCGCCGGCATAGGCGTGGTCGTAGAGGCCGCCGGTGTCCGATCCCGCGGCATAGAGCCCGTCGACGGTGCCGCCTGCCGCGGCGAGTACCCGGCCGTGCTCGTCGATGCGGATCCCATGGAACGGGAAGGTCAGCGCGGGACAGGCTTCGATCACGTAATACGGTCCACGGTCCAGCGGGGCCGAGTCGTACACACGTGCGGGGTAGACCGCCGCGCCGGCCGCGTTCACCGAGCGGATTTCGGCCGCGATCGACGCACCGTCGTAACCCCACTCCGGTGGCAGATAGGCCAGGTCCTCGAGGGTCTCGGCCGTTCCGCACCGGCCACCTCGGCGCTGGGCGAGGTCGAACTTGTCCACCGCGACCGCGCCCTCGACATAGCTGTCGAGGACCCACTCGCGATACACTCGCTCGTCGGCGATCAGCAGCCCACGCGCCTGCGGCTGCTCGAGCAATCGCATCGTGGTGAGGTGATCGCCCAGGGTCTCATCGGCGAATCGGCGGTTATCGAGGTTGAACAGCAGCGCGTGCTCGCTGTAGTACAGCGACAGCGCAACGAAGTCGCCCGATTCGCGGAACGGCACCCCGGTGGGGACGAGGTGTCCGTAGAACCCGGAGCGGGGTTTGCCGGTTGCGGCGCCGACGGCCTCGGCCAGGCGCAGGCCGTCCCCAGAACTGGCCGGGTTCGACCGCAATTGCATGACACCGGCATTCGGATGGATGTTCTCGGCGGCCAGTGCGGCATCGGCCTGAAACCCGCCGGTGGCGAGAATCGTTGCGGCGGAATCGACCTCGATCTCGGTGCCGTCCGGCAGGCGCAGGTGGGCACCGGCGATTGCGCCGTCTCGGCTGCGCAATGCGAGGGTTTCGGTCTCGGTGAACAACCGCCCGGCGGTGCTGACCCGCCGACGGCATTCGTCGAGGTACTGGTTGGTATCGAATTGGTGGCCGCGGCCGTAGCGCAGGATCGGCACGGCCGCAGCGCATTCGACACCGAGCGATTCGACCCAGGCGATCGCACCCCCGAACCCGTCCACGAGTGCCCGGCGCAGTGCCGGATCGCCGCCAGGGTTGATCTCATCCATCACCTCGTGCGTCGGCGCAGTCCACGCGTAACCGGCGAACCGCGCCGATCCGCCCACGGCCGCTGCCTTTTCGACCACCACGACCGAGCTGCCACGCTCCAGCAAGCGGGCCGCTGCCGTGAGCCCGGCCATCCCCGCACCGATGACAAGTACGTCGGCCCGGATTACTCGCATAATTCCTCCTCATCGAAATCTCTGCCGCACAACGCAGCTCGCGGTGGGTTACCACAGAAATACGCCGGATCCGGCGAGTGTCGAGCGTCAGACGGTGAACCGTCCGCCGTTGCTCAGCAGCACCGCACCGATGACGTTCGCCGCCCCCGGGGAGGCGAGGTACAGGATGTTGTCGGCCAGTTCCTCGGCGGTCGCGTAGCGGCGGGTGGGGCCGCTGTTCATGGCGGCCCGTAGATGCGCCGGCGTGCGCGCGGCCATCCCGGTGTCGACCGGGCCGGGCGCTACGGTGTTGACCCGGATTCCCAGGGGCGCAACCTCCTTCGCGACCGCCTGACTCAGCGCGTGCACCCCGGCCTTGGACGCGGCGTAGTGCGGATATCCGATCAGGGTGTCGAAGGCCGAGGAGGAACCCACGGTCACGATCGACCCGCCCCCTGTTTCCCGCATCACCCGGACCGCCTCGCGCAGCACGAAGAAGGTGCCGTCGAGATTGATCGCCATCACCCGCCGCCAGTCGGCGTCGTCGAGCCGGGTAAGCACATCCACCGGTTCGTCGCGCTCGGCGGCCTCGTAAATCCACTGCTTGCTCTTGGGATCGTCGACACCGGCCGCATGCACCACCACGTCGACCCGACCGTGCTGGGCCACCGCGGTGTCGAACATCTCCCGCACCCGGGCCGGGTCGGCGACATCGAGCCCAGCGCAATGGCCGACGCCGAGCGACGCCGCATTCCGCGCGGCCGCGTCCGCATCGATATCGCACAGGTACACCGCCGCGGCGCCACGCTGGGCGAGCAGACGCGCGGTCGCCGCACCGATACCCGATCCAGCGCCGGTCACCACGGCGACCTTTCCCTCGAACCGGTTTGCGGTCATCATTACCTCCAGATTCTGCGCGGCCGCATCCGGGCGAGCGCCGGCGCGCCGTCGATGCCGGGCAGCGCCGCCCCGTACCCCGGCGAGGTCGCTGCTGTCCGGCTCGGGTGACCATGAACCCCGCCGGGGCGTGGGCCCGCGTTCTGGTGCGATGCCCAGGGGCACGCGGTGCCGGACCCGCGGCGGTGGTTGCGGATCACTTGGCGGGAGCCGGTACGGCCGGAGCGGGTTCGTTGATGGTGGTGAAGTACTGCACGGCGGCCATGACGGCGACGGGTGCGGTCACCAGAAGTTGCCCGGCGGCGGTGCCGAGTGCCCCGATGGCCACGATGCCGCCGAGGCAGCCGACGGCGGCGGCGGGGATGAACGGGCCGAACATGCCGATGATGGTCGCGGCGGCGACGGTGGCGCCGGCGATGCCGCCCAGGACGCAGCCGACCGCGGCGCCCCCGAGTCCACCGACCATGGTTCCGATGGTGGCGCCGGTGGTGATGGTGGTGACCATGCGGTTCCAGGCGGCTTGTTCGCGGTCGTATTGGGTTTTCCACGGGGCCTGCTCTTCGTAGGGCAGGGCGACGGGACGGTATGTGGCGTGGGCCGAGTCGAATTGGGGTGTGAGTGTGGCGGTGTGGCCGTTGATCGCGGCGGCGATGGGGAATACGAAATCGTCCACCCGGAAGGACAGGTCGGATCCGGCGAGGACGGTTCCGTTGGGGCTCTTGATCGTGAAGACGCCGTTGGCGGCGTCGAGGCTTCCCGCGTCGATGGTGACGACGGTCCCGGTCGGCGTGGCCGTGGTCCGGTAGTTGATGGCCTCCGGTTGGGGGGCCGCCTGCGCGGTTCCGGCGATGCCCACGGTGGCTCCGGCGACCAGTGCGCACATCGTTGCGATTTTCCTCATCGGTGATTCCTCTCATCGGGCTCCTCGGCGTCGCTGCCGAGCAGGTGTGGCTCCGGCGTGCTGCCGGGGAGGGCCGTCGGCCGGTGTGGCGGCCGGACCCTTCAACGGAGATAGGGGTGGCTCGCTCGCCGGGATGCCGTATTCCGTTCGGGCAGAGCAGGTTCGCGATTCCGATACCGCCAGGGAGACGGGTTCACCGGAATCCGGCCCTGGGCCGGCCCGTGTTGTCCCGGGTCACGCTGCGGTGATCGGATGCCGGCTCGAGGTGATCGCCTGAGCGGCGGCGTACCCCTCCGCGATGGCGTGCGCGACGCGACGCGGCACGGTCGCATCGCCGATCACCTGAATCCGGGCGTGTGGCAGCTCCTGCGCGAACGGCCGCCAGTCTCGGGCAATGCGCTCACCGACCGTGACGAACAGGTCGCAGACCAGCCGAGACCTCTTGCCGGACAGAATATTTCGGTATGTGACAAGAGTTTCCGATGTCGAATCCGGCGCGGCGGCCGTCTCGACGGGCGAGGCCTCCACGATGAAGGTCACCGGGCGGCCCGCCAGCCGTTCGCGCAGCTGGACCCGGCTCTCCACGGGAAGCGATGTCCCGAATCCGGGTCCGGGAACGAGCACGGTGACCTCGGCGGCGCCGGCCGCCAGCGCCGACTCGATCGCTCCGACAGCCGGCCAGTACCCGAAGCCGTCATCGGCGACGACCACCCGGCTTCCCGGCCGAATCCGGTTCCGGTCGACGATGGCCTCGGACGCGCGGCGCGCGCCCGCCGTCGACATCTCCGTCGCGCCAGTGGCGATGATGATCTCGTCGAAGCCGTCCAGATCCGCAGGCCGCGCGGTGTGTTCGAGCCGAAGTGTCGCGGGGTTGATGTTGTCCTGGTAGAACCGAAGCAACCGGGCCCACCCGTCGCGATGAGGCGCGTGCGCGGCGGCTCGTAGCTGGCCGCCGATGTGAGCGCCCGCTTCGAACAGCGTGACATCGTGGGTGGGCGTCAGTCGCAGAGTGGCCTCCAGTCCGGCGGGTCCGGCGCCGACGATCGCCACCCGGTTACCGGTCCCGGGCCGGCGGCCGAGCCGCAGCGGTATCGCCGGCCGGTCGCCCGAGCCGCCGGGCCCCAGTTCGGGATTGACAGAGCACAGCAGCGCCGGCGTGAAAGTGCGGCAGTCCTCGTTGCACGAGACGCACGGGCGGATCGCCGAATCGTCGCCGCGGAGCAGTTTCCCCGCGATCTGCGGGTCGGCGATGAACGGCCGCGCCATGCCTACGAGGTCGGCGCCGGCATCCAATGCCGACTCGATGTCGCGGCGCGACCGGAACGCCTGGGACACCAGCAACGGTCGCGTCGTCGCGGCACGCAGGCGGGC
The DNA here is from genome assembly GCF_020733635.1 of Nocardia spumae. NCBI lineage: Bacteria > Bacillati > Actinomycetota > Actinomycetes > Mycobacteriales > Nocardiaceae > Nocardia > Nocardia spumae. The sequence continues at coordinate 3,321,446 of NZ_JAJFZL010000001.1, read as the reverse complement.
TCCGTGTGTCAGCAGTGGCGGCAGGTCGGTGGCCATGTCGCGGACATAGGTTGTGCGAACACCTACGGTCACATTGATGTAGTCGAACATCTCGAGCAGCGGAAGCAGCGCGCACAGCCCGTCGATGTCCATGCCCGCCTCTTCGGCTCCGTCGATCGAAACCCGTACGCCGAGAACGAGTTCCGGGCACGCATCGGTGAGCGCCGCGTGCAGCCGGTGCAGTATGCGGGCCCGGCCGGAGACCGTGCCCGCATCGGCGCGGTGGTTGGTGGACGCGGAGAGGAACTGCGCGAGCAGGTAGCCGTGGGCGGCATGCAGTTCCACGGCGGCGAAGCCCGCGTCGGCGGCATGCCGCGCGCTCACGACGAAGTCGTCCACGACCCGGTCGATATCGGCTTCGGTCATCGTGCGTGGGCGTACCGGTTCCCGCGGCGACCGGATCGCCGACGGCGCGAGCGGGTGTCCCCAGATCTCCGCTCCGAGTGTCTCGCGCCCGAGATGCACCAGCTGACAGACCGGTATCGCGCCCTCCTGAGCGATCGCCGCGGCGCGCCTGCGCAGCCCGTGGACCGCTTCCGGCCGCCACGCCTCGGTGGTGTTGCCGATCCGGTTCGTCGATTCCGGGCTCACCACCGTTCCGCCGGCGATCACCATCGCCGCACCACCTGCCGCGCAACGGCGCCAGTACTCGTCGTCTCCGGGCAACGCCAGACCACCTGCGACGGCTCCGGACCCATGCGCGGTGGCCACCAAGCGGTTGGCCAGGCGTAGCGCGCCGATCTGCACCGGTGTCGACAGGGTATCCACGCATGCCTCCTTGAACTGGATTCAATTCACATTATTGCCACAGAGTGATTGACACCACAAGGCATTCTGGCTACTTTCTCAAACTGACATCAGTTCAGTTAGGCGGTTTCTGTGATCCATCAGCAAACACATCGCATCATGAAGACCCTGTCGAAGGGCCTCGCCGTCGGCGCGGTCGTGGGCGCCGTCGCGGTCCTGACCGCCTGCGGTGGCGCCTCCGGGACCACGAGGCCGGTATCGGGGAGCTGGTCGGACGTAGTCGCCGCCGCGGAACGCGAGGGCAACGTGGTGCTCTACTCCAGCCAGAAACCGGCGAATCTGGAGTCCCTGAAGCGGGCGTTCGAGGCGAAATACCCACGGATCCATATGCAATACGTGCGCGGGACCGACGCGGATCTCAATCCGCGGGTAGAGACCGAGAACAAGACCGGCAAAGGTACAGCAGACGTGCATATGCTGACCGACACGGCCTGGGTGCAGAACGCCGCCCGGTCCGGCGCCTACTCGTCCGATCTCGTGGGGCCCGATCTGCGCGCCCCCGAGTACCGTCCGGAAGTCAGCGTGCTGCGCGACCGCTTCGCGCTCGCCGGAGCCGCGGTTTTCGCACTCGGCTGGAATACCGCGGCCGTCCCGGGCGGCCTGCACGACCCACGCGACATTCTCGATTCGAAGTACCGGGGCAAGATCGGCATCACCAACCCCACCGGTATCGCCGCGTACGTCGATATGTATCAGTACTACGAGAAGGCCTACGGTTCGGACTACTGGAAGCGGCTCGCCGAGCTCGCGCCACGGGTGTACCCGAGCGCGCTGGGCATCGCACAGGCGCTCACCTCCGGTGAAATCGCCGTCACCCCTTCGGTCCAGCCGTTGAACACCGAGGTTGCCGCGGGCGCGCCGGTGAACTGGACGTTGCCACATTCACCTTTCGGAACCCCCTGGTACAGCGAGGTCACCAAGGTCGCACCGCATCCGAACGCCGCGCAGGTACTGGCGGATTTCATGGTCACCCGCGAGGGGCAGATCGCGCTGAATCCGGGCTATGCCGCTGCCCTACCGAATATTCCGGGCGCGGTCGCCCTGGCCCAGGATCTCCCCAGCCCGGATACGGCGAACCTCACTCCGGAGAAGGTCTCGCAGTACTCCCGCGCCTGGTCCAAGCGCTTCCAGGGCTGATTACCAGTGCCGACCCGACCTCTTATCGATGAAGGACAGCAGATGTACGAGACAGCCGAGCCGCTACGCGGTGTCAATGTGCTGGTGACCGGAGCATCCGGCGGAATCGGCGGCGCGACAGCGGAATTGTTCGCCGGACGCGGTGCCACGGTCTACCTCACCGATGTCGACGATGCCGCGGGCAAGGAGCGAGCCCGGCGACTCGGGCCCGGCGCACACTACCGCAAGCTCGATGTCACAGTCGAATCCGATTGGCAGGCAGTCGTTTCCGAGATGGTGTGGGCGGACCACCCGCTCCAGGTGCTGGTCAACTGCGCCGGTTCGGCGCTGAAAGCACCGCTCGAGCACACCACGCCGGAGCAGTTCCGCGCCATTGTCGATCAGCATCTGGTCGGCACCTTCCTGGCCGTGCGGACCGCCGCGTCGGCCATGTCGGACGGCGGGGCGGTCATCACGATCTCGTCGCTGCGCGGGGTGCTGGCCACGGCCGAACTGGGCGCCTACGGGGCCGCCAAATTCGGGGTCCGCGCGCTGACGAAGGTCGCGGCCCTGGAACTGGCCGGTCGGGGTATCCGGGTCAACTCGGTCTGCCCCGGCAGCATCGATACCGATATCACCACAGGCCCGGGCTTCGAATCCGATGACGTCCAGGCATATGTGCGCAGTATCCCGATGCAGCGCCGGGGTTCGGCCGACGAGGTGGCCAAGGTGATCGCATTCCTGGCCGGCGCCGACAGCGCCTACATCACCGGTGTGGATCTGCTCGTCGACGGCGGTACCGCTGCGGGCGTCTACACCCCCAAGCGACAGACACTGGAGGCATGAGTCGATGTCGGGATTCAATATCGCCGGGCTGACCAAGACGTACGGATCCAACGTTGTCGTCGATGAACTCGACCTCGACATCGAGGAGGGGGAATTCGTTGTCCTGCTCGGTCCGAGCGGGTGCGGAAAGACGACCACGCTGCGTTGTCTGGCGGGTCTGGAAACCCCACAGGGCGGCTCGATCGCGTTCAAGGACCACGTCGTCTTCGACGGCCCGGCCCGTGCGAATGTTCCCCCGCACAAGCGCAATATCGGGATGGTGTTCCAGTCGTACGCGCTGTGGCCGCACATGACGGTCCGGAACAACATCCGGTATCCGCTGAAGGTGCGCAAGCGCAAACAGGCGATCGCCGACGGTGCGGTCGAGGCCGCCGCGGAGATGGTGGATTGCGGCGCCCTGCTCGATCGCTATCCCTCGCAGCTCAGTGGCGGGCAGCAACAGCGAGTGGCCGTGGCACGTGGTCTGGTCGCCCAACCGGATCTGGTGCTGTTCGACGAACCCTTGAGCAACCTCGATGCCAGGCTGCGTGATCAGGTGCGCACCCAGATCCACCAGCTACACCAGCGATTGGGCTTCACCGCGGTGTTCGTGACCCACGACCAGGCCGAGGCGTTCGCGCTCGGCGATCGCCTCGCGATCATGAAGTCGGGCAGGATCGAACAATACGACGCACCCGAATGGGTCTTCGAGAATCCGGTGTCGGAGTATGTCGCGGCCTTCATCGGCATGGCCAACCGGCTCGAACTCCGCCATCATCACGACGGCTGGCGGACGTCGGCGGGCGATCCCATCGATCTGACTCACGCGCTGGTCCAGGACTCGGCCGATCGTGGCTCGGCAGCGGTCGCGCGACTGCGTCCCGACGATGTGCTGTTGCATAGTTCGGCCCAGCATGTGCCGCTGGGAAACGTCGTCCTGAACGCGGAACTGGTCACCTACGAATACGGTGGCCGCTACTTCGATGTGACGGTGACGACCGGCGGCGAGAAGCTACAGCTGCGAGCGGACGCCGCGGTACACGGCCCGGCGCTGCGCAACAGCCGCCCAGGGGCCCCGGTCGTGGTGAGCTTCTCCCCCGCGAACCTCCGGATCTTCCCCACCGCAGGCGATCTCGATCCAACGCCACCCGTGGCGGTGCCGGCGAGCGCGGGAGGACCGGCCTGATGACCTCACTGAACATCCCCGCAGCCCGACCGATCGCGATACCGGCGCAGTGGCGGGCCCGGATCGGATATCTGGTCCTGCTCGCGATTCTCGCCTATCTCGTCGTCGTACCGATGATCCGGTTGCAGGCACTGGCGTTCGAGAACGAAGCACAGGGCTACCGAAGTCAGTACGGCCGCTACGACATCGGCGACACCATCCGGACCACGATCGTGCTGGCCGTCGGATCGCTGGTGATCGCGCTGCTGCTCGGAACCCTGCTCGCCTTCGCCGCGAGCCGGCTCCCGGCACGCCTCTCGTTTCTGCGTATCGTCCCGATCCTGCCGATCGTGATGCCCGCGGTCGCCAATATCGTCGGCTGGACGTTCCTGCTGTCCCCCGGACCCGGATATCTCAATGTGGCACTGCGGCACCTGCCCTGGTGGAGCGGTTCGGACACCGGGCCGGTCGACGTCTACACGGTGCCCTGGATCGTCATCCTCACCGGTTTCAGTCTGACCTCGTTCGTCTACCTGTTCGTCAGCGCCGGCATGCAGAGCATCAATTCCGAACACCTCGAAGCGGCCCAGGTCAACGGGTCCTCGACGGTAGGGGTGTTCTTCCGGGTCGTGCTTCCCCTGTTGCGCCCGTCGCTGGTCTACGGCGGTGGCATCGCCCTGCTGCTGGGCCTGGGACAGTTCACCGGGCCGCTGCTGCTCGGTCAGAACAAGGGCGTGCAGGTTCTGACCACCGACATGTACCACCGAGTTTCGGAGTCACCGGCGGATTTCGCCGCGGCCGCGGCGGCGGGTTCGCCCTTGGTGCTCTTCGGGCTCGCGGTGGTCCTGATCCAGAAAGGGGTGCTGGGCAACCAGAGCCGGTTCGTCACCCACGGCGGCAAGGCCTTCTCGGCGCCGCCGGGTCGGTCCGCCTGGGCCTCGGTGACTCTGCTGATCTACGCCCTGTTGGCCCTGGTAGTCCCCCTGCTCGGGCTCGTCATCGTCTCGTTGACGCCGTATTGGTCGGGCTCGCTGTCCCCGGACATCCTCACGCTCGCGAACTTCCGGAGTCTGGCCTCGAACCAGTCGATCGTGGACTCGGTCGTCACCAGCGTCGTCACCTCGCTGATCGCCGTGGCCATCTGCATTCCCATCGGCTACGCGGTGGCCGCATTGCTGGTGCGCGGCAAGCGATTCCGGGTCCTCGCGGTGATCGCCGACCTCATCACCGTGTTGCCGATGGGAATTCCCGCGGTGATCTTCGGTGTCGGATTCCTGCTGACCTATACCGAGCCGCCCCTGATCCTGTACGGGACCCGCACGGTCATCATCCTGGTCTACATCGTCCTGATGCTGCCCTACGCGATCCGGATGCAGATGACCGCGCTGCTCGCACTCGGCAACACCTACAGCGAGGCGTCGGCGACCAGCGGAGCATCACCGATGGTCACCAACATCCGGGTGATGCTCCCACTGATGCGCCCGACCGTACTCAGCGCCGTCGCGCTGATGTTCATCCTGCTCACGCACGAATTCGCCGCCTCACTTCTGGTGCGCGCGTCGACCACCCAGGTGATGGGAACCCTGCTGTTCGATCTGTGGCAGAACGGCTCCTATCCACTTGTCGCCGCGATGGCGCTGCTCATGACGGCGGTCACCACCGTGGGCGTGGCGGCGGCGATGCTCGTGGGCGGCCGGAACGTGTTGAGCAATCTGTGATCCGGATGCGACGGCCGAGGCCGGAAGTGGAGACGAACGTATGACGAACGGCAGTAGGCGATTGCGCGACAAAGTGGTCCTGCTGACGGGATCCTCCGGTGGCATCGGTGTGGAGATCGCGCGACGGCTTGCCGGCGAGGGCGCCGTGCTCGTGCTGACGGATCTGGATGCCGAAGCGTGTGCGCGGGTGGCGGCGGACATCCCGGATCCCGAACGCCATCATGTGCTCGAGCTGGACATCAGCGATGAGCAGCAGTGGCGCGACGCGGTCGAGGCGATCGCCGAACGCTGCTCGCGCCTGGACGTGCTCGTCGCCAACGGCGCCGTCGGCAGCCTGGCGACGGTGGTGGACGAGGATCTGGAACGCTACAACAAGGTGATCGCGATCAGCCAGACCGGTACCTGGCTGGGCATGAAGCACGCCGGTGCGCTCATCGAGCGCACCGGCGGAGGATCGATCGTCAACCTCTGCTCGATCCTGGGCACCGTGGGCGGACTGGGCAACAGCCTGGCGTATGCGGCGGCCAAGGGAGCGGTCCGGACGATGACCAAGAACGCGGCGTTGTACTGGGCCGCCAAGGGAGTCCGGGTCAATTCGATCCACCCGGCATTCATCGAGACCCGCCAGCTGCTCGACCGATACGAGGGTAGTGAGCGGTACCGGGCGATGCTCGAGCACACCCCGATGGGCCGGCTCGGTCGCGCCGAGGAGGTCGCCGCGGCGGTCGCCTTCCTTGCCGGCGACGATTCGACCTTCATCACCGGCAGCGAACTGTATGTCGACGGTGGGTGGACCTGCGCCTGAGCGGGTCCGGAAACGACGGTGTGGACGTCTTCAGCGGGCAGTGCTGAAGACATCCACACCGTCGTTGTCCTTCGCGGTCAACACATTTCGAGCGACCAGCACGTCGAGATGCGCGAGCGTCTCACAGGTGGCGAACATCTGGTCGAAGGTGCTCAGAGTGTCGAAGCTGCGGTCGTGCCGCGTCCAGGTCAGTGCCCGGGCCACGGCCGAACCCGTGCAGGGCGCCAGTTCACCGACGACAGCGACTGTCTGGGCGAGCCGATCATCGTGGTGCGCCAGCAGTGCGCGCGCACGCCGGCCGACGCTCCCGCCGGGCATGCCGTGCGCCGGCAGCATCACGGGCGTGTCGTCATCACTCAGCAGCGTCAGCGAGCGCAGGAAGTTCTCCAACGGCAGTTCCCACGGGCCGAGCTCGAACCCGATCGAGGGGGTGATCGTCGGCAGCACATGATCGCCGGTGAACATCAGTTTTCGATCGAGATCCTCGAAGACCATGTGGCCCTTGGTATGTCCGGGAGTTGCCCGCGCGCGCAGACGATACCCGGCCAGGTCGACGTCGCCCGGCCGCAACCAGTGGTCGGGTGGTTCCCAGTCCCGCGGATCGAAGGGCTCGGCCAGGCTGCCGGCCTGGGCGCGGGTGGCGAGAGCGTCCGCGTCCGCGCGACGCAACTCGTGCAGGGCGTTCTCGGGCTCGTTCGTACCGAGCCGGCGGACAGCCTCGAGGCCGGAAGCTTCCTCGGCGCCCAGATGAACCCGGCAGCCGTGCCTTCGACGCAGCTCGACGGCGAAGGTGTAGTGATCGCGATGCACGTGTGTGACGAACACATCGTGGATTTCCTCGGGGGAACGGCCGATTCGCGCCAGGCCGGCGGCGAGTTCGCGGTAGGTGTCCGGCCGGTGCCAGCCCCCGTCGATCAGCGCGAGACCGGCCTCGGTTTCCAGGACGTACACGTTGACCGCCCGCAATCCGTCCTGCGGCATTTGCAGCGGAATGCGATGGATGCCTTCGGCTATCGGATGACACCCAGGTTCCGCCCAGTGCGTACTCACGCGCCCGGCTCGGCGAGCGGCACCATCGTCCGTTCGTCGCCGAACCAGATCATGCGCCTGCCCCGCATCGCGCCGACGTGCCGCACCGCGGCCTCCCATTCCGGACTCGCCAGTGCGGCGTCGAGCGCCTCGCGGGATTCGAAGCTCAAGATCGACAGCCCGTCCCAGCCCGCCGACTTCTCGTCCATCGACTCGAGCAAATCGGTGTGCTGCCAGCGCAGCAGTCCGGGCAGCGGATAGGTGACCTCGGCGTGTTCGCCGCGCCACCACTCGATGAACTGCTCATGAGACCAGTCACTGGGGCGCGATGCCAGAACCAGAAGGTTGTACACAATTCTCCTAATTGAATTCTGTTTAGTTTCTGCGGGCAAGCGAAACCGAGGCCGGATGCGCCTCGAGATCTACTTGACCAGGAGCCGGACGGTCGCGGCGCTGATCGTCTCGGTGATCTCGGCCAGGCTGAGGTCGCCCTCGGGCCGGTACCAGCGCCAGATGCTGACGATCATGCCGAGGATCAACTGCCCGAGCAGGCGCGGGTCACCCTCGGCGAACACACCGTCGTCGATACCGCGCGAGACCAACCCGGACCAGTTCTGTTCGATCTCCTGCACGAGCTCCCGGGACCGCAGCCGTTCGGCTTCCTCCTTCTCGGACTGGCGCGGTGCGACGAGCAGATCCATATGGCTCTGCAGGATCCGCCGCTGCAGGGCGTCGGTCGATGTCCCGGCCAGGGCGGCGGCGACCGCTGCGCGCAGGGCTTGTTCGGGATCGTCCTGATTCTCGGTGGCGGCGACGAAACGTTCGACGGAATCCGCCAGTTCGAGGCGCATGATCGTCAGCAGGCAATGCGCCTTGGACTCGAAGTAGTGATACAGCGCCGTCTGACCGATGCCGACTTCGTCGGCGACGGAGGCCCATTTGGTCTGCTCGTAGCCGACCTGCCCGAATTTCTCGATCGCCGTGGTGAGGATGTGGCCACGCTTCGAACGGGCGCTCTCGCGGCGAGCTTCGGTATCAACAACCATCAGTGAATCCCCCGGGCGTCTTGTGTATCAAGATCGATCAACTCTATCCTACCTGAGCTGAAGTCGGGTCAACAACCACGGCGAGGCGGGTTGCCATGCGAACCGCCTCCGAGCGGTCCAGTTTGCCGACCCGGTTCTGCGGCAGGTCCTGCACGGTGAACAGATATTCCGGCCACTTGAACTTGGGCACATCGGCCGCCGCGAGCTGAGTGGTGACGTTGTCCAGCGTCAGCGGTGGACCATCGGTGACGACCAGCGCGGCCGCCCGCTCACCCAGCAGATCATCGGGCACCGCGACGACGCACACCTGGACGACCGCGGGCAGACCCGCGATCGCCGCCTCCACCTCGTTGATATCGATGTTGCGGCCGCCCCGGATGATGATCTGCTTCTGCCGGCCCAGCACCCGGATCGAACCGTCACCGGCTACCTCGACCAGATCACCGGTGGGTAGGAACCCGTCGGGGGTGAGTTCCGGCGGTACCGGGACCCCGTCCCTGGCATAACCCACGAACAGTGACGGACCCTTCACCTGGGCATCGCCGACCTCGCCCGGGCCGAGGATGTTTCCCGCGCCGTCGACGGCCCGGACCACGGTGCCCTCGAACGGGCGTCCGTCGCGGCCGAGGCGGATCGCGGGCGGGTCGTCCGGCCGCGGCGTGGTGTGGCCGAGGCATTCGGACATGCCGAACACCCGCAAGAAGGTGGTGCCGAGGCGGTTCTCCGCCGCGGCCAGGGCACTCTCGTTCATCGGACCACCGCCGACGGTGATCGCTCGCAGAACCGGCACGCCCGGGGCATCGTCGACGAGCGACAGTTGCAGGGCCATTGTGGGGACCAGCATCGTCCAGACGACGCGATGAGCCGCCATCGCGGTCAACGCGGCGGCCGGGGACCACTTGCCGATCGTCACCATGACCCCGCCCAGGTATGCGGGCAGATACATGCCGAAACAGAACGCAGCCACCGAGGACAGCGGAACGAACGCACCGACGGCTTCGCCCGTCTGCATGCCCACGACCTCGATCGTGCGCGCGCAGGCATAGCGGATCGCCTCCTCGGACTGCACCACACATTTCGGCCGGCCGGTGGATCCCGACGTCATCGCGATGGCCGTCCCGCCGCGCCAGCGTTCCACCGGGCCGAACGGCCCCCGCCGGGCGCACACCACCCGGCCCGCGAAGGCGGGCTCCCGGATCGAGAAGCCGGCCGGCACCTCCCACCGATCCAGCAGCTCGGGTTCGGCGAACACCAGATCCGGCGCGATATCCGCGACGGCGAGCCGGAACTCCGAGTCGGCGGCGTGCGGGCTCAGCACCGCGACGACGCCTCCTCGCATGCCGACCGCGAGCGCGGCGGCGACGGTGTGCCAGGTGTTGTCCGCCTGGACCAGGACGGTCGGGGCGCCCCGATCGATCGCCTCGATGCGGGCGGCCAGCGTCGACGCCGCTGCGACGATCTCACCGAGGGTATGTTCGCCGAACTCGTCGACGACCGCGATCCGATGCGGGCTGCGCTGTGCCCGTTCGAGCATTTCCTTCGCGAGTATCTTCATCGTCTTTCCCTCGTGTGACTGTCAGTGCTTCGCTGCGTACGTGCCCGTCAGCGCCCCAACGGCGGCGGAATCAGCACGGCGCGTCCGGTGATGTCGCCGGCGCGCAGACGCTGGTAGATCTCCGCCCCCTCGGCCAGTGGGTAGGGGGTGGCCGAGACGTGCAGGGCCCCGCGTCGCGCCATATCGATCACCGCGACGAGGTCCGCGCGCGGACCCCAGAACGGTGCGGTGACCCGCCAGCCCGCGGCGAGACCGACGGTCTTGCCGACCTCGATCAGTGCGCCCGCACTACCCACCAAAGCCAGGCGGCCACCCGGGGCGAGCAGGTGCGTCGCGGGCTGCGCGGTATCCGGTGCGCCGGCGAAATCGATGATCACATCCGCGCCGTCGGACACCGCCGTTCGCAGAGAGTCCACATCGTGATACGCCCCTTCGGCGCCCAAGCGCAAGGCCATATCACGGGCGTCCGCCCGGTTGTCGACGGCGAGAATCCGGCCGGCGCCCATATCGCGAAGAATCTGCACGCCGAGGTGACCGAGCCCGCCGACCCCGATCACGACACAGGTCGCGTGCGCATCGATCAGGTCGGCGTGCTCGTGCACCGCGTGGTAGGCGGTCAGACCCGCGTCGGTCAGCGGTGCGACCACGACCGGATCCAGACCGTCGGTGCGGACGAGATGCCGGGCCGACGGGACCAGCATCGCCTGGGCCAGGCCGCCGTGATATCCGAGTCCGTTGCCGATCGGCGCGGGCGCGCCGGTCGCACGCGGCCGCAGCCGCAGGCAGTAGTTCTCCCGGCCCCGCGCACAGTTGCGGCAGTGTCCGCAACTCCAGATACCATGCACCACAACGGTTTCGCCGAGCCATCCCGGTTCGACGTCCGGTCCGGCCGCGAGCACCGTGCCGGCGACCTCGTGGCCGAGCGTGAGTGGCAGCGGGCAGTCGAAACTCGCCGCCGCCGAGTCCATGACATGCAGATCGGATCGGCACAGTCCGGCCGCGGTGACCTGCAGGACGAGTTCCTCGCCGACGGGCTGGGGTACCGGCACTTCCCGCAGCACCGGGGGTCTGCCCCACTCGGTCAGCTGTACTGCCAACATCAGCGGGCCGTCCATCCGCCGTCGACCACCACCGTCTGGCCGGTCACGTACGACGATGCCGCCGAGGCAAGGAACAGCACGGCGCCGTCGACCTCTCCGACGGAACCTCCTCGGCCGAGCATCGTGTTGCGTCGCACCCAGCCTGCCGACTTGTCGTTGTTGAACAGCCCGTCGGTCATCTCGGTATCGAACCACCCGGGTACGACCGCATTGACGCGAATCCCGCGATGTCCCCACTGACCGGCGAGTTCGCGAGTCAGGCCGAGAACCCCCGCCTTGGAGGCGGCATAGCTCGCCCCGCCGATCGGCGCGGTCGAGGCCAGCCCGATGATGGAGGAGATGTTGATGATCGACGCGTCGCGCCCCTCCGGCAGCGCGGTGGCCGCGGCAAGGGCGAGGTGGAAACCGGCGAGCAGATTCACCTCGAGCAGGGCGGCGAAACCCGCGGCCGATTCCTGCTCGGCGTGTGGGGGCCCAGCCATGCCGGCGTTGTTGACCAGCACGTCCAGGCGGCCGGTCTGTTCGTAGCAGCGATCGACCAACGCCCGACGGTCCTCGTCGAGGGTCACATCGCAACGGACCGGCACGATGCCAGGGTCACGCTCGGCCAGGGCGGTCAGCCGGTCGGTCCGGCGGGCCACGGCGAACACCGTGGCCCCGGCACCGGCGAGCGTCTTCGCGAATCCGAGTCCGAGGCCCGACGAGGCGCCGGTGACAACGGCGGTCCGCCCGTGCAAGCCGAACAGCCGGGTGAGGGTATCGGCAGGCGTATTGTCGGTCAGCACAGCATCCGCCTCAGTACACCGCGGTCCGGCCACCGTCGACCGGAATGACCGCGCCGGTGGTGTAACTCGCGGCGTCACCCGCCAAATGCGTGACGAGCCCGGCGATCTCCTCCGGCCTGCCCAGCCGTCCCGCAGGTAGCCGATCGACGATCTTCGAGATGAACTCGTCGTCCCAGTGCTCGGCCATATCGGTCGCGAAGCCGCCCGGCAGGACGCAGTTCACCCGCACGGTCGGCGCGTACGCCTGGGCGAACGCGAGGGTCAACGCGTTGAGCCCGCTCTTCGCGGCGGCGTACATCGTTTCCGGCGGGCTGGGCCGCAGGGCCCCGATGCTGGAGATGTTGATGATCGATCCGCCACCGGCGGCGGCCATCCGGGCGCCGGCCACGGCCATCAGCCGGAACGGGCCCTTCAGATTGACCTCGATGGTCTTGTCCCACAGTGCTTCCGTCACGGACGTGAGATCGTCGGCCACCGGTGCGATACCCGCATTGTTGACGACGATATCCAGCCGAGCGAACTCCGCGATGATCCCGTCGATGGCCGGCTCGATGCCGTCCCACCTCCCTACATGCAGTTCCAGCGGGTGGGCGCTGCCGACTGGGGAATCACCCAGTGCCGCAACCGCTTCCACACAAGCGGAGAGCTTGCGGCTCGACACGATCACGGTGGCGCCCGCGTCGCGCAATCCCCGGGCGATGGCCAGGCCGAGCCCTCGGCTGGCGCCGGTGACAAGTGCGACCTTGCCGGTCAGATCGGATGTGTTCATCGGTAGTTCTCCACCTCGAGACGAGCGATTGTGCGCAGATGCACCTCGTTGGGACCGTCGGCGATCTGCAGTGCCCGGGTGATGGCATGCATCCGGGCCAGGACGGTGTCGTTGCTGACTCCGGCCGCGCCAAAGGTCTGCACGGCGCGATCGACGACGGTGTGTGCCACCTCCATCGCCGCGACCTTGATCGCCGCGACTTGTGAGCGCACCGCGGCGTTGCCCTGGGTGTCCATCAGCCAGGACGAGTGCAGCACCAGCAGCCGGATCTGATCGATCTCGATGCGGCTGCGCGCGATCCACTCGCGGACCACGCCGCGATCGGCGAGCGGACCACCGAAGGCGGTGCGCTCCAACGCCCTGCGGCACATCAACTCCATGGCCCGTTCGGCCATGCCGATGGCGCGCATCGCGTAATGCATCCGACCCGGCCCGAGCCGGCCTTGAGCGATGGCGAAACCGTCGCCTTCGGCGCCGAGCATGTTCGCCGCGGGGACCCGGACGTCGGTGAATTGGACCTCGCCGTGACCGAGACGATCGTGGAAGCCGAACATCGGCAGATCGCGCAGCACCTCGATGCCGGGGGCGTCGGCGGGCACCAGGATCATGCTCTGCTGGCGGTACGTCTTCGCCTCCGGATCGGATTTGCCCATGAAGATGATCAGCTTGCAATCCGGATCGAGAACTCCGGAGGTGTACCACTTGCGCCCGTTGAGGACGTACTCATCACCGTCGCGGCGAATCGTCGAGGTGATGTTGGTGGCGTCCGAGCTGGCCACCGCAGGCTCGGTCATCGCGAAGGCGGAGCGAATACTGCAGTCCAGCAAGGGTTTCAGCCACTGCTGCTTCTGCTGTTCGGTGCCGTACATGGCCAGGATCTCCATGTTGCCGGTATCCGGCGCCGAGCAGTTGATCGCCTCGTTGCCGATCACCGACCGGCCGACCACCTCGGCCAGCGGCGCGTACTCGAGGTTGGTGAGTCCGGCGCCCAAGCCGTCGTGGGTCATGAACAGGTTCCACAACCCCCTGCGTTGGGCCTCGGCCTGCAGATCCCGCATGATCTGCGGCTGCTCGTGCTGGTCGGCGGCCGCTGCGATCTGCGCGTCGTACACCGGCTCGGCCGGATACACGTGGCTGGTCATGAAGTCGTCGAGTTCGACGAGCAGATCCTGGGTTCGGGCAGAGTAGGAAAAGTCCACAGTGCGGCTCCTGAGCGGGAGGTCGAGAGTCAACCGGCGAGTAGCGCGGTCCCGGTCTCGATGAGGCGGGTGATGGTGGCAGGCAGTTTTTCCTGGTCCGGATCGTGATGCCGGCCTTCGCGATGCCGGCGCAGGTTGTGGCCCATGATCGCGGCCATCTTGAGCCGTCCGAGCGCGTCGAACCAGGTCTGCTCGGCGAGCGAGGGCCCCCCGGCGCAGTAGATGTCGAGCAGTTCCGCCGCGCTGGGCAGGCCGGGCACCTGCCGGCCGACACCGGGGAAATTGCTGCCGTCCGCGAAGACGTGAAACCAGCCGAGTTCCACCCGCGGATCACCCGTGCTCCAGATCTCCCAGTCGATCAGAGCGACCGGTTCCGGCCCCGCGGAGATGATGTTGCCCAGGCGATAGTCGCCGTGCACGAGCCCCGGCGTGATCGGCTCGGGGATCCGGCGTTCGAGCAACGCCAGCAGCCGGTCACCGCCGGCGACCAGTTCGGGGGGCACGGCGCCGAGAGTGCGCGCCCAACGGGCGAGTTCCTCGGCCGGGGTGAGCGCGGGCGCGGAAATACCGGCCGCGTCCACCGCGTGTAGCGCGGGCAGCAGCTGTGCGGCGCGGCGCATCCGGGCCGCGGCCAGCTCCGGTGCGACCGCGGGATCGTCGAGCACCGGCTCCAGCGACTCACCGGCGACGAGTTCCATGGCGAACCAGGCGGGTTCGTCGCTGTCCACCACTGCGATACGCGGCACCGGCACCGGTGTCTGCGCGAGTAGCTGCATGATGCGGGCTTGGCGCAGCATGTCGTGGCGGCCGATCGGCTTGCTGCCCTCCGGCACGGCCTTGACGACATACGGCTCGCCGGTGGTTTCTGCCCGGAAGGTCAGGCCGGAATGGCCACCGGGCAGCCGTTCGAAGGACGTGAGTCGCACGTCGAGATCGGTGCGCAGCCGCGCCGCGACCCGCTGTTCCAGTGTCGGGCTCATGGGCGCGGCTCCTTGGGCAGGCCGAGTACTCGCTCGGCGATGATGTTGTGCTGTATCTCGTCGGTGCCGCCGGCGATCCGGTATCCGGGCGCGCCGAGCACATGTTCGGTCCACGCGAAGGTGCCCCACACACCGGAATCGGCGACCAGGTCGCGGCCGAGCAGCAGCCGCACGACCTCGGAGGTCCGGGCCATCGTGTCGGTGGCCAGCAGCTTCCCGATCGATGCCTCGGGGCCGGGGTCGCGCCCGGCCACCACGGCCGCGGCGACCCGCATGGCGGCCACACGCTGCACATAGCCGCGGGTCACCAAGTCGGCCACCCGGTCGCGTTCGAGTTCGGTCAGACCACGAGACAGATTCCCGGCCAGCGCGATCGCGCGATCGGCATTGGCCAGGCCCAGGTTGGCGCCGTCCAATCGCTCGGCTGCCAGCACGGTCAGTGCGACCTGCCAGCCCTTGCCGACGGGCCCGAGCCGGTCGCCGTCGCCGAGGCGGACGTTGTCGAGGTAGACCTCGTTGAAAGAACTTCCTCCGGTCATCTGCCGGATAGGGCGCACGGTGACGCCGGGAGCATCCATCGGCACCAGGAATACGGTCAGGCCGGCATGTTTGGCGACGCCCGGATCGGTCCGGCACACCGCGACGCCGATGTCGGCGATCCGGGCGCCGGAGGTCCACACCTTGTGCCCGTTGAGAATCCACGCGCCGTCGTGCGTGCGGACCGCGCGGGTCCGTACAGCGGCCAGATCCGACCCGGCCTCGGTCTCGGAGAAGAGCTGGCAGGCGATGACATCGGTGCGGAGCATGGCACGGACGTACCGCTCCCGCTGCTCCTCGGTGCCCCACTGGTCGATCGTCGGCGCCACCAATTGCTGTGTCACCGAGAACATTTCGGTGCGCTTCGGCAGGTCGAAGGCCTCCTCGGCGCGCCGGAAGGCGAGTACGTACGACAGTGGGAGCTCGCGGCCGCCGTAGCCGCGCGGCCAGTTCAGCGCACCCCAGCCGGCGTCGAATTTGGCGCGTTCGTAGGCACGCACGCGGTCGGTCTCGGCCCGCTCCTGTGCTTCGGTCCAGTTTTCGAAGACCGCGACCGAATCGGATCCACTACCCCAGGGACTCTCGGTGCGGGGTGCGGCCACACCGGCGAGCCAGGATGTGGCTTGTTCGACGAACTGGGCCAAATCGGGAATTGAAGGTTCGGTCACTGCTTTTCTCTCGATCGCTCTGCTCGGCTCACACCGAGAGCACGGTGCAGGCGCTGATCCCGGGTGCCCCGTAGACGTGGGTGAACCCCACCCTCGGCGTTCCCGGAACCTGTCGGGCGCCCGCGGCACCGCGCAGCTGGGTGATGATCTCGTGGACCTGGCGGAGCCCAGAGGCGCCGATCGGCTCACCGTTGGCGATGCAGCCACCGTCGGTGTTGACCGGCAGGCGTCCACCGATTTCGGTGTCGCCCGCGGCGAGCATCGCCTCCTGCTCGCCATGTTCACAGAAGCCGCATTCGGCCATGTGCATGATCTCCGCACCGCTCTCGGTGTCCTGCAGCTGTGCGACGTCGATGTCGGCGGGCCCGATGCCCGCCTCCTCGAACGCCGCGGTCGCCGCGTCGGAGCTCACGCTGACCGGTTCGCCGCCGCCCGAAACGGCCGGGCTGAACACCTCGAACGAGCCGAAGCGGCGGGTGCGGTGACTGATCGCGCGCAAGCGGATGCCACGTGCGCCGAGGCGGCGGGTCACCGATTCGCTCGCCACGATCACCGCGGCGCCACCTGTACCGGGTGAGCAGAACATGAACCTGGTCAGCGGGTCGTTCACCATGGGGGCCGCGGCGATCTCCGCCGCGGACATCGGTTCTCTCCGCCAGGCGTTGGGGTTGAGACTGCCGTTGCGGTAAGCCTTTTCGGCGACCTTGGCCAGCGTCAGGGTCGAGATGCCGTGCAGCCGCATGTACCGGTTGATCTTCGCCCCGAAGAATTGCGTGGTGACCATGAGCCCGGCCTCGCCGTAACCGTGCGGCAGCCCCCATTCCTCCGGCGTCGGATCGAACGCACCGCGCGGATGCTTGTCGAACCCGACGGCCAACGCGATCTCGGCGGTACCGGAGCGCACGGCGTTGACCGCCCCGAGCAGTGCGCTACCGCCGGTCGCGCAGCCGTTCTTGACGTTGGTGAACGGTATTCCGGTGAAGCCCAATTCGGCGACGAGGGTGTCGGCCAGACCGGAGCTGTCGCTGCCGCCGCACGCCAATTGGATGTCCCGCCAGCGTAATCCGGCATCTTCGAGCGCGGCGTTGATCGCCACGACCGCGAGCTGCCTGCCGCTGCGGTCCGGTTGCCTGCCGAACCGGGACAACCCGGTGCCGATGATCGAGACCGACGGTGTCACTGCGCCTTGCCTTCCTGAATGAACGAGCGGGTCGCGAACCGGGGCACCGGCGCGACGGCGACCAGCCGCACCTGTGCCCCGTGCAGTTCGGCGAAGTCGGTGCAGTCCAGAACCGCCTCGATCCTGACGCCTTCCGGAAGTTCGACATATCCGACCGCGAACGGTGAAAACCCCTCGGCCGGAGGCACATAGGGCGGCGACTTGGGTGCGCACCGCTGCACGGTGTAGGCCCAGACCACGCCGTGATCGCTGAGCGGAATCGCGGTCGCGGTCGGGGTGGCACACCGTCCGCACATCGTGCCGGCCGGGTATGCGACGGTGCCGCAGGTCGTGCATCGGCTGCCCTCGAGTGTGCGGAGTTCCGCAACGCCCATGTCTTTTCCTTCCGAAATCGGCTGAAAGGCTTGAACCGATCAGTGATTCAGCGACCGACCCATTTCGGCTCGCGCTTCTCCAGGAAGGCGGACACGCCCTCGGCCGCGTCCTCGGACTGCAGCGCGTTGCCCACGGCCAGGTGCTCCATCACCATCAGCGACTGGATGTCGGCGTCCAGGCCGCGGTCGATGGTCATCTTGGTGAGCTTCATCGCGAACGGGCTCTTATCGGCCAGCGGGGCAACGAAATCGGCGACCAGCTGGTCGAGCTCGGCGGCCGGGGCGGAGGCATTGATGAGATCGAACGCGGCGGCTTCCCGGCCGCTGAGCAGCTTGCCGGTCAGCATCAGCTCCTTGGTCTTGCGAATGCCGATCATGCGCGGCAGCCGGTAGATCGGGCCCGCGCCGCCGAACAGGGCCCGGCGGATGTGGAAGTCGCCGATCTTGGCGTCGTCGGCCGCGACGGCGAAATCGCAGGAGATCATCAGCTCGAAACCACCGGCGGTGACGTAACCCTCGAGTACCGCGACCGATGGGGTATTCATCGAGTACAGGCGGTCGCAAACCTTCGCGGACAGCACCGCGACATCCATCGCGTTGGTCTGGCCGACGTAGTTCGCGCGCAGTTCGTTGAGGTCGAAGCCCGAGCAGAAGGTGTTACCCCGGCCGCGCAGGACCAGGACCTTGAGGTTGGGGTCGTTGTCGACCTCGACGATGATCTCGTCGAGGCGGTGCAGCAGTTCGACGGTGACGGCGTTCTTGACGTGCGGGCGGTTGAGCCACACCCGCGCAATCTCGCCGTCCTTCTCGAGCACGATGTGGTCGGTGTCGATCATGTGAGTGGCCTCTTTCTGTCGAGGAAGTTTCCTGAACTGGATTCACTTCAGTTCTACCGTGTGATCCCGCTCGCCGTCAATACACCGTTCACAATCCGACGAGGGCGGCTATCGTGCCGCGGTGAGCTCGGGAACCGCCTTGTGCCGCTTCGTTTCCCATGACCCGACGGAAATAGGAGTGGGCCGGATGCTCCCAGGTGAAGCCGATCCCGCCGTGCAGTTGGACAGCCTCGGCCGCCGTCTGGACAGCCGCGTCGGTGCAGACTGCACCCGCCACCGCGACCGCCAGCCGTGCCGCGTCCGGATCCTCCGCGTATGCCGCGGCCGCATAGCGGGAGGCGGATCGCGCGCGCTCGAGCAGGACCAGCAGATCGGCGAGGCGATGTTTGACGGCCTGGAAGGAGCCGATGGCCCGGTCGAATTGGCGGCGAGTCGAGGTGTAGGACACGGTCGTCTCGAGCAGCATGTCGATGATGCCGGTGTTCTCGCTGGCGAGGGCGAGTGTGGCGAGATCGCGCAAGCGGGTGGCCGCGGTGGCAGTATCGTCCGGCTCGGTGAGCCCGACCGCCGGAGCGGCCCGTAGCGTCACGTCCGCCTGCCGGCGGGTGGGGTCCAGGACCATTCGCTCGGTTCGCAGGCAACCCTCGCCCGGACGCATGGCAAACAGGCGGCGTCCATCCGAGCAGTGCGCCGACGCAACGATCACGTCGGCGGTTCCGCCACACACCAGATGGGTGACCGTGCCGTCGACGACCCATCCGGCCGGCGTCCGGACCGCACGCAGATCGTCGGTGGTGGTTTCGAGAGCGCTGACGGTGGCCAGCAGGTCACCGGCCAATACGCCTGCCAGCAAGAGATCATCGTCGCCGGGGCGAGTCAGGAGCAGGGCCTGTACGCCCAGCACGGCGGAGCTGTAGACCGGCTCGCAGACCAGCGCGCGCCCGCACTCCTCGAGAATCGTCGCCAGTTCGGCCACACCGTATCCCAGCCCGCCGCGATCCTCGGATGCGGCGAGTGCGGTGACCGACATGTCGTCGACGAGGGCCCGCCACAGCGATGCCGAGAACCCGCGTTCGGTGGACGCGGCCTGGCGGACCTGGGCGATATCGCCGCGTTTGGTCAGCAGCGCCCGGAGGGACTCGCGAAGGGCGGACTGCTCGGGGCCGGGTATGAATCCGGTCGGTTCGGAATGTGGCCAGCGGACTTCACCTGCGTTGACCTGCGGTGCGGACATGATTCTCCATTAGAGTTGAGTTCAGTTCGATTACTGAGGGTAGCCACCGACGCACTCGACAAGAAGGCCTTGGCTGAACTAAGTTCATTTCATGAGTTATCCGATCGAGGACTACTACGCCGTCGTCGACTCCGGCAAGCTGAGTAATGCCGTGGACCTGCTCGCCGCGGACGTCGAGTTCGTCATGGTGCTGCCGTCCGGAGTGCGAACGGGCCGTGGCCGCGCCGCCATGCTCGAGTATCTGAGTGGGAGGCCCGATGTCGACCGCAAGCATCGGGTGCTCCGGGTGGCGACCGACGGTGACATGCAGTTCGCACACGGTGCGGTAATCGAGAACGGCACGGCGACCACCGGATACTTCGTCGCCGCCATGCACTTCGACGCAGCTGGCCGCATCGACCGCTACCAGGTTACGTTCAACGCCGAATTCCCTGTTCTGCCAGGGGGTTTCACTCCCGAAGGAGCACAACGAGCATGACGGCCACCGCCGCGACGCCGACCCTCGCACGCTGGTTCGAATACATGGACTCCGATGACCCGGATCGGGTACTGACCATGATTTCGCCCGATTTCGTCATGTCGGTGCAGTTCTCACGGGGCGCCGGGCAGAGCACGGAGTTCGTCGGGGACCACGCTGGCTTGATCAGCTACCTGCAACAGCGGGAGAAGAGCACACTCGTCCATCACATCGACGCGGGCGCCGTGGCCGGTGGATGCGAACTGGTACTTGGCCGGACGACTCGGGCGGGGGCGTTCGAGGCATCGTTCAACGCCTCGGCCCAGTTCGACACCGACGGCAAAGTACGGCGACTGCTCATCGCCCGCACGCCCGAGGTTGCGTTCGAGGGTGTTACCTGAATCCACTTCAATAAATGTTCCCGGTGTGCTACACGGCTCGGCACCAGGGCCACCAACTCGACACGATCAAACGCATCCGTCCTCACCACTACGCCAACACACCTCCGGGGGACCCGTGCCCGACATGAACAGAAAACTCTGCCTTGCTCGACGCCCGTCGGGCCAGGTCCGCGAGAAGGACCTGGAACTGCGAGCATTCCCCCTGGACCCCCTCGGTCCCGGGGAAGCTCTGGTGCGGAACACATGGCTATCGATCGACCCGTCCGTGCGCATCCGGCTCGACGCGACGACACCGCTCGGCTACCTCCCGCCGCTGCAGCCCGGCGATCCGCTCCCCGGCCTGGCCCTGGGCGAAGTGGTCGACTCACGGCACCCCGAACTCGCTGTGGGAGACCTCGTCTCGCACATTCACGGATACCGCGACTTCGCGGTGGTCGGCGGCGACACCGGCACCATCGGCGGCTACGGCGGCCTCACCCATCTCGATACTGGCGGCCTGCCCGAGCAGTGGTTCCTCGGCCCGCTCGGCAGCACGGGACTCACCGCCTACGCGGGCCTGGTAGCGGTGCTACAGCTACGCGACATCGACACCATCTGGGTATCGGCGGCCGCGGGCGGCGTCGGCGGCGTCGCCGCGCAGCTCGCGCGCCTCCGGGGCGCCACCGTCATCGGCTCGGCGGGCAGTGCCGACAAAGTGGACCGGCTGCGCCGCGAGTTCGGCATCCTGGCATTCGACTACCGCACCGACCCTCCCGCCGAGGCTCTCGCGGAGCTCGCCCCCGCGGGCATCGACGCCTACTTCGACAACGTGGGCGGTGACCATCTGTCCGCCGCCCTGCGCAACATGCGCACCGCCGGGCGAATCGCGTTGTGCGGGGCGGTTTCCCAGTACGACGGCTGGTCTGGCGCGGGCCCGGTCGATCTGTTCGCAATGGTTTCGAAACAGCTGCGGATGCAAGGCTTTCGCGCCGGATCCTTTCTGCACCTCGAGCCGGCGATGCGCGCCGAAATCGGCGGGCATATCACCGCCGGTCGGCTGGTGCACCGGGAGACAGTGTTCGACGGACTCGAGCGATCGGCAACCGCACTGCGCGCACTCCTCGCGGGCCGGACGACGGGAAAGACTCTGTGCCGACTCAGCCACGACTGATCTGACCCGAGCCCTCATTCGCGCCCCCGCCGGCAAATGGCACACAGCTACTTGTTCGACACATCGACCGGCTCCTGGGGCTGCTGCACGGATAGGTCACACTGTCACCTCATCGTGCAGCAGCCCCCTTCGAACCGGCAAACGTTGGTGGACAATGCACCAGGCACTCGTGTCCGCGGCCGAGCATCGTCGGTAAGCCATCCCTCCCCATCACATGGAACACGTACCTGAGTAACCGTCCTACGCTGAGGCGGTGCGCAACGAAGATCGATGAGGAGACTGCGTGTCCAAGGCTGTTCCGGAGTGGCAAGCCATCGTCAACTCTCCATCAGAAGCACTCCTCACTGCTGCGGACCGGCTCACGGAGAGCGGGATCGTCGGGGTCTCGGCGGCTTACTCCACCACATTCGGCACTGTCACCGGCGACTTCGTCCTCACCGCGAATGGGTACGCGACCGGCACGATCAAAGACAACTATGGCTGGGACCAAGCCGAATTTCTCGCGTCGCCGACCATCAGCGCTGTGCGCGGCGACGTCGACTGGTGGGCGCGACGAGCGCCCCGTCAGATCAGTCAGCTCGCGGACAGGTGGATTCGCCTCGACCGGGACATCGACTGGACCAACCCCGACCAGGGCGGAGCGTTCGCGGTCGACATCGTCGACACACTCAGTCCCAATGGTCTCGCCGACGCCATTCGGGCTATCGCGCCCCTGGCCTCCGTCGATATGTCAGAAGTATCCGATGACTACGACATCTTCGGTCAAATAACTGTCACGGCGGGCAAATGGACCGTCGTGCTGCACGGGACTGCACCGCACGACGTATCGGGTATCTGGATGCCACTCGTCGGCGGCATCGTCGACCGGTCCGCAGTTCAAGACGTCGCTGCCGACCCGCAGTCCGACGATGACGACGTACCCCCGTGGGACGAGGCGGGTAGGCCAATGGGGATAAACGTCTCGATAACCACCCGGTCTGGCCACGCTGGAGCGCTTCAGATCCGAGCCGACCGCGTGCTCGCGGACGACGACCGACTCGCTACCGGGGCCCCCGCCCAAGTCGGTCTCACCGAACACGCAAGCCGCGTCGGCAACCTCCTCCTGGAAACGGCAACAGCACTCGATGACCCCGACAATCCAGGGCAGGCGCTCGATCACGTACTTGCCGGCCTCCATGATCTGGAACCGGTAATTGTGACAAAGCCCCCGGATGTCATTGTCGGAGTTGATGTTTCACCGATTCTCACGCCTGCGATTGTTCTGATCAATGTACTCACCGCCCGCGTCGCGAACCTCGAAAATTCGTCCCGAGACACGGTGATATCGACCCTCCGCGATCACCTTGATGCCGCCGCCCGACACGCACCCCCACCCCACGGCCCAACCGCCGCGATGTAGACGCCGCTCGCGCCATGACCTGGCGCGCGAGACCTGCCCTACCATCCGCGCCAACCCCGGCATTGTGCGCATGCCCCATACAGCTGTCCGGTGTGGCCGGGGGGCGCGCCTTCGGCGTGTGAGGCGGATTCGGGGCGTCGGAGATCTCTCATATAGCCGCCCACGGCGCAGACCCACCCGATCCCGCCGCCTCACGTCGACGACGTGCACAACACAGCCGACAACCAATGTTTAGATGCGCATATGTTCGTAGCGCAACGTTGACGCCAGCCAAGGCGGGCAAAGACGGCGAATCGACCCTGACGGGCGGTTCAGCTGTCGGCGCGAAACGTCTCGAAAATAGCACCGCACGTGGGCAAACGACGGCTGTATCAGGACGTCACAGGTCCACAAACAGCAACAAACAGCAACCAGCAACACTGACCAACAACCACGAACCCGCAGGTCGCGCCGCTTCGCCGGACAAAACCAACCGGTCATCAGTAGCATCGAAGGATGCGATCGATGTGTTGGTAGGCGATCCGCAGGTCGTCCAGATGGTTGGTTGACGGACGCCGTAAATGGGCTGAACCGCAGGTCAGCAGAGTTCGACACGGCATGAACCAGTGGATTAGGGCCGCTGATAGCAGTCGATCACCGAGTCTCCGGAAACCTACAGAACGTCGACAGGACGTCGCGGAATTATTGTCCCTTCGGAACCCCTCGACTGGCGGCTGGCAAGCCCGCGTAAGCGTCGTCGTAGCCTCTCGATCGCGCGTGACGGGTCCATGACCTCCGCCGAAGCCGTCCAAGGGTGTGCCGCCTGCCGGCGGCACAGCAGGTCGCGGTTCGGTGGCACCAGTGGAAAGACCCGACCCAGGTAGCGGAAAAGACCCGGCCACACCTCCTGCCAGGCCGACTTCGGGCCAAACAGCAGACGCGCGATCCGCGAGCAGGCCACTTTCAAAAGTTGGCCATACCGTCAATCTTCTGGATCAGTTTGTGGGTTTGCTGGACCTCGGTAAGGCGGCTAGGGGCTCTTGCTCAACGCCGTGCGACGGTACGCGCGTGTTCGCGAACCGGACCGACTGAGCCATCTGCCTCAGCGTCGTGCGCGCTTGGTCAACCCGTATCGCGAACACCTGCGGGGCGGCGCACCGCAGGGCTACGCGTTGCGGTGCTGCAGGCGCACCGAAACGAACTGTGATGTCGTTCTCGGTGCGCGCCCAGCTTGCGAATCGCGGCCCCGGGCCGGCCGTTGCGCTTATCCGTATGGAAGTCTCACGCTGATCCCGCCCCGAACAGCTCTCGGCCCCACAAGCGCGTCCCTTGACGCACAGGGGCCACACCGGCCGCGGGACGTTCCTGCGGTCCATCCCCGAAGACCATCAGAAGTTAGCGGCGCGGAATGCCGACTGTTTCCGCCGTCGAAGATCCTCTGCTACAACTGCTCGCCTGCCTCCGCAGCGGACGCGGTTCTCGAGCGTGCCTGGCAACTGCCGGACGAATACGCCAAACGCAGCACATCCAGTGGAACGCCTCACTCACCCGGAGGAGTTCTACATCGGCCGCCTCACCAAATGAAGCCAGATTCTCACGCTGCCAACTATGCAGGAGAACATCATTCGTGGGCTGCGCATCGGTACGCTGATCAGCGCGGCTTGCCGCGAACGGATTTGACGCGACTGGTCCGCGGTCGCATCCACATCGCCACGGTGAACGGCGAATTCAACCGCCTCACCTGTGCAGACTTCACCAACAGAGCTCGAACCAGCCCCTTCGCTCACCGATTAGCGCGTGCCACTGACATAGTATGGTCGGGCGCCGATTGCCGGGGATGGCAACCGAAGATCGGCGATAGACGCCAACTCGTCGCGAGCCTGCAAAACGAGTAACTGCGCCGGCGCTCGTCGATAACAGGACTCTACGGAGGCGTGTCCGTATGCAACGCTGCACAGCCTGTGGTGCGGGACTTACCACTGACGAGTTGAGCCATTGCGCCGTCTGCGGCTCAGCCGAACTGGTAGCTGGTGACCTACCGAAATCCAGCGCAGGTTTTCACATCAGCTTCACTATCTTCGGCTGTGACAACTGCGGGCAGATCGTCGGAGTCGCAGGCCTCCCCTCGGACCGATGCACCACGTGCGGCTCGGAACTGCAGCTCGTCGACCGGCAGGCAGAGGTTCGTGCACAGCATTTCGGCGCCGACCTCGTCCGGTTGCAGGAACGACTCGAGTACGCACAAAACATGGAGTTCTCCGACAGCGGCGACCGCATCCCGGCCGGTGAGTTCCGACAGTGGCTGTTTACATCGATTCAGACCACCGCCGATTGGGCCGATCGTCTACCTGAACAGATGGGGGACGGTGACTTCGACGATCCCGGTGACGCCCGCACCGCCTCCGCGTGGTCGAATCTGCTGGGACTGACCAACGAGATGCTCGATCTCGCAATAGATCTCAAGTCCAGCCCCGCCCCGCCGACGCTGCTGTCCGCGCATCGCGCAACGACAGCAGGCATCGTGCTCTTCGGTGCCGCCGCGGTGGGGTTCTTCACCACATTGACCGCGCCGACCGCCGAGGTGGCACGCGAGCGAATGGACGCCAGCCAACAGATGCTGGACTCCGCATGCGAGGTGGTCCTCAAAGCGGCCAACCTGATGACGCCACTCGATCTCGACACGACAACCGCCGCAAGCGGGTCGTCACTGGGATCCGTGTTTCCGGAGCTGGCCGACATCGCCAAACGAGATCCGGTGATGCTCAGGCCGTTGATCCCGCTCGTCACAGTCGCCAGGGGCATGCACGACCAGCAACGCCGAGCTCGTCGAGCCGCCGCAGTCCGCGCTGCGTTCGATGCTGCGGCCGCCGCACAAACACAGTGGATCGGCGACTTCGACTTCCTCCTGACGACCTGCTCGAAAGCGTGGCGCAAGCTCATCACCCAGCACCAGCGCCTTACCCAACTGGTGGACGCGGACGACCGCACGCGACCAGGGTGGATCGACGACCTGCTGGACATCGGCGCGAAGTTGGTGGAAGGCCCATACCGCGCATACGGAAACACCATATTGGACGCACGGAAAGTGGCACACGGCGATATCGATCGTCTTGACAGCACAACGGCTGGAACAGCTTCGTTCGGCACGGTACGCGCCAACCTAGCGACTCGTTGCCCCGAACTGGCCGAGAACATCTACCCAATCATCAGACATGCATCCGCACATTACGACTACCAGCCCGAAGGCCAAGTCGTTCGTATACAACACCTTCCGCCGAGGGGCAACGGCACGCCGCTCGTGGAGACCTACACCTTCGATGACTTACTCGCAGCGGTCGCCAACCTTTCGGAGCACACCATCGCGATGGCGAACGGCGTCACCGGCTGGGTGTGGTCATATTCCCCGGTTCCGGATCGCGAGCGTTTCCGGCGCGACTGGCTAACGGCCTGAGCGACCGGTCACCCTCGCCCGCGGATCGGTCCGCGTACCCTGGGCCACGACGTCGTCAACGACATTCGACCGGCGTTCACGCCTCACCTGGACTGGCCCGGCTATCGCGAGTCGCCGGCCGCGCTACCGCTTAGTGTGTGTTCATGCTGGATGTGGTGATTCTGGGGTTGCTGGCGCTGCGTCCGTTGTCCGGGTACGACCTCGGCAAGTGGATAGACGGGCCGGGCCGGTTCATCGGGTACAGGGTGACGTTGCCGCAGATCTACAGGACGCTGGCCAAGCTGCGCGATCGCGGGCTGGTAGGTTTCGCGGTGGATCCGCGCGACGGCAAACCCGACGCCAAGGTGTACACCCTCACCCAGCCGGGACGCCTGGCACTGCTGGAATGGGTTCGATCTCCGTACGAGCCCGCGCCGCGTCCGATGGATCCCGACTTCATGGTGCGGTTCCTGCTCGGCGGCATGTTCGGCCGCGATATCGCCATCGAAATACTGCGCACCGAACTGGACTACCGGCGCGCACAGGTGCGCACACCCACCCGCATCGACGAGGTCACCACCGCCCTGTCCCCCATCGAGGACATCGATCCCCGATGGGCGGCAGAGGTTCTGCGGGCCGGCCACGAACAGGGCCGCGCGTCGACCGCAGCCTATATCGGCTGGCTCGAGGTCACGCTGGCCGACTTCGAGAACCGCCCGGCCGATGTGCGCTGAATCCTCCGCAGCCGGCTCATCTTCGGGCTGAGCCGGACCCGGTGATCACACCTGGTGCAGGGTGACCAGCGAGTACGGCGGCAGCGTGCAGGTACCAGCGACCGATGTCCTTGTCTGCGACACGGTGTCGCCGGGAGCGAAAGCGGGTGTGGCAGTAGGTGACGCGGTGTAGATCGTTGCCTGTGCTCCGGCCAGTTCCGGCGGCAGAGCGACGGGCAGGACCCGGTCGGAGACGTTGATCAGGATCGCGCTGGTGCGGCCGTCCGCGGTCAGTTCCGCACCCGTGAAGGCGTCGACGAGTCCGGCTGTGGTGGGCTCGAGCAACACGGCGGGGATCTCGAGGTCCGAGCCGAGGGCCAGCGGTCGAACGTCGGTTGCGCCGGTGACTGCGTGATAGATCGGTGCCAGCGCCCAGTTCAGGGCGGTGCGGCCGTAGAGCTGCGAACCGCCTGAGCCGTCGGCGATCAGCGCGTGCAGCGCTTGGTTGGTGGTACCGCCACCGCCGGTGTCGCCCGAGGGGGCACCGTTGAGCGCGCAATGCACCACAGCCATCCGCACCCGTGGCTCGAGCAGCGCCCGCACCGTGAACGACGCCACGCTCAGCGCACCCACCCAGGTCTGCGGCAGCGCGGGCAGCAGGTTCAGCGGCGGGATGGCTTCCTGACCCATCTGGTTGTATTCGGTAAGCCAGATATCAAGGCCCGCAGGCACGTTCGGGAACGAGTGCCGAGCCAGGCTGTTCCACGCCGCGCAACCACCGGCCGCGGTGGACGACAGATCAGCGCTGATCGGGTCGACGATCCAGTAGGGATGGAAGACGACGGCGTCGGCGCCACGGATCGTGTCGTACAGGCCCTGGTTCCAGCCCGACAGCCGCTGATCGAGGGCGCTGCCCAGCATTCCCTCCACCACCGCGGCCACACCGATCGCCACGTCGGGGAACTCGGTGCGGATGGCCGCGATCCAGTCGTTCATCGCCCGCGCGTAGTCGGCGCCGGTGGCGAAGACCGCGGTGTACCGCGACATCGGCACCCACAGCTCGTTGCCCAGCTCCACATACCGCACAGCCATGCCGAGCCGGCGCGCTTCCCGCAGCATGTCCAACTGGTCATCGAGGGTGGAGTTGACGACGTTCAGATCGAAAACCGGCGTGGCACCGGTGCGTCGGATCAGCTCGGCCCAGTCGGTGAGCAGCAGCGGCGGCCTTCCGTCGTTGCGGCCGGCGAAGTCACCGCCGGCAATGTCCCGGAAAAGTCCGGTGCGCCAATCGATCCACTGCGACGTCGTGCCGCCCTGTACCCGCAGCAGACCCGGTCCCAGAGCGGCCAGCGCATCCGCGAACGCGGGATCGTGCCACTGCCGGGCATTGTCGGCCGAGATGATGCGGGCACCGTTCACCCCGAGGAAGTCCCGGCCGAGTCGCCGTTGCCCGGGACCTGCGGTGAGCACCAAGCCCGGCGCCGGCTCGGCCGACACCGGCAGCGTTCGGGTGGCCGCGAACAGCACCGCGCCGCCCGCCGCACCGAGCGTGAATGCGCGCCGGCCGACTGCCCTTGGCGACTGGGATGGGTGGGTGGTCATGGGCTGCATTACCTTTCGTCGCTGTTCGCCACGCACCGGACATCCGGATGCCGGTTCGGGTCCAGCGCGTGCAGGGTCAGGTCGACGGTGCGCGGGTCGGCGCTCTCGGCGAGATGGCCGGCCAGATCTTCGGGACAACCGTCCTGGATGAGGATGTTGGTGACGTCCGGGGCGTCGATGAACGAGCTGGTGTAGGGAGTCACCACGCGATCGGTCCGGGTTCCGATCAAGGTGTACCGCACCCCGGCCGCGGTCATCCCGTTGCTGTCGAGGGCGGTCAGGAAGGGCGAACCGGCGAGCATGTCACGCAGTGCGGGCGGCAAGCCGGGCAACGCCGAGGCGACCGAGCCGATCTCGGCGCTGCCCGCCGAGATCGTGACACCGTGCTGCGGTCCGCTGATCGCCACCACCTGGCGGACCGGGTGCGAATCCCGTTGGGAAAATGTCAAACTCACCGCGCGCGCGATCAGTCCGCCCTGCGATTTCCCGACGACATCGACCATGCGGGCACCGTTGAGCTCGAGGATCCGATCGATCACCGCCGCCAGATAGTCGACCGACACCGACAACGGCTCGGTGGAATCGTAGTCGGGCCCGTACACACACCGGCCGTCTGCGACGAGCCCCTGGCGCGTCAGCCCGAGACTGGTGTCGACCGTGGCGTTCGTGCCGTGAATCAACACCACCGGAACTGCCCCGGTACCCGCAGGACAGGCAGTGAGCGAATCCAACGGCGTCGCTCCCGAGGGCTCACCGCTCGCGGCCCCCGGGCACATCAGCCCGGCCGCAGCCACCACAGCAGCCACTGCAAACCCATGCCGCGCACCCACTCATACCTCCCATAAACGATTTCCATGCACATATGTCACACGCACCTCAATCGAACTATAAGATGCATGTCGCGATCTGGGTATGGTTTGCATATGTGCAGTGGAACATATGACGGATGGTTGCCATCCGGAGCTCAGCCCGAAGAATCGTTCGATGACGTCGAACCGCAGGGCCAGGCGAGTGAGCCCTTGCCACCGGCCGGTTTCCGGCGGCGAATCGAGGTTGCGTCCCATAGCGTGGTGTAGGAGCGGCAGCTGACCGGTTGCCGCGGCTCGATCCCGAGACAGCAGGGTGGTCATCGCGTGATCCTTCAACAAGACCGACCAAAGTCTTTGAAGGAAGAAAGTTCTCACGCGATGACCAC
Source organism: Nocardia spumae (assembly GCF_020733635.1). Lineage (NCBI taxonomy): Bacteria > Bacillati > Actinomycetota > Actinomycetes > Mycobacteriales > Nocardiaceae > Nocardia > Nocardia spumae. The sequence continues at coordinate 3,291,353 of NZ_JAJFZL010000001.1, read as the reverse complement.
TATTCAGCCTATCGAGCCGAACTCCCTGCTGTCCGAGCAACTGGCCACCGCCAGCCCCGACCTGCTGCGCGGCATGCTCTCGACATTCATCCAGACCCTGATGAGCGCCGAGGCCGACGCCGCGTGTGGCGCCGGCTACGGCGAACGCTCCGAGCAGCGGGTCAACCAGCGCAACGGCTACCGCCACCGCGACTTCGACACCCGCGTGGGCACCATCGACGTGGCCGTGCCGAAACTGCGTCAGGGCTCCTACTTCCCGGACTGGCTTCTCGAGCGCCGTAAACGCGCCGAACGGGCCCTGACCAGTGTGGTGGCGACCTGCTACCTACTCGGAGTCTCCACCCGCCGGATGGAGAAGCTCGTCGAATCCCTCGGTGTGACAAGCCTTTCCAAGTCACAGGTGTCGATGATGGCCCGCGACCTGGACGCTCAGGTTGAGGCGTTCCGCACCCGCCCGCTCGACCAAGGCCCCTACACGTTCGTCGCCGCCGACGCCCTGGTGCTGAAGGTGCGCGAGAACGGGCGCGTGGTCAACGTGCACTGCCTGGTGGCCACCGGTGTCAACGCTGATGGCTAACGCGAAATCCTGGCATCCAAGTGACATCCGGTGAGGACGGGGCCGGCTGGCTGGCGTTCTTCCGTGACCTGGTCGCCCGCGGCCTGAGCGGGGTTCGCCTGGTCACCTCCGACGCTCATGCCGGTCTCGTGGCCGCGATCGGCGCCACGCTGCCCGGCGCCTCGTGGCAGCGGTGCCGAACCCACTACACGGTCAATTTGATGAGCGTGTGCCCGAAATCGTCATGGCCGTGGGTGCGCACCCTGCTGCATTCGGTGTTCGATCAGGCAGATACCGAATCGGTTGGAGCCCAATATGATCGGATGCTCGACGCCTTGACGGAGAAGCTACCGAGGGTGGCCGAACATCTCGATAAGGCACGGGCGGATCTGCTGGCGTTCACCGCGTTCCCGAAACAGATCTGGCGCCAAATCTGGTCGAATAATCCGCAGGAACGACTGAACAAGGAGATCCGTCGCCGCACCGATGTCGTCGGCATCTTCCCCGACCGGGCCGCGATCATCCGCCTCGTCGGTGCGGTGCTGGCCGAGCAACACGACGAATGGATCGAAGGCCGCCGCTACCTCGGGCTCGACGTCCTCGCCCGCTCCCGAACCACCAGCGCCACCGAAGCCGACCCCACCGAACAGGAGGAAACCACCCCCGCAGCACTCACCGCCTGACCGAAAACCGGATCATGCGGTGATCACACTGCTACACCACGCCCCGGGACTTGACCTTCATACAGTTCAAGCTCAACGAGATGTCGTCGCGAAACGAACATCACGAGTTCGAGGAGATTGCCACCCGCATTGCACGGAAGAGAATCAGCTCAAACCTTCTCATCGCCACGGGCCCGGTCAGCTCCGGTGGCGACCAGCAGCGAGACGCCGAGACGTACACAACCCGAATCCCCGACGAGCTGCCGCATTCCGCTGGCTTCTCAGCCTCGGCGTCCACCAAGCCCGTTGTGGTCGCATGTACGGTTCAAAAGGGCGGGCTCAAGAAGAAGGTCCTCGATGACTTGACCGGCATATGCGCCCCTGAAGCTGACGCCGTCGCTCACGTCGCGTTCTTCAGCGTGCACTCCATCGCGGAAGGCATCACCCACGAACTCAAGCAAATAGCTCGCGAGACCTACGCCATCACTGTCGACATCTTCTGCGGCGCTGATATTGCGACGCTGCTCGCTGAACCTGACCTGGTCTGGGTCGCGCGGCACTACCTCGACCTGCCTTCCTCTATGGTCCCGCCGCCCGAAGGCGATTCCAGTCCCCTGTGGTACGCCGACTTACTGGAGAGTCTCCGACGTAACCGCGGGCCGGTTGTGCTCACGCCGGCAACCCAGGGCGAAATCACTCGCGGTCTGCGGTATGCCATCTGGGACAAAACTGCCAACGCTGACCTTCCCGAGTGGCTCGACTTCATGGGCACCTTCCTCACTCACACGCACGCCGGCATGGACACAGAACTTGTTTTTCGCGCCTGCTACGAGATGGCGGTCGCTCGTTTCCGCGGCATGGGCATCGCCGACGGCATCGAAGACCTCATTCGACGCGCCATTGACTACGCCTACGGCAGTGATCACGCCAACATCGTTGAGGACGCCCTAACCCTGGCGGCCTACTGGGGCGGCATGTGGAGCACCGGTGTCGGAAAAGCCGATCCCACCGAGATCTCTGAGAGACTCAGTCTTCTACGTTCACACGTGGCGCGAATGCGGGACACCACCGATCCAACGGTTTATCCCGTTCGTGCGGCTACGCTGACCGGAGCCCTCGCATACAGCCACCTCATGCCGGAATGGCTCAAAGTAGAGCAAAAGCTCGGCAAACCTCAGCCAGTCGATCGCGCACCTCTCGCTGGCGTGGAACTCGGCGGAGTCGAAGTCGATATCACGGGGATGGCCGAGGTGTTCAATATAAGCGCTGCGATGGAGCATCTCGACCAGCTCGTCGAGCTACTGCCCAGGGCTCGCGCATACTCGGCCCGTCAACTCGCCACCGTATTCAACTTGTTCGCTCCGCTCGCCGTCGATCACCCCAGCTACACCAAAGTGCGTGACGGACTGGATTCCACCATCGCCTCAGTCGAAGGCGACGCCGCACTGGCCGGCAGATGCCGCAACCGCGCGGTGGCATTCATGAAGGCAGACAAGCCGCTCGAAGCATTAACGGAACTCCACAAAGCCAAAGTCAACTGGTTCAACGGCGACACCCTGTACGGCGCGCTCCTGATGATGCGCGCCATCGCTTCGATCTATGACGATCTCGGTCTGACGTACGCCGCGAAGATGTACGCTTGCAGCGCTGCCGCGATCGCGGATGCACACAGCGACACAGAGACGAAAAAGCACTTGCCGACGGCGATACTAGAAGCCGCCAGATACGCCCAGAACGTCGGCAACTGGGCAGACGCTGCGGGACTGACTGAGCTCGCAGTGATGGCTCACCACTACTACCTTCCAGACTCTGACGACTTCGAAAAATACCCGGCCCTTAACGAAGCTCTCATGACAGAAGCTCTCGAGGTAGCTGCCGTCCGCAAGTATTGGCCGGAACTAGAGCCCATTATCGAGCAGGCACATACCCACACCCCATGGTTCGCCATGGTCGGCGAAATCATCGAAGGTGCCGGTAACGACGGATTCGCGATGTCCGAAGATACGTTCCAAGAGGGCGCCGCCCAACAACTTACAGGTCCTGTCTTCGGCGACCTCGGGCCCACTCGAATCATCGACTTCACCGCCCTCGGCGTCCGCTGGGTCTTCACCTTTGACAACGAGAGGACCAGTGTCCTGGGCGCCGAAGGGCTCTGCGGTACCTTCCAGGTGTTTCTCGCAGACATCGCGACGCGCGACCCCGTGTTGATCAAGAGCACTGTGCGAATCAACGTCGAAGTCGGAGGTGACGACGGCTACGAAACCGACAGCTTCACCGTCGACCTATCCTCACCCGAACCCGCGGTCACCATTAGATTGCCAGCCCACATCCTCAGTGACCAGCCGAACAGCGCAGTCGCGGCATCGCGGGCCTTCCAGCTCCTAGATGTCGTCAATGCCCGCCCTTCCAGTGACCTGTTGGACCTGATGGAACCCATGTTCATAGACGGTCTTTCCCACAAGTTATTCGCGGGCCGCCCGTATGAAGAGGCAGCCGGCCTTCTTTCACCTGAGCACTACCAACGATGCGCCGCAGCGTCCCGCCCAGCTTCGTCAGCACAATTCAAACCGACGGAGGCAACTCCCCTTACTGCCACAGCCAAACCCGGCCCCGACTACGACCACAAGGAGGCACTACAAGCAATCCACGAACGGTACGAGGTTGGTTTCACAACACTGCGGTACACCTACCGCCGCATTCTCGCCGACGAGAACAGCCGAGCTACTATCGAGCGGCTACGCGGCGCTGGCTGGCTTGACTGGCAGATCTTAATCACTCTATCGAACCTGGTATTCAACTGGCGCATCAAGAAATCTGGAACGACATTAGATCTCAATAATCCGTCCAAAGTCCGAAGTTTGGCCATGCGACCAGAGACTCCTGATTCACCGGAGGTGCCGCTGGAAATTTTTTGCGACAGTGCCGCTGTCGAGATGAGCGCGCAGGTATCGATGGCGGCGGTGGCATCCCGCTGGAAGTTGCGCGGCCGGACCGAAGTACGTAATGAAGGCGCGCTGCGAGAACTCCTCACTCGCCGCTATCAGTGGTCAGTCGACGACGTCCCTCACCGGGACATCCTCAACAGCATCGATGAGAGAGGCAATCTGATCCCGTTCGTCGAGCTTCGACCGGCCGATTAGGGGTCTTCGGCACGCGCCCACGGGTATCGACAGATCTCGGTCCAACGGCCGTCGTCTGCTCCGCCGGCCCGATGCGCCACGCAAATCGACGATTCGCGGCCGATACCAACCACCGGCACACCCGAAACCCGATTGCACCTCGGGACACAACGGTCAAAGACGGGTGGACTCGCTCATCCGCCTGGCCACGCCCGCGGGGCCCACCGAAGCAACGGCGCCACAGTGACAACCAAGCAGGTCCCTCGTATGGCCGCCCGCGGCGCAGATCTACCCGATCCTGCCGCCGCACGTTGACGACGTGAACGACACAGCGGGCAGCTAATGTCAAGATGCGCATGTATTCGTAGCGCAGATTGATGCCAACGCATGCAAAGACGACGAATCGACCCTGACGGGCGGTTCAGCTGTCGGCGCGAAAGGTCTCGAAATAGCACTGCACGTGGGCAAACGACGTCTGTATCAGGACGTCCACAGGACGTCACAGGTCCACAAACAGCAACAAACACCAACCGGCAACACTCATCAACAACCACGAACCCGCAGGTCGCGCCGCTTCGCCGGACAAAACCAACCGGTCATCAGTAGCATCTAAGGATGCGATCGATCTGGAAGGGTTCCATCGCGTTCGGGCTGGTGAACGTCCCGGTGAAGGTCTATACCGCCACCGAGGACCATGACATCAGGTTTCATCAGGTCCACGCCAAGGACGGCGGCCGGATCAAGTACGACCGTGTCTGCACTGTGTGCGGGGAATCCGTGGCCTTTGCCGATATCGATAAGGCCTACGAATCGCCCGAGGGTGACAAGGTGATTCTCACCGACGAGGACTTCGCGAAGCTCCCGGTCGCCGAGAAGCACGAAATCCCGGTCCTGCAATTCGTGCCGTCCGAGCAGATCGATCCCATTCTGTTCGATCGCAGTTATTATCTGGAGCCCGATTCGACGACGCCGAAAGCGTACGTGTTGCTGGCGAAAACCTTGGATCAGGTCGATCGGGTGGCCCTCGTGCATTTCACGCTGCGGCAGAAGACGCGACTGGCCGCGCTGCGCGTGCGCGACGGTGTGCTCGTCCTGCAGACCCTGTTGTGGCCGGACGAGGTCCGTGCCGCGGAATTCTCCTCGCTCGACGATGCCGCCGCACCCCGGTCCCAGGAGGTGGCGATGGCGCAGACGCTGGTCGACAGCATGTCCGAGGATTTCGATCCGGGCCAGTTCACCGACGACTATCAGATCGAGCTGAAGAAGATGCTCGACGAGGCCATCGAATCCGGGTCCGATCGAGTCACCCGGCACGAGGAACCCGAACCGGCACAACAGGATGCCGAGGTCGTCGATCTGGTGGCGGCACTGCAGCGCAGCCTCGAAGCCACCGGCCGCGGCGGGAAATCCGACGCCTCCTCCGAGGGGCGCGGCACGAAGAAGGCGGCGAGCAAGGCCACGAAATCGACCGGCCGGGCGACGAAGTCGGCGTCGAGTTCGAAATCCGGTGCGTCGAAATCCACGGCGAAGAAGTCGGCGCCCAAGGCGGCCAAACAGACTCGCAAGGGCGCGTAGGCACAGGGCGGCCCGACCGCCACGCCCCAGCAAATCCGGCAATCGTGAGATATCCGACTGATTCGGCGCGCCGTTTGCGCGTGGGTCGGCCATACTTTGGCGGGGACGGGCAGCTACCGTACGGTGCAATCACAGTTCGACCCGGTCGGGGCCCGGATCGTCCCGAACCACATTTTTTCGGAGGGAATCGCATATGACCAACCCGTCGGACCCGTACGGCCAGCAGCCGGGGCAGCCGGGCTACGGGCATCCGCCGCCGGGCCCGCAACCGGGATACGGCGCACCGCAACCAGGATACGCCGCCCCGCCTCCCGGATATGGCGCGCAGCCCCAGCCCGGATACGGCACCCCACCACCGGGGTACGGCGCGCCCACCCCGGGATACGGTGCGCCGCAACCGAACTACGGCACCCCCCAGCCGGGTCCCGGCTACCCGCCGCCCGGCCCGGGATACGGCTATCCGCAGCCCGGGTACGGCCCGCCCGCGCCGTATGCGCACTGGTTCGCCCGGGTCGGGGGGTACCTGATCGACGCGCTGATCATCGGCGTGCCGTTCGGCATCCTGTACGGACTCGCGTTCGGTCTCGGCACCAAGGATGTGAGCTGCTCGTTCGACGACGACCCCTACAGTTCCTCGTACTCGTACTCCAGCTCGTGCACCGGCGGCGGCCTGACGGCCATCGGCATCATCCTGCTGCTGCTGGCCATCGCCGTCGGCATCGGTCTCGGGCTCTGGATCCTGTACCAGGAAGGCACCACCGGTCAGACGCCCGGTAAGAAGGTCGTCGGTATCCGCGTCATCAAGGAAGCCGACGGTCAGGTGCTGGGCTTCGGCATGGCGATCGTGCGCAAGCTGTGCCACATCCTCGACAACGCACTGTGCGGCCTCGGCTACCTGTGGCCGCTGTGGGACGAGAAGAACCAGACCTTCGCCGACAAGATCATCGGCACTATCGTCGTCCAGGCGCCGAGGTAACCCTCGGCTACTGCCTCTCGTCGCGACCCCGCCGCCCGCCCCGGGCCGCGGGGTCGTTTCATACCGGCCGCCGGCTCACACGCCTTTGGGAGCGCGTGCGGACATGAATCCGAACAGATACCCCGCCACCCGGCGCATCTGAATCTCCTCCGCGCCCTCGGTAATTCGGTAACGGCGATGATGACGATAGATGTGTTCGAACGGCTGATGCCGGGAGTACCCGAGTCCGCCGTAGACCTGCATGGCCCGATCGGCCGCCTCACAGCACAGCCGGTTGGCCCAGTAATTGCACATCGACACCTGCTCGGAGGCGGCGAAGGTGCCGTAGCGGTCCATCGTCCACGCGGTCTTGTGAATCAGGGTCCGCAGCATCTCGCACTGGGTGTGCAATTCCACCAGGGGGAACTGAATCGCCTGATTCTCGGCCAGCGGTTTACCGAACGGCTTGCGCTGCTTGGCGTACGCCACCGCCTGATCGATACAGTACTGCGCCGCACCCAGACTCGACGCGGCCTGCCGGATGCGGTTCTCGTTGAAGAAATGCTGCACCACCGCGAGTCCGCGGCCCTCCGGGCCGAATACCGCATCCGCGCCCACCCGCACATCACGCAGGGTCACCCGCCCGTGATCGGTGGGCATGTTGAACGTCCACAGATATTCCTCCACGGTGAATCCGCGAATATCGGTGGGCACCAGGAATGCGGTGATACCGGTCGCGTCGCCGGGGCTGCCCGCCGTGCGGGCGAAGACGAGATCCGCGTCGGCGGTGTGAATTCCGCTGTTCCAGGTCTTCTCGCCGGTGATCACCCAGTCGTCGCCGTCGCGGACCGCGCGAGTCTCCATATGGGTCGCATCGGAGCCGTGTTCGGATTCGGTGATGCCGAAGGCGAAGAACCGGGTACCGGCGGCCAGCCCCTCGACCCACTCGTCCTGCTGCTCGGGCGAACCGTATTCCAGCATCAACAACAGGCCCACATTGTTGGCGACGACCGCATGCTCGTTCTGCAGGTCGCAATGCAGGCCGAGCCCGCGATGAGCGAGATGCTCACGGATGACTGCCATATCGAGATTGCTGCCGCCGCGGCCGCCGAATTCGGGCGGGAAGGCGTACCGATAGTGCCCGGCCGCGTCGGCTACCCGGCGGGCGCGGGCCAGCAGCGCTTCCCAGTCGGCGCTGGGGGTTCCGCCGTTCTCCCAGTCGGTGCGCGCGTCCTCGCGGCGGTGATCGAAGAATCTGATGTTGTCGTCGGCGCGCTCGAGCGGCACGATCTCCCGTTCGATGAAGGCATCCAGTTCGGCCAGGTAGTCGGTGAGATCACGCGGTATGTCGAAATCCACAGCTGCTCCTACCGTTTCGGCCGGATCCAGATCGGTCCACCACGATATCGCGCCCACACCGTCGGAGTGGGCGCGATTCGCCGGGTAGTGCCGTCGCGCCGGAGCGCGAAACGGTCAGTGCGCGTTAGCGGTGCAGCTGGTCAACGCGATGGTGGCCGGGCGCGGGCTGGCGCTACCCAGATCCGGGAAGGGCGGTGCGCTGGGCCCGAGGAAATCGCGGGCCTGCTTCTCCGCCTCGACCTGGGTGGGACCCCAGCCGACCGCGATACGCCCGTCCGCTCCCTGGGCCACCGCGCCGCAGCCATTGCTGAAATCGAGAATCACCCGGCAGTCACCGCGGCCGCAATGCTGCCTCGCGGCAGTGTCCGCGCTGGGCGCGTCGGCGTAGTTGGCGGCCGCGGCCACCACACCGGTGCTGTCGGAGAAGGCGATCGCGCCGTGCAGGTCACCGTCGGCCTGAGCCGAACCGGCGGCCCCGCCCACCGCGAGCGCCGAACCGGCGAGCACGGCCACAGCCGTCGACCGCACTCGCCGCGAAACGATAAGAGACATCCGAAATCCACCCCGATCAACTCTGCGTATGTGACGCAGGCGATCCTTCTCCACACCGGGCCCGAATGTCCAATTCCCGGTCCTGGCAGGTGGTTTACGGCCGAGCTACACCGTGAAACCGAGAGCGCGCAGCTGTTCGCGGCCGTCGTCGGTGATCTTGTCCGGCCCCCACGGCGGCATCCAGACCCAGTTGATCTTCAGGTCCTCCACCAAGCCGCTGCGTACCAGCGCGTTGCGGGACTGATCCTCGATCACATCGGTGAGCGGGCAGGCCGCGGAGGTCAGAGTCATATCGAGCACCGCGACCTCGTCCTCCAGCCGCATTCCGTACACCAGGCCCAGATCGACGACGTTGATACCGAGCTCGGGGTCGACGACGTCACGCATCGCCTCCTCCAGATCGTCGAGCAGCGCCACCTGTTCCTGGGTGAGCTCGACCTCGGTGGCCGGCTGTTCGGTTTCCTGCGTCTCACTCATGACGTTCCCCATTTCCGGCGGATCCGTTTCCCATGATCCGCTTGGTCTCTTCCGCCGAGGTTATCCGGACCACAGCGTCCTTGAACGCCATCCAGCCCAGCAGTGCGCATTTGACCCGTGCCGGATACTTCGCGACACCGGCCAGGGCGATACCGTCGCCGATCACGTCCTCGTCACCTTCGACGGTGCCGCGGCTCGAGATCATCTCGCTGTAGGAGTCGACCACCTTCAGTGCCTGCTGCACGGGCTGGCCGATGACCTGATCGGTGAGGATCGAGGTGGCGGCCTGGCTGATCGAGCAGCCCTGCCCGTCGTAGGACACGTCGGCGACATCGCCGTTGTCGTCGATGTGCACCCGCAGTGTCACCTCGTCGCCGCAGGTCGGGTTGACGTGGTGCACCTCGGCACCGAACGGCTCCCGCAGCCCGCGGTGGTGCGGATGCTTGTAGTGGTCCAGGATCACTTCCTGGTACATCTGTTCCATACGCATTTGCGAATTCACGCCCCGTTCACTGGTCGCTCGCGCTCACCGCGTTCAACGGTCGGCCACTCCGAAGAATTTCTGCGCCTTGCGTACCGCGGCCACCAGCGCCTCCACCTCGTCGAGTGTGTTGTAGACGGCGAAGGAGGCACGAGCGGTGGCGGGCACGCCGAGCCGGCGCATCAGCGGCCAGGCACAGTGATGCCCGACCCGGATGGCGACACCCTCGTCGTCGAGAATCTGGCCCACATCGTGCGGGTGGATACCGTCGACCACGAACGACACCGCGCCGCCGCGATCCACATTCTCCGTCGGTCCCACGATCCGCACACCGTCGATCGCGCCGAGCCCCTCGAGCGCGGCGCCCACCAGCGTATGTTCGTGCGCGGCCACCGCGTCCATACCGATCGCTTCGAGGTACCGCACGGCGGCACCCAGACCGACCACCTGCGAGGTCATCGGCACACCGGCCTCGAACCGCTGCGGCGGGGCCGCGAACGTGGTGGCCTCCATGGTGACCGTCTCGATCATCGAACCACCGGTGATGAACGGCGGCGTCTCCTCGAGCAGCGCGTAGCGGCCGTAGAGCACACCCACACCGGACGGCCCCAGCATCTTGTGCCCGGAGAACGCCGCGAAATCGACACCGAGTTCGCGCAGGTTCACCGGCATATGCGGTACCGACTGGCAGGCATCGAGCACCACCAGCGCGCCCACGGCCTTGGCCCGGCGCACCATCTCCCGCACATCGGCGACCGCACCAGTGACGTTCGACTGATGGGTGAACGCGACGACCTTGGTCGCGGGCGACAGTTCCAGCGAATCCAGATCGATGCGTCCGTCGTCGGTGATGCCGTACCACTTCAGGGTGGCGCCCGTGCGGCGCGCGAGTTCCTGCCACGGCACGAGATTCGCGTGATGCTCCAGCTCGGTGATCACGATCTCGTCGCCGGGCCCCACGTGGTACGGGAAGCGATCGTCGGCGAACGAATACGTCACCAGATTCAGCGATTCGGTGGCGTTCTTGGTGAAGACGATCTCGTTCGCCTCCACACCCACGAATCGCGCGATGTCGGCGCGCGCGCCCTCGTAGGCGTCGGTCGCCTCCTCCGCCAGCTGATGCGCGCCCCGGTGCACCGCGGCGTTGGTGTGGGTCAGGAATTCACGTTCGGCGTCGAGGACGGCCAGCGGTCGCTGCGAGGTGGCCCCGGAATCCAGGTACACCAACGGTTTTCCGTCACGCACCGTCCGGCTCAGGATCGGGAAATCGGCCCGGATCCTGGCGACGTCGAGTGTGCGTGTCACAGCGGTCATCTCAGGCCCCCGCGGTCGCGGTCTGGGTGAAGCGGACGTAGCCGTTGGCGTCGAGTTCCTCCGCCAGCTCCGAGCCGCCCTCGGCCACGATCCGGCCACCGACGAACACGTGCACGAACTGCGGCTGGATGTAGCGCAGGATGCGGGTGTAGTGGGTGATCAGCAGCACGCCGCCGTGCTCGCGCTCCTGGTAGCGGTTGACGCCCTCGGACACGATGCGCAGCGCGTCGACGTCCAGACCCGAGTCGGTTTCGTCGAGGATCGCGATCTTCGGCTTCAGCAGGCCGAGCTGCAGGATCTCGTGGCGCTTCTTCTCACCGCCGGAGAAACCCTCGTTGACACTGCGGTCGGCGAAGGCGGCATCGATCTCGAGCTCGCCCATCGACTCCTTGACCTCCTTGACCCAGTGCCGCAGCTTCGGGGCCTCGCCACGCACGGCAGTGGCCGCGGTGCGCAGGAAGTTCGACATCGACACGCCCGGCACCTCGATCGGATACTGCATGGCCAGGAACAGCCCGGCCCGCGCCCGCTCGTCGACGGACATGGCCAGCACGTCCTCACCGTCGAGGGTGATCGAGCCCTGGGTCACCGTGTACTTGGGGTGACCGGCGATGGCATAGGACAGCGTGGACTTGCCGGAGCCGTTGGGGCCCATGATGGCGTGGGTCTCACCGGATTTCACGGTGAGGTTCACGCCCTTGAGGATCTTGATGGGCTCGCCGTTCTCGTCCGGATTGGCGACTTCGGCGTGCAGGTCCTTGATTTCGAGGGTGGTCATTGCATTCCTTCTGGGCTGGTGGAGGTTTCGGGCTGCCGGGCGGTGCTACACACCGATGGCGGCGAGTTCGGCCTCGATGGCCGACTCCAGCCGCTCCCGGAGCTCGACGACCGCGATCTTCTGGATGATCTCGTGGAAGAAACCACGCACCACCAGACGGCGGGCGGCCTCCTCCGGAATTCCGCGAGCGCGCAGATAGAACAGCTGCTCGTCGTCGAAACGCCCCGTGGCCGAAGCGTGGCCGGCGCCGATGATCTCGCCGGTCTCGATCTCGAGGTTCGGCACCGAATCGGCGCGGGCGCCGTCGGTGAGCACCAGGTTGCGGTTGGCCTCGTAGGTGTCGGTGCCCTCGGCCTCGGCGCGGATCAGCACATCGCCGACCCATACGGTGCGGGCGTCGGGCTTGGACGACGTCGGATCGCCCTGCAGCGCACCCTTGTACAGCACATTGGACTTGCAGTGCGGCTGCGCGTGGTCGACCAGCAGGCGCTGCTCGAAATGCTGGCCGTCGTCGGCGAAGTACAGGCCGAGCAGTTCGGCGTCGCCGCCCGGGCCGGCGTAGCGGACGGTCGCGGTGAACCGGACCAGATCCCCGCCGAGGGTGACTGCGGTGTGCCGCAGCACGGCGTCGCGGCCGAGCTCGGCGTGGTGGGCGGTCACGTGCACCGCGTCGTCGGCCCAGTCCTGCACCGCGACCACGGTGAGCTTGGCGCTGTCGCCGAGTACGAATTCCACGTTCTCGGCGTAGGTTCCGCTGCCGCGCTGGTCGATGACCACGGTGGCGACCGCGAAATTGCCGAGGCGGATCTGCAGATGACCGAAGGCGGTTCTGCTCTCACCGGGGCCGGTGATCGTGACGACGACCGGCTGCGCGATCTCGGTCTCGGCACCCACCGACACCACGGTCGCTTGTTCGAAGCCGGAATAGGCCTGGGCCGCGATGCGATCGGTGGGCACACCGCCCTGCCCGAGGCGCGCGTCGTCGCGGCCGACGGTCTCGACGGTCACCCCGTCGACCGCCTCCACCTCGACACCGGCCTGCGCGTCGCGCACCGCGGTGCCGTCGTGCAGACCGCGCAGCCGGCGCAGCGGAGTGAACCGCCACGCCTCGTCGTGCGCCGAGGGCACCTCGAAGGCGGCCACGTCGTACGAGGCGAACAGCTCGCCCTTGTTGACGGCCGGGACGCGGGCCTCGCCCGCGACAGCAACGTTGTTCATGGGAATTCCGGCTGTGTTGATCTGCTCGTTCGCAAGCTCACTCACTAGCCGACCGCTCCTTCCATCTGCAGCTCGATGAGCCGGTTGAGTTCGAGGGCGTATTCCATGGGCAGTTCCTTGGCGATGGGCTCGACGAAGCCACGCACCACCATCGCCATCGCCTCGTCCTCGGTGAGACCGCGGCTCATCAGGTAGAACAGCTGGTCGTCGGAGACCTTCGAGACGGTGGCCTCATGCCCCATCGTCACGTCGTCCTCGCGGATGTCGACGTAGGGGTAGGTGTCGGAGCGGCTGATCGTATCCACCAGCAGCGCATCGCATTTCACCGTCGACCTCGACCCGTGCGCGCCCTTGTTGACCTGGACCAGGCCGCGGTAGGACGCCCGGCCACCGCCGCGCGCCACCGACTTCGACACGATGTTCGACGAGGTGTTCGGCGCCAGGTGCAGCATCTTCGAACCGGTGTCCTGGTGCTGGCCCTCGCCCGCGAACGCCACCGACAGCACCTCGCCCTTGGCGTACTCGCCGGTCATCCAGACCGCGGGGTACTTCATGGTGACCTTGGAGCCGATATTGCCGTCGATCCACTCCATGGTCGCTCCCGCCTCCGCCTTGGCCCGCTTGGTGACCAGGTTGTAGACGTTGTTCGACCAGTTCTGGATGGTGGTGTAGCGGCAGCGGCCGCCCTTCTTGACGATGATCTCCACGACCGCCGAGTGCAGCGAGTCGGACTTGTAGATCGGGGCGGTGCAACCCTCGACGTAGTGCACGTAGGCGCCCTCGTCGACGATGATCAGCGTCCGCTCGAACTGGCCCATGTTCTCGGTATTGATCCGGAAGTAGGCCTGCAGCGGAATGTCGACGTGCACGCCCGGCGGCACGTAGATGAACGAACCGCCCGACCACACCGCGGTGTTGAGCGCGGAGAACTTGTTGTCACCGGCCGGAATCACCGAGCCGAAGTACTTCTGGAAGATCTCCGGGTGCTCCTTGAGACCGGTATCGGTGTCGAGGAAGATCACGCCCTGGGCCTCGAGATCCTCGCGGATCTGGTGGTAGACCACCTCGGACTCGTACTGCGCGGCCACACCGGCGACCAGACGCTGCTTCTCCGCCTCCGGGATCCCCAGCTTGTCGTAGGTGTTCTTGATGTCCTCGGGCAGATCTTCCCAGCTCTCCGCCTGCTTCTCGGTCGAGCGCACGAAGTACTTGATGTTGTCGAAGTCGATACCCTCGAGATTGGAACCCCAGCTCGGCATCGGCTTGCGATCGAAGATCCGCAGCGCCTTCAGGCGGGCGTCGAGCATCCACTCGGGCTCGTTCTTCTTCGCCGAGATATCGCGCACGACATCCTCGGACAGGCCGCGCTTGGCGCTGGCGCCGGCAGCATCCGAATCCGCCCACCCGTAGCCGTAGGTCCCCAGCGAGGCGATGGTCTCCTCTTGGGTCAGCGGCTGATTCTGGGGCGCATCGGATTCACGGCTCGCCGTGGTGGTCGACGTCATTCGGCACTCCTTCCGGAGTCGTTTCGAGCGGCCGTTGCGGGCTGTGCAACGGTGCGGGGTGCGGGCTGAGCGGTGCTCGTAGAGGCGGTGCTCGTAGGGGGAACGGACAGGGGGACGTGGGTGGTGCAGGCGCAGTCACCGTTGGCGATGGTGGCCAGTCGCTGCACGTGGGTGCCCAGCAACTCGCGAAACGCCTCGAGCTCGGCGGCGCACAGTTCCGGGAACTCCTCGGCCACATGCGACACCGGGCAGTGATGCTGGCATATCTGCACTCCGGAGCCGACTTCGCGGGTGGTGGCCGCGAATCCGGCATCACTGAACGCCTCGGCGATCTCACCGGCCTTGTCCGCCGTCGCCGCCGGAGTGTGCTGGGCGAGGCGGTCGATACCGGCGACGATCACGCCGACGCGGCGACGGGCGAAATCCATGATCGCCGTTTCACCGCCGATTTCACGCAGCTGCCGCATGGCGGCGCCGGCCAGATCGTCGTAGGCGTGCCCGAGCCGGCCTCGACCGGCGGCGGTCAGCTGGAACTGCTTGGCGGGACGGCCGCGACCCTGCTGCTGCCACGGCGCCGAACGCATGGCCCGAGCCTCGCCGGACTCGATCAGCGCGTCCAGATGGCGGCGCACACCGGCCGGACTCAGGCCCAATCGGCGACCGATCGCGGTCGCGGTGATCGGCCCCTCCTCCAGCAGCAGCCGCACGACGGCAGCGCGTGTATGCCCCTCGCCGGCGGCGGGCGCGGCCGAAGACCGCGCGTCCTGCCGACGCCCGGTATTCACCTCGTTCTCCCGCAAACCCACGGTTTTCACAACATCAGTGTGACGGAATTACTTCCCGCATTCTAGTAAGGGTCCCCTGACCAGCGGTCCGGCACTGCTCTCACCAGGGCGTTACCCGCCCGTGCAATACGCCACAGTCCGCCCCGCGACGTTGTGACGGATACGCCGCCCGACCCCGCTACGCTTGACCTCCGTGGCGGTTGTGGCAGGCGCATGGCGTAGGAGCATCGAGATCGGACGCCGGGCACTCGGCCTGGACGTGCCGCCCGCCGATCACACCATCGCGGTGCTGCACACCGTCGAGCCCGACGCGCCCGGACTGGACGCGCGCGAGACCGCGCAGTTCACCCGCATCCGGCTGCTCGGTGCCACCGGATCGGTATTGATGGCGATCAGCGCGCTCGGCGTCGCGGCCCAGCCGGTCCTGCAGAATCCGGTGTCCGGAGTCCGGGTCATCGGGGTGTTCGCGCGCTGGCAGACCTCGTCACTGGCGCTGTGCATGATCGGCACCGTCTTCGTGGTGATGGCCTGGCTGCTGCTCGGCCGGTTCGCGGTCGGCGGTTTCGGCGGTTCTCCGGTGCACCGGCTGAGCCGGTCCCAGCTCGATCGCACGCTGCTGCTGTGGATCATCCCGCTGTCGGTGGCGCCACCACTGTTCTCCAACGACGTCTACTCCTATCTGGCCCAGAGCGAGATCGCCGCCCGCGGACTGGATCCCTACGAGGTGGGTCCGGCCACCGGCCTCGGCCTGCACAACGTCCTGACCTACAACGTGCCCAACATCTGGCGCGACACCCCGGCCCCGTACGGGCCGCTGTTCGTCTGGATGGGCCGCGGTATCGCGCACGTGACCGGCGACAACATCATCGTCGGCGTCTGGGCGCACCGGCTGCTGGCGCTGGCCGGTGTGGCATTGATCGTGTGGGCGCTGCCGCGGCTGTCGCGACGCTGCGGAGTCGCGCCCGTCAGCGCGCTGTGGCTCGGCGCGGCCAATCCGCTCGTACTGTTCCACCTGGTCGGCGGCGTGCACAACGATGCGCTGATGCTCGGTCTCATGCTGGCCGGGATGGAGTTCTGCCTGCGCGCGCTGGCCACCGAACGCAGTGCCGGACTCGGCGGATTCGATCAGCGCGGATGGCTGCTGCTGACCTTCGGGACGGTGGTCATCACCCTGTCGTCGGCGGTGAAGATCACCTCGATCATCGCGCTCGGATTCGTCGGCATGGCCCTGGCCCGGCGCTGGGGACGCGGCTGGCGGCCGCTGCTGACCTCCGCCGCGGTACTTTTCGCGATCACCGCGGTCACCACACTGTTCGTCAGCTATACCTCCGGCCTGGGTTTCGGCTGGATCCACACCGTCAACACCGCCAGCGCGGTGCGCAGCTGGATGTCACTGCCCACCGCGATCGGCATCATCACCGGCTTCGGTGGCGTCCTGCTCGGCCTGGGTGATCACACCACCGCGCTGCTGAGCATCACCCGCCCCATCGCCGGCGCGGTGGCCGCGCTGATCACCGTGCGCATGCTCATCGCCACCTGGACCGGACGCCTGCAACCGGTCGGCGCGATGGGTGTCGCGCTCGCCGCGATCGTGCTGCTGTTCCCGGTCGTCCAGCCCTGGTATCTGCTGTGGGCCATCGTGCCGCTGGCCGCCTGGGCGACCACCGCGGCCTTCCGCGTGCCCGCGGTGATCTTCTCCGCGGTGGTCAGCGTGATGCTGATGCCACGCGGCGCCGACTTCGGGGTCTTCCAGATCATCGAGGCCGCGGTCGCGGTGGTCGTCGTCTCGCTCGGATTCATCGCGGTGACCCGCAATATCCTGCCGTGGCGCAGCCGGACGGGGGTGTCTGCTCCGTCACAGCCGGGCCCGGCATACGGTGTGTCATCGTGAGTGAGCGCGCGTCACAATCCGCCGTCAGCATCGATGGCGTCGTGAAACGCTACGGCGACACCACCGCCGTGGACGGGATCACCTTCGAGGTCGGTCGCGCGGAAGTGCTGGCACTGCTGGGTCCCAACGGCGCCGGGAAAACCACCACCGTCGAGATGTGCGAGGGCTTCCTGTCCCCCGACGCCGGATCGGTGCGGGTGCTCGGATTGGATCCGGTCGCCGACTCCGATCGGCTGCGCCCGCGCATCGGGGTGATGTTGCAGGGTGGTGGCGCCTATCCCGGGTCGCGTGCCGGGGAGATGCTCGACCTGGTCGCCTCCTACGCCGCCGATCCGCTGGATCCGCAATGGCTGCTCGATACCCTCGGCCTGCAGGACGCCCGCCGGACCCCGTATCGCCGGCTCTCGGGCGGGCAGCAACAGCGACTCGCGCTGGCGTGCGCCCTCGTCGGCCGGCCGGAACTGGTCTTCCTCGACGAGCCCACCGCCGGAATGGACGCCCAGGCACGGCATCTGGTGTGGGAACTGATCGACGCGCTGCGCCGCGACGGCGTCGGCATCCTGCTCACCACGCACATGATGGACGAGGCCGAACAGCTCGCCGATCGGCTGGTCATCATCGATCACGGCCGGATCGTGGCCGCCGGAACCCCGGCGGAGGTCACCTCCACCGGCGCCGAGGGACAGTTGCGCTTCACCGCGCCACCGAAACTCGATCTGACGCTGCTGGAAACCGCACTGCCGGAAGGGTTCTCACCGTGTGAGACCACACCCGGCTCCTATCTGCTGCGCGGCGACATCACCCCGCAGGTCCTGGCGACCATGACCGCCTGGTGCGCGCGGATCGACGTACTGCCCACCGACATCCGCATCGACCAGCGCCGCCTGGAGGATGTGTTCCTCGAACTCACCGGACGGGAGCTGCGCGGATGACCCGGAGCGCCGATCGATTCGCCCCCGGCACCTTCAGCCCCTCGCCGCGCCCGGCCCCGCGCGCGGCGATGCTGGCCGCGCAGACCCGCATGGAGCTGATCCTGTTGCTGCGCAACGGCGAACAGTTGCTGCTGACCATGTTCATCCCGATCACGTTGCTGATCGGGCTCACCCTGCTGCCGCTGGGTTCCAGTCTCGGCGAGCATCACAAGGTCGACCGGATCGTGCCCGCGGTGATGATGGTCGCGATCATGTCCACCGCCTTCACGGGTCAGGCCATCGCGGTCGGCTTCGACCGACGCTACGGTGCGCTGAAACGCCTGGGCGCCACCGCCTTACCACGCTGGGGCATCGTCGGCGGCAAATGCGCCGCGGTGCTGATCGTCGTGGTCCTGCAATCGATTCTGCTCGGCCTGATCGGCGTGGCTCTGGGCTGGCGGCCCTCGATCGGCGGCCTGATTCTCGGGGCGATCGTCATCGCCCTGGGCACCGCCTCCTTCGCCGCGATGGGACTGCTGCTGGGCGGCACCCTGAAAGCCGAGATCGTGCTGGCGCTGGCGAATATTCTCTGGTTCGCGATGCTCGGCGTCGCGAGCCTGGTGTTCGCCTCCGACAGCCTGCCGCACGGGGTGACGATCGCCGCCCGCTTGATCCCGTCCGGCGCCCTGGCCGAGGCATTGGACCGGGCACTGCACACCGGCCTGGACTGGTACGGGATCGTGGTGCTGGTCGTCTGGGGTGCGGTCACCGGCTGGCTCGCGACCCGGCTGTTCCGCTTCGACTAGGACTTCGCCGCGACGCGGCCGAGAGAGCAACGACACAACGTAGTAGCCCCGCTGCGGGCGCCGATCCGGCTGCGTCTACCATCGTTTCGTGCTGTCACGCGCGTTTGTGCGACTCGTCGACTTTCTGCCGCTGCCCTCTCCGCGGGTGCAGCGGATCATCGCGCTCGCGGTGATCCTGTCTCAGGCCGGAATCTCGGTCACCGGCGCGGTCGTGCGCGTCACGTCCTCCGGACTGGGCTGCCCGACCTGGCCGCAGTGCTTCCCCGGCAGTTTCACCCCCGTCGCTCATGCCGAGGTGCCGGCGCTGCACCAGGCGGTCGAGTTCTCCAACCGGCTGCTGACCTTCGCCGTCACCCTGTGCGCCGCGCTGGTGGTGCTGGCTGTGGTGCGCGCCCGGCGGCGGCGGGAGGTGCTCGTCTACGCCTGGCTGATGCCCGGCGGAACGGTGCTGCAGGCCGTGATCGGCGGCATCACCGTGCGCACCGGTCTGCTCTGGTGGACCGTGTCGGTCCACCTGCTCGCCTCGATGCTGATGGTGTGGCTGGCCACCCTGCTGTTCGCGAAGGTCGGCGAACCGGACGACGGCGTCGACGTGGTGCAGGTTCCCGCCCCGCTGCGCTGGCTCACGGCGTTGACCGCGGTCGCGATGACCGGCACCCTCATCGCCGGCACCCTGGTGACCGGCGCCGGCCCGCACGCCGGCGACAAGAGCGTGGAGCGACCGGTGGCACGGCTGCAGGTCGAGATCGTCACCCTGGTCCACGCGCACGCCGAAATGCTGGTGGCGTATCTGGCGCTGCTCGTCGGCTTGAGCTTCGGCCTGGCCGCGGTCGGCATGACCCGCGCGATCCGCGTCCGGCTGATCGTGGTGATCGCGACGGTCTGCGCACAGGCGTTGATCGGCATCGTCCAGTACTTCACCCACGTTCCGGCGGCACTGGTCGTGTTCCACGTCGGCGGCGCCACCGCCTGTATCGCCGCCACCGCCGCGCTGTGGGCATCGATGCGGGTCCGCGAACAGGTCACCGCACCCGCGCCCGAGGCGGCGCCACACCCGGCCTGATCCGGGCCCGGACTCATCCGGGCAGTCGCCCGATCGCGTCCCAGTCGCGGATCGCGGCACAGCTGCGGCGGACCATCGCGGCGAACATCTGCTCGCCGCGCGCGGTCGGAGTGCCGTAGGCGGCGCCGAATACCGCCACCAGCGGGCACTGCACCAGCGCGAAGCCGTAATCCGCCCGGCAGCACTCGAGGGTGTATCCGGTGACACCGTGCGCGCTCAGAGCACCGTGATACGCCTCGATGAGGTCGTCTTCGTGTGCTCGCCGATCTTCGGGTTCCAGACTCGTGGCGATGAAATACGCCAGGTCGCGCGCCGGCAGCCCGATTCCCAGCGTCTGCCAGTCCACCGCCCAGACTTCGACGTCGCCGGTGTCGCCGGCCGCGCCGAACATCAGATTGTCGAGCCGGTAGTCACCGTGGATCGGGGCGAACCGCTCCGGTGCCGCGAGGAGCCACGCCGCGATATCGGGCACACAGCCGCGCAAGGTGGCGTGATCCTCGATCGCCAGCCGCTCCCCCAGCCGCTCGAGGAAGATCTCCGTTGCGGGACCGTACAATTCGGCCAGCGCCTCGGCCTCGGCCGGGCCGTTGGGGTCGAGTCCGTCGATGTCGGCCAGCGCGGGGTCGCACCAGCGCGGTCCGTGCAACCCGGCGAGGTTGCGCACCGCCGCGTAAGCCTGCGCCACCGAGCATCCCGACAACTGGTCACCCTGGCGAGCGGGGGCCAGATCGTCGAGCAACAGGGTGAATTCCGCGCCGCCCGCGGTGAATTCGGCGTATCGGCAGCCGGGGACGCGCACCGCGACGGTCGGCGCGATCTCGGTGTAGAAGCGGATCTCCTGCCGATACGCGCCCGCCAGCATCGCGCGCGCGGCGGGATCGGCCGCAGGCAGTTTCGCCATCAGGCGCCGCGGCGCGGCGTCGCCGGTGATCTCCAGCCGGAAGACCGAACCGATCTGCCCGGTGCCGACCGGCGTCGCGGTCACCGCCCGCACCGGCGCCGACAGCGCGTTGGTCAGCCAATCCGGTGAGATCTGCCCGGCGTCGACCACGACGCCCGAGGTTGCCGACATCTCCGCACTCCCTCCGCCCGGACATAAGGCCGGACACTTGTCCGGGACGGTAACACGGGATACACCGGGCCGAAGCGAAATATGCGCGGCCGGACAACAGGAACGGCCGATGCTCACCCCGCGACCACAGGTGCCGGAGCTGGGACATAATTCATCCATGCCGACCTATGCCTACCGCTGCCGGGAATGTACGGAGTCGTTCGAACTGACCCGGCCCATGAGCGAATCCGGGGACCCGGCGATCTGTCCGGGCGGTCACCGGGACACGGTCAAACTGCTCACCACCGTCGCCATCACCGGATCGGCCGCGCCCGCCGCGCCCGCCGCCCCGGCCGCCGGTGGTGGTTGTTGCGGCGGCGGCTGCTGCGGCTGATCCCGGCTACTCCCGGTCGGCGATCACCACGCGGCCCAGTCCGTAGGCTCGCGACCGGTGCGCCGGCACCTCGAGCCGGCGGGCCACCTCGATCAATTCGACATCGGAGGTCACGGTGAGCCCGAACCGGGTCAGCAGCGCGTCCATCTCGGCCGGTGACCACGCCGACAGATGTGGTTCGTCTGCCAGCGGATCGCGAGCACCGGTCAGCGTGCTGTAGATCCGCATCCCCGCGCGGCCGAGCCCGGCGAACCGATTCGGCGTGGGGTAGGTCGCGATCAGCCGGCTGCCCGGCGCACTGCGAGCGGCGACGATCGCCAGCGTCGACTCGACCTGGGCCTGGGTCAGATACGGCAGCACCCCTTCCCAGATCCAGGTGGTGGCTACCGCGTTCCGATGGCCCGCGTCGGCCAGCCTCGCGCCCAGATCGTCGCGGCCGAATTCCACGGGAACATGGGTGAGCGACTTCGCGACGGGCGACAGTGCCGCCGCACGCTCACGCTTATCCGCTTGTGAGGCAGGATGATCGACCTCGAAGACCTCGGCCGCCGGTTCACTCATCCGCCAGGCTCGCCCGTCGAGGCCGGCGCCGAGAATCACCAGCTGGCCGGCACCGCCCGCGCGAATCGCATCGTCGATGACGGCCGTCCGGGTCGCCAGTACCGCGGCGGTCGCGGTGAGCATCTCGTATTCGAGCCGGTCACGCCAGCCCCGCGGCGGCTCCCCCGCCCGCGCGCGCCGCACCGCTTCGCGTTCGTCCTCGCGAAGCAGTTGTGCCGCAATCGGATCGGAGAACGCGCCGATCGCCAGTCGGTCGTGTGCCACCGCCCGGCCCTGACATACCAGGACCGCGGTCCGGCTCGCCGGTTTATCCGTCACCCCGCCGATTATCGTCGTCGGCCGCGCCCGGCGCTCAGGCGGTGGCGTGCGGCCCGATCCACGCGTCGAACCGGCGGTCGATATCGCCGGTGGCGAGGCGGCTCGCCAGCCAGCCGTTCACCATCAGCAGGGTGAGGGCATCGTTCTTCGGCACGAGGAACACCTTGCCGAAGGAGTCGAACGGCGCCTCGGGGTGCAGCACACGCAGATCCGGATGCTGCCGGGCACGATAGCGGCCCTCGACCGAGTCGGTGACGAAGACATCGGCGCGACCGGCCGAGATCTGATCGAAGATCGTCACGTTGTCCGGCCACACCGTCAGTTGCGCGTGCGGGAAGTGGGCGCGAGCGAACTGCTCGTTGGTACCACCACGATTCACGATCACCCTGACCTGCGGCTGATCGATCTCCGCGACAGTGGCGTACCGGTCGCCGTCGGCGGCCCGCACGATCGGCGCCTTACCATCGGTGCCGTAGCTCAGCGAGAAATCGGCGTAGGACCGCCGCGCGGCGGAGTCGGAGATGCCGCCGACCGCGAGATCACAAGCGCGCGAGCCGAAGTCGGCACCCATCGACGACCAGCTGGTCGGCACGAAACGCACCTGCCGGTGCAGCGCATCGGCCATATCGCGCACCAGATCGATATCGATGCCGCGATAGCCGCCCTGGCCGTCGGTCACCGAATAGGGCGGGTAATCGCCTGTCGTACACACGCGCAACGCATCCGGAGCCTGTGCTCGCGCCGGGGCGACCAGCGCCAGCAGCGCCGCTACCGCACCCGTCGCGGCCGCGATCACCCGCGATCGCATCACCACAATTACCTCGGCCGGGGTCAGCGCTCGTTGCGCGCCTTCGGGAACCGGGTCTGATGGGCGACCCATCCGGCCATCCGCGCCCAGTGTCCCTTGGCCGGGGTGGCCGCGGCGCTCAGATCACGATCCCAGTGCTCGGTCTCGGCGAGGCCGTCGACCGCCTCGACCACGGCCTTGGCGGTCGCCAGATCCGCGACCACCCGATCGCCGAGCACACCATCGGCGCCGACGAGGGTGATGCGGACCCCGACCCGGCCGATCTGCTGCAGTACGGCGGTTCCGGAGCCACCGTGTTCGGCGACGAACTTCTTGACCGAATCGATGACGGCGGAGGACGGCTGCACCGGGGCCGCGGTGGCGGTTTCGCTCATGACGGCGAGTTTACCGCCCGGTAGTCGACGCCTCGCCGCCCTACCGGTGGCCCGGCCCCGGCGCGGGTGTAGAACTGGATTCCATGCGCGCCATCCAGGTCAGCGAACACGGCGGTCCCGAAGTCCTCGTCGCGACCGAGGTCGACGATCCCGTCATCGGGCCGAATCAGCTGCTCGTCGACACCGAGGCGGCCGGTGTCAATTTCATCGACACCTATATCCGCACCGGGACCTATCCGCAGGCGGTGCCCTACATTCCGGGGTCGGAGGGCACCGGCGTGGTCGCCGCGATCGGCTCCGAGGTGACCGATTTCACCGTCGGTGATCGCGTGGCGTGGGCGGCCGCGCCGGGCAGCTACGCCGAACGGGTCGCCGTGAACGAGGCGGTAGCCGTCGCGGTACCGGATGCGGTGCCCGCGGCGGTCGCGGCCTCGGCGCTGCTGCAGGGCATGACCGCGCACTATCTGATCGAATCGGTCTACAAGCCCGAGCCCGGGGAGACGATTCTGGTCCACGCCGGCGCCGGCGGAGTGGGCCTGCTGCTGACCCAGCTGGCCGCGGCCCGCGATATCCGGGTGATCACCACGGTCTCCACCGATGCCAAGGAGGAGTTGTCCCGCGGCGCCGGCGCCGCCCACGTGCTGCGCTACGGCGACGATCTCGCCCAGCGGGTTCGCGAGCTGACCGACGGCGCGGGCGTGGCGGCGGTCTACGACGGCGTGGGTGCGGCGACCTTCGAAGCGAGTCTGGCGTCATTGCGCATCCGCGGCATGCTCGCGCTCTTCGGCGCCGCCAGCGGTCAGGTGCCGCCGTTCGATCTGCAGCGGCTCAATCCGGCCGGATCGTTGTTCGTCACCCGGCCGACACTCGCCCACTACACCCGGGACCGGGCCGAACTGGTCTGGCGCGCGGGCGATGTCCTCGACGCCATCGCCGGCGGTTCGCTGCGGCTGCGGATCGGCGCGGAGTATCCGCTCGCCGACGCGGCAAGGGCCCATCGAGATCTGGAAGCGCGCCGCACCACCGGTTCGATCGTGCTGGTGCCCTGATCGCTCAGTAGTCGCGGCCGGTGAGACCGCGGTAGACGAATCGGGTGAGCGCGGCGACCGCCTGCTCGTCCCCGAGGTCGATCGCACCCTCCTCGACGGCCTCGACCACCGCCCGTACGAGCGGGAACATCATCGCCACACTGAATTCGGGCGTGCCGGGCAGCCGGAGTCCGGCCGCGTCGAATCCGTCGAGGTGATCGGCGACCTCCTCCAGCTGGGCCATCCCGAATCTGCTCGCCGGCCGCGCGAAATCCTCGTCCACGAGAGCCGCCTGCGCGACCGCCCGCAGCACCGGCCAATGCCGGCGCGCGAACGTCCAGTACTGCTCGATATGGAAACCGACCGCGTCGGGCTTGGTGAAGTCCGGATCGTGGGCACTGTCCTCGGCAGAGGAATCCCTTCCGCGGCAAAGTCTTCCAGCAGCGCCTGCAGGAGCTGCTCCTTGCCGGCGCAGTGGTTGTAGAACGACCCCGCCGAGCGCCCGGCGGCCGTGGTGATGTCGACGATCTCGGTGTTGATCGCCGGAGCCGGTCCGACCGGACTCACCCTCGCCATCGACCTCGCGCGCCGCGGGATCGCCGTGCGCGTCGCCGACAAGGCCGAGACGCCCTTCTCCGGATCGCGGGGCGACGGAATACAGCCCCGCACCCTGGAGGTCTTCGACGATCTCGGCGTCCTCGACGCGATCCTGGCCGCGGCAACGCCACCTCCGCTCATGCGCATCCACATCGGTGGCACCCTGGCCACCGCGGACGGGACCGAAACGGTGATCGCGGACCATCTCGTGGGCGCCGACGGCGGGGCGAGCACGGTGCGCCGCGCCCTGGGCATCGCGTTCGAGGGCACCACCGACGAATCCCTCCGCATGCTGCTCGGTGACGTCACCGCCGACGGGCTCGATCATGATTTCGGCTACTGGTTCGCCCCCGCGGACGCTCCGACCGAGGGGATCGCACTGACCCCACTGCCGGGCGGCGCCCTGTTCCAGTTCGCGGCCCCGCTGGGTCAGGCCGCCGAACCGTCTCGCGAGCTGTTGCAGGGGTATGTGGATCGGATGTCGGGCCGCACCGGCATCACCATCGGCGAGCCCATCTGGTCGACGCTGTGGCGGCCCAACATTCGCCTGGCCCGGCACTTCCGCGCGGGACGGGTCCTGCTCGCCGGTGACGCCGCCCATGCCCACCCGCCGACCGGCGGGCAGGGCATGAACACCGGTATCCAGGACGCCTACAACCTCGGCTGGAAACTGGCCGCGGCCCTCGACGGCGACGAGCGACCGCTGGGCACCTACGAATCCGAACGCCGCGGAGTGGCCCAGCGTGTACTCGGCCTGAGCGCGGAACTACTCGACAAACACCTCGACGGCCGCGAGGCCGCGCTCGAGCGCGGCCCGGAGACCCATCAGCTCGGCATCAGCTACCGCGCCCCGGCCGACACCGGTGTGCTCACCGCCGGAGATCGCGCACCCGATGCCCCGCCGCACCGGGCCGACGGATCGAGCGTGCGGCTGTTCGACCTGTTCCGAGACCCGCACGCGACACACCTGTCGTTCGGCACACCGGATCACAGCGTGGAAGGGGCAGGGCTGCGGGCATATTCGATCGTCGCACCAGGGACACCGGCCGAGCCCGATCAACTGGTGGCGACCGGCGGTCACGCCTTCGCCGACTACGCCGCCACCGACGGCACCCGGGTACTGGTCCGGCCGGACGGATATCCGGCCTGGCATCGGCAAGGGTGACCCGCCGACGACCCCGCCGCATCGATAGTGGATGATCTGTGCTGCCGCCCAAGCCGATTCGCCCGCTTCGCCGTACCCTCGTACCGTGATCGCGCGGGCCGTTGCGGGCGGCCGGCACAGCAGGCATCGGTCAGGGGTTGATCCAGATGTTGGTGAAGGTTCGCAACGACGATCCGTCGCGGCTGTCCAATTCCGAACGGACGGTGGCGAACTGGCTCAAGACCTGGACCGGCGCACACGCACTACCGGGTATCGCCGTGGTCGCGGCCGGAGCCGCGGACGTGATCGTGTGGACGCCCAAGACCTGCGTCGTCGTGGTGATCAAGGATTTCACCGAGCGGGCGAGCGGCACCCTGGCCGTCTCCGGTTACCGGCCCTGGACCATCGGCGACCGGATCGCGCCACTGGCGGGCACCGAGGCCGGCACCGAACCGATGACCGAGATCCGCGCGCGCACCGGTGAGATCGCGCAGCTGCTGCGCGCCGCGCCGGGACGCGAGCGGGTGGGCGTCACCGGGATGGTGTTGGTCATGCCGCAACTCGGCAGCAGGGTCACCCTCGACAAGGGCGATCTGCCCGACGGCATGGATATCGTCCTCGGCGATGGACCGGCCGCGCTGCGCAGCTACTTCGCCCGGATCACCGCCGATGCGCCCGACACCTGGGACGCGACGCAGGTCGCCCAGGCTCTCGGCGCGTTCGGATTCGCCGCCGCCGCAACTCATTCGGACCTGACCGCCGCGGGCTTCCCGGCCCAGACCGTGCGCACTCCCCCGCCCGCCCCGCCCGGCGCGGCGCGCCCCTCACGTAGGTCCGGCCGCGCCCCGGTGCCCAGCGGCGCACCCGTGCCGGTCGGCGCCGCCATGCCCGGTCAGGGCGGGGTATCGATGGCACGGCCGGGCCCGGAGCGGCAGCCCGCGCCCGGTCCGGGACCGGTGCCCGGTCCGCCCACCGGCGGGCCGGGCGGATTCCCGGGACAGCCGGTGCCGCCCCGGCCCGAAGCGGGCTACGCACAGCAGCATCAGCAGCCGTATTCGGTGCCCTTCGATCCACGCCCGGCCGCGCCCCCGCCGCAGCGAGGCGGCCGCCGCGGTGTGGTTCCACTCGTCCTGCTCGGCCTGCTGGTGGTGGTGCTGGCCGCGGTCGCCATGTGCACCGCGGGTGGCCGCAGTGACACCGGCCCGGCCCACGGGCCGGCCACCGATCACACCGCGACGACGAGTACGCATTACACCCCCGCCCCGGAACTCAGTGTGCCGGCGCAGACGCCCGGCCGCGCCTGCTACCCGTTCCAGCCCGGCTGCCCCGGCTGACACGAACGACCCCCGGTCTCGGGCCGACCGAGATCCGGGGGGAAGGATCACCGAGAGATCGGCGTCAGCCGAACAGCGTGGAGCCGATGGTGTGCCAGCCGAGGACCGAGTCCACGGCCAGCCCGCAGAACACGACGGCCAGGTAGTTGTTCGACTGCAGGAACAGTCGCAGCGGTTTCACCGACGCACCGCGCCGCACACCGGAATAGAGCTGATGGGCCATCAGCAGGAACCAGGCGCCCGCCACGATGGCCACGGCGGCATAGACCACCCCGGTCGCGGGAATCAGGGCCAAGGTCGCCAGCACCGTCAACCAGGTGTAGACCACGATCTGCTTGGTGACCGCGCGTTCGGTCGCCACCACCGGCAGCATCGGCACCCCGGCGGCGCGGTAGTCGTCCTTGTAGCGCATGGCCAGCGCCCAGGTGTGCGGCGGCGTCCAGAAGAAGATGACGGCGAACAGCGCGACCGCGGGCCATCCGATGGTCCCGGTGACCGCCGACCAGCCGACGAGCACCGGCATACATCCGGCCGCACCGCCCCACACCACGTTCTGCGAGGTCCGTCGCTTGAGGCCCAGGGTGTAGACGAAGACGTAGAACAGGATGGTCGCGACCACGAGCAGCCCGGACAGCAGATTCGCCTGCCACCACAGCCAGGCGAACGAGCCCGCGCCCAGGAGCACGCCGAAGACGAAGGCGTTGCGCGTCGGCACCGCCTCGCGCGCGAGCGGACGTTTGGACGTCCGCTTCATCACCTTGTCGATATCGGCGTCGGCGACACAGTTGAGCGTATTGGCGCTGGCCGCGCCCATCCAGCCGCCGAACAGGGTGGCCACGATGAGCCGGATGTCGACATGGCCGCGGTCCGCGAGCAACATGGTCGGAATCGTGGCGACCAGCAGCAGCTCGATGACGCGCGGCTTGGTCAGGGCGATGTAGGCGAGCACCCGGCGGGTCAGCGCCGACAGCGGGCCACTGCCCTGGACACGGTCGGCGAGCGCCGTCGCGGAGGAACCATGCGCATCACCCGGCTGTTGCCCAATCCGCACTGTTTCTCCTCGCAGGTGGTGCATCGATCCGGTAGGGAACCAGCGGTCCGGCGGCGGCGCGGACCATCGCGCGCGCAGCCGTTTCCGCTGTCACCGCAGAGCGCGGCGCGGGCGGCGCAGCCTCTACTACAGACGATGGTAGACCCTCGCACATGGTGCTCCGGCACCCACCCGTCGCGAAACCGCCCCTGCCGCAGGCGATCGGCTCCCCCGCCGCCGGACCTACGTCGCACGTCACACATTCGCCGTGGGCCGCTGTGCGGAATCGGTGCACACCGCGGCCTCGAGCGCTGTCATCATTCACCGTAACCCCGAGCTCCCGCACGGGGTGCGGGCGAAGGGTTCCCCACTCACGGCGATCAGGCGACCTCTAGGGTGGTGGGTACAGCCCGCAAGCCGCCGTTGCACACACGAGAAGGTCAGGAGAACCTCGGTCGTGTCAGTCACAGACGACATCCGCGCCCTCACCCAGCCCGCACATCCGGCCGACTGGACCGAATTGGACACCAGAGCGGTCGACACCGTTCGTGTCCTGGCCGCCGACGCGGTCCAGAACGCCGGCAACGGCCATCCCGGTACCGCGATGAGCCTGGCGCCGTTGGCCTACACCCTCTATCAGCGGGTGCTGCGGTACGACCCGAGCGATCCGGAGTGGGTCGGCCGCGACCGATTCGTGCTCTCGTGCGGGCATTCCAGCCTGACCCAGTACATCCAGCTCTACCTGTCGGGTATCGGGCTCGAGCTCGACGACCTGAAGCATCTGCGGCAGTGGGGTTCGCTCACCCCCGGCCACCCGGAGTTCCGTCACACCAAGGGTGTGGAGATCACCACCGGTCCGCTCGGCCAGGGCCTGGCCTCCGCGGTCGGTATGGCGATGGCCGCCCGCCGCGAGCGCGGCCTGTTCGACCCGGCCGCACCGCAGGGCACCAGCCCGTTCGACCACCACATCTACGTCATCGCCTCCGACGGCGATATCGAAGAGGGCGTGACCTCCGAGGCCAGTTCGCTGGCGGGCACCCAGCAGCTGGGCAATCTCATCGTCTTCTACGACGACAACAAGATCTCCATCGAGGACGACACCTCGATCGCGCTGACCGAGGACACCGCCGAGCGCTACCGCGCCTACGGCTGGCACGTGCAGATCGTCGAGGGCGGGGAGAACGTCACCGGCATCCTCGAGGCCGTCGAGGCCGCCAAGGCGGTCACCGACAAGCCGTCGTTCATCCTGCTCCGCACCATTATCGGCTATCCGGCGCCCACCAAGATGAACACCGGCGCCGCGCACGGCGCCGCCCTGGGCGCCGACGAGGTCGCCGGGGTCAAGAAGGCACTGGGCTTCGATCCGGACCAGAGCTTCGCCGTCGACGACGAGGTCATCGCGCACACCCGAGGTAACGCCGCCGATCGCGCCAAGTCCGCCCGCGCCGCCTGGCAGGAGGCCTACGACGCCTGGGCCCAGGCCAACACCGAGAACAAGGCTCTGTTCGACCGCCTCGAGCAGCGCCGCCTCCCGCAGGGCTGGGCCGAGGCGCTGCCCTCGTTCGAGGCCGACGAGAAGGGAATGGCCACCCGCAAGGCCTCGGGCAAGGTACTGGCCGCGCTGGCGCCGGTGCTGCCGGAACTGTGGGGCGGTTCGGCCGACCTCGCCGAATCCAACAACACCACGATGCCCGGTGTGCCCTCCTTCGGTCCGGAGTCGATCTCGACCGGTATGTGGAAAGCGCAGCCCTACGGTCGCACCCTGCACTTCGGCGTGCGCGAACACGCGATGGGTTCGATCCTCAACGGCATCGCCCTGCACGGCCCGACCCGTCCCTACGGCGGCACCTTCCTGGTGTTCTCCGACTACATGCGCCCCGCCGTCCGGCTGGCCGCGCTCATGCGGGTGCCGGCGATCTACGTCTGGACCCACGACTCCATCGGCCTGGGTGAGGACGGTCCCACCCACCAGCCGATCGAACACCTGGCCGCGCTCCGTGCCATCCCCGGCCTGAACGTGGTGCGACCCGGCGACGCCAACGAGACCGTGTACGCCTGGCGCACGATCCTCGAACTCGAAAGCGCCGAGCAGCACTCGCATTTCGTGCCCGCCGACCACCCGCACACCGACGGTCCGTCGGCGCTCGCGCTGACCCGCCAGGACGTGCCGACGCAGGAGGGCACCTCCTACGAGGGCGTCTCGCGCGGTGGTTACATCCTGGCCGAATCCTCCACCGCCACACCGCAGGTGATCCTGATCGCCACCGGTTCCGAACTCCAGCTCGCCGTGGCCGCGCGCACTACCCTGGAGGAGCAGGGCATCGGCACCCGGGTGGTGTCCATGCCGTGCGTGGAATGGTTCGACGCGCAGGATCAGTCCTACCGCGACGAGGTACTGCCCCCGCAGATCACCGCCCGCGTCACGGTCGAGGCCGGTATCGCGATGCCGTGGCACCGCTTCACCGGCAGCGACGGTGAGAACGTCTCGATCGAGCACTTCGGTGCCTCGGCCCCGTACAAGGTCCTGTTCCGCGAGTTCGGCCTGACCGCCGAAGCTGTCGTCGACGCCGCGCAGCGCTCACTCGCCAAGGTGAAGGGATAACCAATGGCACAGAACGAGAATCTCGCCGAACTGTCGAAGGCCGGCGTATCGGTATGGCTCGACGATCTGTCACGCGACCGGATCCGCTCGGGTAACCTGGCCGAGCTCGTCGCCACCCGCAGCATCGTGGGCGTCACCACCAACCCGACCATCTTCCAGGGCGCCTTGAGCCAGGGCCACACCTACGACGATCAGGTGAAGGAGCTCGCCGCCCAGGGCGCCGATGCCGACGCCGCGATCCGCACCATCACCACCGACGATGTGCGCTCGGCCTGCGATGTGCTGGGCGAGGTCTTCGAGGCCACCGGCGGGGTGGACGGCCGGGTGTCGATCGAGGTCGACCCGCGGCTGGCATTCGACGCCGACAAGACCGTCGCGCAGGCGGTCGAGCTGTGGAAGATCGTCGACCGGCCGAATCTGTTCATCAAGATTCCGGCCACCGAGGAGGGCCTGCCCGCGATCACCAAGGTGATCACCGAGGGCATCAGCGTCAACGTCACGCTGATCTTCTCCGTCGAGCGCTACCGCAGCGTGATGGGCGCCTACCTCGACGGTGTCCGCAAGGCCCGCATCGCCGGGCACGACATCGCCCACATCCACTCGGTCGCGTCGTTCTTCGTCTCCCGGGTCGACAGCGAGATCGACAAGCGTCTCGACGCGATCGGAACGCCGGAGGCACTGGCGCTGCGTGGTAAGGCCGGAATCGCCAACGCACGTTTGGCCTATGCCGCGTACCAGGATGTCTTCGACGGTGGCGAGCACACCTCCACGTACTCGCATCTGGCCTCCGGTGGCGCCAACCGTCAGCGGCCGCTGTGGGCCTCGACGGGTGTGAAGAATCCGGATTACCCCGACACGATGTACATCACCGAGCTGGTGGCGCCGAATACGGTCAACACCTTGCCGGAGAAGACGCTCGAGGCCTATGCCGACCACGGCGAGCTGCGCGGCGACACGGTATCGGGCACCGCGGCCGAGGCGCAGGGCGTCTTCGACGCTCTCACCGCCGCCGGCGTCGACCTCGACGACGTCTTCGCCGTCCTCGAGCGTGAAGGTGTGGAGAAGTTCGAGAAGTCGTGGGAGGAACTGCTCACCGCGACGACCGCCGAGTTGAAGAGCACCGGAAGCAACTGACCGCGATGGCCGGTCAGAAGAAGACGGCCGCCCCG
The DNA here is from genome assembly GCF_020733635.1 of Nocardia spumae. NCBI lineage: Bacteria > Bacillati > Actinomycetota > Actinomycetes > Mycobacteriales > Nocardiaceae > Nocardia > Nocardia spumae. The sequence continues at coordinate 3,258,936 of NZ_JAJFZL010000001.1, read as the reverse complement.
GGGAATCCGCTGCGCGAGGAGCGCGACAAGCGGCTTCCCCGGATCGCCGGCCCGTGCAGCATGGTGATCTTCGGGGTGACAGGCGATCTGTCACGCAAGAAGCTGATGCCGGCCATCTACGATCTCGCGAACCGAGGGCTGCTGCCCCCGGGTTTCGCGCTGGTCGGGTTCGCCCGGCGCGACTACGCCGACGAGGACTTCGCCAAGGTCGTCCTCGCGGCGGTCAAGGCGCACGCGCGCACCCCGTTCCGGCAGGAGGTGTGGGATCAGCTGTCGGAAGGTATCCGGTTCGTCCAGGGCACCTTCGACGACGACGCCGCCTTCGGGACCCTCGCGCAGACCTTGAAGAAGCTCGACGCCGAGCGCGGCACCGGCGGCAACCACGCGTTCTATCTGTCGATTCCGCCGAACGCGTTTCCCGTTGTGCTCGAACAGCTTTCCCGTACCGGACTGGCCAATCCGCCGGATCCGGGGCCGGGTAAGCCGCAGCCGTGGCGACGGGTGGTGATCGAGAAGCCGTTCGGGCACGATCTGCACAGCGCACAGGAACTCAACGCGCTGGTGAACCGGGTCTTCCCGGAAGAGACGGTCTTCCGCATCGACCACTACCTCGGCAAGGAAACGGTCCAGAACCTGCTGGCGCTGCGTTTCGCGAACGAACTGTTCGAACCGATCTGGAACGCCAACTACGTCGACCATGTCCAGATCACGATGGCCGAGGACATCGGCCTGGGCGGTCGCGCGGGCTATTACGACGGAATCGGCGCCGCCCGTGATGTCATCCAGAATCATCTGCTGCAATTGCTGGCGTTGACGGCGATGGAGGATCCGGTCAATTTCCAGCCGCGGCAGCTGCAGATCGAGAAGATCAAGGTGCTCTCGGCGACCAAACTGGTCGAACCCCTCGAGGAGACCACCGCCCGCGGCCAGTACGAGGCCGGATGGCAGGGCAGTGAACGTGTGGTGGGCCTGCTCGAGGAGGACGGTTTCGATCCGAACTCGCGCACCGAGACCTACGCCGCGATCACCCTCAACGTCGACACCCGCCGCTGGGCCGGGGTGCCGTTCTACCTGCGCACCGGAAAACGACTGGGCCGCAGGGTGACCGAGATCGCGGTCATGTTCAAACGCGCCCCGCATCTGCCCTTCGATCAGACGATGACCGAGGAGTTGGGGCAGAACGCACTGGTCATCCGGGTGCAGCCGGATGAGGGCATCACCATGCGGTTCGGGTCGAAGGTGCCCGGATCCAGCATGGAGGTCCGCGACGTCAACATGGACTTCAGCTACGGAGAATCGTTCACCGAGTCCTCCCCCGAGGCCTACGAGCGCCTCATCCTGGACGTACTGCTCGGCGAACCCTCGCTGTTCCCGGTCAACGAGGAGGTCGAATTGGCTTGGCGCATCCTCGATCCCGTACTCGATCACTGGGCAGCCGGCGGTATGCCCGAACCCTACGAGTCGGGCACCTGGGGCCCGCCCTCGGCCGACGAGATGCTCGCCCGCACCGGGCGCGAATGGCGGCGGCCATGATCGTGGACATGCCCGACACCAGCACCCGCGAGGTGACCAAACGCCTGGTCAGCCTGCGGGAGAGCAACGGGGTCATCGCGATGGGCCGGGTGCTCACGCTGGTGGTGTGCACCCTCGACTCCTCCGAGGCCGAGGACGCCATCGACGCCGCCAACGACGCCAGTCGCGAACACCCCTGCCGGGTGATCGTGCTCGCCCGCGGGGACCGGTTCGCCGAGACCAAGCTGGACGCCCAGATCCGGGTCGGCGGTGACGCCGGGGCGGCCGAGGTGATAGTGCTCCGGCTGCAGGGCGAGCTGGTCAACAACGAGAGCAGCGTGGTGATCCCGTTCCTGCTGCCCGACACTCCGGTGGTGGCCTGGTGGCCGCGCGGGGCTCCGGATTTTCCGTCGCGGGATTCGGTGGGCCGCTTGGCGATTCGCCGCATCACCGACGCCACGTATGCTCCCGATCCACGCGTCGCGATCACCCGGCGCCTGGATTCCTACGCACCGGGCGATACCGATCTGGCGTGGAGCCGCATCACGTTCTGGCGTGCGCTGCTGGCCTCGGCCCTGGATGTGCCGCCGTACGAGCCGATCGAATCGGTGACGGTCTCGGGACTGGCGGAGGAGCCGGCACTCGACATCCTGGCGGGTTGGCTCGCCGCCAGACTGGACTGCCCGATCCGGCGTCGTATCGGTGAGCTGAAGGTCGAGCTGCATCGACCGTCGGTGACGGTGGGCATCATGCGCCCGCAGACCGGCCGCACCGCCACTCTCAGCCGGACCGGTGAACCCGATCAGCCGTTCGCACTCGCGCGCCGGGAAACCAAGGATTGTCTCGCCGAGGAATTGCGGCGACTCGACGCCGACGAAGTCTATGCCGAGGCCCTGGCCGGAATCGAGAAGGTGGTCTATGAGTAAGCCACAGGTCGAGGTGTTCGCCGGGACCGAGGAACTGGTGGCCGCGGCCGCGGCGCGATTCGTGGAGATCGTGACCGCCGCACAGGCCGAGCGCGGTTCGGCCTCGGTGGTACTCACCGGCGGCGGTACCGGAATCGGACTCCTCGAACTCGTGCGGAAATCTCCCGGCGCCATCGACTTCGGCACGTTGGACGTGTTCTGGGGCGATGAGCGGTTCGTACCGGCCGGCGACGCCGAACGCAACGAACTGCAGGCGCGGCGGGCACTGCTGGATCATGTCCCGGTCGATCCCGCCCGGGTGCATCCGGTCGCGACCTCCGACGGCGAGTATCCGGATCCGGTGGAGGCCGCCGCCGAATACTCCACCGCCCTCCACGCCCACCTCGCCGAGCACGGCGCATTCGATCTGCATCTGCTCGGGATGGGTGGCGAGGGACATGTGAATTCGCTGTTCCCCCACACCGCTGCGGTCGCCGAGGAACACGAACTCGTTGTCGCCGTGACGGATTCGCCGAAGCCGCCGTCGGTGCGGGTTACCCTGACCCTGCCCGCGGTCGCCCAGGCCCGGCATGTGGTGCTGGTGGTCGGCGGCGCGGCCAAGGCCGAGGCGGTCGCCGCGGCGCTGGCGGGCGCCTCCCCACTCGACATCCCGGCGGCCGGTGCGCACGGGAGCCACACCACGACGTGGCTGCTGGACGAGAGCGCGGCCGCCGAACTGGCCTGAGGCAGCGGGCTATTCGTCCTCCGTCTGCGCCCAGGCGGCGACAGGCAGGCTGAGATAGACGCCGATGAGGTGGTCCGCGGGCAGGATGCGGGCCACCTCGTCACGGATGTGGGCGACTCGGCGATCACGGTCGGCAGCACGGTCCTCGAACCATTTCGACCGCACCTCGACCAGCACGTCGATGTCGAACCGATCGAACGGCTCCACGACGCGACAGCGCACCAGGACATCGCCGGGATGCAGGCATCCGTCGTACGGTTCCGCCGCACACGCCACTGCGACCGAAACGATATGCGGCAACTCGTCGACCAGCCGCCGCTTGGCGTCGTCGGTAACACGGTGCGAGCAGGTGAGATCGATCAAAGGCACGCCGCCAGCATGCCACGCCTGCTCACCGCGGCGCCGGGTCGCTCCCCCGCAGTTCGGAGAGGTGACGCAGCAGGAAGTCGTTCACCGCGCCGGTTCTTTCCAGCTGCACGAGATGCCCCGCACCCGGAACCTTCTCCACCGCACGCAGATCCGGCACGTGCGCGCGCAGCACCGCCAGTGGATCACGCCCGCTGAACCCCTCCATATCCGGATCGTTCTCGCCGTAGAGGAAGTAGGTCGGCACCGGCACCGTGGTCGGCAGTCCCTCGGTCAGTTCCCAGTTGCGGTCCAGGGCCCGATACCAGGTCAGGCCGCCGGTGAAGCCGGTCCGGTCGAATTCCGCCGCCAGCGTGTCGAATTCGGCTTCGGGCAACCATGACCAGGGCAGCGCGGGTGCCTGCGGCAGCGCGTCGAGGTAGCCGATGCCCGGCGGGTTCTTCCAGGTGTCCAGGTAGTGGAACTCACCGCTGAGCGCGTAGTAGACGCGGGACAGGAATTCCCGGGGGCGGGCGGCGAGTTCGGCGTCGGCCACACCGGGCTCCTGGAAATACGACAGGTGCAGGAAATGCCGTTGTGCCGCACGGGTCCAGAACTCCGAGGGCGCCTTCGGCGGACGCGGCGCATAGGGATTGTTCAGTACCACGATCCCGGCGACCCGTTCCGGTGCGCGCAGGGCCAGCTCCCAGACCAGCTGCGCACCGAAGTCCAGGCCCACGAAGACGGCGCGGTCGGCGCCGATATCGTCGAGCAGGCCGAGCAGATCATCGATCACCGCGCGATTGGTGCACGCCTCCACACCTGCGGGCGCCTCGGTGCTCCCGTAACCACGCAGGTCCGGGGCGATCGCGTGATATCCCGCCGCCGCGAGGGCCCCCACCTGCCGATGCCATACGAACCAGCCGTGCGGAAATCCGTGACAGAAGACCACCGGATACCCCTGGCCCTGTTCGGCGATATGCAACCGAATCCCGTTGGTCTCCACGAACCGATGCGTCGGCCCCACTGCGCCTCCTGGTACTAGAACACGTTCTCGTTTCACGGTAGTGTCCCGGAGTCGTGAACGGAATACTCACCGACCGGGTAGCGGTCGTCACCGGAGCCAGCCGCGGAATCGGCAAGGGGATCGCGCTGGAACTCGGTGCGGCCGGCGCGACGGTGTACGTGACCGGCCGCTCCGAGCAGACCGGACAACTTCCCGGCACCGTGGCCGGGACCGCCGCCGAGATCGACGAACTGGGCGGGCACGGCGTGCCGTTCGTCTGTGATCACCGCGACGACGACGCGGTGGCGCGGTTGTTCGAGACCGTGCGCTCCGCACAGGGCCGGCTCGATGTCCTGGTCAACAATGTCTACAACTCTCCCGCCTCGGCACGCTGGCTGGGCAAGCCGTTCTGGGAGGTGCCGCCGTCCGCCTGGGACGAAGGCTTCGATGTCGGCGTGCGCTCCCATTACGCCGCCGCCCATTACGCGGCGCCGCTACTGATCGAATCCGGCGGGCTGATCGTCGACATCTCCTCCCCGGGCGCGGAACACTTCACCCACAACGTGGTCTATGGCGTCGGCAAGGCCGCCGTCGACCGGCTCACCGCGGATATGGCGCACGATCTGTCCGGGACCGACGTCACGGTGGTGTCGCTGTGGCCCGGCATCGTCGATACCGAACTGCTGCAACTGGTTCCGGCCGATGCGCAGGGGCGCCGACTGATCACGCTGCCCGGCGAGGGGACCTTCGATCTCAACGACGCGGAGACCCCGCGTTTCGCCGGGCGCGCTGTGGTGGCACTGGCCGCCGACCCGTCCCGGCGCGACCGCACCGGGCGATCCTGGCGGGTGGCCGATCTGGCCGAGACCTACGGTTTCACCGATGTCGACGGCCGCGTGCCCCGTACCGGATAAACCATTTCCGGTCCCTTTCGTCCCCTACCCTGAGGCGAAGGCCCGCGCGGGCCCCAGCGCAGGAGGGGTGAAATGGATGACACGGAGGTGTTCGACGCGGTGATCGCAGCGGCAGACGCCCCGATCTACGTCGTGACCGTGACGAACCGGTCGCAACGCGCGGGCTGCGTGGTCGGATTCGCCACCCAGGTCAGCGTCGATCCGCGCCGGTTTCTGCTGTGCCTGTCGAAACTCAACTACACCTATCGGGTGGCCGTCGAGGCCTCACATGTGGCGGTGCACCTGGTCGATTCCGGCTCGCACGCGCTGGCCCGGCTCTTCGGCGCCGAAACCGGTGACGAACTGGATAAATTCAGTTGGTGCCGGTGGCATCCGGGACCTGCCGGTGTGGTGGTGCTCGATGACGCCGCCGCCTGGTTCGCCGCCGAAATCCTCGAACGCCACGATTTCGGTGATCATGTGGGCCTGCTGCTCACGCCGATCGGTGGTGCGGCACCCTCGGCGGGGATCGAGGGCCTGCGCGCCGACGATCTCGCCGGACTGACTCCGGGACATCCCGCCTGAGCCACGTGAACTACCCACCCAGCGCCATATCGAGAAAGCTCTGCACCGATCGGCCCGGAACGGGGCGGGTGCGCCAGGCCAGCCGCAGTTGTGAGGCCGGAGCATCCGGGATATCGAGGTAGACCACCCCCGGATGGGGAGCCCGGGATCGGGCGAGTTCGGGGACGGCGCCGATGCCCCGGCCGGCGGCGATCAATTCGATCCATTCGTCGAAATTCGTGCAGGTGATGATCTCACGGTCGGCATCGGTTGCGGGCCAGCTGGTTTCGTCGGTGGTGCCCGAGACGGTGTTGACCACCAGCGGGTAACGAACGAGATCCTGCCAGCGCAACGCGCCCGCGCCCGCCGGCGCCGAGTTCGCCGCGACCGCGGCCACCCGCCGCTCGGTACCGATGATCCGGCCCGCCACCGTAGCGGGCAGGCGAATATCCTTGCGATACAACGCGATATCGATCTGTCCGGCCGTCACCGCCGCGATCGGATCGTCGATTCGATGGATTTCGACTCGCCCGCCGCGGGCTTCGAAGCGCGTTCGCACATCGGTGAACCAGTCGTCGGGCAGCAGCCAGGAGAACCCGACCGACACCCCCGCCCGCATGCGCAAGTCCGAGACCACGGTGTCCACGTCACCGAGGATGCGCCGCGCGGCCGCGAGCAGGTACTCCCCCTCCTCGGTCAGCGCGAACCGGCGCGCACTGCGTTCGATCAACCGGCAATCGAACACCCGTTCGGCCTGCTGCACCGTGCGGGTCAGAGACGGTTGAGTCGTGTGCAGCCGGGCGGCGGCGCGGGTGTAGTTGCGCTCCTCGCACAGCACGAGGTAGGCGCGCAGATGCCGCAACTCCAGATTCATACATTCAGCGTATACATCGTGCACAAGAAGCATTTCACAGGTCGGCGAACGGTCCGTAGCGTCGGATGACGTGACCATCGCACCCACCCGACACGCCTCCTTGGCGCCCGCGCTGCGCGCCTCGGCGGGTTTGGCCGCGGCCATGGGAATCGGCCGTTTCGCCTTCACGCCGCTACTGCCGGTGATGATCGACGCCGGACGGCTCAGTGCCCATACCGGAGCGGTCGTCGCCGCCGCCAACTACGCCGGCTACCTCATCGGCGCGGTGGCAGCGGCGAGATTTCCGGAATATCAGGGCCGCAGCGCTTTTCGCGTGGCCGGTGCGGCGCTGATCCTGAGCGAGGCGGCGATGGCCGTCCCCGCGCCGACACTGTTTCCGGTGGTTCTGCGGGTGATCGCCGGTATCGCCAGCGCGGTGTTGTTCATCGGCTGCGCCCAGATCGCCGCCCGTCACGAAAATCGCAGGCGCGCGGCGGGTATCGCCTTCGCCGGCGTCGGGTCGGGCATCGCGGCCACGGGCGCGCTCGTTCTGATCGCGCAATCGGCGCTGTCGTGGCAGGCACTGTGGCTGGCCTCGGCCGCGCTCACCGCCGTGCTGGTGTGGCCCGCACTGAGTCTCGATATTCGCGGCGGTACCCGCACGGGGGCGGCGACGGTACGTGTGCGGAGCTCGTGGCGGTTGCTGCAGCTGACCTATTTCCTCGAGGGCGTCGGCTATATCGTGCTGGGCACATTCCTCGTCGCCGCGGTCGATGCGGCGGGTCACCGCGCGGCCGGAACCGCGATCTGGATCGTGGTGGGCCTCGCCGCGGCGCCGGCGACGATCGTCTGGGGTGCGATGGCGCGCCGGATGACCCCGGCGGTGGCGCTGGTCTGCGCGCTCCTTCTGCAGACCGTCTCGGCTCTGCTGCCCGCACTGTCGGCCGGTATCTGGCCCGCGGTCGTCTCGGCGGCGCTGTTCGGCGCGACCTTCATGGGCATCACGCTGCTGGCCCTGGAAATCGGCAGCGATCTGGCCGGACCGGGGGCGGCGGCGACGCTGACCGCCGGCTACGGGCTGGGTCAGATGCTCGGGCCGCTGGTCGTGGCACCGGTACTGGGAGACAGCTACGACGCCGCGTTCACCATCGCGGCGGTGACTCTGGTGGTGGCCGCCGGTGCGGCGCTGGCGATCGTGCCGCGCCGGCGGAGTCGCGGCGGTCCCGCCGACGCGGAACCGCCTGCCCCGGTCAGGCGAACTTGATCTCGAAGCCGATACCGATGACGGCGATGAACCAGATCAGGCCCACGAAAATGGTGATGCGGTCGAGGTTCTTCTCGACCACCGTGGATCCGGACAGGCTCGACTGCACACCGCCACCGAACAGGCTGGACAAGCCTCCACCCTTCGCACGGTGCAACAACACCAGCAGCACCAGCAACACGCTGGTGATCACCAGGAGGATATCCAGGAACATTTCCATGCCGACAGTTTATGCGGATGCTCAGCCCACCACCGAACCGGCCGTCATGCCGCCGTCGACGACGAATTCCGCACCGGTGCAGTAGCTGGATTCGGTACTGGCCAGAAAGACCACCACATCCGACACCTCACCGGGCATTCCCAGCCGGGCGCGCACATTGTCGGCGCGATCGACCACGACCTCCCCGGTGACACCGATCATGGGGGTCATGATGCCGCCGGGATGCACCGAGTTGACCCGCACGCCCTCGGGCGCGAGTTCCAGCGCGGCCGACTTGGTCAGACCCCGCACCCCGAATTTGGACGCGGTATAGCCGTGCATCCCGCCGACGCCCTGCATCCCGGCGGCGGAGGAGATATTGACCACCGCGGCGGGCCGGGCGGCCACCAGTGCGTCGCGGGCGGCGCTCAAGCCCAGGAACGGACCGGTCAGGTTGATATCGATGACCCGCTGCCACTGCTTCTCGGTGTAGGTGCCCAGCGGCCCGCCGTCGAGCACGCCCGCATTGTTGACCAGGACGTTCAACCGGCCGAACCGTTCGACGGTCGCGGCGACCGCGGCCTCCCAATCGGTGGACTCGGTGACGTCGAGGTGCACGTAGGCGGCGTGTTCACCGAGTTCGGCGGCCAGCGCGCGCCCCGCGTCGTCGGCGATATCACCCAGCATCACCCGCGCCCCCTCGGCCACGAAGGCCCGCGCGTGGGAGGCGCCCATACCCGAGGCACCGCCGCTGATCAGGGCGACTCGTCCGGCTAAACGTCCACTCATGAATATCTCTCGCTCTCTCAACTGTCGCCGGTGATCGGTGCGGGAATCAGCTCGCGGGCACGGCGGGCCCGTGCAACCGCAGGACACATCGGGTGCCGGTGTAGATGCTCGGCATACATTCGTTGCAGTGGATGCAGGCCGAGCGGGTGGTGGCGTCGAAGCGGATCCGTTGCAGCAGATCGGGTTCCCGCAGCAGCGCACGGCCCATGGCGACGAATTCGAATCCCTCGCGCCGCGCCCGCTCCATATCGTCGATATCGGTGACCCCGCCGAGCAGGATCAGCGGCATCGACAATTCGCGCCGGAACTGGCGGGCGCGCTCGAGCAGATACGTTCCGTGATACGGGTATTCGCGCAGAAAAGCCTTGCCGATGAGCCTGAAGCCGAACCGCGCCGGGCCGGGCAGGACTTTGGCGAACGCCTGCCGCGGCGCATCGCCGTGGAAGTAGAGCATGGGATTGAGCAGCGAACTGCCCGCGGTGAGCTCGAGGGCGTCCAGTCCGCCGTCGGCCTCGAGCCAGGACGCGACCCGAATCGATTCGGCGAGTGAGAAGCCGCCGCGCACACCGTCTTCCATATTCAGCTTGGCCAGAATCGCGAGGCGGCCACCGACGGCCTCGCGCACCGCGGTGGCGATCTCGCGGGCCATGCGGGCGCGGTTGGCCAGCGACCCGCCGTAGCCGTCCTTGCGCCGATTCAGCAGCGGACTCAGGAACGAGCTGACCAGATAGTTGTGACCGAAATGCAGTTCCACGGCGTCGAATCCGGCCTCTTCGGCCAGCAGGGCCGCCCGGGCGTGCGCGGCGACCAGATCCTGGATCTCGGCCACCGACGGCGACTGCATCATCTTCATACTCAGCGGCGACAGCAATCGGGTGGGCGCCAGCGTCGGAGCCTGATTGGAGGCGGCGTTGGCGACCGGTCCGGCGTGACCGATCTGAGCGCTGGCTTTGGCCCCCTCGGCGTGAATGGCATCGGTGAGCCGCCGCAGGCCCGGAACCGCCGCGGGGCGCATCCAGATCTGGTGGCGATCGGTGCGGCCGCCCGGCGCGGTCGCGCAGTAGGCGACGGTACTCATCCCGAGCCCGCCGGCCGCCATCTCCCGGTGGAAGTCGATGAGTTCGTCGGTGACCAGCGCCTCGGGGGTCCGGCCTTCGAAGGTGGCGGCCTTGATCACCCTGTTGCGCAAGGTGATCGGGCCCAGATCGACGGGTTCGAAGATATCGTTCACTGCTACTCCTGTGTGGCTGTCCGTGCAGGGGCCGGGCCGGGCGGGGCCGTCAGTCCGGCGATGACGAATTCGCGCAATGTCGCGACCGACGAGGGTGCGATGTCGTAGTCCTCGGTGCTGCCGAAACGCATGATGATCAGGTCGAAGGCCAGCTGCCAGCGCCGGCGTCCCTCAGCGGGGGGCAGTCCGGGCAGCAGCCGCGACCACGACTCCATCCGGAACCACTCGTGCTGCCACGACATCGGCCGCCGGCGCAGGATCAGCCCGGCCAGCAGCCGCAGATGCAACCGGCCCACCGGATCGGCCGCGAGCCCGACGAACGGCTCGATGACCGCGTCCACGACCGCCGGAACCGAGCGCGGTTCGGCGCCGGTGGCCGCGGCCAGACCTTCGGCCCACAGCGGTCCGAGCCGATCCTCGATCAGCGCGGCGATCAGCGCTTCCTTGGATCCGAAGTGATAGTGGACCGCGGCCGGATTGGCACCGGCGGCGGTGCAGATCGCCCGCACCGAGACATCGTCGTAGCGCTCGGTGAGCAGGAGCCGCTCCGCGGCCGCCAGCAGCCGTTCCCTGGTACCCGACACCACCTTCTCGCTCATGACCGCTAGTGAACCACGACACAGAACAGGTTTCAATCATTGATTGAATCAGTGTGAGGAACACCTGGAGTTCGCGAGCGCGAACGCCGTGCCGGCAGACCGACGGCCACGCGACCACCGGGGCGGTCCGGCCGACTCGGTTTCGACAGTCCGCAGCCGGGAATCGCGTCATCTCAGGACGGAACGAGGCGAGACGACAGGCGAGGTGTGATGCGGCGATTCGATGTGGTCGTGCTGGGAGCGGGTTCGGGCAACATGGTGATCGGAGACGAGTTCTCCGGACGGGACGTGGCGATCGTAGAAGAACGCGCATTCGGCGGAACGTGCCTGAACTTCGGATGTATCCCCTCGAAGATGCTGGTATATCCGGCTCAGGTCGTGGATTCGCTGGCAGCGGCCCCGGCTCTCGGAGTCCGAGCGCACGGCCGGGGCCTGGACTGGGAACAGGTCAGCACACGAGTGTTCGACCACACCGATAAGGTCGCGGCAGCGGGTCGGCGCGACCGGATCGAGTCCGATTTCGTCACGGTGTACGAGGGGCACGCCCGGTTCCGCGGCCCCCGGACGATCGAGATATCGCGGGCCGACGGCCGGATCGAGGAGATCACCGCCGAACAGATCGTGATCGCCGTGGGTGGACGACCGGCTGTCCCGGCGCCGGTGCGCGAAGCCGGAGTGGCCTACGAAACCTCCGACACCATCATGCGGATCGGCCGGGCGCCCCGGCATCTGGCGATCCTCGGGGGCGGTTACGTCGCGGCGGAACTGGCCCAGGTCTTCGCCGCCGCCGGTAGCCGGATCACGCTCATCGAGCAACAACACACGTTGCTCGGCGCGGCACAGGACGACGATATCCGCGCCACCTACACCGCCCTCGCGACCGAGCGCTACGCGCTGCGCCTGGGCGCGGAAGTCGTCGAGGCCGCAGGGCGGGACGGGCAGCTCCGTCTCGACCTGGACTCCGGCGACCCGGTCGAAGCGGACATCCTGCTGGTCGCCGCGGGTCGCACCCCCAACACCGATCGCCTCGCAGTGGCCGCGGCCGGTGTCGAGATCGACGAACACGGTGGGGTGATCGTCGACCGATTCGGGCGCACCAGCGCCGAGGGCATCTACGCGCTGGGCGACGCGTGCGACACGGTGCCGCTCAAACACGTCGCCAACCGTGAAGCCCGCGTCGTCGCGCACAACCTGCTGCATCCGGACGACCCGGTGTCGGTCGACGACGTCCCGGTACCGTCGGCGGTGTTCACCACCCCGCAGATCGCCGCGGTCGGCCGTACGGAGAATCAGTGTCGCGCAGCGGGTCTCGACTACCGGGTCGGGGTCGCCCACTATCGCCGGATCGCCTACGGCTGGGCGTGCCGGGACGACACCGGCTTCTGCAAGGTGCTCACCGACGCCGACGGGCAGATAGTCGGGGCCCATATCCTCGGCCCACAGGCCGCGACGCTGATCCAAATCTTCGTCGTGGCCATGAGTTTCGGGATCCGGGCGCAGCAACTGGCACAGCGGCCGCTCTGGGTCCATCCCGCGCCCAGTGAGATCGTCGAACGCGCGCTGTTGGACCTGCATCATCCGGACCGGACCTGCTGACACAACTCATCCGCCACTGTGCGGCGGATGTTCGTCTGTCATTCGGGCCGGCCACGACCGGTCATCCGGAACGCACGTGTGGCGGGGCCGGATATCCGGCCCCGCCACGGCGGTCGGTCCTACGATCGGGCGACTCGAACAGCGCACCGAAGAGCCGACAAGGGTCTACTTGTCGAAGGCGTCTTTCACCTTCTCGCCGGCGTCTTTGAGATTGGACTTGGCCTGATCGGCCTTGCCCTCATTCTTCTTGTCCTTGTCACCGGTCGCCTGACCGAACTTTTCCTTGGCCTGACCTGCGAGATCATCGAGCTTGTTCTTGGCTTTGTCCGTGGCGCTCAAGACTGTCTCCCTTCGCGAGATGGTCGGCGGCAGTCGCCGCCTACCTGCTCCCGCAATAGCCGATGACGGTGAGGCCAAACAGCGCCTGCCGGAACGAACGGGAGGTGAGGTCAGCGCCCCCGACTCACCGTCCGGCTCGGGAGCGGACCTGCTCGCATGCGGTGATGATCCGTTCGATCTGCCCGGCGGTCAGCGCGGCGTGCAGGGACAGACGGATCAGCCAGCGGCCGCGGGGGGTGGCCGGCGGGCAGAACGGGGCGCCGATCACCCCGTGCGCCTGCAGGACCGCGCGGGCCGCTCTGCCGGCGGCTTCGGTCCCGGTGGGCAATGCCACGATGTGGCTGTCCGCCCCCGCCATATCCGAACCCAGGTGGATGAGCGCGTTGCGGACGGTGTGGGCAATCTCGCGAAGCCGGGTGCGGCGGCCGTCCTCGGCCCGGATCACGTCCAGCGCGGCGGAAAGGCCCGCGATGTCGTGGGCGCGCAGAGCCGTGGAGAAGATCGCGGGGTAGGCCACCGACTCGAAATAGGGCGCGAAATCGGGGTCCAGCGCGGTGACCACTCCGGCTCGTCCGACGAATGCCTTGGCCAGACTGGCTGTGCGGAACGGAATCCGCTGGGTCAGCCCGAGCTCGGCCACCGCACCGGCCCCGTGCGGGCCGTCGACGCCGAGCGAATGCGATTCGTCGACCACGAGGACGGAGCCGGTCTCGTCGGCGACGTCGCACAGCTCGGCCAGGGGGCTGCGAGCGCCCGTGGTGTTGTCGATCGCGTCGACGGCGATGATGCCCGGGCCGTGGGCGTGGATCCGGGAAGCCAGTTCGGCGGGATCGTTGCGGGCGAAGGTGTGCGCCGGCGCGCCGGCGGCGGCCGCCGCCTGCCGCCAGGACATGTGGGAGTACTCGCCGATATGGACCGGAACTCCCGGCGCCGCTATGACCTGCAGCAAACCGATGTTGGCCTCCCAGCCCGACTGGCACATCACCGCCGCGCCGGCGCCCATGTAGCCGGCCAGGCGGCGCGCCAGCGGGCGAGTTCCGGACTCGACCGGGGCGAGCAGCGCCGCGGTCATAGCGCCGGTGATCCGGCTGTCGCGGGATAAGGCCAGGTAGTCGCTGGTCGACAGTCTGATGTCGGCGGCGGAGGTGTCAGCGGACAAGAACAGTCTGGCGTCCCGCAGATCCGCTGCTCGGCCGCGATCGATGCGCTGCCGGATGCGCTCGGCGACTGTTGCCACCTCGTTCTCCTTCGTCGGTCGCCCTCTGCTGTCCGAGGTGCCTTGTCCGGTGTGATCCGCCTTGCCGATCGGTGCCCTGCTCGCAGTTGCCGCACGAAGTCGTGTTGATGATCATCCCGCACTCGGAGACTCTCGTGTCGGGCAATGCGGTGACGAAACCATGACGGCACCGTGGTCGATCGCGCCGGAAGTCCGCACCGGTGCGCGGCCACGTCGGCGCCGTTGATGAAGACGCCCGACGGGAACGGGCGCACGCGCGATCACGACACAGGGGAACGCCCGAGGACTACGGACCGACGGCCGGTCCGGCGATTACGTCGCGCACAGCGTCATCCGACGGATGCGTTCGGCGGCGCCGGGCGGCGACAGTGGGGAGCGCAACCGAGAACCGCTGCAGGAGAACACATCATGGATATGAAGCTGGAAGTCGTCGTACTCCCCGTCGCCGACGTCGACCGCGCCAAGGCCTTCTATACCGACGAGCTCGGATTCCGGCTCGACGCCGACTTCCCGGTCGACGACGGCTATCGGGTCGTCCAGGTGACCCCGCCCGGTTCGGAGTGCTCGATCATCTTCGGTACCGGCCTCACCGAGGCCGCACCCGGCAGCCTGCACGGACTCCACCTGATCGTCACCGATATCGAGGAGGCCGTCGCCGCGCTGACCGGGCACGGGGTCGTGGTGGAGGGCCCGTTCCGTGACGCCACCGGCGTGTTCCACCACGCCGGCGCCGAGAGCCGGGTACCGGGCGCGGACCCGCGGCGGCGCAGCTACGGCTCGTTCGCCGCGTTCACCGATCCGGACGGCAACGCCTGGTTCCTGCAGGAAGTCACCCAGCGCGCCCCCGGCCGCTGATCGACGCGAAAGCGATTCCCCATGTCCGACACGCACATCCACACCTACGACGTGGTGATCATCGGGGCCGGACCGGTCGGCGAGAACGTCGCCGACCGCACCCGCGCCGCCGGGCTGGCCACCGTGGTCGTCGAATCCGAACTGGCCGGGGGCGAATGCTCCTACTGGGCCTGCGAGCCCAGTAAGGCCCTGCTGCGCCCGGCTCTGCTCTACCGCGAAGCCGCACGTTTCCCCGGCGTCGCCACCGCGGTCACCGGCCCGCTGGACGCGGCCGCGGTGCTGACACATCGTGACCGCATGACCGCGGACTGGGACGACCGCGACCAGATCACCTGGCTCGAATCGGTCCACGTCGATGTCGTGCGCGGGCACGGCCGGCTCGACGGACCACGCCGGGTGGCGGTCCGGACCCCCGGCGGGGACACCGTGCGGTTGCTCGCCCGGCACGCGGTGGTCGTGTGTACCGGCACCACCGCCGCCCTGCCACCGCTACCGGGCCTGGACTCGGTGCGGGCGTGGACCAGCCGCGAAGCCACGAGCGCCCGGGAGGTGCCGCGCCGTCTCGCGATCCTCGGCGCGGGGGTGGTGGCCACCGAGATGGCGGCCGCCTGGCAGGCATTGGGCGCGCGGGTCACCCTCATCGCCCGGGAATCACGGCTACTCGGCCGGGTGGAGGACTTCGCCGCGGACCTGGTCGCCGACCGTCTTCGCCAAGCCGGTGTCGACCTGCGATTCGACACCACCATCACCGCCACGGAACGCGTCGGCGAACCCGACGACAGCGTCCGTCTCACTCTCGCCGACGGCACCCAGCTGATCGCGGACCAACTGCTCCTCGCGACCGGACGCGCACCCCGCACCGACGATGTCGGCCTGGACACCGTCGGCCTGTGCCCGGGGCAATGGCTGACCACCGACGACAGCTTCACCGTGGATGCGGTCGACGGCGACTGGTTGTACGCGGTCGGCGACGTCACGCACCGGGCCCTGCTCACCCATCAGGGCAAATATCAGGCACGGATCGCGGGGGCGGTGATCGCCGCTCGTGCCCGAGGGCAGCGGCTCGACACCCGCCGGTGGAGTCCGCACAGCGCCACCGCCGATCACGAGGCGGTCCCGCAGGTCGTGTTCACCGATCCGGAGGTCGCGGCCGTCGGCCTCACCACCGCCGAGGCGGCCCGCACCGGCCGAGCGGTGGATGTGGTCGACTACGACATCGGCCGGGTCGCGGGTGCGATCCAGCACGATCCCGAATACCGGGGCCGAGCGCGCATCCTGATCGACCCGCGACGGCAGACGATCGTCGGCGCCACCTTCGCCGGATCCGGTGTGGCCGAACTACTGCATTCGGCGACCATCGCCATCACCGGCGAAGTGCCACTCGACCGGCTCTGGCACGCGGTGCCGGCGTTCCCGACCATCAGCGAGGTCTGGTTACGGCTGCTGGAGACCTACCGCGACCGGCCCGGAACCTGATCGCCGCGCCGAGCTCGCCGGCGGCGCGAAATGCCGCCGGCACCGATGAGTCTCGTGTCTGTTCCTCGTCTACAGGACACGGACCGCCGCCGGGCGGCGTCGACGGAGCACCGGAAAGGGCGTGGCACGTGCGCACCACACTGTCGAAGGACGGCACGAACGTGGCCTACGACGTCCGCGGTGACGGGCCCGCTCTGATCTACATCACCGGCGCCACCTGTTTCCGCACCTTTCGCCCGGTGGTGGCCGACGCGAAGGTGTTCGCCACCGCGTTCACCGTGTACACCTACGACCGCCGGGGCCGTGGCGACAGCGGCGACACCCTCCCCTACCGAGTCGCCAACGAGATCGAGGACGTCGAGGCGATGATCGACGCCGCCGGCGGCAGGGCACATCTGTACGGCCATTCGTCCGGTGCGGCACTCGCACTCGAGGCGGCACTGCGCCTGCCGCGCAAAGTCGACCGGGTTGTGATCTACGACGCGTCCTACGTACACGACGAACCGGAGCGGGCCGCGTACGCGACACTGTCCCGACACGTCGGCTCATTGCTCGACCGAGGCGAAAACAGCCGTGCGATAAAGCAATTCCTGTGCGGCATCGGGATGCCACGCTTCTTCGTTCATCTGCTTCCGGTCGTTCCCGGCTGGACGACGATGAAAGCGCTCGCTCCCACGCTGCGCTACGACATCGCCCTGACCGCCGACCTGCCGCCGGTCGACCGCTTCACGGAAATCGAGGTACCCGTGCAGGTCCTCGCCGGCGGGCGGAGTCCGGCAGGTCTGCTCGATGTCGCCCGCAGCATCGCCGAAGCCGTACCGGGATCGGGCTACCGGGTGCTCGACGCTCAGGACCATATGGCCGATGCGAAAGTCCTGCTGCCTATCCTGCGCGACGCGCTGGTCGGAAGCTGAGCCGTGGGGCCGATGCCGAGCCGCGGCCTCGCGCGATCGTCGCCGTTATACCGCGACCAGCAGCACGCTCACCACGAGTATCGAAGCGATCCACGCGATCCAGACGCCGACAGCAGAGGGACCGCGGCCGTAGCACGGCGCAACCGCGAGATGACGCCGGCGCCGGATCGGAAGGCTGGGAACACTCATCGATCGTCTCCTTCGATAGCGAACTCGGTGCGGGCGCTGCGATCCGGTTCCATCGCTTGCGGGGTCGCCGGATCTCTGTCAGGGGGCCTCATGTCATCGTCCTCCTGCTTGCGCGTCCTCCTGCTTGCGCGTCCTCCTGCTTGCGCGTCCTCCTGCATTCGCACGGCCGTCGCCGCGCCCACCGTGCAGTCAGGTCATCGCCTCCCCCGCCGATGGGGTGATGCGATGATTCGCCGACACCTCGGTGGTATCCCGAGCCGACCGCGGTAAACCGTGGACGCCTCCCGCTCGCCGGCCTCCGGAGCCGGGGGCTGCCCGCGGGTATCGGGCACGAGCCGACCCACGAATCGTGGCTGCCCGCGGCGGGCCGGCGCACTACCGCTCACAATTGGTGGACATGTCAAGGAATACCTCGGGCGGGCTCCTCGTTCAGGTGATTGAACTTTTGATCAGACAACCAGGAGGCGGCCATGCAGTTCGGTATCTTCACCGTCGGCGACGTCACCGTCGACCCGACCACGGGCGTCGCGCCCACCGAGGGCGAACGCATCGACGCGATGATGCGTCTCGCACTCGAGGCCGAGAAGGTCGGCTTGGACGTGTTCGCCACCGGTGAGCACCACAACCCGCCGTTCGTGCCCTCCTCGCCCACGACCATGCTCGGCTGGGTCGCCGCCCGCACCGAGAAACTGCAGCTGTCGACCTCGACCACGCTGATCACCACCAACGATCCGGTGAAGATCGCCGAGGACTACGCGATGCTGCAGCACCTGTCCGGCGGACGCGTCGATCTCATGATGGGACGCGGCAACACCGGACCGGTCTATCCGTGGTTCGGCAAGGACATCCGCAAGGGCGTCGATCTCGCGATCGAGAACTACCACCTGCTGCGCCGGCTGTGGCGCGAACGCGTCGTCGACTGGCAGGGCCAGTTCCGCACCCCGCTGCAGGGATTCACCGCCACCCCCGCACCGCTGGACGGCACCCCGCCGTTCGTGTGGCACGGCTCCATCCGCTCCCCCGAGATCGCCGAACAGGCCGCCTACTACGGTGACGGCTTCTTCCACAACAACATCTTCTGGAACAAGGAACACACCGAGCAGATGGTTCGGCTGTACCGGCAGCGGTTCGAGCACTACGGTCACGGCGCGGCCGATCAGGCCTTCGTCGGACTCGGTGGGCAGGTGTTCATGGCCGAGACCGAGGCCGCGGCCAAGAAGTTCTTCCGGCCGTACTTCGACAACGCTCCGGTCTACGGGCACGGTCCGTCGCTGGAGGATTTCACCGAAATGACGCCGCTGACGGTGGGCACCCCGGAGCAGGTCATCGAACGGACACTGGGCTTCGCCGATTACGCCGGTGACTACCAGCGGCAGCTGTTCCTGATCGACCACGCGGGACTGCCCCTCGACGTGGCGCTGGAGCAGGTCCGGATCCTGGGCGAGGAAGTCGTGCCGGTGCTGCGCAAGGAATTCGAATTGCGCCGTCCCGCACACGTTCCCAGCGATCCCCCGACCCACGCCTCGCTGGTGGCCGCCGGACCGGACGCGCCGCATCACCTGGTCGAGCCGGCCCGGGAGCGGCTGCTCGCCGCCGCCGAACAGGCTTGACCACAGACCTCCGCAGCATCGAAACGAGGACGAAAACCCATGTCGTACACTGTCGTCGTACTCACCGCCGGGTTGTCGCAGCCGTCGAGCACGCGCCTGCTCGCCGACCAGCTCGCCGATGCCGTCTCCGCCGCGGTCGCCGCGCGCGGTGAGGCCGTCGATATCGAGATCATCGAATTGCGGGATCTGGCTGCCGATCTCGCCGCCACCATGGTCTCCGGCGGGCTGCCCACACCCGCGGTGGCCGCGGCGCGGGAGAAGGTGTCGGCGGCCGACGGCCTCATCGCCGTCACACCGGTCTTCGCGGCGAGCTATTCGGGCCTGTTCAAGATGTTCATCGATGTGCTGGACACCGAGGCACTCAACGCGATGCCGGTCCTGATAGCCGCGACCGCCGGTACCGCCCGGCACGCGCTGGTGCTCGACCACGCGATGCGGCCGCTGTTCACCTATCTGCGGGCAGTCGTGGTGCCGACCGGGGTCTTCGCCGCGACGGAGGATTTCGGATCGACCGGACTGGGCGAACGTATCCATCGCGCTGCCGCCGAATTCGCCGCCCTCGTGGTGGCGGTGCCGACCGCTGTCGCGGGGTTCCTGCCCGAACCCGCCCGGCCACGCCGGTCGGGTAACCAGCTGGGTGAGGTGACACCGTTCAGCAAGCTCCTGGCCGGGCACACCGGTCACGTAGAGCAGCCACACCAGCGGGCAGACCAGCGGTAGTCACGGCCGCGGGGCCCGTCACCGCGGAAATGCCGTGCCGATCCCGCGATCGCCGCGATGATGGAGTGGTGACGGCCGGACCGGAACGACTACTCGACGATCTGCTGCGCGCCACGGTGACCGCGGTACCGCCGGGTCCGCCGCGCGGCGGTGCCGACGCGGTCGTGCCCGGGAGCGCGATCACAGTCGCGACCTGTCTGGAGTTGTTCGACGCCCAGGCCACCAGCCGGCATCTGGATCTCACGGCCCGGCGACTCACCGCCGCCGGCACAGGCTTCTACAGCATCGGATCCAGTGGACACGAGGGCAATGTCGCACTCGCGCACGCGCTGCGACCCTCCGATCCGGCACTGTTGCACTACCGTTCGGGAGCGTTCTTCGTTCATCGCTGCCACCGGATCGCGGGGCTGGATCCGATCCGCGATGTGCTGCTCGGGGTGATCGCCGCCGCGGCGGAACCGATCGCGGGCGGGCGGCACAAGGTGTTCGGCAACCGGGCCGCGGCGGTGATTCCGCAGACCTCCACCATCGCCTCGCATCTGCCGCGGGCGGTCGGGCTGGCCTTCGCACTCGACCGTGCCCGGCGCCTGGGCCGAGACACGCCGTGGCCGGCGGACGCTGTCGTGCTGTGCACTCTCGGCGATGCCTCCGCCAACCACTCGACCGCCACCGGTGCCGTCAACACCGCGATTCACACCGCGCACCAGGGCATTCCGATGCCGGTGTTGTTCGTGTGCGAGGACAACGGCATCGGCATCAGTGTGCCCACTCCCCCGGACTGGATCGAAACGATCTACGGATCACGGCCGGGCCTGCGATATTTCGACGCCGATGGATCTGACCTGCTTGCCGCCCTGTCGGTTTCGGAGGAGGCCGCGCGCTGGGTGCGCGGCACCCGCCGACCTGCGATGCTGCGGCTGCGCACCGTCAGGTTGTTCGGGCACGCGGGATCGGATGTGGAGACCGCGTACCGGAGCGCGAGCGATATCGAGGCCGATCGTCGGCGCGATCCGGTGGCGGCGACCGCTCGCCTGCTGATCGAGGCCGGTGCGGCGAGCGCCGACCAGGTGCTGAGCCGCTACGACGCGATCGGCGCCCGGGTCGCGGCGATTGCCGCGCGGCTGGACGGGGCGCCGCGTCTGGCCTCGGCCGCCGAGGTGCGCGCACCACTGGCCTACCCGCCGGTTCGGCCCGGCATCACGACACCGACCGAAACCTTCACTACGACACCGGCTTCCGGTACGGCCGACGAAGTATCGCCGGACTCCGATCGCTCCCCCACGACCCTGGCGCAGTCGATCAACCATACTCTCGCCGTTCTACTCCGACACGATCCCGACCTGCTGGTCTTCGGTGAGGATGTGGGCCGCAAGGGTGGCGTATACGGCGTCACCAAGGGATTGCAGCGAACGTTCGGCGCACGGCGTGTCTTCGACACGCTCCTGGACGAACAGAGTGTGCTGGGTACCGCGCTGGGAGCGGGACTGGCGGGATTCGTGCCGATTCCGGAGATCCAATACCTGGCCTACCTCCACAACGCGCTCGACCAGATCCGCGGTGAGGCGGCGACCCTGTCGTACTTCTCCGCCGGGCAGTACCACAATCCGATGGTCGTGCGGATCGCCTCGTTCGCCTACCAGCGCGGCTTCGGCGGGCACTTCCACAACGACAATTCCGTTGCCGCACTGCGCGACATCCCCGGACTGGTGGTCGCGACGCCCGCGCGCGCCGACGATGCCGCGGCCCTGCTGCGCAGCTGTGTGGAGATCGCCCGCGCCGACGGAAGAGTATGCCTGTACCTCGAACCGATCGCGCTGTATCACACGCGGGATCTGTTCGAGTCCGGCGACGACCGCTGGTCGGCCGTTCCCAGCGAGGAGCCGGGCGCGTTCGCCCGAGCTCGAATCCACGGCGACGGTACCGATCTCACGATCGTCACCTTCGCCAACGGCGTGCCGATGAGCCTGCGCGCCGCGCGGCGACTGGCCGCCGCCGGCATTCACGCCCGCGTGCTCGACCTGCGCTGGCTCACACCGCTTCCCGTCGGCGATCTGCGCGACCACGCCACCGCGACCGGTGCGGTTCTCGTCGCCGACGAGACCCGCCGCAGCGGCGGTGTCTCGGAATCGGTGTGCGCGGCGCTGATCGACAGCGGCTTCGACGGACGCCTGGCACGGGTCACCAGTGACGACACGTTCGTACCGCTGGGCCCGGCCGCCGATCTGGTGCTGCTGAGCGAGACGGCGATCGTCACCGCGGCCACCCGGCTGCTGCGTCCCGCTCAAGATCCGACGTGACCGGCCGTCAGCGCGGGGTGACCGTCGTCGGCAGATTCGCGAATCCGCGATTATTGGAGGAGTGAATGCGGCGCGCTCCGGCCGGATCGATGTCGTAGTCGGCGACTCGCGAGCTGATCTCCCCGAGTGCGGTCCGAAGTTCCAGCAACCCCAGATTCGAGCCCAGGCAGTGATGACGTCCGCTGCCGAACACCAGCGCGTTGCCGGTGTCGCGATCGAGATCGAAGACGTCGGGCCGGTCGAAGACCTCGGGATCGCGATTGGCGGCCCCGGTCAGGAGCAGCATCCGCGCGCCCGCCGGAACGGTCACCCCGTGCAGTTCGATCGGCTCGGTGGTGGTGCGCAGCTGTGACTGGGTCGCCGGGTCGTAGCGCATGCCCTCGGCGATCCAGTCGTCGACGCGCCCCAGGGCCTCGACCCGCCGATCGGGATGCGACCACGCGGCGTGCCAGATATTGCCCAGAGTCAGCATGGTCGTTTCGATCCCGGCGCCGACCAGCAGGATCAGCACACCGACGATCTCCTCCGGGCTGAGCCGGTCATCACCGTCGGCGGCGTCCAACAGCCCCGACAGCAGATCGTCGGTGCGGTGCTTACTGCGTTCGATGGTCAGCTCGGTGTAGTAGCCGACGAGTGCGCCGATCGCTTGCATCGCCTCGGGCCGCAGATCGGTCGACTCCTCCTCGGTGTACATGATCTCCATCCCGAGTTTGCGCACCAGATCGCGATCCGCACTCGGAACACCGACCAGTTCGGAGATGACCTCGGTCGGATAGGGGCCCGCGAATTCGGTCATCAGGTCGAAACTGCCGCGTTCCAGCAGCGGTGCCAGCAGATCGGTCGCGATCTCCCGCAGTCTGGGTGCGAGCGCCTGCACCCGCCGGGCGGTGAACGCGCGCGTGACCAGGCCACGCATCCGGGTGTGCTTCGGCGGGTCCATCGCCACGAACGAGAAGAACTGCTCGGCCTGCGGCCCCCAGAACGCCGGTTCCATCCGCAACCCGTTGGCGCTCGAGTAACGATCCGAATCACGCAGCGCGGCAATGACATCGGCGTAGCGTGACAGCGCCCAGAAGTCGTCGTCGGTATTGCGGAACACCGGGGCCTGCGCCCGCAGTCGCGCGTACACGGGATAAGGGTCGTCGTGGATGCCGAAATCGTACGGACTGAATTGCACTGACATCTTCGAGCCTCCCCAGCCGCACGGCAGGTTGCCGCGCCGGTTCGTCATCCGAGCTGACAGGATGACAGTAGTCGATCACCGCGCGTCGTCGACGACGAGAGGAGAGATGTCATGGAACCGGAAAACGGATCACAGGGTCCACACGTGGATCCGGTGGCTCCCCCCGGAATCGACATCACCACTCCGCATCCAGCCCGCCGCTACGACTACTGGCTGGGCGGTAAGGACAATTTCGAGGCCGATCGCGCGTCCGCCGAGGCTGTCGCGGAGGCCTTCCCCAGTGTCCAGATCGCCGCGCTCGAGAACCGCGCGTTCCTGCACCGGGCCGTCGGGTACCTGGCCACACAGGCCGGAATACGCCAGTTCCTCGATCTGGGAGCCGGGCTGCCGACCGCGGGCAATGTCCACGAGATCGCCCAGGCGGCGGCGCCCGAATCTCGCATCGTCTACGTCGACAACGACCCGATCGTGGCCCTGCACGCCCAGAGTCTGCTCGACTCCACCGCCGCCGGCGCTACCACGTATCTGCAGGCCGACGCCCGCGACCCGGAGCGGATTCTGACCCATCCGGATGTGCTCGCCACTGTGGACCCGTCCCGGCCGATGGCGCTGATCATGCTCGCGGTGGTGCACTTCTTCACCGACGACGACCGGCCGTTGGAGGTGGTACGGCGATTGACCGACGCCCTGGCGCCGGGCAGCTATCTGGTGATGTCGCACGCGACCAGCGATCACCTGTCCGAGGAGGACCTCGCCGAGAGCGTGCGGGCCAACAAGCGCAGCGGCATTCCGTTCCAGCTGCGTTCGACCGCCGAGTTCGGCCGCTTCTTCACCGGTCTGGAACTGGTCGACCCCGGAATCGTGTCGGTCATCAACTGGCCCACCGAGTCCCACCGCCCCCACCCGCGGCCGGAAGCGGTGTCCATGCTCGGCGCGGTGGCCCGCAAGCCCTGAGGTCGAACACCTGATCTCATACGTCGGCCCCGGTACCGCCATTGGTACCGGGGCCGACATGTTGTGCTCGAGGCGGTTGAGCGCCCGCGGCGATCAGGGCAGCGGGCCACCGGCGGCGATCGCCGACAGGGTGGCGAATTCGTCACCCTTCAGCGAGGCGCCACCGACGAGAGCACCGTCGATATCGGGCGATGCGATCAATTCGCCGACGTTCTTGGCGTTCACGGAGCCGCCGTAGAGGATGCGGACACTCGCCGCGACCTCTTCACCGGCCAGATCCACCAATTCGGTCCGCAGCGCACCGCAGACTTCCTGCGCATCCGCCGGGGTCGCGACACGACCGGTGCCGATAGCCCAGACGGGTTCGTAGGCGATGACGACCTTGGCGATCTGTTCCGCGGTCAGGCCCTTGAGCGAACCGCGCAACTGCTCGAGGTTGTACGCGACATGAGTCTGCGCCTCGCGCACACCCAGGCCCTCACCGATGCAGACGATCGGCGTCATCTCGTACTGCAGCACCTTCTTGGCCTTCGCCAGCACGGTGGCGTCGTCCTCGTTGTGGTACTGCCGCCGCTCCGAATGGCCGACCACGACGAAACTGCACGACAGCTTCGCCAGCATGGCCGCACTGACCTCACCGGTGTAGGCGCCCGACTCGTGCACCGAGACATCCTGGGCACCGAAAGTGAGCCGCAACCGGTCGCCCTCGATGAGGGTCTGAATACTGCGGATATCGGTGTACGGCGGGATGACTGTGACATCCACCTTGTCGAAGTACTTGTCCGGCAGGGCGAATGCGATCTTCTGCACCAGAGCGATGGCCTCGAGGTGATTGAGGTTCATCTTCCAGTTACCGGCGATCAGCGGTTTGCGTGCCATGGTCACACCTGCCCGTCTTCGAGGACCGCGATGCCCGGAAGCTGCTTGCCCTCGAGATACTCCAGCGAGGCGCCGCCACCGGTGGAGATATGGGAGAACCCGTCCTCCGGCAGGCCGAGTGTGCGCACGGCCGCGGCCGAGTCGCCACCACCGACCACGGTGAACGCGCCCTTGCCGGTGGCCGTCACGATGGCCTCGGCGACCGCCCGAGTGCCCGCGGCGAACGCCTCGAACTCGAACACACCCATCGGGCCGTTCCAGAACACCGTCTTCGCCTCGGTCAGCAGGGCGGCGAACCGCTTCGCGGACTCGGGGCCGATGTCCAGGCCCATCCAGCCATCGGGAATCTCGTTGGCCGCCACCGTCTTCGACTCCGCGCCGGCCGCGAATTCATCGGCCGCCACGATGTCCACCGGCAGGTGGATGACGTCGGCGAAACGCTCCAGCAGATCCTTGCAGGTGTCGATCATCTCCTCCTGCAGCAGTGAGGATCCGACCGAGATGCCTTGCGCGGCAAGGAAGGTGAAGCACATGCCGCCGCCGATGACCAGGGTGTCGACCTTGGGGGCCAGCGCCTCGATGACAGCGAGCTTGTCCGACACCTTGGAACCACCCAGCACGACCGCATAGGGGCGCTCGGTCTCGGTGGTGAGCTTGCGCAGCACGTCGACCTCCGCTGCCACCAGTGTGCCCGCGTAGTGCGGCAGCAGCTGTGCCACGTCGTAGACCGAGGCCTGCTTGCGATGCACCACACCGAATCCGTCGGAGACGAACGCGCCGTCGTCACCGACCAGCTCCACGAGCGCACGAGCCAGCTTCTGCCGCTGCGCGTCGTCCTTGCTGGTCTCGCGCGGATCGAAGCGAATGTTCTCCAGCAGCAGCACATCACCGTCGGTGAGGCCCTCCGAACGCGCGAGCGCGTCCTGGCCCACCACATCGCCGGCGAGCTGCACGTTGCGGCCCAGCTCTTCGCCGAGCTTCGCGGCCACGGGCGCCAGCGACAGTGCCGGATCCGGCTCACCCTTCGGGCGGCCCAGATGAGCGGTGACGACGACCTTGGCCCCGGCCTCGGCCAGCGCCTTGATAGTGGGGACCGAGGCCAGGATGCGGCCCGGGTCGGTGATCACGCCGTTGTCGAGGGGGACGTTCAGGTCGGAGCGCACGAGCACGCCCCGACCCTCGACACCCTCGGCCAGGAGATCCTGAAGGGTCTTGACTGCCATGGGATTACAGCGACTTGCCGACGAGGCCGATCAGGTCCGCGAGGCGGTTGGAGTAGCCCCACTCGTTGTCGTACCACGACACGACCTTCACCTGGTCATCGATGACCTTGGTCAGCGGCGCGTCGTAGATCGACGAGTGCGGGTCGGTCACGATGTCGCTCGACACGATCGGGTCGACGTTGTACTTCAGGATGCCCTTCAGCGGGCCCTCCGCGGCGGCCTTGTAGGCGGCGTTGATCTCGTCGATCGAGGCCGACTTGCGCAGCGTAGCGGTCAGGTCGGTGACCGAGCCGGTCGGGACCGGCACGCGCAGGGCGTAACCGTCCAGCTTGCCCTGCAGCTCGGGCAGCACCAGGCCGATGGCCTTGGCGGCACCGGTACCGGTGGGCACGATGTTCAGCGCGGCGGCACGGGCACGACGCAGGTCGCTGTGCGGGCCGTCCTGCAGGTTCTGGTCCTGGGTGTAGGCGTGGATCGTGGTCATGAGGCCACGCTCGATGCCGAATTCGTCGTTGAGGACCTTGGCCAGCGGGCCGAGGCAGTTGGTGGTGCACGACGCGTTGGAGATGATGTTCTGGCTGCCGTCGTACTGGCTGTCGTTGACACCCATGACCACGGTCAGGTCCTCACCCTTGGCGGGCGCGGAGATGATGACCTTCTTGGCGCCCGCGGCCAGATGCCCCTTGGCCTTGGTCGCGTCGGTGAAGATACCGGTCGACTCGACGACCACGTCGACACCCAGATCGCCCCACGGCAGTGCGGACGGGCCCTCCTTGATGGCCAGCGCCTTGATCCGCTGGTCGCCGACCACGATGGTGTCGTCACCGTCGAGCGAGACGTCCTGCGGCAGCCGGCCGAGGATCGAGTCGTACTTCAGCAGCGTGGCCAGGGTCGCGTTGTCGGTGAGGTCGTTGACCGCGACGATCTCGATGTCGGTGGTGCCCAGCGCCTTCTGCGCCTCCACCGCCCGGAAGAAGTTACGTCCGATACGACCGAAGCCGTTGATGCCTACCCGGACAGTCACGTTATCGCTCCTCAGCTTTCAAGCGGATTCATTCCGATGCCAGACCACCCTAATGCCCGGCCATAACATCACGGACACGCCCCTCACGCAGTGAGCACGTCCTCGGGCCCACTACCACCGCGAACCGGTGACCGATCCACCAGGACCGCTCGTCGCGGCGTGCTCGAACCCCTGCCTCGAACACCCCCGCGGACCGTTTCCGGCCCACCGATTCGGATGCCCGACACTACCGCACCGGACCGGCCCCGACGGCAGGCCGCAGCACCGATTGTGGATGGCCACGAGCCTGTGGATACCGCACCGTTGCTGCGCCACAACGCGGTTCGCGAACCCCCGAACGACACGGGCCGCCGCTGACCGGAAGTCGGCGGTTCGCGGATTCAGGCGTCTTCGAGCAGCTCGGCGGTGACCGCCGACTCGGTATCGGGGATGCCGAGTTCCTTCGCGCGACGATCGGCCATCGACAGCAGGCGCCGGATACGACCGGCGACCGCGTCCTTGGTCATCGGCGGGTCGGCCAGCTGCCCCAGTTCCTCCAGTGAGGCCTGCCGGTGCTGCACCCGCAACCGTCCGGCCGCGGCCAGATGGTCGGGCACATCGTCGCCGAGGATCTCGAGCGCCCGCTCCACCCGGGCCGCGGCGGCCACCGCCGCACGTGCCGAGCGGCGCAGATTCGCGTCGTCGAAGTTGGCGAGGCGGTTCGCGGTGGCGCGGACCTCGCGCCGCATGCGGCGCTCCTCCCAGGTCAGGCGCGTGTCCTGCGCACCCATCCGGGTGAGCAGCGCACCGATGGCCTCACCGTCGCGGACCACTACCCGATCGGTACCGCGCACCTCGCGCCACTTCGCCGAGATACCCATTCGGCGGGCCGCGCCCACCAGCGCCTGGGCCGCTTCGAGACCGGGGCAGCTCACCTCGAGCGCCGACGAGCGCCCGGGCTCGGTCAGCGAACCGTGAGCCAGGAAGGCCCCACGCCACGCCGCTTCCGAATCGGTGATGCTGCCGCCGACGACCTGCGCGGGCAGACCCCGGACCGGGCGACCGCGCACATCGAGCAACCCGGTCTGGCGCGCCAGCGCCTCGCCTTCCTTGGACACCCGAACGACGTAGCGGGACGTCTTGCGCAATCCGCCGGCACCCAGCACGTGCACATCCGATCCGTAGCCGTAGAGCTCGAAGATCTCGCGGCGCAACCGCCGCGCGATCGAACCCATATCGACCTCTGCCTCGACGATCACCCGACCGCCCACGATGTGCAGACCACCGGCGAACCGGAGTAGTGCCGACAATTCCGCCTTGCGTGCGCTCACCTGCGAGACGGACAGACGGCTCAACTCGTCCTTCACCTCGGCTGTCATCGCCACGAGACCCGCTCCTTTCCACCCGACACGGACCGCACCTGCTGGACCGGATGCCGTCCTTCGACTCGAAGCCCTGCCAATTCCGGCCGAGGTTGGCGGATCACCTGATCCAGTGCGGCGGCCAACTTTCCAGGGTGGTGCCGGTCCGTCCCCGCCTCGGCGACATCAGCGAAGGTTACTCGCGCACGCAGCTGTTCGGCAGCTCTTGCCACATGTTCGCGCTCCCTACCCTCGGGTACGGAGCCGGAGTCCACCAACACATGGTCGACAGCGAAATCCGGTGCGTGCTGGGACAATACATGCACATGCCGCTCGGCGGAGAATCCTGTGGTCTCTCCGGGCTCGGCCGCCAGGTTCAGGACCAGCACTTTCACCGCCTGAGTTTGCATCAGCGCCGTCCGCAGATCGGGCACGAGCATATGCGGAATCACGCTGGTGAACCACGATCCCGGACCCAGTACGACGACGTCGGCGTGCCCGATCGCGGACGTCGCGTCGACACTGGCCGGCGGGTCGGACGGGATCAGCCGCACCCGGCGCACCTTCCCCGGCGTGGTCGCCACCGCCACCTGACCTCGGATGCAGCGACTCACCCTGGGGTCGGCCTCGAGGCCGGAGACATCGGCTTCGATCGTCAGCGCGGTCGGCGACATCGGCAGGACCCGGCCCGTACAGCGCAGGATCGCGCCCATCTCGTCGAGCGCGGCGACCGGGTCGCCGAGCACCTCGGCCAGTCCGGCCAGGACGAGGTTGCCGACCGAATGCCCGGCCAGCGCCCCGGTGCCACCGAAGCGGTGCTGGGCGGTGCGGGCCCAGACACCCTCGGGGTCCTCCGCGAGGGCGGCCAGGGCCATACGCAGGTCCCCCGGAGGCAGCATGCCCAGCTCGGAGCGCAGGCGCCCCGAGGATCCCCCGTCGTCTGCGACGGTGACGACGGCGGTGATCCGCTCGGTGAGCCGGCGCACGGCGGTCAGCGTCGCGTACAGCCCGTGCCCGCCCCCCAGCGCCACCACTGCGGGATCGCTCGCGGGATCCGGTTCCCGTTGTCCGTGTACGGAGGTGTCCTCGGCCGGTTCCGCGTCGCTCATTCGCGCCCCAGATCCCGGTGGACCACCCGCACGACATCGGTCGAGGCACTGTCGGGCCGGCCCAGCAGTTCACCCAGCTCCTCGGCTATCGCCACGCTGCGGTGCTTACCACCGGTACACCCCACTGCCACGGTCATATATCGCTTGCCCTCCTGGCGGTAGCCGCTGGTGGTCAGGTCGACCAGATGGCGGCAGGTATCGACGTAGTCCTCGGCGCCGGGCCGGGACAGAACGTACTCGCTGACCACATCATCCTGGCCGGTGTGTTCGCGCAGTTCCGGAATCCAGTGCGGATTCGGCAGGAATCGCACGTCGAAAACCATGTCGGCGTCCAGGGGGACGCCGTATTTGAATCCGAACGATTGGATGGTCACCTGCAGGGCCGCCGGGGCACCGCCACCGTAGGCCTCCTCGAGTTTGCGATGCAGCTGATGTACCGACAGCGCCGTCGTATCGATCACCAGATCGGCGGCGGTCTTCACCTTCGAGAGCGCACGCCGCTCGGCGGCGATCCCCTCCGACAGGGTGCCATCGGCACTCTCGCTCTGCAGCGGGTGCCGGCGGCGCGCGAAGCCGAACCGCCGGATCAGCACATCGTCGGACGCCTCGAGGAACAGCAGCCGGGTGCGCACTCCGTTGGCCCGCAACTGATCGGTCACACCGGACAGATCACCGGTGAAGAACCGGCTGCGCACGTCCATGACCAGGGCCAATTTCGTGATGGGCGGATCGGCCGCGGCACCCAGCTCGATCAGCCTGCCGATCAGTTCGGGCGGAAGGTTGTCCGCGACATACCAGCCCAGATCCTCGAGGACCCGGGCCGCCGTGCCACGGCCGGCACCGGACAGGCCGGTGACGATGACCACCTCCACCGGATGTGCATCGGGCCGCGTGCCAGTACTCGCGCTGGGGTTGGATTCGACGCTCGTCATGTCCTATCGGGTCCGTCCATGGCTGCCATTCGATCATCCTGCCCGCCCGTACCGGCCGCGGCGACGCACACACTGCGGGCGAAACCGAGCCGTGATCGAGACGTCATTCGGAGTTGAGTGCCGCGAGTACGGCCTTGGCCGTCGCCACCCCGATACCGGGCACCTCGGTGATTTCCTCCACCGTAGCCTGCTTGAGTTTGGCGACCGAACCGAAGTGGGTCACCAGCGCCGTGCGGCGCGCCTCACCGAGGCCGCGGACCGAGTCCAGCGCCGAGGCGGTCATCCGCCGGGAGCGCTTGCTGCGGTGGAAGGTGATGGCGAAGCGGTGGGCCTCATCGCGCACTCGCTGCAGCAGGAACAGCGATTCGCTGGTCCGCGGCATGATCACCGGATCGGGTTCGCCCGGCACCCACACCTCCTCCAGGCGCTTGGCCAGCCCGATCACCGCGACATCGGTGATACCCAGATCGTCGAGCACCTCGGCGGCCGCGGCCACCTGTGGGGCGCCACCGTCGACGACGTACAGATTCGGCGGATAGGAGAACTTGCGCGGGCGGCCGGTCCGGGGGTCGATTCCGGGCGGCAGATCCGCCGGTTCGGCCTCGATATCGGTCGTGCCCGGCGCCGCCGCCGACTCCTGCGGCGGTGGCCCGCTCAACTCGTCGAGGTCCCGGCGCAGCCGCTGGAACCGGCGTCGGGTCACCTCGGCGATACTCGCGACATCGTCGGAGCGGCCTTCGCCGGCAGCCTCCTTGATCGCGTAGTGGCGGTACTCGGATTTGCGCGGCAGACCGTCTTCGAACACCACCAGTGAAGCCACCACATCGGTGCCCTGCACATGGCTGATATCGACACATTCGATGCGCAGCGGTGCGCTGTCGAGATCGAGTGCGTCCTGAATGCCCTGTAGCGCAGCGGATCTCGCGGTCAGATCGCCGGCCCGCTTCAACTTGTGCTGGGCCAGCGCCTCGTGGGCGTTGCGCTGGACCGTCTCCATGAGCGCCTTCTTGTCGCCGCGTTGCGGCACCCGCAGGGCCACCGCGGAGCCGCGCAGATCCGACAGCCACCGCTGCACCTGCTCCGGATCACCGGGCAGTTCGGGCACCAGCACCTCGC
Source organism: Nocardia spumae (assembly GCF_020733635.1). Taxonomy (NCBI): domain Bacteria; kingdom Bacillati; phylum Actinomycetota; class Actinomycetes; order Mycobacteriales; family Nocardiaceae; genus Nocardia; species Nocardia spumae. The sequence goes on along the minus strand of NZ_JAJFZL010000001.1, from coordinate 3,227,038 downwards.
GCGGAACCGCGGTGGCCGGGGTCTCGGTATCGGTGTGTTCGGCGAAAGCGGCCTGTTCACCGTAGAACTGGGTGACGAACTGCTCGACCAGGGCGGCCATCTCACCGGAACCGGCGGCGGTATCGGCGCCTTCGCCGCCCGGCCAGTTCGTATCGATCGCGTCGCCGGATTTGTCGACCACCCAGCCGCGCTGACCGCGTACCCGCCCGTCGCGGACGTGGAAGATCTGCACCGCGGCCTCGAGGTCGTCGGTGGCGAAGGCGATCACATCGGCATCGGTACCGGTGCCCAGCACCACCGCCTGCTTCTCGAGGGCACGTTTGAGCGCGGCCACATCGTCGCGCAGCCGGGCCGCGGTCTCGAAATCCAGATCCGCTGCCGCGGACTGCATCCGGCGTTCCAGTTCACGCACCATCCGATCGGTACGGCCGGCCAGGAAGTCGCAGAAGTCCTCCGCGATCCGGCGATGCTCGTCCGCGTCGACCCGGCCGATGCACGGCGCCGAACACTTGTCGATGTACCCGAGCAGGCACGGGCGTCCGATCTGGCTGTGCCGCTTGAAGACTCCCGCCGAGCAGGTCCGCACCGGGAAGACCCGCAACAGCAGATCCACGGTCTCACGAATAGCCCAGGCGTGCGCGTACGGCCCGAAGTAGCGCACCCCCTTCTTGCGCGCGCCGCGGTAGACGAATACCCGCGGATACTCCTCGTTCATGCTCACCGCGAGCATCGGGTAGGTCTTGTCGTCGCGGTAGCGCACGTTGAAGCGCGGATCGAATTCCTTGATCCAGTTGTATTCCAACTGCAGGGCTTCGACCTCGGTGGAGACCACCGTCCATTCCACGCTCGCGGCGGTGGTCACCATCTGCCGGGTGCGCGGATGCAGCGAGGACACATCGGCGAAGTAGGAATTCAGGCGGCTGCGCAGACTCTTGGCCTTACCGACATAGATCACCTGCCCGTAGGAGTCCCGGAATTTGTAGACGCCGGGTTCGACGGGAATGGTGCCCGGTGCGGGGCGATAGGTCGCGGGATCTGCCACGGGAACCAGGTTAACGACCGGCACCGACACCGGTCGCACGCCATGACCACGCACCGGCGCCGGCGATCGCGCCGCGTCGCGCGCCCGTCACCGATGCATCCGATGCGCACCGGCGATGATCGCGGCGCAGAGCGCCTGTTCGGGTTCCGACAACCGGCTGTGGCGCCGCAGCAGGACGAACTCCAGCTCCCCCAGTTCCGGCAGTTTCTCGTCCGCGACCGCGAAAAGCCCGGGCGGAAGCAGTGTTTCGGCATGGGCCACCACGCCGAGCCCGGCCAGCACCGCCGCCCGCAGGCCGAGCTGACTGTCACTGACGCACGCGATCCGCCAGGTCCTGCCCTCACGTTCGAGCGCACGCAGCGCCACGTGCCGGGTCAGGCTCGGCGGTGGATAGGTGACCACCGGAACCGGATCGGCGATCGGCCCGACCCCCGAGCGCCCGGCCCACACCAGCCGGTCGCGCCACAGCAGTTCACCGTGCCGCTCCCCCGGCAGCCGTTTGGCCACCATCAGATCCAGCTCCCCCGCGGCCATTCTGGTCTTGAGGTTCTCACTGAGCCCGACGATCAGTTCCAGATCCACTCCGGGATGGGAGCGCTGGAATTCCAGCAGCACATCGGGGAGTTCGCGGGCCACCAGATCGTCGGAGGCGCCCAGCCGGATCAGGCCGGTGAGCCTGGAATCGGAGAAGTAACGATCGGCCTCGGCCTGCGCGTCGAGGATCGTGCGCGCGAAACCGACCATGGCGGCGCCGTCTGCGGTCAGCGCCAGATTACGAGTGTCGCGGCGAATCAGTTCACGTCCGGCGGCCTGCTCCAGCCGGGCGATATGCCCGCTGACCGTGGATTGCCGCAGCCCCAGAATGCGGCCCGCGGCGGTGAATCCACCGGCCCGCTCCACCGCCAGGAAGGTACGCAGAAGTTCGGGGTCGAACATATTCATCACATTACGCGTTCATAGATATCGCTTCGATCGACTTTCACGATCAGTTGGACGGGCCGTACCGTAGCGTGGTGAGATTGCTGGCCAAACTCCGTATCGACGGATTCCTGCTGGGCTTGTTCGCCGCGATGGCCATCGGCCTGATCGTGCCCGCGCGCGGCGGTGCCGCCGACGTTCTGGAGTGGGCCACCAAGGTAGCGATCGCCGTACTGTTCCTGCTGTACGGAACCCGGCTCGAACCCCGCGAGGCACTCGCGGGCCTGCGGCACTGGCGCCTGCACACCACCGTGCTGACCGCGACATACGTGTTGTTCCCGCTGCTCGGACTCGCGATGCGACTGCTGGTTCCGACCGTCCTCACCGACGATCTCTACACCGGCATGCTCTATCTGTGCCTGCTGCCGTCCACGGTGCAGTCCTCGATCGCGTTCACCTCGATCGCGCGCGGCAATGTGGCGGCCGCGGTGGTGAGCGCGTCGGTGTCGAATCTGCTGGGCGTGTTCCTGACCCCGCTGCTGGTGATGCTGCTGATGCAGACCACCGGGAACGCTACCGTCTCCCCGATGTCGATCCTGCAGATCGTGGTCCAACTGCTGCTGCCGTTCATCGCGGGCCAGTTGTTGCGCCCCAAGCTGCATCGGATTCTGTCGCACACCACGCTCACCAAGGTGGTCGATCGCGGATCGGTCTATCTGGTTGTGTACTCGGCCTTCAGCGCCGGCATGGTCGAACACGTCTGGCAGGGCCTGGCGATCGGCCGGCTGCTGGCCGTCGTGGGCGTCGCGATCGTCCTGCTGGCGGTCGTGCTGGGGGTTACCACCGGCGTGGCGAGATTGTTCGGATTCGATCGCGCCGACCGGATCGTGGTGATCTTCTGCGGCTCCAAGAAGAGTCTCGCCACCGGCCTGCCGATGGCCACGGTGTTGTTCGCGGGGCATCCGGTGGGCTTGATCGTCCTGCCGCTGATGATCTTCCACCAGATCCAGCTCATCACCTGCGCCGCGCTGGCCGGACGGTGGGGACGTGCGGCCGACGAGCGCGAGGCGGCACGCACGGCGGCGGTGGCCGGCGATCCCGCGGTCTCGGCGATCACGCCCGTTCCGCGACCCTGACCGCGTCCCGCACGGGGCGCGGCCGCCCATCCACCTCCGCACGTAACGCCGTGGCCAGATCGCCGCGCTCACCGACCACCACGGCCTCGAGACCGAGCCACCTCGCCATCGCCCGCAGGGCCCCCGCCAGTTCGGACGCGATCCGGGCGTGCGGCCGGTCCGGCTCGGCGAAAGCCCCCGGCACGTGCAGCCGCCCGGTCGCGCGGTCGGCCCGCAGATCCACCCGGGCGACCAGCTCTCCGTCGAGCAGGAACGGGAAGACGTAGTAGCCGTGCACCCGCTTGTGCTCGGGGGTGTAGATCTCGATGCGGTAGTGGAAATCGAACAATCGCTCGGTGCGCGGCCGGAAGAAGATCAGCGGGTCGAACGGGCACAGCAGTGCCGCCCCCTCCACGCGGCGCGGCATGCGCGCACCGGCGCGCAGATAGGCCGGTCGATCCCAGCCGCGTACCTGCACCTGTTCGAGTTCGCCCGCGTCGACCAGCTCTGCCAGCGCCGGTTCACAATGACGCCGTCGCAGCCGGTAGTAGTCACACAGGTCGGCCTCGGTGGCGATGCCGAGCGCGTCGGCGGAGCGAAGGATCAACTCGCGCACCGCATCCGCCTCTTCGACCCGCTTACCCACCACCTCGGCCGGCAGGACGCGTTCGGTGAGATCGTAGTGACGCTGGAACCCGACCCGCTTGTCCACCGACAGCTGCCCCGTGGCGAACAACACCTCGCACACGACTTTGGTGTCGCTGTGGTTCCAGCCCCAATGATCCTTCCGCCGTGGACGATTCAGCTCCAGGTACCGCTCCACCTCGGCCGCGGTACCGGCCCCCATCTCCTCGATCACCGCCAGCACCCGATCGGGCAGCTCCGGATTCTGCGCCAGTACGCGTTCGGCATGGCCCCAGCGGCCGCGGCCCAGCCCAGCCATCCGCCACCGCATGAGCGGCCAGTCCTCGACCGGGATCAGCGCGGCCTCGTGCGCCCAGTACTCGACCAGCCGGCGTGGCCGGCGTGCGCTGTGCCCCCATGCCGCCTCGTCCAGTAGCTCACGGTCGTACGCGCCGATCCGGCTGAACACCGGGGCGTACTGCGCGCGCACCACCGCCGCGACCGAATCGAGTTGCAGCAGTTTGGTATCGCGCACGACGTTGAGCACCGACCGCCGGGTCGGGACGCTCCGGGAGCCGTCGGCCCGGCCTGCGGTGGTGGTGAATCCCTGGGCGGCGAGCGCGGCGCGACGGGCCGCGGCGACGGTGATGGTGCGCACGCACCGAATCTGCCATGAGCCACCGACAGATATGACCCGAGCAGGCCGCCGCACGATCGATATCTGCTACTTTGAACACGTTGGATACACGAATGTATCCATTCTGCACCCAATGCGGAGGAGCGCCCGTGGCGTCGTCACAGCCGGATGTCATCGTCGTCGGAGCCGGGCTGGCCGGACTCGTGGCCGCCTACGAACTGACCCGCGCCGGACGCCGGGTGCTGATCGTCGACCAGGAGAACCGCAACAATCTCGGCGGTCAGGCGTTCTGGTCGCTGGGCGGGCTGTTCTTCGTAGACAGCCCCGAACAGCGCCGCCTCGGCATCAAGGATTCTTTCGCCCTGGCCTGGCAGGACTGGGAGGGATCGGCCGGATTCGATCGCGACGACGAGGATCTCTGGGCACGGCAGTGGGCCCGCGCCTATGTCGAGTTCGCCGCCGGAGACAAGCGGCGGTACCTGCACGATCTGGGGCTGCGGGTCACCCCGCTGGTGGGCTGGGCCGAGCGCGGCGGCGCCACCGCCGACGGGCACGGCAATTCGGTTCCGCGTTTTCATCTCACCTGGGGTACCGGACCGGAGGTACTCCGCGTTTTCCTGGAACCGGTGCTGGCCGCCGAGCAGCGCGGACTGGTCGAATTCGCCTTCCGCCATCGGGTCGACGAACTGATCGTCGAGGACGACGCCGTAGTGGGGGTGCGCGGCGGCGTCCTCGAACCGAGCGAACTCGATCGCGGTGTGGCGTCGTCACGAACGATGGTGGGCGAGTTCGAATTTCGCGCGGCAGCGGTCCTGGTTTCGTCCGGCGGTATCGGCCACAATCACGATCTGATCCGGGCGAACTGGCCCGCCGACCGCCTCGGTCCCTGCCCACAGACCATGATCTCCGGTGTGCCGGCCCATGTCGACGGGCGCATGCTGGCGATTTCGGAGGCCGCGGGCGGGCGCATCGTCAATCGTGACCGGATGTGGCACTACACCGAGGGCATCAACAACTGGGATCCGATCTGGCCCGATCACGCCATTCGCATCATTCCCGGACCGTCGTCGCTGTGGTTCGACGCGAACGGAAAGCGTTTGCCCGCACCGTGTTTCCCCGGCTTCGACACCAACGCCACGATGCGCGAGATCCTGTCCACCGGATACGACTACTCCTGGTTCGTGCTCACCCAGTCGATCATCGAGAAGGAGTTCGCGCTCTCGGGATCGGAGCAGAATCCCGATATCACCGGCAAGGATCTCAAGCTCACCCTCAAGAGCCGGGCCGCCAAGGGCGCACCCGGCCCGGTCGAGGCGTTCAAGAAGCATGGTGTCGACTTCGTGGTCGCCGATACCCTGGCCGAACTGGTACGCGGCATGAACGAGATCACCCGCGGCCCACTGCTGGATCTCGCAGATATGGAGCGCCAGATCGTCGCGCGCGACCGCGAACTGGACAACAAGTACAGCAAGGACGCGCAGCTGATGGCGGTGGCGAACGCCCGCCGGTCCCTGGGCGACAAACTCGGCCGGGTCGCGGCACCGCATCGCATCCTCGATCCCGCCCACGGCCCGCTCATCGCGGTCCGCCTGAACATCCTGACCCGCAAGACCCTGGGCGGCTTGCAGACCGATCTGGATTCACAGGTGATCCGCGCCGACGGGACACCGTTCCCAGGGCTGTACGCGGCCGGCGAGGTCGCCGGATTCGGCGGCGGCGGCGTGCACGGATACAACGCCCTCGAGGGCACCTTCCTGGGCGGGTGCATCTTCTCCGGGCGCGCGGCCGGACGCGCGATGGCTCGCCTGCCGCGCTGATGATGCCGCCCGGGTGGCGGTCAGCCCGCCACGATGCTCTTGGCGCCCACCGCCCGGGTCAGGCTGAAGATCGGCAGCCCGATCACCAGATGTTCGATTGCGGTGGAGACGCCCACCCAGATGTCGTTGGACAGGGTCAGCGGGATGATCACCGCGGCGGCGATGAGAATTCCCACGATCCAGGCGAAGAACATATCCGGTGACGGCGTGCCCAGATGCAGCAGGTACCAGAGCACACCGGCCAGCAGGGCGCACATGAACGCCACCACGGCGAACCAGTAGCCCTGCTCGGCCATCGGATTCCAGACCCCGAACTTGCCGCTCTCGGTGGCACGAGTGGCCACGACGTCGATGATCCACGCACACAGCCAGGCCGCCAGCGCGGTCACCACCGCCGTGGCGAGCACGCCGCCGGCGAACATGCCGAGATTGATCTCGGGCTCTCGCCGCGGCGCGGGCTGCCCGCCGGGCGATCGATAGGGCTGCTGATATCCGGGTTCCTGGTAACTACCCGGTTGATAACCACTGTCGTATCGCGTCGTGTGCGGGTCACGCGGATCGTGTGGGTGCACCGCCGATCACCTCCGTCGAGAATGTGTGTGCCGAGTCTAGGGCCGCGCAACGCCGATCGACGGTCGAACGACACGCGCCAAACGCCGGGGCGGGGCCGCGACCTTCTCCCGCGCCCTCGGTCGGTGCGCGCCCGCGCCGCGAATCACACCGGGGCCAAACGCCTTTCGTAATCGGCGGCCAGCTCGCGCAGTGCGGTGGCGCCGTCCCCGGCGAAACTCGATCCGTGCATGATCGCCAGCGTCGACGGAGTCAGATCCGCGAGACGATGCAGTGCGGCCGGCACGGCGGGGCCGAGTGAGGTGGCGCCGAAGACGTCCTCTGCGAAGGACGCGGGGCCGACGACATCGGATTCGGTGAGCGCGGGACCGTCACCCACCTGGGTCATGAGATCACCGCAGAACAACACCCCGGTGGTCTCCTCGTACAGCACCCGCGACTCCCAGTTGTGTGGCGCGTGCGGCGTATCGATATGCCGGATGCGCCGCTCGCCCAGTTCGATCACCTCGCCGTCGGCCAGCGGCCGGGGCGGGCGATCGGCCAGATCGTTGATCGACACCTCGCACCCCAGCACGCCGTGGGCGACCTGGGCGTCGGGTGCGGCGGCCAGGAACATGTTCATCGCCCCGCATTCGTCGGCCTCGACATGGCCGAAGGTGATCCAGCGCAGGGTCTCGACGGGCACGATCGCGTTGATCCGCTCGGATACCAGCGGGAACAGCGCACGCATTCCGCAGTGGAACAGCAGCGGCTCCTCGTCGACGACGAGGAACTGGTTGAAGGTGAATCCGGTCGGCCCGACCTCCGGCACGAAGGTCGAGATCCGGTAGATGCGGTCGGCTATCTCATCGGTACGGCTCTGCATGATTTCGCTCCCATCCGGACCGTGCGTGGGCGACACATCGTTCGGACGCGGCATGGACCGCGGTCCGCGACATCGATCCCCGGCACACCGATGTTATCCAGCTCACACCCATAGGTCGATCCTCGGGGCCGCCGCGGCCGGTCCGGAGCGACGAGCACGGCGATACGATCGCCGTCATGAGCGATCGGCCGCATGCACTGCTGTTCGACGTCCAGGGCACCGCGACCGATTTCCACACCACCATCGCCCGGGCGGTCGGCGCGGCCCTGGGCGATCGCTATCCGGACGTCGAGTGGCCCGGATTCGTCAACGAGTGGCGCGCGGCCTACTTCCGTGGCACCGCCGCGATGGGGGATCAGTGGATCAGCGTCGATTCCATCTACCGCGCGGCGCTCGACGAGATCCTCGCCGCGCGCGGTCTGGATCTGGGTTCGCGGGCCCGCACCGAACTCAATTCGGCCTGGAAACGCCTGGACCCGTGGCCGGACGCGGTCGCGGGGCTGACCCGTCTGCGCACCCGCTACACCCTCGCGACCTTGTCGAATGCCGATGTCGACGCCGTCGTCTCCATCACCCGGCACTGCGATTTCCCGTGGCACGCGATATTCACCGCCGAGATGGCCGGCGCGCACAAACCCGATCCCCGCGCCTATCGGATGGCGGCGCACTATCTGGGCGCGCGACCGGCCGAGATCATGATGGTGGCCAGCCACAAGTACGACATCCGGGCCGCGGCCGGGCTCGGATTCCGCACCGCGTTCGTCTCGCGGCCCCTCGAATTCGGCGATCCGGCCCTGGCGGACACCGAATTCAGCGACGAATTCGATGTCAACGCCACCGATTTCGAGGATCTCGCCGACCAGCTGGGATGCTGAGCCGGTACCGCGCGCACCGCGTCGAAAGATCGCGAACGCCCGTCCGGGCCACCGGACACCCGAGGTCCGGATCACGCGTGGCCTACGGTCCGGACCTCGGCGGCGTACCGATCTACTCCGCCGGCGCCGGTTCGGCGGCCGGTGCGGCGCCGCCTACCGATTCCGCTGCGCCGGAACCGCTTTCCGCGACGGCGGCGACCGGCTCGGGCCGCGGTGTCGCCACGGTCTCCGCAGCGGCATCCGGCTCCGCCAGCGCCGCGAGTTCCTGCCGCACCCGCGAGTCGTGCTCGGCGGCGTCGGCCGCGGCTCGCTTCGGACTCCACCGCCCGGCCATCAGGAAGACGAACGGCAGGAACAGCACCTGGGCGATCAGGCAGATCCACCACCATTGCCGCCACTGCACCGGCGAATCGGCGGCCGCCTGCTTCACCTCGGCGCCGTGCGCGGCGAGATAGGCCAGGTCATCGGCCGGTACGGTGGCCACCGCCTGCAACTGCGACTGCGCGGCAACGAGTTTCGGGCCGACAGCACTGGCCACCGCGAGCTGGTCGCGCGGAATCTGCTGGGTCGCGACCAGCCGGCCCATCGCCTCGGTGGGGCCGATGCCGAATTTCGCCGCCACCTGTCCGACCGCGGCGGCCGCGGCCCGCGCATCGGCCGGATTCGCCGCGAGAGCGCCGAGTGTGGCCGGATCCACGGCCTGCAGCGTCGCCAATTCCTGTGGATAGCGCGCGTTCACCGCGATCGTGGACTGAATATCGGTGGGGGTGGCGCCGGTCAACCGCGTCAGCGCACCGATCCGAGCGGCGGGATCGGACGGATCGCGTCCGAGCTCGGCCATGGTTTCGGGGCCGACGGTCTGGATGGTCGCCAGCTGCGGGCCGTACCGCGCTTGGATCTCCTGCAACCGCGGACCGTTGTTGACCAGCGGCCCGGCCGCGTCGACCACCATCAGAAGTCCGAACAGCGTGAAGGTCACCACCGTGCGCAGCACCCCACCCCACACCGCCAGCCCGACCGCCGTCGCCGCGGGATTGCGGCGCTCCACGGTTTCGGTGAAACTCGCCATCCAGGTGGCGTAGGCGATACCACCGCCGACGGCGATGACCGTCATCACCACCGCGAACGAGTAGTACCCGGTGTCGGGCCGATCGGTGTAGCCGAGGAATACGTAGAGACCGCCGATACTGATCAGCGCGCCGGCGATCATGAACGGTTTGCGCACCTTCAGGATGTCCGACACGATGCCGGTCGCCACGAGAGCTACCGCATTCGCGATCCAATACCAGTTACCCAGCGCATTGGCCTGAGCCGGTGTGAAACCGAAGTTCGTCGCCAGATAGACGGGCAGGAACGACACGATGGTGTAGAAGAATGCCAGGAAGATGCTGATCGCCAGAGCCGAGCCGACCACGTCGACCCGCATCATCTGCCGCCATTGACCGCGTTCGAGCGCGTCGACGTCGAGCCCCTTGGCCCGCGCTTCGACCAGGGCCCGATCACGCAGACTGACCATCACCTGATCACGCAGCCGCGGACTCAGTTCGCGCAGGCCGATCACCGCGATCACGGCGACCGCGCAGCTGATCACCCCGCACAGGCGGTAGTGGAACTGCCAATCGGGGTGCGTATCGAGGGTGCGGGCGGTGATCTCACTGGTGACCAGTGCGCCGATCACGGGCCCCAGCGTCCAGAACCCCATCGCCGAGGCGCGGCCCAGTTGCGGCGAGAAGTCCCGGATCAATGCCGGAGTGGCGACCAGCACCGCGCCCTCGACCACACTCACCACGCAGTAGACGACGAGGTAACTCATCTTCGTCGTCGTCGCCGGAAGCGCGAAAAGGGTGAGCAGCGAACAGATCACGACCCCGTAGGCCACGATATTGGCCCGGCCCCAGCGATCGAGTATGCCCGCCGCCACCGAGGCCGCGGCGCCGAAGGCCGCGCCGATGATGAAGATCCAGACGAAATAGGCGAACGAGAGGTGGAAGTAGGCGATCAGTTGATTACCCACCGCGCCGGCGACGAAGAGCTGGTAGTACAACACGATCGAGGTGATCACCACGAGCGTCAGATACCAGGAGCGGGCGGGAGTGTCGGGATAGTGCGGTAGCTTTCGCCGCCACAGTCCGGTGAGCAGGGAGGGAGCGGCTGCTGTCGAGGTCGAACTCATGGTCGAGATGCCTTTCTGGCCACGGCATCTCATCGCGGGACGATCTCTTCTTGTTCCGTACGAGCACCGGGTGGGAAAAGAGTAGCGGCCCACAGTGATATACATCACTTTTCCGGCAACTCGATCGGACCGGCCGTTCCGATTGCGGGCACATACCGACCGGTTCACGGTTGCCGAGTATTCGCGGTGTCCAGTGTGAGATCGGCAACCTATCAGCTTGTCTGAGGAGTTGCTACCGTAGACGCATGGTCGACTTCCCTATCCTGCAGGTGGACGCCGTGGATTTCGTGCGCAACCACGATCCGATCCTCTCCGAGGTATCGCTCACGGTGCGCGCCGGCGAACACTGGGCCCTGCTGGGGCCCAACGGCGCCGGCAAAACCACCCTGCTGAGGATGCTGGGCGCGTTCGAGCACCCCACCCGCGGCAGCGTGCATGTTCTCGGCCACCGCCTCGGGCGGGTGGATATGCGCGAACTGCGGACCCTGATCGGCCATGTCGACCCTCGGCACACTCCGCCGTATCCGCTCACCGCGCACGAGGTCGTCCGCACCGGTCTCACCGGTACCGCTGATACCAAACAGCGCTGGTCGGCGACGCCCGAGCAGGATATCGAGGCGGACCGGCTGATCGAGCTGATGGGCCTCACCCATCGGCGCGATGCGCGCTGGCCCACGCTGTCCCAGGGTGAACGCGGCCGTGCCCTGATCGCGCGCGCCCTGATCGCCGAGCCGCGACTGCTCCTGCTCGACGAACCGGCCACCGGACTCGACGTGGGCGGCCGCGAACAACTCATCGACCGCATCGATCTCCTGCAGGCCACCCATCCGGAACTGGCCTCCGTCCTGGTCACCCACCATCTCGAGGAACTCCCACCGGCGACCACCCACGTGCTGCTGCTGCGGGCGGGCCGATGTGTGGCCAGCGGCCCGGTGGACGACGTGCTGACCGGCGCCAACATCAGCACCTGCTTCGACCATCCGATCCGGCTCACCCGGACCGAGGACGGCCGCTGGCAGGTGCGAGCCGAACGCGGCGTACGCACCTGATCGAGGTTCCACACCTCCCCATCTTGCCATTGACAAGATAGGGAGGGCGTGCCATGTTGGACGAGCGACACCACCTCGTACGCCTCCTCGAAAGTTCCCCTCATGCCCACTCTGCCCTGGGTCACCATCGCTCGGCCCACCGCCGAAACCGTCCAGATCATGGCCTCACGACTCGAGGTCCGATCACTGCGCCACGTTCCCCGGTTCTTCGCGACGTCGATCGTGCTGTGGCGACAGGCCCGCCGATCCCCGGGCGCGCTCGGTGTCACCCTGAAAGCCGACCTCGTCCGGGGCACCTTCTGGACCCTGTCGGCCTGGTCGGACACCGACTCGATCCACGCCTACGCCCGGACCGATCCGCACGCCTCGGCGATCGTGCGGGCCCGCGAGGTCGTCGCGGAATCGACCTTCGTGTTCTGGTCGGCCCCGGCGGCCGAGCTGCCGATCGACTGGGAGCAGGCCAGGCTCCGTATCAGCGCCGAACGCGAAAACGGCAGCCGGGCAACATCTTCCTGAGTCGCCGGGGCGACCACCACGTCCCGGGGCGCGTCAGTCGTCGACCGGTATCGGATTCGACAACCGGGCAGGTTCCTCATCCGGAGGCTCCCGCAACCGCGCTACCTCCATCACCCGGGAGCGCGCCGCGAACCAGCCGATGATCAAGGCCGGGATCAGGATCACCAGACTCGCCACCGTCCAGGTGCCGACCGGGTGATCGAACGCCATGAGCACCAGCATCGCGGCCAGGAACACCAGCGTCGCGATGCCGGTGTAGGGAGCCCCGAACATACGGAAGGCGGGGCGTTCCATCTCCCCGCGCCGCCACCGCCGGTACAGCGCCAGCTGGCACAGCACGATGGTCGCCCACGACGACAGAATGCCCAGCGACGCGACATTGAGCACGATCTCGAAAGCACGGGCCGGCACGATGTAGTTCAGCCAGATTCCCACCAGGGCGATCACACTGGTCAACACGATGCCGCCATAGGGCACACCGCGACTGTTCATCCGGGCGGTGAAGGCCGGCGCGCTGCCGTTGACCGCCATCGAGCGCAGAATGCGCCCGGTGGAGTACAGCCCCGCGTTCAGACTCGAGAACGCCGCGGTGAGCACCACCAGATTCATCACCGAACCGGCATGCGGCACACCCAGTTTCGCGAAGAACGTGACGAACGGACTCTCGTCCGCCCGGTAGGCGGTATAGGGCAGCAGCAGTGCGAGCAGGATCAGCGATCCCACATAGAACACCGCGATGCGCAGGATCACCGAATTGATCGCGCGCGGCATGATCTGCTGCGGATTCTCGGTCTCCCCCGCGGCCGTGCCGACCATCTCGACCGCGGCATAGGCGAACACCACACCCGAGGCCACGGTGACCAGCGGCAGCACCCCGGTCGGGAACCACCCACCGGCCTGCGTTACCAGTCCGAATCCCGTCGCGGCACCGTCGACCCGGAACCGGCCACCGAGGAACACCACCCCGATGATCAGGAACGACACCAGCGCGACCACCTTGATCAGCGCCGCCCAGAACTCGAGTTCACCGAACCATTTCACCGAGATGAGGTTCACGCTCAAGACCAGGACCAACGCGATCAGCGCGAGCACCCACTGCGGTATCGCGCCGAAGGCGCCCCAATAGTGCAGATAGGTAGCGATGGCCGTGGTGTCGACGATCCCGGTCATCGACCAGTTGAGGAAATACGTCCAGCCGGCGATGAAAGCCGCCTTCTCCCCGTAGAACTCGCGCGCGTAGGAGACGAACGATCCGGACGATGGCCGGTGCAGGACGAGTTCCCCCAGGGCCCGCAGGATGAAGAAGACGAACACGCCGCACACCGCGTACACCAGGAACAACCCCGGTCCCGCGTGTGCCAGCCGTCCCCCGGCGCCGAGGAACAGGCCGGTGCCGATCGCGCCGCCGATGGCGATCATCTGCAGTTGCCGCGGTTTGAGGCTCTTGTGATAACCGCTGTCTTCCGCACTGAGGTGCGTATCTGCCGGTAGCTCACTCATCGATCGGCTGATCCCTTGGTCGAGGTCGGGGCGGCTCGAGGTTACCTGGTGTGGGAAACGGACCTCGTCGCGGTGGTACCGCAGCGCGTTACAGTGCCCGCATGAGGCGTACCCGAGCGATCCTCGGCGGCGTGAGCGCCGCCCTCCTGCTGACCGCCGGGTTGCTGACCGGCTGTTCGTCGAAGACCTCCGATTCCGCGAGTACCTGCGCCGACACCCCCGGCGGCACCCCCGTCACCGCGGCCGCGGGACCGGCCGCGACCGCTGCCCCGACGAATCTGGCCACCAATCCCGAGATCGCCACCGGGTACCGCAGCGGGATGACGCCCGTGCGCACGCACACGTTCGCCGTCTCCACCGCCAATCCGGTCGCCACCCATGCCGCCTGCCAGGTGCTCGCCGACGGCGGCACCGCCGCCGACGCCCTCGTCGCCGCTCAGACCGTGCTGGGACTGGTCGAACCGCAGGCCTCCGGCATCGGTGGCGGCGCGTTCCTGCTCTACTACGACGCCGCGACGGGCTCGATCGACGCCTACGACGGCCGCGAGGTCGCGCCCGCGGCCGCCACCGAGAACTATCTGCGCTGGATCAGCGATACCGATCACACAGTGCCGCAACCGAATACCCGTGCCAGCGGCCGCTCCATCGGCGTGCCGGGAGCCATCCGCCTGCTCGACGCCGCCCACCGCGATCACGGTAAGCAGTCCTGGCGGGAGTTGTTCACACCGGCGATCACCCTGGCCGACAACGGATTCGACATCGGCGCGCGCATGGCGAGCCAGATCGCCCAGTCCGCACCCGATCTGGCCCGCGATGCAGAGTCCAAGGCGTACTTCCTGCAGCCGGACGGCACACCCAAACCGCAGGGCTACCATCTGACCAATCCCGCCATGGCGAAGACGTTGGGCGCCATCGCATCCGACGGACCCGACGCCTTCTACACCGGGGCCGTCGCCCGCGACATCGTCGATGCCACCGCCACCACCAGTGGAGGCCGTACACCCGGCCAGATCTCGCTCGACGATCTGGCCCACTACCAGGCCAAGAAGCGCACCGCGCTGTGCACCGACTACCGTGCGCATCGCATCTGCGGCATGCCCAACCCGTCATCGGGAGGTATCACCGTCGCCGCCACCCTCGGCATCCTGGAGAACTTCGATCTGAGCCGCCTCCGCCCGGAACACCTCGACCGCAACGGCGGCGAGCCCGATGCCGAAGCGGTGCACCTGATCTCCGAAGCCGAACGGCTGGCCTACGCCGACCGCGACAAATACGTCGCCGATACCGACTTCGTTCCGCTTCCCGGCGGCTCCCCCGCCGCGCTGCTCGACAAGGGCTATCTGAAGGGCCGCGCCGCGGCGATCGACCCGAACCATTCCATGGGCACCGCACAGCCGGGCGACTTCGGTCCCGTCCCGCTCGGCACCGGTCCGCAGCAGCCCGAGCACGGCACCAGCCACATCTCGGTGGTGGATCGCTACGGCAATGCGGCGACCATGACCACGACCGTCGAGTCCGCGTTCGGCTCCTTCCATCTGGTCGACGGTTTCGTCCTCAACAATCAGCTCACCGACTTCAACGCGAATCCGGTCGACGCGGCGGGAGTTCCGATGGCCAATCGGATTCAGCCCGGAAAGCGGCCGCGCAGTTCGATGAGCCCGACTCTGGTCTTCGACCGCCGCCCGGACGGATCACCGGGACAGCTCGTCGATGTGGCCGGCTCCCCGGGCGGCTCCGTGATTATCCAGTTCGTCGTGAAAACGCTGGTGGGACTGCTGGATTGGAATCTCGATCCGCAGCAGGCCGTCTCCCAGGTCGCGTTCGGCGCCGCCAACACACCGGTGACGGGAATCGGTGGAGAACATCCGGCCATCGACGCGACCGATCACGGCGCCCACGATCCGCTGGTGCAGAAGTTGCGCGCGATGGGACATCAGGTATCGGTCGATCAGCAGTCCAGCGGGCTCAGCGCCCTGCAGCGCGACAGCGACGGCTGGATCGGTGGCGCGGACCCGCGCCGCGAGGGAATCGTACTGGGCGATACCCGCTGAAACGATCAGTCGCCCGGTGCGGCGGTGTATTTCGCGCCCAGCTCGCGGAAACGATCCATCGCCCGCGCGGCATGATCCTTGTCGTTGACCCGGATCGCCAGCATCGGCACGTATTCGTCGCCCGCCAGCTCCAGCCGGGCCCATGCCTTCTTGTCCGGAATCGAGATGCCACGAATATCGGACCAGCCGAACTCGTTGTCGCCCAGGATGTTACGAACAACCACACCCTGCGGACCGACCCGCACACGGGGCCGCGTGAGCAGCAGGACCGCGCCCGCGAGCAGCAGCCCGAAACAGATGATCGCCACCTGATCCGCGCCACGGAAGTTGACCCCGGTCGCGGAATTGCTCGACAGCACACCGGCGAGGATGAACAGCACCGCGATCACCGCCGCCACGATGCGGGCGGTGCGCACCGCCCGCCGCGGCCGCACCTCGAGATCCCACCGCGACGCCTGCGCGCCCGGTTGCGAACCGCGCTTGAACAGATGAACGGCCGGAGACATCGCGTCAGACTTCTCGATGCAGCGCGCGCAGGGTCAGCGCGGCGTCCAGCGCCGCGGCACTCGCCTGCTCGCCCTTGTTCTCCGCCGAATCGGGCAGCCCGGCCCGATCGCGTGCCTGCGCCTCGGTGTTCACGGTCAGCACCCCGTTGGTGACCGGCGTGCCCTCGTCCAGCGACACCCGGGTCAGCCCCGCCGTGACCGCGTCACAGACGTACTCGAAATGCGGTGTCTCACCGCGGATCACGACACCCAGGGCCACCACCGCGTCGTGCGTGCGCGCCAATGCCTGCGCGACGACCGGCAGCTCCATCGCGCCCGCGCACCGCACGACGGTGATCTGCTCGACGCCTGCCTCGCGTGCGACCCGCTCGGCATTGGCGAGCAACGTGTCACAGATGGTGGTGTGCCAGCGAGAAGCGACGATGCCCACCGTCAGACTCTTCGCATCCGCCAGCGCGAACTCCGGTACGCCCGTACCACTCATCGACCGATACCCCTTTTCACCGAATTCCTCACCGCCACGCGGACTTCTGTCACCAGGTACTGTTTACTGCGCCGTCTCGCCGAGATCCAGATCGTCGAGACCCACCAGATCGTGGCCCATCCGATCCCGCTTGGTACGCAGATAGCGCAGGTTCTCGGCATTGGCCCGCACCGGCATCGGCACCCGGTCGGTGATACTCAGCCCGTAGCCGTCGAGACCGACCCGCTTGGCCGGATTATTGGTCAGCAACCGCATCGATTCGATGCCCAGATCCACGAGGATCTGCGCCCCGGTCCCGTAGTCGCGCGCGTCGGCGGGCAATCCCAGCTCGATATTCGCGTCGACGGTGTCGTGACCGGAATCCTGCAGCTGATAGGCCTGCAGCTTGTGCATCAAACCGATACCGCGGCCCTCGTGGCCACGCATGTACAGCACCACTCCGCGCCCCTCGGCGGCGACCATTTCCATGGCCGCGTCCAATTGCGGGCCGCAATCACAGCGCAGCGATCCGAAGACATCACCGGTGAGGCATTCCGAATGCACCCGCACCAGCACATCGTCACCGTTGCCGACGCTCAGATCACCGCGCACCAGCGCCACATGCTCGACATCGTCGTAGATGCTCTTGTAGCCCACGGCCTTGAATTCGCCGTATTTGGTGGGGATGCGCGCCTCCGCGATCCGCTCCACCTGCTTCTCGTGCTTGCGCCGCCAGGCGATCATGTCCGCGATCGAGATCAGCGCCAGCTCGTGCTCATCGGCGAAGACCCGCAACTCCTCGGTGCGGGCCATATCGCCCTCGTTCTTCTGGCTCACGATCTCGCAGATCACACCCGCCGGACCCAGTCCCGCCATCCGAGCCAGGTCCACGGCCGCCTCGGTATGCCCCGGGCGACGCAGCACTCCACCGTCCTTGGCCCGCAGCGGCACCACGTGGCCGGGCCGGGTGAAATCGTCGGCACGCGCCGCCGGGTCGGCGAGCAATCGCATGGTCGTGGCGCGGTCCGCTGCCGAGATACCGGTGCTGATGCCCTCGCGCGCGTCCACCGACACCGTGTACGCGGTACCGTGCTTGTCCTGGTTCATCGAGTACATCGGCGGCAGGCCGAGGCGATCGCAGTCCGAACCGGTCAACGGCACGCAGATGTAGCCGGAGGTGTATCGAATCATGAAAGCCACCAGCTCGGGGGTTGCCTTCTCCGCGGCGAAGATGAGGTCGCCCTCGTTCTCCCGGCCCTCGTCGTCGACGACGACGACGGCTTTACCGGCGGCGATATCGGCGACTGCGCGCTCGATGGTGTCGAACCTGGTCACGTCTGCTGTGCTCCATCTCGGAATAGGTGCGACTCGAGCCTACTGGGTTGTCGGCCTGCGCTTCGCTCCGGCATGTTCTCGGCCCCGTGGGCCCGGAACGGGAACTGTGGACGATTCGAGTGAGGCTGAACATGTGCGACTCGGGTGCACCCGTGTGTGTTTTCGTTCGGCCGCCGTGGCGGCCCGGCGCTAACCGCGCTGCTGGAGTCGTTCTACGTATTTGGCGATGATGTCGACCTCCAGGTTCACGGTGGCGCCGTCGGGGGCGGTACCCAGGGTGGTGAGCTCGCGGGTGGTGGGAATCAGGGAGACCTCGAACCAGTCGCGATGACCGGGTTCACCGGACTCGTCGACACCGATACCGGAGACGGTGAGCGAGATGCCGTCGACGGTGATCGAACCTTTCTCCACCACGTAGCGTGCGAGGTTGTCGGGCAACGAGATTCGCACCACCTCCCAGTTGTCGGAGGGGGTACGGGACAGCACCACGCCGGTGCCGTCGACATGCCCCTGCACGATATGTCCGCCCAGACGGCTGTTGACCGCGGCGGCGCGCTCCAGATTCACCTTCGAGCCGATGTCGAGTTTGCCGATGCCGGAGCGATTGAGGGTCTCACCCATCACATCGGTGGTGAAGCTGTTGCCGTCGACCACGTCGACCACGGTCAGGCACACGCCGTTGACCGCGATGGAATCCCCGTGACCGGCATCGGAGGTCACCAGCGCCCCGCGAATCGTCAGCCGGGCCGCATCGGCGGACCGCTCGGCGGCGACGATCTCACCCAGTTCCTCGACGATGCCTGTGAACATCCAAAGTCTCCTGTCACCCGGCGCCCTCCGCACGGGCGTCCGATAGCGCAAACGGTGGCAGCCGCCCGCTGTATTCCCCGGCGGGCCGCACTGTCATCAGACTAACGACGCGCTGTAGCAGAAAAAATCCGGCCGTCCCACCGACCGGACACAACCCGGCATTCGAGACCGCCGGACCGGAAAACCGCCGCGAACCCGGCAACTCGCCCGCGGCGCGCCGAGAGGAGGAACCGTGGATCTCGTGTTGCCCGCCGATATCGGGCCTTCACGCGTAATAGGAATCCGAATTCCGAAATCGATGAATCGAAAAGACCCGGTGGCGAACCGCATATCCGGATATTCCATTCGAAAATCACGAATGAATTCGACCTGTTACCCACCTGCCTGCGAATTCAACCCCGACGCTTGCGCGATAGCGGATTCGGTAGCAATATTGTTATGCAGTTGATTCCAACAGTTCACTACCGCGCACGTTTCGGTCTCGTGCGCGTTTTCTGCATCGCGTTCTGACGACATCCGGAAGGATAGGCCCGTGCGGGTCTGATCCAGGTTGGACAACAACACTCTTGGGGGTGCGGCGTGACCACAGTGATCGATACGTCTCTGACCGATCGTTGCGAGCGGTATCGGCGCGTCTTTCATCTGCCCGCGGCGGTGGACGACGCCTCCCAGCACATCGTGCTCGACATCGGCCGGCAATTCGGCGCCGTCACCATGCCGGCCGACCTCGGCGAGCGCGTCCTGCGCCAACTCACCCAGTCCGGACTGGTGACGCCGGTGGTCCACCATCCACGCGCCCGGCGCTGGACCTTCATCACCGGTCCCGCCCGCACGGCCGCGGTCAGCACAACCGTTGCGGCCGAACTGTTCCGCCTCTATACGACCGTCGCGTGCACCGGCAGTCAGGTGGTGCTGCCGTCGGCCGAGGACGAGCGGACCGGCTACCGGATCTGGGTGCAGACGCCCGACCACCTCGAGGCGGTGGTGCCGATGGCCGCCGTCGTGGAGGCCGCTCGGCTCAGCGCCGAGCCGCCTGCTCGCTCGCAATAGCCCTCTGGCGCAAGGCTTCCACGGTCGCGGCGGGGTCCGGTGTGCCGTAGACCGCGGAGCCGGCGACGAAACAGTCCACGCCCGCTTCGGCAGCCGCCTCGATGGTGTCCATATTGATGCCGCCGTCGATCTCGACGACCAAGCGCAATTCACCGCTGTCGACAAGCCGGCGTACCGCCCGCGCCTTGTCCAGGACATGCGGGATGAAGGATTGGCCGCCGAAGCCCGGCTCGACACTCATGACCAGCAGGGTGTCGAAGTTGCGCAGGATCTCCAGATACGGCTCGATCGGGGTGTTCGGCTTCACCGACAGTCCGGCCTTGGCGCCGGCCGCGTGGATATCGCGGGCCACCGCGACCGGATCGTCGGTCGCTTCCGCGTGGAAGGTCACGTTGTAAGCACCCGCCTCCGCGTACGGCGGCGCCCAGCGGCCCGGATCCTCGATCATCAGATGGCAGTCCAGCGGGACGTCGGTAGTGTTGAGCAGGCTCTGCACCACCGGCAGGCCGAGCGTCAGATTCGGCACGAAGTGGTTGTCCATCACATCGACATGCAGCCAATCCGCACCCTCGACGGCCCGCACCTCTTCCGCGAGACGGGCGAAATCGGCGGACAGGATGGACGGTGCGATCATCGGCGACGGCCGGTGGAACTGGTGATTCGAGGTGGACACAGCGCGTGAGTGTACTGGGTCGCTCACACCGGAATTCAGGACAGTCGACGGTTGTCCGCCGCGAAGTTGGGTAGCCTGCTTAGGGTGATCAACATGTCGGCTGAAGAGGGACTGCGCAGCACACCCGTCGAAATCGGAGTCGCGGCCACGGTGTCGCAATTGCCGATCGTGCGCGGATTGGCCGAAACACTGGTTCTGCTCAGTGATTTCACGCTCGACGAGGTCGCCGACATCCGGCTGGCTGTCGACGAGACCTGCTCCACTCTGATCGAGCTCGCCATGCCGGGGACCACTCTGCAGTGCCGGTTCACCGTCGGCGACACCGATCTCGTCGTGCGCGTGGCCGGGATCGCGGCCTCCTCGCAGCTGCCCGATCAGCGCAGCTTCGGCTGGCACGTGCTGCGCACCCTGACCGACGGGATCGAGGTCACGCAGGACCCCTACGATTCAGCGATTTCCGGCTACCCGACGGTCGTGGAATTTCGGCGGGTCCGGGGGAAAGCGTAGTGGTCGACGAAGACAACGTGTTCGAGGCCGACGCGGCCGCGGACACGGCGAGTACGGCCGCGAGCGGACCACCGGAGGACAACGGCGCCGACCGACCCACCGGTTCGGACTCCGCCAAGGAGACCGAAGAGACCGACAACGCCGATGAGGTCGCCGAGGTCACCAGCTCCGTTTCCGGCTACGACGATGTGAACGCCCTGTTCGTCGCGCTGTCGCAGGCCGGGGAGGACCGCCGCGGTGAACTGCGCGACGAACTGATCAACCGCTGCATTCCGTTGGCCGACCACATCGCTCGCAAGTTCAGCGGACGCGGGGAGCCGTTCGACGATCTCACCCAGGTGGCCCGCGTGGGGCTCGTCCACGCGGTGGATCGCTTCGACGTCTCGCGCGGATCGAACTTCCTGTCCTTCGCGGTACCGACGATCATGGGTGAGGTACGCCGCTACTTCCGCGACAACACCTGGGCCATGCGGGTTCCCCGGCGCGTCAAGGAAACTCATCTGCGCATCGGTTCCGCGATCGACTCGCTCTCCCAGTCGCTGGGCCGCTCGCCCACCGCCAAGGAGATCGCCGCCGAACTCGATATCCACCCCGACGAGGTGACGCAGGCGGTCATCGCCGGCAATGCCTACCAGCCGAGTTCCATCGATGCCGTCTCGGTGGGCCGCGATACCGAGGCATCACTGCTCGACACTCTGGGCGAGGAGGAGTCGCAGTTCAACCGGGTCGAGGAGTATGTGGCGATCCGGCCGCTGCTGGCCGGCCTGCCCGAACGCGAGCGGCGCATCCTCACCATGCGGTTCTTCGAATCGATGACCCAGACCCAGATCGCGCAGCGGATGGGCATCTCCCAGATGCACGTCTCCCGGATCCTGGCGAAAACTCTTGCGCGACTGCGGGAGCAGAGCGCCCGCGAGTGAAGTCGGCACCACGTGGATCAGTGTGACGTTCCCGCGGCGGCGTCGCGGTGCCGATGGACGACGGCGGCCACCAGCTCTCCGGCGGGGCCGGCGAGCTTGCGCGGCGGGCGCCACACCGCGCGCAATGTCCGCCGCAGGTCCAGTCCCTCGACGGTCACCGCGCGCAGTTCGCCGCGGTCGAGTTGTTCGCCGACGGCCAGCGTACTGACCACCGCCGGTCCGACACCGCCGAGCACACTGGTGCGGATCGCGGCCGCGCTGCCGAGCTCGAGCAGTGGTTCGGCGCGCGGATACTCCGCCAGCGCCACATCGAGTGTGCTGCGGGTGCCGGAGCCGGGTTCGCGCACCACCAGCGGTGTCGCGGCGAGTTCGGCCACGGTGAGGGGTTTGCGGCGGCGCGCCCACGGATGATCCGGATGCACCACCACGACCAAGCTGTCGTGCGCCACCGTCACATGGGTCAGACCGTCGGGCACCGCCGGCGATTCGACGAAACCGAGATCGCAGTCGCCGGCTACCAGCCGATCGCAGACCTGACGCGAATTGTGCACCTGCAAGTGGACTTTCACCTCCGGGTGGCCGCGACGGAATTCGCCCAGCCATCCGGGCAACAAGCATTCCGCGACCGTCATACTGGCCGCCACGGTCAATTCGGCCTCCTGGTCGGTACGCAACGCCGCGGCCGCGTCGAGCAAGCGGTCCACATCGGCCAGCACCTCCCGCGCCCAATGCACCACGACGGTGCCCGCGGGAGTCAATGTCGAGCCGCGGGGCGACCGGCGCAGCAATGCCAGGCCGAGGCGATGCTCCCACTGGCGTACCGCGCGGCTGGCGTTCGGCTGCGCCATGCCGATCGCCCGCGCGGCGGCACCCAGACTGCCATGATCGTCGATCGCGACCAGAAGTTCGAGAAAGCCCAGGTCCGGTCGAGTAGCAGCCATACCTGAATCATATGCCCAAGCGCATAGCCATATCTCTGCGATATGTCTGCGATGCCGATTCCGCGACTACTGGAGGCGACCGGATCGCGGCACCGTATGGGATATGACAAGCCTGGACTCACCGCGCGCGAACGCCTCCGCCGACGAACCGCGCCGCGACTCTCCGGCGACGGCGGCGGATGTGCCCGGCACCGGCGACGAACTCGTTCACACCGGCACCGGCACGGCGGTGCAACGCGCACCCGGCCGGCGCGGGCCGGCATCGCTTCTCGGCGCCGATATCGTGCCCGGCCTGGCGGTGACCGTCGTGGTGACGGCCGCGGTACTGGGTGTCGCCCAATTCGTGCCGACGGTCAGCCCGCTGCTCATCGCGATCCTGGTCGGCGCGATCCTCGCCAACTGCGTATCCCTGCCCCAACGGCTGCAGCCCGGATTGCAGTTCTCGGCCAAACGGCTGCTGCGACTGGGAGTGGCCCTGCTGGGTTTACAGCTGACGTTCTCCGACATCCTCGGGCTGGGCCCGGCCACGATCGTAGTCGTCGTCGCGATCGTGGCGCTCGGGATCGCGGGCACCATGCTGATGGGACGCTTGCTGGGGTTGAGCTGGACGCAGCGGCTGCTGATCGCCTGCGGATTCTCCATCTGCGGTGCGGCCGCGGCGGCGGCGGTGGACGGCGTCGTCGACGCGAAAGAGGAGGAACTGCTCACTACGGTCGCACTGGTCGTGGTGTTCGGCACCGTCATGATCGGCGTCATACCTCTGCTGTCGGGCGTCTTCGGACTCGACGCGCGCACCAGCGGAATCTGGGCGGGCGGTGCCGTCCACGAGGTCGCCCAGGTGGTGGCCACGGGTGGAGCGATCGGCGGTACGGCGCTCACGGTCGCGGTGGTGGTCAAACTGGCCCGCGTGGTATTGCTTGCGCCCGTCCTGGCGGTCATCGGATGGCAGGTCCGGCGGCGCGACGACGCCGAGGGCGGTCCCCAGCGGCCACCGCTGATCCCGCTGTTCGTGGTCGCATTCCTGGGGTGCGCGGCGCTGCGCACCACCGGAGTGCTGCCCGAATCGGTGCTCGATGTGGCGAAGGTGCTGCAGACCGCGCTGCTGACGGCAGCGATGTTCGCACTCGGCGCCGGGGTCCGAGTGGCCGCGCTGCGCCGAGTCGGTCCCCGGCCACTGGTGCTGGCGCTGCTGTCGACGGTGTGGGTCGCCTCGATCGCACTCGTCGGCGCCGTCCTGACCGGATAACCGGACCGATCAGCGCGGTTTGCGCAGCGCGGCCATGAACATCGCGTCCGTGCCGTGCCGATGCGGCCACAGCTGCGCCCCGGGGCCGTCACCGATATCGGTGACCCCGGGGAGCAGTTCGCGGGTATCGAGCTGTTCGGCGTCGGTACGCCGGACGAGATCGGCGACCACCGCGACCGTTTCGGGCAGGTGCGGGGAACACGTCGAGTACAGCACCACACCGCCCGGCCGCAACAGTTCCCATGCGGCGGTGAGCAATTCGCGTTGCAGGACAGCGAGCTCCCGCACGTCGGCGGGGGTCCGCCGCCACCGCGACTCCGGGCGGCGGCGCAGGGCACCCAGTCCGGTACACGGCGCGTCGACCAGGATGCGGTCGTAGCCCGGAGCCAGGCCGCTGTCGCGGCCGTCGGTGACATGCACCGTCACCGGCAGGCCGCGGGTCGCCTTGCGGACCAGTTCGGCACGATGGTCGGCCGGTTCCACGGCATCGACCCGGTAGCCGTCGATATCGGCCAGGGCACCCAGCAGCGCGGCTTTACCGCCCGGCCCGGCACACAGATCCAGCCAGCGCCCGGTATCCGCGCCGAGCAGCGGCGCCCGGGTCAGCGACAGCGCGACCAGCTGACTGCCCTCGTCCTGCACGGCGGCCATACCCTCGCGCACCGGTTCCAGCTGCGCCGGATCCCCGCCGTCGAGATACACCGCATACGGTGACCACCGACCTTCTTCACCACCACTGACCAGGGCCAATTCCTCGGCGGTGATATCGCCGGGCCGGGCTACCAAGTGGACTACCGGCCGTTGGTCATCGGCGGCGAGCAGATCGGCCAGCTCCCCGGCCCGGGCGCCGAGCGCATCGGCGAAGGCCTGCGCGATCCAGACCGGATGCCCGTACTCGAACGCCGCATGGCCCACCGGATCCGTCGGCGCCAGGGCCTCGACCCACTGCTCCGGCGACCGGGCCGCCGCGCGGCGTAGCACCGCATTGACGAAACCGGCCCTGCCGCTGCCGAATTCGGCCCTAACCAGGTCCACCGAAGTATCCACGGCGGCATGCGAGCCCACCCTGGTCCGCAGCAGCTGGTACACGCCCAGTCGCAACACATCCAGCAGCGGGCCGTCGATCTCGTCGAGCGGCCGCCCGGCACAGTCGGCGATCACGGCATCCAGCACACCCAGCGCCCGGCAGGCGCCGTAGGCGAGCTCGGTCGCGAACGCCGCGTCCCGCCCGGACAATCCGTACTCACGCAACAGTCCGGGCAGCACCAGGTTCGCGTAGGCGTCGCGTTCCCGAACGGCTCGCAGCACATCTCGGGCGACCGAACGCGGGACATCGGCCGAGCCGGTCCGCCGCCCCTTGTCCCCCGCGCCGCCGCGAGCACCACCGGGACGCCGGGCATCGGAGCCGCGGACGGCACCCGAACGCCCGCTCCGGCGCTCCGCGTTCGAGCCGCCACGTCCACCGGAACGGCGCGAACCACTGTTCTCACGATCACCGGCCCCGCGTCCCGGCACCTCGTCGGAACGCCGGCCGGCGCCGCCCTGTTCGGTCTTGCGGCGTACCTCGCGCCGGCCCGCATCGCCTCCGGTGGTGCGGCCGGCATCGCCGTCCCGGCGTCCCCGGCCCGACCGGGCGCCACCACCCTGTTCGCGTCGGCCGGTCATTCGACCACCGAGCCGGGCTCCAGGCGCGCGCCACGGGCCCAATCCAAGGCCGACATCATGCGTTTGCCCTGTGGTTGAACCTGGTCCAGCCGAACCGCGGTGGTAGCGGTGCCGATGAGGACCCCGGATTTACGCACCTCGATCACCCGCGCCGGCAACTGCTCCTCGACCAGTTCGACGGGGCCGACCTTGAGCCGCTTACCCGCGATCTCGGTCCAGGCTCCGGGCGCGGGCGTGACCGCGCGAATCCGGCGACCGATCGCCAGTGCCGGCTGATCCCAGCGGATATGCCCTTCGTCGGCCTCGATCTTGGGAGCGTAGGAGACTCCCTCACCGGACTGGGGTACCGCCTGCACAGTGCGGTCTTCGATCCCGTCGATGGTCGATTCCAGCAGTTGAGCACCCGACACTGCCAGCCGATCCAGCAGGGCACCCGCGGTATCGCCGACGCCGATCCGCTCGGTGACCACACCGTAGACCGGCCCGGTGTCGAGTCCGGTCTCGATGCGGAAGGTCGACGCCCCGGTGATCTCGTCACCGGCCAGTACCGCCGCCTGAACCGGTGCGGCGCCACGCCACGCCGGCAGCAGGGAGAAGTGCAGATTGACCCAGCCGTGCACCGGAATGTCGAGCACCGCGGGCGGCAGCAGCGCGCCGTATGCCACCACCGGGCAGCAGTCGGGCGCCAATTCCGTCAGCGCCGCAACGAATTCCGGCTCGGACGGCTTCCGCGGGGTCAGCACCGGTATGCCGTACTCGTCGGCCAGCCGGCCGATCGGCGAGCGAGTCACCTTGCGCCCGCGGCCCGCGACCGCGTCCGGGCGAGTCACCACAGCCACAACCTCGTGCCGGGGCGATTCGATCAGCCGCCGCAGCGACGGCACCGCCGGTTCGGGAGTACCCGCGAAGACCAGTCGCATCTACTCGCCCCGCCCGGCATCGGCGCGGCTGCCGGCGACCTCCGCCGCCGACATCACCGTCTTACCGGCGGTGAACCAGTCCGATTCGCGCACGGCGCGCATGGCCTGCTTCCGCGTCGCCGGTTCCAGGCGCTGCAGATACAGGACACCGTCGAGATGGTCGGTTTCGTGCTGGACGCAGCGAGCCAGCAGGCCGTCGGCCGCGAATTCCACCGGGGCACCCTGGATATCGACTCCCCGGGCGATCACCTGCTCGGCCCGGGTGACGTCGTAGCGCAGCCCGGGAATCGACAGGCAACCCTCCGGTCCGGTCTGCTCATCGGCACCCACGACCTCGAAGACCGGGTTGACCACATGGCCCGCGGCCTCACCGGTGTCGTAGACGAACACCCGTAGCCCGACGCCGATCTGCGGTGCGGCCATCCCGACTCCGCGGCTGGCGTACATGGTGTCGGTGAGGTCGGTGACCAGCTGCTCGAGTTCACGGTCGAAGGACCCGACCTCATCCGCGCGGGCACGCAGGACGGGGTCGCCGAACAGGCGAACGGGCTGGATTGTCACAGGCATACTCCCGGGCGAGACGACAAGGGGTCGCCCCAGTTTACGGGCGTGGCGAAATCCGCTTCGTCAGGAATGCGCCCCCAGGATCACTTCGCCGATTCCGGTGCCCAGCGGCACGTAGGCGCAGCGTGGCAGTGGCGCGCCGACCGGATCCAGGAGGGTGAGCAGCACCTGCTGGACGTACGGGTCGTACACCAGGTGGAAATGCCCGGTCAGGTCGATCGGGCACTGATCCTGCAGCACGATGTTGCGGGCGCCCGGACCTCTCAGCGCGATATCGCCGAACGGCTGGATCATCTCGTCGACCCGGCTACCGAGGGTGGTGTATCGCACACCGGGCACGGTGTCGCCGCCGGCGTTGAGGTCGAGCATGAACGGCGAGCCCTGTGCCTGCTGGATGGCGGCCAGTGAGGTGACCTGCCGGTAGGCGTCCCACAATCCGGGCACGGCCTCGGCGAGCGGCACCAGCCCGTACATCACGCCCCCGTAGGTCGGCGAGGCCAGGCCGATCCATTGGCCGACCTTCGGGGCGCCCCCGAGTTTGTTGATGTAGTAGCGAGTGATGTTGGCGCCCTGGGAAAATCCGACCAGATCGACCCGGCGGGCGCCGGTGGCGTCGAGCACCCGATCGACGAAGGCGCCGAACTGGCGCGCCGATGCCCACAGATCCTCGGTGCCGTAGCTGGTCGCCCCCGGTTTGCCGCCGTAGTCGGGGGCGAAGACACAGAATCCCGCGGCGACGAGTTGCGGGGCGATGCCCGCCCAATCGGTGTAGGCGGTGGCGTCGGTGCCGTGCGCGAGGACGACCGGACGCGGATGCCGCGCGGAGGGCCGGCAGGTGAAGTCGTTGGTGCCCCACGGGGTGGCGTCGGGATGCGCCTTCAGATACTGCGAGGCCGCCAGATGCTCGGACTGCGGCGGCGCCCATTCGGTCGGAACCACCACGGGGTTGGTGTCCGGCGGGGATGCGGGCGGTTCGGCCCAGCCGGGTGTGCTGCCACCGAAAACCGCCCCGCACAACGCCGCCGCCGCGAGCGTGCTACGCCACGCGCAGCCGCGAACGCCGAGATGATGCCGCCATTGTCCCATTTTCCCATTTTGCGCCGCGCGGGCCGAGATATGTGGCGGGACACGGATTCCGCCTCACTCGGCCGCAGTGGTGTCGTCGTCGGCGAGAATTCGGTAGATCGATCGCCGGGCCTCGGTGAGGACCTCCGCCGCCTTACCGGCCTGCTCGGGTGTACCGGCACGGGCCACCTGGGCGACCGCGCCCATCAGCTGCCCGACCAGCTCGCGCAGATCGAGCGCCTGATCGCCGACGCCCTCACGAACGTCCTGCCAGGGATCACCGAGCTCGTCGCGGTGATCGCGCACGTATTCGGTGCCGGCCTGGGTGAGCTTGGCGGTCTTCCGGCCCGACACCTTCTCGATGATGACCAGCCCCTCGTCCTCGAGCTGGGACAGTGCCGGGTAGATCGATCCGGGGCTGGGACGCCAGATGTCGTCGCTACGCTCGCGGATCCGCTGAATCAGCTCGTATCCGTGCATCGGGCGCTCCTGCACCAGTAGCAGGATCGCCGCGCGGACATCGCCGCGCCGGCCGCGGCCACCGCGGCCGCGTCCCCGGCCCACGTGCCCACCGGGACCGAATCCCGGTCCGAAATCCGGACCGAAGGGGCCGAAACCGTGCGGACCACGCGGATGACGGCGGAACTGTTCGCGCCCACCGCGCTCGTGTGGATCCGGCCGGGGTCCGCGACGACGTCCGCGACCGAATCGGTCCATGTTCTCCATGCTTTCCATGATGTGCCTCCTCAGGCGTTGTCTTACGTTGACGCAATCAACGATATATCGGCAATGCATCTTTGACAAGTATGGGACTCGCCACGTTCGCTCCCCGCTGCACCGGCAGGCCGCCGGCCATGGCGCCCACCAGCGGACATCAGGGCGTTCCGCGCTGCCGACGCGACGATCACCGTCGGTTCGACAGGTGGCCCCGATCAGCGGCCGCGCACCGGAGCGGCGCGGCGGGCAGCCCGCGCCGACCGTCGAATTTGCCCGGCGGCGAGTACCGAGCGGGCGTTCGTCGGCGGCGGACCCGAGGCGCCCTCACGCGGCGAGGGAATCGATCCAACGTTCCAATCGAGCGCCTTCGATCTCCATCAGCTCCGGATCGCGAAAGGTATTGGCGAGCAGGGAAATACCCTGATACGCGGCGATCAGGGCGACGGCCAGTTCGCGCGCGTCGGCGCGCCCCAGCGCCTCGAACTGCCGCTGCGCCCAGTCCAGCAGCACCCCCATCACCTCCGCGAGCTCCCGTTCCACGCCGTCGTCGCGCTTGTCGAGTTCTGCGGCGAGCGTCCCGGAGGGACAACCGAATCGGGCCGCCACCTCACGCTGATCCACCCAGGACCGAACAAGCGCCCGCAGGCGAGCCGCGGGGGTGGATTCGCGATCGAGTTCGGCGAGAAAGAGATCGAGGGTCCGCGCATGGGCTCCGATCGCGGCCCGGATCAACTGATCCTTGGTTTTGAAGTAGTAGTAGACGTTGCCGACCGGCACCTCGGCAGCCTGGGCGATATCCGCGATCGTGGACTTCTCCACCCCTTGCCGATGGAAGACCTCCGCGGCCGCCGTCGCCAGCCGGTCCCGCTTACCGGGCCGAACGTCCGCACCTGAGTTAGTCATACAACTCACTATAGACATCCGGGGCGCACTCCTCTACTGTCGATTCAGTCAGTCAACTAACTCAGGAGTTCGCAATGATCGCAATCACCGGCGCCACCGGCACCATCGGGCGTGTTCTGGTCCGGTCCCTCACCGAGGCCGACGAGAAGGTACTCGCCGTATCCCGCGGCATCGCCGAGGTACCCGACGCGGTGGCGCATCGCCGTGCCGATCTCGCCGATCCACAGCAGCTGGCGACCGCAGTCGAGGGAGCCGAGGCACTGTTTCTGCTGTTCACCGGACCGCAGCTGGTGACCGGACCGGATCCGGCCCACTACCTGGAGGCGGTGCGCCGCGCCGGCGTCGAGCGGGTGGTGCTGTTGTCCTCACAGGTCGCCGGCACCCGCCCGGATCTCGAGTCCCACGCCCGCGGGGCGACATTCGAACGGGCGCTGCGGGAGTCGGGCCTGGAATGGACGATTCTGCGGCCGACCGGATTCTTCTCCAACACCCTGGCGTGGGGAGACAGCGTCCGCGACCAGGACACGGTCTTCGCACCCTTCGCCGATATCGCGCTGCCGACGATCGACCCGGCCGATATCGCGGCGGTGGCGGCCGCCGCGCTGAGCCGGGACGGCCACACCCGGCACGTCTACGAACTGACCGGTCCCGCCGCGATCACGCCGCGCGCACAAGTGGATACCCTCGCACAGGCACTGGGACGGCCACTGCGGCTGGTCGAGCTCACCCGGTCGCAGGCCCGGGAGAACCTGCTGCGTTTCATGCCCCCGGCCGTCGCCGACGGCACCCTCGACATCCTCGGCGAACCGCTGCCTGCCGAACAGGTGCCGGGTACCGATGTGACCACTGTCCTCGGCCGGCCGGCGACCACGTTCGCGGACTGGGTCACGCGCAACCTGGGCGCGTTCGGCTGACCGAGGGCGCCACTACCCGATGTCGACCGGATCGATCTGAACCCGCAGCGGACCGTCCGAGCGATGGCTGCTGCGGATGGTCAGGGCGTCGGCCAGGGATCGCGACAGCACCGATCCCTGGTGTCGGTCGACGCGCAGAATCATGCGTTCGACCTCCGCGGGCGCGGCGTCCCCGGAGAAAGGTGTGCGGGCGCCCGGCGGCAGCGGCACCGGGCCCAGGACCTCCACTCCGTCGGGAAGCACTGTCTCACCGAGCAATTCGCCGATGGTCGAGGTGGTGCCGTCGACGGCGGCCAGCCGGACCGCGGGCGGGAAACGCACCTCGACGCGGGCGGCCAGCTCGTGGCGAGCATGGCCGATCGGATCCCAGCGCACCAGGGCCTGCACGGTCGGCAGTGACGGCTCGGCCATGACCAGCACCTCACCGGCGGCGCGGACGAGGGTGGCCGCCGACATCCAGCGCCGTAGCGCGTCCTCGGCCGCACGTAGATCCGCACGGCCCAGCAGCGCCCAGCCGTCGAGCAGGAGTGCGACCCCGTAACCGCCCGGTACCGGCGGTTCGGCGCCGATCGTCGCGACCACCACCTGGGGTCCCTCGGGCACCGAATCCAGGACCGCCGAGCCGCCGGAGCCTCGGATCGGCACATCGGGAAAGGCCCGGCCCAGCTCCTCGGCGGTCCGCTGGGCACCGATCACCACCGCGCGCAGCACCCGGGATCCGCAACTGCCGCAGCGGAAGGCCGGTTCCACCTTTCCACACCAGCGACAACTCGGGCTCGCGGCCGTCTCGCCGGAGGCCCGGCTTCCCAGCGGAATTCCCGAACCGCCTTCGCGTCCGGCGTTGTCCCCCTTCGTATCTCGCCGTCCCCACGCCCCGGTCTCCGGTAGTGTCAACGGACCGTTGCAGTGGCGGCAGCGGGCGGGTGTGCGGCATTTCGCACACGCCAGCGCCGGAACATATCCGCGCCGGGGAACCTGCACCAACACCGGTTCGCCGGCAGCCAAGGCGCGGCGCGCCGCGGCGAAGGCGGTACCGGGAATCCGGATCGCGCGGGCCATCGGATCGCGCTCCAGGGCGATATCGCTGTCGCCGGGTGCGTGGATGCGCGGGGTCGCGGCACGCAACGTCTGCCGATCGGCGATCAGATCGTGGGCCCACCCGGATTCGACGACCGCCTGCGCTTCCGCGGTACGCGCGAATCCGGCCACCACGAACGCCGCCCCTGTCTCGTGCGCGCGCAGCATGGCGACCTCGCGGGCATGCGGATACGGGGCGCGCGGCTCGGCGTAGGTGTCGTCACCGTCGTCCCACACCGCGATCAACCCCAGATCGCGCGCAGGCGCGAAGACCGCGCTGCGCGTGCCGACCACCACCCGCGCCACGCCGCGCAACGCCGCGAGCCAACGCCGATACCGCGCGGCCGGCCCCAGCCCGGCCGACAGTCCGACAACCGCATCGCCCACCAGCACAGCGCATTCGGCCACCACCCGGTCCAGATCGCGTTGATCGGGAACCATGATGATCGCGCTGCGACCACCCGCGACCGTCGTAGCCGCCAGTTCCGCCAGCCGGCGGGCCCAGTCCTCACCCGGCAGCGCCTGCCAGGCTGCGCGCGGCCCACTCCCCCGCCGCAGCGCGGACAGGAAGGATCCGCCGTGCACATATCCCGACCAATCCGGGAAGTCTTCCGGAATCTCCGGCAGCACAACCGGTTCGGCCTCGGCCGCTTCGGTGCGCGCATGACGCGGTGGAATCGCCAGCCGCAGCACGTCGGCCCGGGTGCCGGCGTAGCGGGCGGCCACCGCGGACACCACGCGCGCGATCTCCGGCGTCAGCACCCGCTCGCCGGAGATCACCCGCTGCAGCGGCACGATCTTTCCGGAATGCGCACTGCGCGTGAGCCGTTCGAGAATGTAGCCGTCGACGAGCCGCCCGGAGAACCGGACCCGAACTCGGACACCGGGCTGGGCGAGCTCGTCCATCTCCGCCGGTACCGCGTAGTCGAAATCACGGTCCAGATGGGCTGGTTCGAGCAGCGGCAGCACCCGCGCGATCGGCTTGTCGAGCCGGACGTGACCGCTCGGCGCCGAACCCGCACGCGACGCGGGGTCCGATCGGCCGGGCAGTTGCGGGTCCGCCGCCTCGGCCTCCTGCGATTCCGGCGAAGCAGCCGCTCCCACAGGGGATTCCGCGGACAATGCCGGTGACGGCGAAGGTCCGGGCACGCACCCGGCGTCCTCCGTCGCGACGGAGGACGCCGTCAGGCTCGCCGCTTCCGCCAAGGCAGGCGCGGACCGGCTCAGAGACCGGCGGCCGCGCGCAACTTGTCGGCGCGGTCGGTGCGCTCCCAGGGCAGGTCCACATCGGTGCGGCCGAAGTGACCGTAGGCGGCGGTCGGCGCGTAGATCGGCCGCAGCAGGTCCAGATCGCGGATGATGGCGCCCGGGCGCAGATCGAAGACCTCGCTGATCGCCTTCGAGATGCGGTCCGGATCGACCTTCTCGGTACCGAAGGTCTCGACGAACAGCCCCACCGGCGCGGCCTTGCCGATCGCGTACGCGACCTGGACCTCGACCCGTTCCGCGAGTTCGGCCGCGACCACATTCTTGGCGACCCAGCGCATGGCGTAGGCGGCCGAGCGGTCCACCTTCGACGGATCCTTACCGGAGAACGCGCCGCCACCGTGGCGGGCCATACCGCCGTAGGTGTCGACGATGATCTTGCGACCGGTCAGACCCGCATCACCCATCGGGCCCCCGAGCACGAACTTGCCGGTCGGGTTGACGAGCAGGCGGATATCGGAGGTGTCGAGCGGGTTGGGCAGCTCCAGATCGGCCAGGACCGAGTCCACGACCTTCTCCCGGATATCGGGAGCCAGCAGGTTGTCGAGGTCGATATCGGCGGCGTGCTGGGTCGACAGCACCACCGTGTCGAGCCGGACCGGCCGGTCACCCTCGTATTCGATGGTGACCTGGGTCTTGCCGTCGGGACGCAGATAGGGCAGCACGCCGGACTTGCGGACCTCGGT
This sequence comes from Nocardia spumae, assembly GCF_020733635.1. NCBI lineage: Bacteria > Bacillati > Actinomycetota > Actinomycetes > Mycobacteriales > Nocardiaceae > Nocardia > Nocardia spumae. Next base: position 3,193,058 of record NZ_JAJFZL010000001.1, on the reverse strand, counting down.
CAGCCGCCGCGACAGCCGATGCGCCAGCGCGATCGGCAGCGGCATCAGCTCGGGGGTCTCCTTGGTGGCGTATCCGAACATCAGACCCTGGTCGCCGGCACCCTGACGTTCGATCTCGTCGTCGGACCCACCGACGCGGGCCTCATGGGAATGGTCCACACCCTGGGCGATATCGGGCGACTGGGCGCCGATCGCGACGTTGACGCCGCAGGACGCGCCGTCGAAGCCCTTCGCCGAGGAGTCGTACCCGATCTCGAGCACCTTCTCGCGCACGATGGTGGGGATATCGGCGTAGGCCTCGGTGGTCACCTCACCGGCCACATGCACCTGACCGGTGGTCACCAGGGTCTCGACCGCGACCCGGCTGTGCGGGTCCTGCGAGAGCAGGGCGTCGAGGATGGAATCGCTGATCGCGTCACAGATCTTGTCCGGGTGACCCTCTGTGACGGACTCACTCGTGAATAGCCGGCTACCGGACGTGCGCACAGTTGTTCCCTCTCCCTCAACGGGTTTCTCATGTCGGGATGCGACAGTAGCGGCATCGCGTCACCGCACAACCCTTTACCTCACACTATTCCAAACATTCCCACGGTTGGGCCGCAGACCGCCACCCGGGGTACTTGCCCGCCGGGCCCAGTGCGGCACCGGCCGCGGATATCCTTCCGCTGAGCGGGCCGCGGCATCCCCACCGCGACGGAAAACGGTTGCGGCTCAGCGCAACAGCGGTCCGAGCGCGTCGAGCACCCGGCTCGCCAGCAATGCTTTGGAACCGTGATCCAGCGATTGTTCGGTGCCGTCGGCGCCGAGCAGCCAGCCGTCGTTGTTGTCGACCTCGAACGCTTTGCCGTCGCCGACGGCGTTGACCACCAACAGATCACAACCCTTGCGGGCCAGTTTCGCCCTGGCGTGGGTCAGCACATCACCGTGCTCGTCGCCGGTCTCGGCGGCGAAACCGACGATTGCGGTCTCGGCGAGTTGCCCGTCGCGACGTGCCTGCACCAGTCCGGCGAGGATGTCGCGATTCTTGGTCAACTCGATCGAGTTCGGCTCGTTCGCGCCCTTCTTGATCTTCGCCGCGGCCACATTGGACGGCCGGAAATCGGCGACCGCGGCGGCCATGATGACCGCGTCGGCGCCGACGGAGTGTTTGTCGACCGCTGTACCCATCTGTTCCGCGGTCGTCACGTGCACGACCTCGACCGAGGCCGGCGGCTCCAGGCCGATGGTGTTACCGGCGATCAGCACGACCTGGGCGCCCCGCTGGGCCGCCACCCGGGCCATCGCGTAGCCCTGCTTCCCGGAGCTCCGATTACCCAGGAAACGAACCGGGTCCAGGGGTTCACGGGTGCCACCGGCGGAGACGACGACCCGGCGGCCCTCGAGATCGCGGGGCAGCGCATCGGCGCGTTCGAGCAGCAGCGAGGCCAGCGTGAAGATCTCCTCGGGCTCCGGCAGCCGGCCCGGGCCGGTATCGGCACCGGTCAGGCGCCCGGAGGCCGGCTCCATCACGGTGGAGCCGTGCGCGCGTAGCGCGGCGACATTGGCCTTCGTGGCGGGATGCTCCCACATCTCGGTGTGCATGGCGGGAGCGAACAACACCGGACATCGCGCGGTGAGCAGCGTGGCGGTGAGCAGGTCGTCGGCGCGGCCGGACGCCGCGCGCGCCATCAGGTCGGCGGTCGCGGGCGCGATCACCACCAGATCGGCCTCCTGGCCGATGCGTACGTGCGGCACCTCGGGCACATCGGCGAAGACGCCGGTGTTCACCGGATTGCCCGACAGCGCCTCGAAGGTGGCCTTACCGACGAACTGCAGCGCGGACTCGGTGGGAATGACCCGGACATCGTGCCCGGTCTCGGTGAACTTGCGCACCAGCGAGCACGCCTTGTAGGCGGCGATGCCGCCGCCCACGCCGACAACGATTCGCATCTGAATCAAGCCTCTTCGTCCGGTGGAGGGGCGGCGACTGCGCCGATGGCGGTCCTCGCGGCGCCCTCCGGGGTTACGCGGGCCGCCGCCTCCGGGCCCGTCGCGAGCACCGTGGCGGGGGTGTCACTCGCCCTCGGTGTGTTCCAGCAGGTCCGAGTGGATCTCGCGCATCGCCACCGACAGCGGCTTCTCCTGCAGACCCGGCTCCACCAGCGGACCCACGTACTCGAGGATGCCGTCGCCGAGCTGGTTGTAGTAGTCGTTGATCTGACGCGCCCGCTTCGCGGCGTAGATGACCAGCGCGTACTTGGACGACGTGCGCGCGAGCAACTCGTCGATCGGCGGGTTGGTGAGGCCGACCGGGGTGTCGTAGGCGGGCACGGTCTTGATGTCGCTCACTGAGGAGGCTCCTGCGGGTCGATGGGGAGTTGCGGTTCGGGACGTGCGCGCGGATCGCCCGCGCTCATCTCGATTTTGTGCTAACGAACAACGATACCAACTGCTCACATGCCGTTGTCACGTCGTCGTTCACGATCACGATGTCGAACTCGTCACAGGCGGCGAGTTCGGTCCGCGCGGTGGCCAGCCTGCGCTCGATCACCTCGGGTGATTCGGTACCGCGGCCGGTGAGCCGGGCGACGAGTTCGTCCCAGCTGGGCGGGGCCAGAAAGACCAGCAGTGCCTCGGGCATCGCCGCTCGTACCGAGCGGGCGCCGGCGAGGTCCACTTCCACCAGAACCGGTTTCCCGGCGGCGAGAGCCGCCTTCACCGGTGCGGCCGGGGTTCCCGACCGTTGCAGGCCGCCGTGGATATCGGCCCATTCGAGGAGTTCGCCGTCTTCGATCATGGCGTCGAAGTCGGCACGGGTCACGAACCGGTAGTCACGGCCGTCGACCTCACCGGGCCGAGGGGCCCGGGTGGTGGCCGACACACTGAAAACCAGTTCCGGCAGTCGTTCCCGGACACAACGGACCACGGTGGACTTGCCTACGGCCGAGGGGCCGACCAGTACAACCAGCCGACCCTTCTGAGTGTGTTCGACCACCCTCGGATCAGGCTTCGAAGTCGAACTTCGCCAGCAGCGCCTTACGCTGCCGGTCGCCCAGGCCCCGCAGTCGGCGGGTCGGCGCGATCTCCAGCTCGCTCATGATCTCGGCCGCCTTGACCTTGCCGACCTTGGGCAGGGCCTCCAGCAGCGCGGATACCTTCATCTTGCCGAGGACCTCATCGGTCTCGGCGTCCTTCAGGACCGTCTTCAGGTCAGTGCCGCCACGCTTCAAGCGCTCCTTGAGCTCTGCCCGAGCGCGGCGAGCGGCAGCCGCCTTCTCCAAAGCAGCGGCGCGCTGCTCGTCAGTCAGCTGGGGAAGGGCCACGGTTCCTCCGTCTCATCGTTCATTGCTAGATCTACCTCCGGTAACCCGGTGGTCTCAGCGACCGTACCCACGCGGCTCGCCGATTGCGAACCCACCCCCCAGGTCAGCGCCCGATTCGAGCATTCGGCGCCGTTCCCGGGCCGGTCGGAGCATGGAATCGGCCCGGTGGCCGAGACCACGTGAGCGAATCCACAAGCAGGCCCGTGGCCTGCGGTTTTCGCGATCCCGCCGGGTTCGGCGAGGGAATCGCACCCGACCGGAAGCGGCCGTAACCGACCCGTAATCGCGCGACCTGGAACTTTCTGAAAATTCTCCGCGTGTCGCACATTTTCGCATCTGCGTGTCGCGTTTCGGTCGCCTCGGATGGCTCCGTCCGCAACGAGTCGGCGACGAACTGGAACGGCCCGTAGCGGGTCCCGGAATGGCCGCTGAGCCGGAAAAATACGAGGGTGTAACTCCATGCGCGCACGACGGATCCGCGGCGCGCGAACGGGCCGCTGACACAAACCGAACGGTCGCCACGCAGTGCGTGGCGACCGGGACTTCGAGCGCGAAGGATCAGGACTGCAGGAAGGCGAACTCGTCGGCGAGCTTGAGCATCTTCGTACGCATCGCGGCGACCGACGGACCGCAATCGAGGAGCTCCCGCGAGACGTTGGGCACCACGGAGGCCAGCTGCCCGGCCGGGATCAACGCGCGAATCGTTTCCGGTCCCCCGCCCTGCGCACCCACACCGGGCATCAGGATCGGACCGTTGAGCTTGCTCACATCCACGGGTTCGGTGAGGGTCGCGCCGACCACGACGCCCACCGAGCCGTACTCGGCCCCGGCGTTGCACGCGGCCGCCTCGTCGATCATGAGCTGGGCGACACTGCGACCGTCGGGCGCGGTGATGCGCTGCAGCTGGGCGGCCTCCGGATTGGAGGTGGCGGCCAGGACGAACACCCCGCGCCCGGCGGCCCGCACGGCGTCGAGCGCGGGTGCCAGCGAGCCGAATCCGAGGTACGGCGATACCGTCACCGCATCGCTGGCCAGCGGGCCGTCACCCAGCCAAGCGCGGGTGTAGGCGGCCATCGTCGATCCGATATCCCCGCGTTTGGCGTCGGCCAGGACCAGCGTGCCGGCGGACCGCAGTGCGGCGATGATGTCCTCGAGGACGACGATCCCGCCGGATCCGTACTCCTCGAAGAACGCCACCTGCGGCTTCACCAGCGCCACCCGGCCCGCGAATACCTCGACGCAGGTGTCCGCGAACCGTTTCAGGCCCTCGACGTTCTCACCGAGTCCCCACGCGCGCAGGAGTTGCGGATGTGGATCGATGCCGGCGCACAGCGGGCCCAACCGGCCCATCGCCAGCGCCAGTCGTTCGCCGAACGGCGTCACCGGCTCGCTCCGGCACCCGCCAGCTCGTCACCCGAATGCGCCGGCGGAGGCGCGTCGTCGCCGCCCTCGGGCGGGCACCCCTCGGCGCCGGCGAGGACCTCGTCGGCCCGTGCGAGGACCTCGTCCGCGCGGGCCAGGAGCGCGTCGGTCAGCGCCTCGGCGTCGACCTCGTCCGGATCCGGCGCCGGCTTCCGGCCCATCGGCGGAATCGCCCGGAAACCGACGGTGCTGTAGCCGCCGACCTTGCGCATCCGGCGGATGTCGCCGCCACCGGGCGGCGCGACCTCCCCGGCGACGAAACCTCGCGTCCGCCGAGACGCCGCCCGGCCCGCTCCCGGGGGCCGGACTCCCGCACCGAAACCGATGGCTCCCACGGTCTCCCTCTCTCTCAGCCGCGCAATACGGCGTGCAGCTCCTGCAATGAGCGCACCCCGATACCGCCGTTGATGGTTGCTTCGATGCCCTGTACGGCCGCGGCCGCACCCTGCACCGTGGTGATGCACGGAATATTGGCGCCCACTGCCGCGGTACGAATTTCGTAGCCGTCGACGCGGGGCCCGGAGTTACCGTATGGCGTGTTGAACACGATGTCGATCTCACCGTCCTTGATCTGATCGACAATCGACGGCGTCGGCGCGGTGTCCTCGCGCCCCTCCGCCGGCTCCGGCTCCGAGTGCTTGCGCACTCGTTCACACGGAATTCCGTTGCGCCGCAACATCTCCGCGGTGCCCTCGGTGGCCAGGATCCGGAATCCCAGATCGTGCAGACGCTTGACCGGGAAGACCATCGCGCGCTTGTCACGATTGGCTATCGACACGAACACCGTGCCCTCGGTCGGCAGCGAGCCGTAGGCCGCGGACTGACTCTTGGCGAAGGCCGTACCGAAATCGGTGTCGATACCCATCACCTCACCGGTGGACTTCATCTCCGGCGAGAGCAGCGAATCCACACCGGTCCCGTCCGGGCGGCGGAAGCGGTGGAACTGCAGTACCGCTTCCTTGACCGCGACCGGGGCGTCCATCGGCGCGTGCCCGCCGTCGCCCTCGGCCGGCAGGATGCCCTCCTTGCGCAGCTGGGCGATGCTGGTGCCCAGCATGACCCGCGCGGCGGCCTTGGCCAGCTGCACGCCGGTGGCCTTGGATACGAACGGAACCGTCCGGCTGGCACGCGGATTGGCCTCGAGCACGTACAGCACATCGTCCTTGAGGGCGTACTGCACGTTCAGCAGGCCCTTGACCCCGATGCCCTTGGCCAGCGCCGCGGTCGAGCGGCGCACCGACTCGATATCGCTGCGCCCCAAGGTGATCGGCGGCAGCGCGCAGGCCGAGTCACCGGAGTGGATACCGGCCTCCTCGATATGCTCCATGACCCCGCCGAGGTAGACCTCCTCGCCGTCGCACAGGGCGTCGACGTCGATCTCGATGGCGTCTTCGAGGAAGCGGTCGACCAGCACCGGATGTTCGGGGCTCAGTTCGGTGGCGCGGGAGATGTAGCCCTCGAGTGAGGACTCGTCGTAGACGATCTCCATACCGCGCCCGCCCAGCACATAGGACGGGCGGACCAACACCGGATATCCGATTCCGGCCGCGATCTCCTTGGCCTGCTCGAATGTCGTGGCGGTGCCGTACTTGGGCGCGGGCAGACCGGCCGCGACCAGCACGCGTCCGAATTCGCCGCGGTCCTCGGCCAGGTCGATCGCCTCCGCGGAAGTTCCGACCACCGGCACCCCGGCGTCGGTGAGCCGCTGCGCCAGACCCAGCGGCGTCTGTCCGCCCAGCTGCACGATCACACCGGCGACCCGGCCCGACTCCGATTCCGAGTGGTACACCTCGAGGACGTCCTCGAAGGTCAGCGGCTCGAAGTAGAGGCGATCGGCGGTGTCGTAGTCGGTGGACACCGTCTCCGGGTTGCAGTTGACCATGACGGTCTCGTAGCCGGCCTCCGACAGCGTCTGCGCCGCGTGCACACACGAGTAGTCGAATTCGATGCCCTGGCCGATGCGATTGGGACCGGATCCGAGGATGATCACCTTCTCGCGATCGGGCTGCGGGGCCACCTCGGACTCGGCGGCGGGATCGAGTTCGTAGGTCGAGTAGTGGTACGGGGTCTTGGCCTCGAATTCGGCCGCGCAGGTGTCCACGGTCTTGTACACCGGCCGGATGCCGAGCCGGTGCCGCAGCTCACGAACGCCGTTCTCCCCGGCCAGCTCCGGCCGCAGCACCGAGATCTGACGATCGGACAGGCCGTTGTACTTGGCGTAGCGCAGCAGTGCCTCGTCGAGTACCGGCGCCTGCGCGATCTCCTCGCGCAGTTCGACCAGTCCGGCGATCTCCGCGACGAACCACGGGTCGATGCCGGAGGCGTCGGCGACCTTCTCGATGCTCGCACCCAGCCGCAACGCCCGCTCCACCTGGTAGAGCCGGCCCTCGGTGGGCACTCGCAGATCCGCGAGGATCTCCTCGGTGTCGGTCCAGCGCCCGTCGGGCTGGGTCCAGAAGCCCGTGGCCTTCGTCTCGAGCGAGCGCAGCACCTTGCCCAGGGCCTCGGAGAAGTTGCGGCCCAGGCTCATCGCCTCACCGACGGACTTCATCGTGGTGGTCAGGGTCGGGTCGGCGCCCGGGAACTTCTCGAACGCGAATCGCGGCGCCTTGACCACGACATAGTCCAGGGTCGGCTCGAAACAGGCCGGGGTCTCCTTGGTGATGTCGTTGACGATCTCGTCGAGGGTGTAGCCGATCGCCAGCTTCGCCGCGATCTTCGCGATCGGGAAGCCGGTCGCCTTCGACGCCAGCGCCGACGACCGCGAGACGCGCGGATTCATCTCGATGACGATCAGGCGGCCGTCGCGCGGATCGACCGCGAACTGGATGTTGCAGCCGCCCGTGTCGACGCCGACCTCGCGCAGGATCGCGATACCCAGATCGCGCATCTTCTGGTACTCGCGGTCGGTGAGGGTCATGGCCGGGGCGACGGTCACCGAGTCACCGGTGTGCACGCCCATCGGGTCCACGTTCTCGATCGAGCAGACGATGACCACGTTGTCGCGGCCGTCGCGCATCAGCTCGAGCTCGTATTCCTTCCAGCCCAGGATGGACTCCTCGATGAGGACGTTCGCGGTCGGCGAGGCGGCCAGTCCGCCGCCGGCGATGCGATCGAGATCATCGTCGTTGTAGGCCATACCGGAGCCCAGGCCACCCATGGTGAACGACGGCCGCACGACGACCGGGAAGCCGAGTTCGGCGACGGTCTCGCGGACCTCGTCCATGGTGTAGCAGACCTTGGACCGCGCGGACTCGCCACCGACCTTGGCGACGATGTCCTTGAACTTCTGCCGGTCCTCACCGCGCTGGATGGCCTCGAAGTCGGCGCCGATCAGTTCGACGCCGTACTTGTCGAGGACGCCGTTCTCGTGCAGGGCGACCGCGGTGTTCAGCGCCGTCTGGCCCCCCAGGGTGGCCAGAACAGCATCGATCGGCACGCCCTTTGCCTTCTGGGCGGCGATGACCTTCTCGACGAATTCCCACGTGATCGGCTCGACGTAGGTGGAGTCGGCGAATTCCGGGTCGGTCATGATCGTGGCCGGGTTGGAGTTCACCAGCGAAACCCGCAGGCCCTCCGACCGCAGCACCCGGCACGCCTGGGTACCGGAGTAGTCGAATTCGCAGGCCTGTCCGATGACGATCGGGCCCGAGCCGATCACCAGGATGTGGTGCAGGTCGTTACGACGTGGCATCAGGCTTCCTCCATCAAACCCGCGAAGCGGTCGAACAGATAGGCGGCATCGTGCGGTCCGGCGGCGGCCTCCGGGTGGTACTGCACCGAGAACGCGCGGCCGTCCACCAGGCGCACGCCCTCGACGGTGCCGTCGTTGGCACAGGTGTGGCTGACCTCGGCGGCGCCGAACGGGGTGTCGAACCGCTGGCCCGCCTCCCCCTCGAGGGCGAAGCCGTGGTTCTGCGCGGTGATCGAGATCGCGCCGGTGCTGTGGTCGACGACCGGGACATTGATACCGCGGTGGCCGAACTTCATCTTGTAGGTGCCCAGGCCCAGCGCGCGGCCCAGGATCTGGTTGCCGAAGCAGATTCCGAACAACGGAAGCCCTTCGCCCAGCACGGCTTTGGTGAGTTCCACCGCACCGTCCTGGGTGGCCGGGTCGCCGGGGCCGTTGGACAGGAACACGCCGTCGGGCTTCAGTTCCTTGATCCGGTCCAGCGTCACCCCCGACGGGACCACGTGCACCCGCATCCCACGCTCGGCGAACATGCGCGGCGTGTTGGTCTTGATACCGAGGTCGACGGCGACCACGGTGAACCGGTGCTCACCCACGGGCTCGATGGTGTACAGACCCTCGGTGGACACCTCCCGGGCCAGATCGGCGCCGAGCATCGACGGTTGATCGGCGACCCGGCCCAGCAGTTCCTCGGCCGAGGCGGCCGCGGCGTCACCGCTGAAGATGCCCGCCTTCATCGATCCGCGGGTGCGCAGATGACGCACCAGCGCGCGGGTGTCGATCCCGGCGATCCCGACCACGTGCTGGCGTTCGAGCTCCTCCTGCAGAGTGGTCGTGGCCCGCCAGTTCGAGGCCCGCTTCGCGGGGTCACGCACCGCGTAGCCGGCCACCCAGATCCGGCCGGATTCGTCGTCCTCGTCGTTCCAGCCGGTGTTGCCGATCTGTGGGGCGGTCGCCACCACGATCTGGCGGTGGTAACTGGGGTCGGTCAGGGTCTCCTGATAGCCCGTCATCGCGGTGCAGAACACCGCCTCGCCGAGCGTCTGCCCCTCGGCGCCGAACCGCCGGCCTCGGAACACCTTTCCGTCCTCGAGCACCATCACCGCGGCGCGGTCGCTCATTCGTTCACCTCGTCTTCCGTCGCCGCGCCGGACTTCCCGGTCGCGGATGTGGCCGTCCAGGCCGGATACACCGTCTTGTCGTCACCGCGGAACCCGGTATCCACCTCGGTTCCGGTCGGCAGTTTCCAGCGAATAACCAGCACACCATTGTCGGTCATCACCTTGCCCGCGTGGCCACGTTCGGTGCGGACCGCGGTGATCGACTCCTGCGGAATCCAGATCACCTCCGCACCGTCGCGCTCCAGCAGAATCCCCCGCTCGAATCGAGTCAGCTCCGCCGTGGCCCGGAACCCCAGATCTCCGACCACGATCCGGTTCTGCCAGCTCGGCGCGAGCGTGGTCCCCGTATAGAGGCCGGTGGTCGGCTCGAGCACCTGAGCACCCAGATCGCCGGGCACCCGCGGCAACTCCCCGACCGAGGACGCCTGCTTGCGCGCCCGCTCGACCCACGATCGGTACATCAGCCACAGCAGCAGTACGAACAGGGCCGCCAGCCCGATCACCCACAGCGCTCGCTCCATTACGGTCCCACTCTCCCCGCCAGGGCGGTGTTCGCCTTACCGTCGCGGGAGGTGATCCGCCCGCGCAGCACAGTGGCGGTGACCTTGGCGGGCAGGGTCATCGCCTCGTAGGGGGTATTGCCGGAGATGCTGGCGAGTTCGGTGGCCCGCACCGTCCACGAGGTATCCGGGTCGACCAGCGTCAGGTTGGCCGGTTCACCGACCGCGATCGGGCGGCCCTGATCGTCGAGTCCGGCGATGCGGGCCGGATTCTCACTCATCACCCGCGCCACACCACGCCAGTCGAGCAGTCCTGGAGCCACCAAGGTCTCCACGACGATCGACAGCGCGGTCTCCAGACCGAGCATGCCCGGACGGGCGGCGGCGAACTCGCAGCACTTCTCCTGTTCGGCATGGGGCGCGTGGTCGGTGGCGACGCAGTCGATCACCCCCTCGGCGATCGCCCGGCGCAGCGCCTGGGCGTCACCGGCCTCACGCAGCGGAGGGTTGACCTTGTTCACCGCGTCGTAGGTCTCGAGCCGGGAGTCGTCGAGCAGCAAGTGATGCGGGGTCACCTCGGCGGTGATCGAAATTCCTTGTCCCTTGGCCCATTTCACCAGCTCGACGGTGCCGGCGGTGGAGGCGTGGCAGATGTGCACGCGAGCGCCGGCGTCGCGGGCCAGCAGTGCGTCGCGCGCCACGATCGACTCCTCGGCCGCGCGCGGCCAGCCCGCCAGGCCCAGCCGGGCGGCGTTCGGACCCTCGTGCGCGATCGCGCCCTCGGTCAGCCGCGGCTCCTCGGCATGCTGGGCGATCAGCACATCCAGCGATTTCGCGTACTCCAGCGCCCGCCGCATGATCAGCGGGTCGTAGACGCATTTGCCGTCGTCGGAGAAGACCCGCACCCGCGCCTCACCGGCGGCCATGGTGCCCATCTCGGCCAGCTGCTTGCCCGCCAGCCCGACCGTCACCGCGCCGACCGGGTGGACGTCGACCAGGCCGACCTCCCGCCCGCGCCGCCACACGTGGTCGGTCACCACCGCCGTATCGGCGACCGGATCGGTGTTGGCCATCGCGAACACCGCGGTGTAGCCGCCCAATGCCGCTGCGGCCGAACCCGATTCGATGGTCTCGGTATCCTCGCGACCGGGTTCGCGCAGATGGGTGTGCAGATCGACGAAGCCGGGCAGCAGGATGTGACCGCCCGCGTCGAGCACCTCGGCGTCCGCCGCGACGGGCACCCCGTCGACCGCGGCCGCACCGGAATCCGCCGCGCCCAGCGCGACGATGACACCGTCACGGACCAGCACGTCCACGGGCTCGCCCTCACCGTAGGGCCGAACACCTCGGATGACCAGATCGCTCACGCGCCCTCACCTTCCCGATCGAAACCAAAGCCACGCACGCGGTGCCGAGACACACGAGCGAGGACTCGCGTGATCACATACGCCGCCGCCATCGGCCCCGACCCGCTCACGCGACCGCCTCCCCGGCGCCGACGAGCAGCCGGAACAGCACCGCCATCCGCATGTGCACACCATTGGTGACCTGCTGCAGTACCGCGGCCCGGGGCGAATCGGCCACCGCCGCGGAGATTTCCATACCGCGCAGCATCGGCCCCGGATGCAGGACCACGGCATCGTTGTCGAGCAGCGCCATGCGCCGCTCGTTGAGCCCGTAAGCGATCGAGTACTCGCGCGCCGACGGGAAGAAGCCACCGTTCATCCGCTCGGCCTGCACCCGCAGCATCATCACCGCGTCCGCGCCGGGCAGCGCCGCGTCCAGTGAATGCGAGACCTGAACCGGCCACTGCTCGACCCCGACCGGCAACAGCGTGCGCGGTGCGACCAGCACGACCTCGGCACCCAGGATGTCGAGCAGGAACGCGTTCGAGCGAGCCACGCGGCTGTGCAGGATATCGCCGACGATGACGACGCGCTTACCGGCCAGATCGCCCAGACGCTGACGCAGGGTCAGCGCGTCCAGCAGCGCCTGAGTGGGATGTTCGTGCATACCGTCACCGGCGTTGATCACCGCCGGACCGGTGCCGGTGTAACCACCCGCTCCGGCGTCCAGCTCACCGAACCACCGGGCGATCTGATGGGCCGCACCCGAGGCGGGATGCCGCACGATCAGCGCGTCGGCGCCGGCCGCGTGCAGGGTCAGCGCGGTGTCGCGCAGCGATTCCCCCTTGGACACCGAGGAACTCGACGCGCTGACATTGATCACGTCGGCGCTCATCCACTTGCCCGCGACCTCGAACGAGACCCGGGTGCGGGTGGAATTCTCGAAGAACACCGTCATCACCGTGCGCCCACGCAACGTGGGCAGTTTGCGCACCTCGCGGCCGAGCAGCGCCTGTTCGAAACGCTGTGCGTCGTCGAGCAGTTCGGTGGCGGTGGCGCGGTCGAGGTCGGTAACCGACAGCAGATGCCTCACCGCTGCTCCCCCTGATGTAGATAGACCCCGTCGTGGCCGTCGTGTTCGGTCAGCAACACCGAGACGTCCTCGCTACGGGACGTGGGTACGTTCTTGCCGACGTAGTCGGCGCGGATGGGCAGTTCGCGATGTCCGCGGTCGACCAGCACCGCCAGCTGCACCGCGCGCGGGCGTCCCAGGTCCCGCAGACCGTCCAGCGCGGAACGGACGCTGCGGCCGGAGAACAGGACGTCGTCGACCAGGACCACCAGCGCGTCGTCGATACCGCCCTCGGGCACCGAGGTCCGCTCGAGCGGACGGTGCGGGCGATTGCGTAGATCGTCGCGGTACAGGGTGATATCCAGCGAACCGAGTGCGGGTCGCACCCCGCTGAACTCCTCGATGCGCTCGGTCAGCCGAGCCGCGAGCGTGGTGCCGCGGGTCGGGATTCCGATGAGAACCACCCGGGCAGCCTCCGGATCGGCGGAATCCAGGGCGGTCTTCTCGATGATCTGATGCGCCATGCGCGCGATCGTGCGGCCGACATCGGACGCCGACAGCAGCTCGCGGCCGGCCTCGACCCAATCGGGGTCGTGCCGCTGCGAATATTCGGCAGCACTCGACCTGGCGGCCCGGTCCTCGGGCACAGCCATGCCGACCTCCTTCCCCGCCTCGCCGGACGGTCCGTTAAAGGATGTCTTGTCGATGCCAGAGCCTAGCAGCGGCGCCCGGCGCCCCCAGCGGCGGGGGTCCCGCTGTGAGCCCCGCCACCTGCGAAGATGTCCGCGCATGATCCGCCCGGTCGTCTCGGTCACCGGACCATTTCATACAGCGTAAACCGAATGTGGGATGCTCGAAGGCGTGAGCAACGAAGCCGACTTCACCGAACCTCGCCGGATCTCCTTCCGGGGCCACGGCGGAATCACCCTGTCCGGGGAGAGCTGGGGACCGGCCGACGGCCCGCTGGCGGTCTTCCTGCACGGCGGCGGTCAGACCCGGCACTCCTGGAAGGAGTCCGGGGCCGCGCTGGCCAAGGTGGGGATGCACGCGATCCTGCTCGACGCTCGCGGACACGGCGAGAGCGACTGGGCACCCGGCGGCGACTATTCGCGCGAGGCGATGACCGCCGATCTGCTCGGCATCCTCGCCGAACTGGATCGGCCGGCCATCGTGGTCGGCGCGAGCATGGGCGGCCTGACCGCCCTACTGGCGACCGCGCGACCTGGACACGAGCGGATCGCCGGACTCGTACTGGTCGATGTCGTGCCGCGCCCCGAGCACAAGGGGGTCGAGCGCGTGCTCAACTTCCTCGGCGGCAACCCCGAGGGGTTCGCCTCACTCGACGAGGCCGCGGACGCGGTCGCGGAATATCTGCCACACCGCCCCCGCCCGCGCAATCCGGACGGTCTGCGCCGCAATCTCCGCCGGCGCGAGGACGGCCGGTGGTACTGGCACTGGGATCCGGCGATGATGTCGAGCCGCCCCGAGGACATCGAACTGCAGACCAGCGACCTCGAGGACGCCGCGCGGGCCCTGGACATCCCGGTACTGCTGGTGCGGGGGCGACTGTCGGATGTGGTCAGCGAACAGGGTGTCGCGGATTTCCGGGCCCTGGTCCCGCAGCTGGAGTACGTCGAGATCACCGGCGCCGCACACACGGCCGCCAGTGACGTCAACGACGAATTCTCCGATGCGGTGGTCGATTTCGTACGCGCCCACCTCACCGGCAGGTCCTGACACTCGGCGGGCCACACACGCCCACACCGGCCGATGCTTGAACATATGTTCGATAGAACGTAGATTCGAACGCATGTCCGCACCGCTGCAACAATCGCTGCTCGACGGCTTCGGCGAGGTCGAGGTGGGGACGCTGACCGGACTTCGCCGGACCGGGCTCACCGACGGCGCGTGGGTGGATCTGTTGCCGGGCTGGCTGCGCGGCGCCGACGAACTGTTCGACCGCCTCGCCACCCGGGTGCCGTGGCGTACCGATCGGCGCCCGATGTACGACCGCGTGGTCGATGTGCCGCGGCTGCTGCGCTCCTACGGCGAACACGAGCCGTGGCCGGATCCGATCCTGCCGCGGGCCCGCACGGCGCTGAGCGAGCATTACGGCCCCGAACTGGGCGAACCGTTCCGGACGGCGGGCCTGTGCTACTACCGCGACGGTAACGACAGCGTCGCCTGGCACGGCGATACCGGCGGTCGCGGCGCCACCCACGACACCATGGTCGCCATCGTTTCGATCGGCGCCCCGCGCGCACTGCTGCTGCGCCCACGCGGCGGTGGCGCGAGCATCCGGTATCACCTCGGCCACGGCGATCTGATCGTGATGGGCGGATCGTGCCAGCGCACCTGGGAACACGCCGTACCGAAGACGCGCCGCCCGGTGGGCCCGAGGATCAGTATCCAGTTCCGCCCCCGCGGCGTGCACTGATATCTCGCGGACTCCCCTGCCGTTGGCACCGGGCTGTCACCCGGCCCCGCTACATTGGGCCGATGAACTCGATCGGGGCGGGAATCCTGGCGGCCATGCCGTTGCACACGCTCAGCGATGTGCACGGCGAGAGCGGCCTGCGGCAGCGACTACTACTGGAATCGGAACGCAAACTTCCCGATCCCGAACGGGTTTCGGCCGCACTCGATTTCGCCGCCGATCTCCATCGCGACGACACCTACGGCCGCGAACCGTATCTCAATCATCTGCTGCGGGTCGCCATCCGCATCGTCAGTCACTACGAGGTCCACGACACCGATCTCGTACTGGCGGGTCTGCTGCACGATGCCGTCGAAGATCACGCATCCGAACTCGCCGCTCGGCACGGCACCGTTCCCTCGGCCGCTCCCGATGACCAGACGGCGGCCGCCCTCGCGCTGCTGAGCGAGCAGTTCGGCACGCGAGTGGCGAATCTTGTCGCGGCGGTGACCAACCCGGCCCGCGAACCCGGCGAGGACCGCCATATCCGGTACCGCGAACATGTCGCCGCGTCACTCGAACGCGACCCATGGGCCAGGGTGGTGAAGATCTCGGACTTCACCGACAACGGTGTGGGCATCCTCTATGCCGACCAGCAAGCCGTCATGTACAAGCTCGCGACCAAATACCGGCCCCTGACCGGCGTCTACCGGGATCTGATCACCCGGGCGGACACACCGCTGGCCGCACATGTCAAGCAACACATCCTCGACCAACTCGATACCGCGGATACGCGCTTCGACGCCATTCTGGCCGGCGAGGACGACTGAGCGGGCTCAGGCCCGCTCGCGACGCAGGACGAAGAAGTACGGGTCGTCCATACCGCGCATATCCATCACACCGAGCAGAGTGTCGTCGTCCACGCGCCGGAAGATGTCGATGATCGGCAGGTGGTCGTAGATCATCGCCGCACCGACCTTGCCGCGGTACTCGATATCGCGCAGGCGCGCACGCCCGCGCCCGGTCCGCAGCAGCGGGCGCAACGCCGGCAGCATGCGCCGGGCCGCACGGAATCCGGCCGTCGGAAACCAGCCCGCGAGACCGAGCGGCACGCGGCGCGGGTCGACCCCGAACACCTGCCCGTCGGGACCCGCGAACAGCAGCGGCTGAACCTCGTCGGGTGAGTCGAATTGCTTTCCGTACCAGCCGGATTCCACGAGCACCCCGGCCCAGGGATGTCCGGTGTCCAGCTCGGCGCCGGTCCAGCGGCCGGTGATGATCTCCGACACCGCGACCGCGGGCAAGCTGTCGTACAACTGCCAGGCCTGTTCCACCGTCGCGCGTCCCGCGCTCAGCTCCGCCAGGCGAGCCGTACCGGCCCCAGCCATCCCTGCCTCCTCGATATCGTGCGAGCGTTCGCGTCGGAAGGATGTCACAGATCCCGGCGGCGGTCCTCAACACCTCCGGCCACGAAAACGCACTTTCGGCCAGAGGTGACGCAGACCACACCGCTCCCCCTGGACCTCGAGTGCGGTTGAGGAACAAGACTCGTCCACAGATCGGTCACCCGGCCGATCCTCCGGATCGCCCGATCCGGCCGCGCCCCTGCCGCCCACGTACACCCGGGCAGGGGCGCACCTTCTCCCCCGTGCCCGGGACCGGCCGCAACTAGGCTCGGCGATTATGCAGCCCAGCCTGGCCCCCGACGTCGCGGCCGCCAACGACCTCACCCGAAAATGGTGCGCGGCCGCCGGTTCCGGCGATTTCGTCCTGTCCGGCTGCGGCGTATGGCCGCTGCTCGCCTTGCTCGCACCGGTCGCGGCCGAGCCGACTCGCACCGAACTCGCCACGGCGGCCGGAGTTTCGGCGGATTCGGCGCATCCGGCCGCGCGCACCCTCCTCGCGCGCATCGAGGGCGCCGACGCGGTCCGCACCGCGCTCGGCGTATGGGTTCGTGACGGCATCGCGTTGGACGACAACTGGATTCGCTCACTGCCTCCGGCGACGGTGGCCGCACTGCGCGGCCGCGCCGATCTCGACGAGTGGGCGGTGCGGCACACCGATGGTCTCATCGACCGATTTCCGGTCGAGATCGACGGATCCGCCGCACTGGCCGTGGCCACCGCGGTCGTCGCGCGGACACCGTGGACCAGCGCCTTCTACGCCGACGTCCTCGAGCCGGCCACCGGCCCCTGGCGCGGCCATCGGGGACCGGCCTTGGCGCGATACGACACCGCGCTCGGCAATGCCGCGCTGCTGACCGCCGAGACACCGATGACCCGGGTGGTGGTGCGCGGCGCCGCCGATCTCGATGTGCATCTGCTGCTCGGCCCGGATGCACCCGCGCCGGGGACACCCGCCACGGTGCTCGCCGCGGGCCTGGACGCACTCGACGGATCGGTCGAGACCCGGCCGATCACACTCGCCAGCACCGGTCCCGGTCTACTCGTCCGGGAGGTGACCGCGATCGGCGACGCGCTACGGGTCCAGTTGCCGCCGTTCGACATCCGGTCGGCACACGACCTCCTCGAGGTCCCGGCGCTGTTCGGGCTGCGTACCGCCACCGTCACGACCGGCAATCGATTTCCCGGACTGTCGCCCACACCGCTGGCGCTCAGCGGCGCCGGCCAGCACGTCCGCGCTCGCTTCACCGCCGAGGGGTTCGATGCCGCGGCGGTCAGCGCCGTCGTCATGGCTCCCACCGGCATGCCACCGAAGCCCACCCGCAGCATCGAGGTCGCGGTGAGCTTCGATCGCCCGTTCGGATTCCTCGCCGTGCATCGCCCCACCGGACTGGTGATCGTGGCCGGCTGGGTCGCGACACCCGGATCGTGAACCTTCGCGCCGCCTCGCGGGCCGGCACCGACGCCCCCGCGACCACCGGTGCGGTCGCGGGACCGCTGATCACCGGGTGACCACCGACTCCACCAGCTGGCGGACCGCATGCCGCAAGCGCTCGGCCTCCCCCTCGCGCACCGCCGTGACCGCGTAGTCGGTGCCCAGGATCCCGAACAGCAGCCCGCCGACCGCCGCGGCGTCGAGATCGGGCCGCGCCTCCTCCAACAGCGAGGTGATGTGGGTGGCCCAGGCGGAATGGAATTCGGAGGTGCGCGGATGCGGGGGGACGCTGCGGTAGGCGGCGGCCATCAACTCGACATTCGCGGCCATCATCGAGGTCATCGCATCGAAGAACGCCAGCAGCCGGTCCGCCGCCGCGGCGCCGGGACCGAGCGGCGGAGGCCCGTCGGCGA